>WYER01000016.1 GCA_009903795.1 Nitrososphaerota archaeon | reverse complement strand
AAAGGGCAAGGGATGAAGGTTTCATAGCTGTAGCTCATGCAGGTGAAGAAGCTCCAGCAGAATACGTATGGGAAGCTATAAAGCTTTTAAAAGTATCTAGGATAGACCATGGATACCACATGTTCGAGGATCAGTCCCTTGTCAACTACGTTGTTCAGAACAAGATTCCTGTTACAATGTGTCCTCTAGCATCAGTAGCTGTAGAGTACTTCAAGGATATAAAAGAAGTGCCGGTGAAGAAAGCCCTCGATCTTGGAATTATAGTCTCAATAAACTCAGATGATCCTGCATACTTTGGAGGTTATATAAATGAAAATTATGAAGCTATAGCAGAGGCTTTAAACCTTAATTTTTCTGAAATAAAACAGATAGCAAAAAATTCTTTTCTATCTTCCTTTTGGAGTAGCAAAGAAAAATACATTTCAAATTTAGAAAAAATTTAACATAACGATAGTTAAGGGGACGAAAGTCCTCTCGCACGAGAGTAGATCAAAACTTTTTAGCGCTAGCTTTTTGCAAACTAGATACAATCCTACAACCTAATAAAAGTTCATTATATTTTTAGAATATTGGATTAATTTATGAATAATGCTTTTGAACCTTTACGGACAGTAAGGAACAACTAAAGCAACAGGACACTGATAATATATGAGTACAACGAGGAGGTCATAAAAATGAAAGATGCTGGCGCGTTCAAAAAGCCTGTAACCGTTTAGATGGACTTGTACGACATAGTGTGATTATATATTTAATAGAACAAAAATGGGATTGGCGTGTCAGTTTGCAACTAATTCTTTTGCAATCAATGAAAAAGTTCACCTTAGTTGTTACGTCTATAACTTTTGAAAGCAAACACATCAAAAGCTTCTCGATAAAGTGTTTTAACCCCCGATAAGGGTAAGTCTTCTTCTCCTTATTCCCAAGAAGTTGGTCGGATAGGATCATCTCAATGTCAGAAGCATGCCTGTGATCTATAATAAGCCATCTGGATAGCCTTTTAATAACACTCAAGAAGGGAATTTGCAGATGAGCTCCACCTGAAGTTTTTGTCAACCCTTTTTATCGAGTTAAGCCTTTACTTTTTCCCATAAATCAGTTTTATCCATGTGCAACATTGGCGCCACATAAAGCAAATCATCATTCTTTTCTTCAGCTGCGCGCGAAAGTATCAGACGTTGTAAGCGCTTCAGAAAACTGTTTAATGTTCTCTGGTTCAACTATAAACCCTATACCTTCCTAAGGGTTTTCCCTTATGCCCATAACTGTCTCCCTTAACCCCCACCAACAGAATATGCCACAACAGGGGTCCTAACAGCCATATACTCTACCGTTGTTAGACCAAAAAGTTCCCATTTGGACGATGCAGCAAATACGGAAGAAGCATAGTAGAAAGCTTTGTAAACGTTTCTGTCCACTGCGTGCTTATTATTAGCCTTGCGTTATCTTTTATTTCCGAGAATTCATCGAGTAACTGATAAAGCAGGTCGTATTCTCCTCCAGGTATCCCAAGGTAAATAAGCCTTGCATCAGAAACATCCATAATGTAGTTTACGATTGTTTAACCGTTGCTTTTTAACTTTTACAGCTTTTTAAAAGGTTTTCATAGAGTGTTGGCTCTCCAGAACGCTTCTTCTATAGTTCTTATTGCTTCTTCAGCCTGCTCATAACCTTGCACCTTTACCCATTTACCACTTTCAAGCTCCTTATAATGCTCAAAGAAGTGCTTTATTTCTTCCTTAATTCCCGGAGGCAGGTCTTCAAGGCTCTTAACGTTACTGAACTTCGGGTCTATAGAAGGATGGGGCACTGCTATTATTTTTTTGTCGATGCCGCGTTCGTCTTCAGTTACTAGCATGCCTATCGGAATTGCTTTTATGTAAACTCCATGAGGCAGAGGGTCATATGTTATGACAATGCAGTCAAGTGGATCTTTGTCTTCGCCTATTGTGCCAGGAATAAAACCGTAGTTGAAAGGATATACAGTAGCTGTATAAAGTATTCTGTCTACCTTGAGGCCCTTAAGCTTCTCATCGTACTCTATCTTGATGTTGCTCCCTTTTGGGATTTCTATAAAGACATAAATCTCCTGCAACATGCTAACAAAAAGCGTTAGCAGCTTTTTAGTTTTACTGATAAAATTAGAACATCGATTTAATTTTTTAGTAGTCTGCTATAGATTTTCCTGCGTTTTTTATTAAATAGATGATAAGGCACAGCTTAACCAGTAAAAAATAAAAGTAAGTAATGTTATTCTGTTACATATGGAGGAAGACAAAATTTATATAGTACAGAAGGCGCTTTCAAAAAAAAGCAACTATAAGCTTTTCAAAGCGCTCTATAATGGTGTAGACGCAAGCGAAAGCTCGTTAAAGTCTTTAGGCCTTCAAAGGAGAACGTTTTACTATGCGCTTAGAGAGCTTAATGATATTGGTATAGCTGTAAAAAAAGATGGAAAATACTACCTAAGCCCTTTCGGTTATTTTCTTTACAGCATGCAGGACAAACTTCGCCAGTGGTTTTTAAAGGAGAACGAGATAAAGGGCATAACAAAGCTGCTAAACAAGAATAACGAAGACGAACTTTCTTATACACTCCTGAAGGACCTAGAAGAGATGGTAGGGCTATCTAATTTTGAGCCAGTAAAAGTCTATATCGACTGGAAATCGCTGACTACAGACCTGTCTGCACTAGTTAACGCAAAAAAGGTCGTAAAGATAGCCACCAGGTACAGCGATCCGATAATCCATAAGTACCTTAAAGATATAGTTAAAAAAGACGTTCAAATAAAGATCGTAAGCGATAGAAAGGCTGTAGCTGTCAGGCTTGCTAACCTTTCATATCTTACTCTTGATAATACACTTTTAGAAACTTTAAATTATTTGCTTTCTTCACCAAACCTACAAATAAAAGTTAGTAATGTGCAGTTTAGCTTTATTATCGTCGACAAAGAAGAAATAGGCGTTGAAATACCAGATCCTTTTGACTCTGCACCGCTCGTTGCTTTTAGGTTCAAAAGTCCGACTGTTGCAGAAAGGCTTGATAACGTTTTTGAAAAGTTGTTCGAAAAAGGAGAAGAAGATCCGATTTACAACATTATAAAGCCTAGAGGTGATCTAAATGCTTGAAATACTGTCCCTTATTAAAGCCAGGTTAAGCGTTATTGTGTACGTAGTGGCTTTTGACGCAACGCTGCTTACTGTTTTAGGTTTAAGGATATTACCTTCTATCCTTATAATTTCAACTTTGTCAGTTTATCTTATATCTCTGGCAAACTACACATTAAGCGACCTGCTTGATCTTGAAGAAGACAGAATAAACAACCCTAAAAGGCCTCTCGCGTCGGGAAAGGTCAGCAAAAGGACTGCGCAGTTATTTATAATCGCCTTATACGCACTAGCTTTCATTCTAGGTTATTTTATAAACCTTCTTTTTGATGCTTTTCTGTTATTTTCTGCAATTTTAGCATATGCTTATTCTGGAAATGGTATAAGAGCAAAGTCTAAATGGTGGTCAAAGATAGGGATCAGCGGTCTTGGCGCTTTCATAGCGCCGCTCACAGTTATCTCCATAACTGGTTTTTCGATCAAGGTCATTCTGATGGCATTGATATTAATGCTCTGGGCTGAGTTTTCGATAAATTTAGGAGATATATTTGACTACGAAGGTGACAAGAGAACAGGGGTAATTACTTTCGCAGTGGCTTACGGAAAAGATAATGCAATAAATTTGCTTAAGGTATTGCTTGTCGCTCAGTTAGTAGCTGAAACAGCGCTGTTGATTTCTTTCAAAAGCTTTAACCTGTTGTACATGGGGTTCTCTCTTATTCTTTTTGCCTTTTTTATGAAAAAAGTTTCAGTTCTAAAAAGGCCGAACCTAGATAGAAACTACATAAAACAGTTAAAGAACGCTACGAGAGTTATGGTTATAGTGCTGCAGCTGATAACCCTTTCTTTTATCCTCTAGAACAACCCTTAAATTTTTTACTGCATCGTTTATGTCCTTAGCTTCTATTATGTTTGTTGAGTAAGAGGAGAAGTCCTTTTCGGTAGTGGGGAAGGCTATGAATAACCAGTCATCTATTTTCGCATCATATACAGCCATAAGGAACTTCATTATCTCTTTAAGGTTTGGCTTGCCAATTTTTATGTATACAGCGATCCTGAACTCGTCCAAATCAGCAAGCATATCAAAAACGTACTGTGCACCAGATTCCCCTATAACGTGCGTACACCTTTTTACGTTGCCTATCCTTGATATCTCATCAATGATTGGCTCAAAGTCGTAGACTTTGTTCAGATCTGCATTTTTCAAGATACTTAAAAGATCTTCCTCGGATATATCAAAATTAGCCGCTAACTTTGAAATTGATTCTGTTATATGGGTAATGCCACTGTGTTTTATTATAGAAAGCACATGCTTTTTAGTGCATTCATCCATGTTAAAATATATTATAACGCTGGTTAAAAACAAATATGTGAAATAAAATTGTAAAAAACATTCAAAAGTGAAACAAATTTTTCACATATAATTCATAAATTTGAACTTTGTAATGCACATTTACCCTTTTAAGCTGTAAAAAAGTACTTTTATAGTGCAAAAATCATGCACTTTTTAGGCTATACATCGCAAGGTTAACGTTAATGTTAAAACTTCTATGAAATTGTTAACTGTCATTCAGCATTAAATTCTATTTTAACTCTTAACAAGGTAAAACTATAATTGCTTTAAATTTTATTTTCAAAAAGCCTCTTTATCATAGTTACGAGGTCGTTTTCTTTAGGAACACCGTACGCCTGCGATATTTTTTCGATCATCATTTCTTCAATAAAATGTTCAAAAGGGCCATACACATCTTTGAGGAACGCTACAAATTCTTCAGGCCTTTCAGATATTTCATCAATGTCCATCTTCTTTTTGTTTTTCATATACCATAATATAGTCTTAGCAAGCGTTTCATCTCCATAATCACTTATAGCACTTATTATTAATTCCCCAAGTCGTTTGTCTTTCACTTTACAATAATATTATGTGTTATAGTTTTTAAACAATACGTTTGCAAAGTAAACTACTGGCTAACCTTCTCGATTATGTTATAATTAATTAGCTAGAATTTTTTCGAGATATATGTTATGTTTTAATATGGCTATTCTATAATCATCGACTAAGTATAAATATACTTATTTATTGATTTTTTTATGGCTAATAATTTTAACATGTGGGGGTAAGGGGCGAAAGTCTCTTTACGTGAGCTTTAGATAGTCCCATTATAGGAATGTTTTTATTTGCAAAAAGTATTAATATTTTTAGTGCTAAACTTAAAGAGGAATGCTAAGAACAGGGAAAAGAGAAAACAAACCTTGATTAGGAGAGAGATTAGCACTACTGTAGAGGTAGGAAGGTTTGTTAAAACAACAGGAGTTTGCCATGTTTGCAGAAAACACATTAAGCTTGACATTTTTGAGTTAACTTGCTCCTGTTGCAACGTCGACAAAAATTTAGCTTCAGTCTTGGTTATTCTAAAGGAGGAGCTTTCGCTATGATAGATAGGGTAGATGCTAAATACTTTCCGCGTAAGCGTATAGATGGAGCAGGAAGCCCAACTCGGAAGGGCTGGGTAGTTTACGGGGGTAAAAAGGATGAAGGTAAGCTCAGTTGAAGAGATGAAAAGGCTTGATTCCATTGCTGTTGAAAAATACGGTATAGATCATTTGCTGCTTATGGAGAACGCAGGCAACGCTGTATACAGCGTTATCCAGAAGGAGCTTGGAGTCTTCGGTAAAAAGTTCGTTATAATAGCAGGAACCGGAAATAACGGGGGAGATGCTCTAGTAGTAGCAAGAAAGCTTAACTCCGGTGGAGGCAGCGTAAGGACCTTTATTGTGGGCGATCCAGCAAAGTTCTCAGGTCCAGCTCTAAAAAACTATGATATAGCTTTAAAGATAGGCTTGGTTACAGGTATAATCAAAGAAGAAAATGAAAGTTTTGAAGAATACAGATCATCACTATTATGGTGCGATGCTGTTGTTGATGGCCTTTTCGGAACAGGACTTTCTGGAAACATAACTGGGATCTACAGGGCTGTAATAGAACAAACAAATCTTGCAAAAAAGCCTGTTTTCAGTGTCGACATACCTTCAGGGATAGGAGGAAACGACGGAAAGGTTCACGGCTCGGCCATACAAGCCTGCTGTACTGTGACCTTTGGACTTCCAAAACTCGGAAACCTTCTGTATCCCGGGTATAAATATGGCGGAAAGCTGTACGTTTCTCACATATCTTTCCCACAAGAACTTTACGATTCTGATGAAATAAAGGTTGAAATCAACGAACCACCAGAGCTTCCACCAAGGCTGCCTTGGGGTCACAAGGGAACTTTTGGTAAGCTTATTGTCGTCGCAGGCGCAAAAAACTACTATGGTGCACCTTATTTTTCATCTCTATCATTTCTTAAGGCCGGAGGAGGATATGTAAGGCTTGCAGCTCCTAAAACAATAATACCTTTTATAGCAGCAAAGGCCAGCGAAGTTGTTTACTTACCTATGGAAGAAAACGAAAACGGCGCTCTTTCTAGTTCAAACAAAAAGAAAATACTTGAGCTCATAGAAAATCTCGAGATAGACTTTGCCATTCTAGGCCCTGGCATATCTCTTGATAATGAAGCACAGTCGCTTATCAGAGATCTTGTAGCTGAAATTGATGTACCAGTAATAGTTGACGGAGATGGCCTTACAGCGCTTTCTGCAAACGTCTCGCTGTTAAAATCAAGAAAGAAGCCAACAATCCTTACCCCTCATTCAGGTGAAATGGCAAGACTCATGAATATTAGCATAAGCGAGGTTGAGTCGAATAGAATTGATACAGTCAAAATGGCTGCTGAAAATCTAAAATCTTATGTAGTGCTTAAAGGAGCTCACAGCTTAGTAGCATATCCTGACGGTAAAGTATTCATAAATATGAGCGGCAACTCAGGCATGGCGACAGCTGGATCGGGTGATGTACTTACGGGAACTATTGCTGCTATGATGGGGCTAGGGCTTGAACCCGGCGATGCTTTGAGAACAGGCGTATTTCTTCACGGGCTTTCTGGTGATCTTGTTGCGGCTAGAAAAGGTGAAGATGGAATGACTGCTGAAGATATACTCCAGAACCTTCCTGAAGCTGTTAAGCTTTTCAGAAATGACCGCAAAAACGTTCTAAAAAATTATATGCCAGAAGTTATATGAAGAAAAATTATTACCTTAGGGTTTAATGGGCGAATCCTCTTTTGCACATTATCTTCTCAGAAATACTGCCCCGAAAGCCTTTCAGACCTCGGGTCTGTGAAATCCGAAATGTTTAGGAGAAGAGCAGCACTCCATCTTTTTTCGCCAGGGATCACGTCCTTAAGGGCAGAGTAGTTTACCGATTTAAACTCTAACCGTTTTATTTTTATCCACCCATAAATGACAAAACTTTCAGCTTTTGTAAAAATTTCATCGTTTTATGAACCACGATACCTAATTACTTTGAAACATTTTTCATTAACGACAGAGAGTAGTATTTTGTGTTTATCATCAATCTTATTATTTCTTTTAGCCTGAGCGTCGGTTCCCGCCTCAGCGCGCTTTTTGCTTTTTTATAATCTGCCATATAGTTTTCTGATTCTATTGGTCTAACCAAAGCCGGATCAATATAAACCCTAGAAACTGTTTTGCCTTTGTACATAAGCCTTTTTCCTCTTTCCCAGAGCCTGTCCATGATATCTCTGCGCCAGCCGTTTCTGCAGCTTTCTCTATCAGCTCTCTGACTGTGTGCTGTTCTCCCGTGCCTATGACGAAATCGTCTGGTTTATCCTGTTGAAGCATAAGCCACATAGCATTTACAAAGTCCTTAGCATAACTCCAATCCCTTCTCGCATTCAGATTACCCACGTTTAGGTCCTCATAGTTTCCCAGCATCATCTTTGCCGCCCATACTGCAACCATCTGAGTTAGGTTATCTTCGCCTCTCGCTTCGCTTGTGTGGTCAAAAAGTATGCCACTTGATATAAACATACCATAGGCCTTTCTGTAGATAGAACAGAGTTGCATAGCGGCAAGTTTTTAAACCGCAAATGGTGAAAGCGGGTTAAAGGGCGTCTGCTCGTTCTGGGGCGTTTTTTCTGGACTCCCAAATATTTCAACAGAGGATGCAAAGAATATTTTGCTGTTCAGGTTAAGACTTCTTACTGCCCTTAACAGGTTTTCAGTTCCAAGCACATTTACTTGCAGCGTATATGCCGGGTTCCTGAAACTTTCCAGAACATGCGTCTGAGCAGCAAGATGATAAATTTCATCTGGTTCGTAGCTCTTAAGAGCAGCCTCAACATCTTCATAGTTAAGAATATCACCTTCAAAAAAGGAGCTAAAATTTTTCAAAGTATGAGTTTGCTATGCTGTGTCTTCGCGGCTTTTCCCTTATAAAGCCAACAACCTTGTACCCTTTATTCTTCAAAAGCTCAGAAATAAGCACACCGTCCTGACCAAGAGCGCCGGTTATAAAGGCAACTTTCCTCATTTATAAGATAGATTTTTTAAAATATAAACGTTTAAATGTCGAAATTGTTGCCTTTAAGTTAATGCTTAAATTTATTTAACAAATCCCTATTTCTAACAAATAATCATACAAACCAGAAAAAGGACCTCAATAGCACTTATAATCTATGTTTTGATTATTTTTCCCGTTTGAGCTTGAAGATAGCTTCCCATGTACTCGAGCCAATAATTAAGAGAAGCCACGTTGCAATATGGAAATGAATTCAAAAGTATTCTTTCGTATAAATTCCTTTCACGTTGACAAACACGACGTCAATTGCATATTTATTGATCAAACTGAAATAAACTTTAGTTGGAAGCTATGGGTAGCATATGAACCTCAACTAAAAACATTTCTAAGAAAGCTTGTAAAGAATTCTGGTAAGAAGACTGCTTACAAAAAAGGAGCTCTTATGGTATATCATGTTATATATGAGCCTGAAGAACTTAATGGAAAAGATGGATGAACATACAAAAAGTGCAGGACAGAAGTTTTTGAGAACGTATAGAAAGCCAAAATTTGACCATATAAGTCTCGCAAGCCTTTAGGTTCTTTTATAATTATACGCTCAAGAGGAAATTGGTTCAGCTTCATTCTCTAATGATCGGCTTTCTGAATGGGTTAAGTCAATTTTGTTGATTGCACAAAGTAAACAAATTACAAGCTTAAGTTAACGACACGCTAAGTATGCATTCTATTTCTATATTTATATTAAAAAGCAAAAATCTCCTCACATATAATCTATGTCTATCTTTGAAAGCTCGTTTTCAATGAGTTTTAACTCTTCATCTGAAAGCTTCCAACCAGCAGCTCCTGCGTTCTCTTCAGCCTGTTCGGGGGTTTTCGCTCCGGGTATTGCAATCACGCCTTCGTGAGATATGACCCAGTTAAGTGAAACCTGAGCTACAGTCTTTTTCCTTTTTTGTGCTATTTCTTTTAAAATTTTTAGAAGACGTTCTATTTGCTTCATGTTTTCAGGTTTGAATACCTCATTTCCGCTCCTTATTCTGTCCCTCGGTACGTTTTCTACGTTGTACTTTCCGGTCAGGGCACCTTGAGCAAGGGGGCTCCAAGCGATTATGGTTATACCGTTCTTCCTGCAGTATGGCATTACCTCCTCCTCTATCTCTCTCTGGAGCATGTTGTAACGAACCTGATTTGAAACTATATCTGTCTTTGAAAGGTAAGATCTCGCTTCTTCAAGATCTCTTACTGCAAAATTGCTAACTCCTATGGCCCTTATTTTACCCTGTACGTAAAGCTCTTCCATCGCTTTCATCGTTTCTCTTAGCGGTATTTGTTCCCATGGATCAGGCCAGTGTATCTGATACAGGTCTATGTAGCTTATACCTAGCCTCTTCATGCTTAACTCTGCTGATTTTAGAAGTTCATCGTGCCTGAGATGAGCTCCAGCAACTTTTGTGGCCACGATCATGTTTTCTCTACCTATATCTTTTAAAGCCTTCCCGACAACTGTTTCTGAATGTCCGTTGCCATAGATTTCGGCCGTGTCAACAAGGTTTACACCTAGCTCATATGACCTTTTTATGGCCTTGATTATGTTATCATCAATAACGTCCTGACCCCATGCATCCCCGCTCGCCTGCCAAGTTCCTATTCCTATTTTTGAAACTTTTAACCCACTTTTTCCTAAATTTATGTACTCCATATTTTTTAATAAAGTAAATGCGTAATATAACGGTTTTTAAACATTTTTAATAAATTATTTTAAACCGTCTCAAAATATATATAAACAGAAGTTTTATAAAAACAATAAAAGCCAGGAATTATATCAAGCGTCTTTTAGATCTGAACTCGTTTGCTGGCGTAGTCAAGCTGTTCCTGGTGTAATTAACCCTTTATTTACCTGCTATCTTTTTGCATGTTTCAGCTTCAAGACTAGTAAACTACTTGATATAGCTATCTACTGTAATCTCATTATAAAAATTCTCTGCATAGTCGCTTTTTATTTATTCTTTAAATTGCCTTCAGTCTTTTGTTTAACTAATCATATGTAAGCAAGATTAGTGATATTAGGAAATCAGTTTATATAAAACACATGTACGTAGAATTGTATATTCATAAGGCAACTATAAATGCAGCTTCGATGAATGAATACGGCACTGTGCTGAATGAAGTGTACCATTGACTTATTACTAAAAGGTGGATACTAAGTTACGTGGACAAACGTAAGGAAAGAACCAAAAGGGAAGCGCTAAAGCAATAGTAGCTGCGTCTGCAAAGATGCTTAGGATAATTTACTGTGTGCTTAAAGAGCACAGGCCATATCAAAGTTAATGGGTCATGACTAAATAGCTTGGTTGAGGTAAGGCTTCGATGAACTAATTGCGGGCTGACCCTTTAACAAGGTCTTATGCTTTGACACTGGGGATTGCCCCGAATGGGTAAGTGATACATCCTTCATGAAATGGCAGAGATATGCTAGCTTTCTCTATAAGCCATGACTAAAAATGCTGAATGACATTGTTCTAAACAGCATCATAATTATCATTGAAACGCTATCATACAGAAAAAAGCATTGCTGATAAATTAGTAAGCAGCTAAAATGGGTATCCAATTTATCTAGCAATCTGTGAGCGCGCATGCTTCTTTAACATATTTATCAAAAATTTACTCAAACGTGATGCTAGCTTATGAATGTGAAATAATTGTTTTATAAGATAAATTAAAAATTATGGCATAAATACCTTTACAAAACGAACGAAAGCCTCGCCTCTTCTAGAGGCGGGGTAAAATTTAAATTACTAAAACCTTTTAAAGCGTATTAAATCGTGTCCCGTAAGGAATACTTCAAGAAGGCTCTACATATCCCCGAGTCCGTTGAGGATAGGGGTAAGTGGCTGAAGGCACGCCCGTGGTCTACCGCTGGACGAGCGGAGCGGGGTGGGCAACCACTAGCTATGAAGAGATGAAGATGAAGGCGATAAACCACGAACCTATGACCCGCCTTAAAGAAATAGCCTTTTAAGGCGGTGAGGATGTCAGTCTTTTAAAAACAAGAACTAGTACGAGACCTAGGGTAAATGAGACGAAGTAGCTTACGTCAGCTCCCCCAAGAGCTATAGCAAAAGGCCCTACAAAGTTTATTATGCCGGATGTTGCTGTCTGAAGGTTCATAAAAGGCACTGAAGCCAAAAGAGAAAGGAAATAAGCCGCTAGCAAACGTATGTTTGCTTTTTTTGCTGTAAAGTCATTGTTTAAAATTGCCCCAATCATAACGCCTATCCATGGAGTTATCCAATAATCAAGAAAATAAAGGAAATCTTCAAAATAACCGACAAAGTTGATTCCCCCGACAATTGCGAGCGCTGTGCCAACTACAGCGCCTAGTATTAACCCCCAGTGTCTCTTAGCTTTCTCGTAGAGGGTTAAAAGAGCGAGTGAATTTGAGTAAAGGTTTAAGACGTTTGCTGACAGTGCCCCCAGAAATATCATAATTACTGAAACTGTAAGAGAAAGAATTCCGTACCTGTTCATAAAACCAAGCAGCACAGTAGGCAGACCGCTGTAGTTGCCCGTAGCCAGCCCTATTAACATGCCGACTGCTTCCATCCAGATAGATGCTACAGCACCTCCGAGCATAGCATACAACAAAACCTTTATCCTGCTGGTAGTTTCGGGAAGGTACCTGCTGTAATCGCTAGCGTAAGGCGCCCAGGACATTATATAGCTGAATACTGTTGCAAGGGCTATTGCGAAGCCTGTTGGACTAAAAGGAACGTTGACGGGCAGTACTGGCCTGGACATTATCGCCAGAATTAAAGTTAAAGCAAAGAAAGCTCCTAATATATATGATAGTAAAAATTCAGACCTGTGTATTATCTCATACCCGAATATAGCTATAACCATCTGTGAGAAAGCTGAGACAATTATATACACAGTAAGCGGTAAAACCGGATAAGCATAGTAAAGCACGTAACCTGAGATTATCGCGTTTACCGAGAACCAGCCCAGCGTACTTATCCACTGTGCAAGTGAAAAAGGTATATTCCCGATGTCGCCAAAGATCCTTTTAGATATCATCATCTGCGGGAGGCCAAAGCGTGGACCTTCTGATGCAAGGTAGCCAACAAGAAAAGCTCCTATCAGGTTACCAAGAAAAACAGCAACCCATATCCATGACCATGAAATTCCAAGCGTTACCAGTATTGCCCCAAGAGCGTAATCTGCTACAGTAAGGTTGCTAGAAAACCAGAGCGTAAACTGGTAAAATGGGCTTCCGTGTCTCATTCTAGCAGGAATCTGCTCGATGCCGTAGGTTTCCATTCCGAACATAAGTTCGGAAAAATTAATATTTAACATTTACGGAACATATGTTCGGATGAAAAAAGATATAGAGGAAAAGGTCATCAAGCTGCTTGAGAATGGAGAGACTCTTCAGAGCAGCATATACAGAGTGCTCGATGTCTCAAAAAGCAGGGTGTCCGAAGTTCTTAAGCACCTTGAAGAAAGAAACATAATAAGAAGAGAGAGAATAGGGAAGAATTATGTTGTTTCGTTGAACTCATACGTAAAGGAATCTGGAAACTTGCTTAAGATAGGGATAATTAGGTCATCGGAATACGGATACATAATACCTTTAAGAAAAATAATTAAAGATAAGGGATATGAGCTAGAAGTTAAGGTATATGAAAGTGGCGTTGAAGTAATGAAGAACCTTGTGATGGGAAAGCTTGATTTTGGCATCTCGCCAGCAATATCTCAAATATTCTTTGCATACGCGGGCTTTCCGGTTAAGATAATAGCCCCTGCTGGATCTGGAGGAGGGTATCTATTCAGCACAGCAACCGACAGAAAGCCAAGAACCCTGAGCAGCAAGCTTTCTACAATGGAAATGATACTGAGGACTGCTGTTAACAGCTCTCTTATAAGGGATCCTTCTTATGTCGATTATTTTGATGATCCAATGAAAGCTTTAAAAGAATTCTCGAACGAGAAAGCTGATGCCATTACCGTGTGGGAACCTTTTGCAACTATTTTAAGATCTGAAGGTAAAAAGGAAACTTTTAGCTACAGCGAAATAGAACATTACTGCTGCACTCTTTCAGCACATTCTTCGCTAAAAGAGTCAGTCGTTGAAACCTTTAGGAAATACTTTTTTGAAAGCATAAACATCTACGAAAAGAACAGGAGCGGGTTTGCTTTCCCTTACTCAGCCCTGCTTGGTTTACCTTATGGTCTTGTCGAAAGAACGCTTAAACATTACACGTATCATCACGACGTGGATATAAGTATACTGGAAAGACAACTTTCGTATGCGGGAATATCTGTGCCAAGCCCTTCTGTTCTGAGGAGCATTATGTCCGGAAGCTGAGCTGTCTCCCTATAAATAAGTTAATCTGACCTCTTCCTGCCTTGATAGAGCTAAGTTTGTCGTCTTTTTATCAGCATCAACAGTACAATAGTTTGGTACTTATCTTAATTTATAATATTATATTGATTTTGATATTATTGAGGATTATATTTAGAAGAAACTATAAAGAAGATGTAGGAAAAATAAGCGAGTGAAAGTATATGACAATATTGACTCCTGGCCCAACTGAAATGAATCCTGATGTTTTAAGAGAAATGCTAAGGTCTGTTAATCCTGACCTCGATAAAGGTTTCTTCAGGGTTTACAACGAAACTGTTGAAATGATAAAGAAGCTGATAAAATGGAACGGCGACATCTATATAATGAGCGGCGAAGGAATGCTCGGGCTTGAAGTCTCGATTGCTAACACGATTAGAGAAGGAGACAGGGTTCTTTCTCTTTCAAACGGAGTTTTTGGCGAATTATTTGCTGACCTTGCAATGAGGTACGGTGCAAAGGTAGATACAGTTAACTCACCTTATGATGAGCCTTTTGACGCACAGCTTATAAAAAACGTTGAAAACTATAAAGCTGTAACTTTTGTTTATGTTGAAACGCCCTCGGGTTTGATCAACAATATTGAATCCGTTTCTGAAAGAATAAAAGGAAAAGGTTCTCTTTTCATAGTCGACGCAATTTCAGCTGTTGGAGGGTTACCAATTGACTGCGAGGCTCTGGGCATAGATATATGTCTGATGGCTAGCCAGAAGGCTTTCAGTTCTCCCCCGGGACTTGCTATTATTGCTGTTTCTAAAAAAGCCAAGGAAGTGATAGAGAAAAACAATTACAAAGGCTATTATATGGGGATAAAGGTTTGGGATGAATATTTGAAACAGGAAATGTTCCCGTACACGCCAGCTGCAAACGATATTCTTGCGCTTCACAGATCGCTTAAGGAAATTTTCAGAGAAGGACCTGAATCAGTTTACAGGAGGCATCTAGCATCCAAAGAAGCGACAATCGAGGGGGTCAAAGCCATGGGCTTGAAGCTCTTCGTTAAAGATCAAGCGTTTTCAGCCCCTACAGTAACTGCAGTTTATTCTCCGATAAGTCCTGAAAAGATAATTAATTTTGCGTGGGAAAAGCTTGGCGTTATGCTGGCGGGTTCATGGGGCCCATTAAAGGATAAGGTAATAAGGATAGGTCATATGGGTTACACGGCTCAAAAAAGGTTTGTTGCGGAAGGAATAGCAGCTCTGGGAGCTGCCCTCAACTATAACGGCATACCTGCTAATACAGTAAACGCGCTTAAAAAAGTCAATGAAGTGTTTGACAGCTACAACCTTTAATTTTTTAATGTTTTTTGCTATTTTGTAGTTAAGTGAGAAAAGGATAACAAATTTAGCCATTCAAGTAAAGGAGGAGCTGACCTCCTCCCCGCCTTAAAAGGCAAGGGTTTCCTGAGGTCTCAAGGGTTACACTCCTTTACGGGCGCTACTAACTATAAAACACAAAATATGAAAGTAGCTGCACAAGCTCTGTACCAGCGCCCCGGTTTTCAGCACAAATCGACATAGCCTGAGGATTATGCTCAGGCACCCAAGCTATAAGTTGACCAGCTCGTGTTGTTAAAAAACGAAGAACGATTGGCTTATAAAATGATTATTATTTCTTCAGAGTTTTAATCGTTCCATATAGGCGTAAAAGACGAAGCTTTCAGCTTTTGTTAAATAATACAAAATTTATTAACAAAACAAACATTAATATAAAGTAGCTCAAATTGTGCGAACTGTTGAGTTTCATTGAACAAAAGCATCGAGGCTGAGTATTTGCTTAAAGAGTTCTTTAGTAAGGCAAAAAATTCATCCTAATGGCAGGGTGTTGCCTGGTATTATGATAAAAAGCTTACTAGCATGGTAAAGGAGTTTGTAGCGGCTCACAAAAGCAAGTTAACAGAATTTTTTACAGAAAGAATAAACAGTAAGTTGATAATCGCGCATATACGAAAAAGTCCAGAGACAGTCATCTGAGCTGTGTTATCCTTTTGTAATAAAGCTTTGGGGCAAAGATCTTGTTTTTTCTCATAAAGGAGACGTTCCACAGGTTAAAAAAGATGAAAAGCATAAGCTTAAAACGTTTTTCCAAGCTGGCGAAACTGATTCTGAATACGCATTCTGTTGAATTAATCAGCAAGTAAGAAAGTGAATCTAAAAGAGCTGGCAGGAAAAATATAGAAATGCGTAGAAGACATAGGAAGCTTGGGAAAGTTTAACTTTTTGCTATACGATAAGGAATATATTCTGGCTTACATGAACAGGGAAAGAATGCTTCATTACTTGCTTAACACGGTAAGTTTAAAAGAGAATATTAAAGATAAAAGGGGAAAAATTAAAGGCGTTTATAATATCAACTGAAAAGCTTACAGATGAAGACTGGATTCCAATTCAACCGCTGGTGCTTTACATATTTCGTGACGGAGAACTTGTTTTAAAAATTAAGCCTGAATAGTGTTTACACAGATCCTTAATTATGTGTCTTAATGGTTTAGCTGAATAAATCGATATTTTACTTAACTTTTTGTAAAGCTTAAGTACAATTTAAATTTTTTATATATCATACAGTTGTATGATACTCGGAGTTGCGTTTGACCTAGACGGAACCCTTATAGATAACGCTGATGCCCTTTCTGTAGCCCTTTCAAAGGCTATCGGGGAATTTGGATACAGAGCAGAACCAGATGAAATAAGAAAGTATCTTGGACTTTCGTTTTACGATATAGTCTCAAAATTTATTAAGAATCCTGACAGAGTTTTACTGGAGAAAATAAAAGAGACGAGGAAAAAGTACATAATAGAGAGTATAAGCAGTTTCAGGATATTCCCTGATGCGCTGTATGCCCTTAAAGCTTTAAAAGAGCTAGGAGTAAAGAGCGCTGTTGCGACGAGTTTAGGGAAAGATCTTATAGACTTTGTTATTTTGTTATAAAGAATCTCAAGCTTGACAGCTATCTATGCTGCTGGGTAACGGTAGATGAAGTAAAAAAACCTAAACCAGAGCCGCATGTATTTCTTAAAGCCATGGAGCTTATGCAGGTTAAGCCAGAAAGCTGCATAGCTGTGGGTGACAGGGAGTACGACGTGCTAGCTGGTAAGAAAGCAGGATCCCTTACAGCTCTTGTACTGAGGGACAGCTTTAGCGTTTACGAGAAAATAAAGCCCGATTACATTCTTAAGAGTCTTGAGGAGTTACCAGACATTATTCGACCTCCTCGAAGTCCCGAGAAGAAGTGAGGCTTGTTATTCATTACATCAAGAGCCCACGACATCATGAAAACTCCAAGTACCTCTTCCCCTGTCATTGCTACAAGGAACAGTGCAACATTTGACGCAGAAAATTGTAAACCTTTGTCAGTACAAGTGAGATGGCTGAAAAAGCTGAATAGTATGGTCAAGTCTCTGTAAAATTAAGCGTCTATGCCAATATAAGCCTTAGTTCTCCTAGTCTCAACTTTAACCCTCTTTAGCTGGATTGGTCGTAAAGAGGATGACTTCTACGAAAAAATAAAAAGATAAGAGCTAAAGGATTTTTAATCGCTTTGAATAAAAAATGATTTAAGCTAAGGGTTGAGGAGAAGGGGTAAAAGGAGGAATCTGGGTAGCTTGCGAGTTAGCTTTTCTCAAGCTTTCTACGAGCGCTATATAAAGTAGGATCCACGCAACGAAGTCGAGGATTGGAAAAATTATACCGATGAGGAATAATATACCAGCAGCAAGGTAAAGGGAGTTCTTCTCAAAATCGTTTAGCTTGAAGCAGAGCAAGAGTATCCCTATGTAGCCAAGGATAATGAGTATGAAGCTTATCATCATTATAAAGACCCCCACTACTATCATTACTGTGAGGGCCCCGATCAGCATTAGAAGAGTCCCCCAGAAAAGGCCTAGGTTCACGAAAGTGCTGGAGGTAGAGAACTCAGGATTCACGTTTGCCAGCTTCTTTACTCCTGGTATGAACTTCCCCCACAGGCCTATGAGCGATATAATGGCTCCGATGAGCAAGAATATAGCTAATGGCACGAGAGCTAACATTCCTAGCCCGAAATTTTCCGTTACCATGTGATGGAATCCTGCGAACGATGAGCCTATGGTTAAGGTGAATACATATGTTATGCCTATGCCGAGCAATATCCATGCTATGAATTGATATAATACGCCTTCCCTCATTTCCCTGTAGGCTTCGGCATAATCGTGCTTAATAGGTGAAGCTGACATTTTTATCGCCACATCGTATTATGCATGAATGGATATATAAACCAAGCATCCATTTTATACTTATCTTCCTTTATGAAGATTATCTAAAAGGAAAAGTATAATAAGAAAGATAGTTCGAACAAAAACTTCTTATAAAAATTATATTTTTATTTTTAATAAATATTGCATGTACACACTGATAAATTGGAAGAGCACGAAGCTATTAGATAAAATTCAAAGCCTGAAGGAATTATAAGGTGGTTTACAAAACATTGTTTCCAAAAAATATTACATATAAAAATAAATTCTCTAGTTGACAAAGCGATCAATATTATAAGGACCGTGATAGACTATAAGTTTATTTCATCATTCTCTTTTTAAAAAGGATAAACAATACTTGACAGGAGGAGTTTACAGTGTTTTATCTGCAAATTATTACACCCCCCTCTCCAGCATATCAAAGAATGATTGATCGATGATCTCCTTTTTGGGAAGCCTCTTGTAGAAGATCGTTGCAGGCGTTTCAAGTCTTTCTATGTCAAAAGCTCCGTGTGGCCTTATGAAGTTGTACCAGTTC
>WYER01000003.1 GCA_009903795.1 Nitrososphaerota archaeon | reverse complement strand
GCTCCAGGCGATGGGGGACCCGCATGAACGGCTGACGTGGGTTGATTCTTTGTATGTTGCTGCTGCAGCTTTTGCAAGAGACAAGGCTGGGATGACAGCAAGCCAGATAGCAGACGAAATTGGGGTCACTGAAGCAACAGTAAGAAAACACCTAAAGGGGGAAACCAAGGCTGGGCAGATAATAAGGCAAAGCTATGAAAAATTAAAGAATGAAGGATTTAACGTGGCTGTGCCTGGCTGTGAACAATCGCAGCAGATAAAAAATTTAGAGGAGCAAGTAAAAAGTTTGCAGGAAAAAATAAACAAGGCAAAGGATCTTTTAAACCAAATATTACAAGCTTTTAGCTAAAGTTTCTTGATTTTTAACTGGTAGGGATTAAGGGGCAGAAGTCCCCTTCTTTAAGCTTTACATTTCATTTTATAGGTATTTTTAAGGCTTCAGCTAATGATCTTTAAAGGCTGATGAGCAATCCTGAAAAGAATTCAGGGATAATTAGGAAAGAAACTTTCTCATGGGAAAATCTCAGGTGTTAGACCATATAAGCTGAAGTCCGTCAAAAGCAAGATCTAAAAGCTTGCGTGAAAGCAAGAGCTGAGATGCATTGAGACGCCTACCTGCGATGTTGAGGCACTTTTTGACGCAAATAATTTAAATCAGAAAAGGATTTTATCTCATGCATTGAACCTTAGGCAATTTATATCTTTAATTAGGGTGCCTTCCCTTAGCGCCACTGCAGCACCGCTTTTGGTAGGAGGAGCTATAGCGAGCAGGTTAAGCTCGTTTAATCCCATTCTTTGGGCAGACATGTTCGCCGTTGCTCTTCTGATGCAAATCGCGACAAATGTTTTTAATGAACACGGCGATTATGTAAACGGTGTAGACAGGTATGCATCGCACGGGTTTGCAGGGCTTATAGTTAAAGGTGAGGCGTCGCCCAGAGAAGTTTTTATGATAGCTGTCCTCTTTGACTTTTTAGCGGGAATTCTTGCGATACCAATAGTAATCAGAAGAGGTTTTACAGTGCTTGCTCTAGGGATAGTAGCTTTTCTTGTAGGTATTCTCTATTCAGAAGGCCCTGTTCCTATTTCAAGGACACCTTTTGGTGAAGTTATAGTGGGCCTCACTATGGGGTTTATAGAAATCGTTGCCACAGTTCTTGTTTTTGCTGGAAGGCTCGTGATGATGGCTTATCTTTTATCCTTGCCTCTTTCTTTGCTAGTTGCCTCTATTCTAACAGCTGCCAATACTAGAGACATTGACAAAGACAGAGATGTTGGAAGGAAAACTTTGGCTGTGCTTCTTGGGAAAGAACGTGCCGCTCTTCTTTTCTATTCAATGGTAATATTATCTTATATCTGGATACCTGTTGTTTCAATAATAACAGGAAACGTTAAAATAAACCTGACACTTTTAACTTTACCGATCGCTTATCGTGGCCTGATCAAACTTAAAAGAGAAGGTTTCCTGTATGGAGTAGAAATAAGTTCGATCATATATATTATGTACAGTATATCTTTGGCTATTTCAATGTTGATCTAAAAAAGGATTATAAAAAATCTCAGCACAAAAAAA
This sequence comes from Nitrososphaerota archaeon, assembly GCA_009903795.1. Lineage (GTDB taxonomy): Archaea > Thermoproteota > Nitrososphaeria > Conexivisphaerales > UBA164 > CAYFFZ01. The sequence goes on along the minus strand of WYER01000003.1, from coordinate 71,361 downwards.
ACTTAAATAAAAAGCACAGAAAGCCAGTTTATGCTCATTACTGAAACCAAATCCCAGAAGACAGCTGTATACGCAGCTTTTTTTGGAACTTTTATCGAATGGTACGATGTTGTCATAGCAGGAATAGCGGCTTCAACAATATGGCCAATTGTGTTCTTTGCGGCTTTCCCCCTGTTATATCGTTTGTGCTTTCTATGCTTTCTTATACAGCTATGTACTTTGCAAGACCTTTTGCTGCGCTGATATTTGGACATTTTGGAGACAGGGTCGGCAGAAAATCATCTCTTATCGTCACTCTTTTGACAGTTGGTGTTGCCATGTTTTCGATAGCATTACTGCCTCCGTATTCAGCTATAGGCCTCTCAGCTCCTGTTCTTTTGCTAGCGTTTAGGTTTCTGCAAGGCTTTGGTATAGGAGGTGAATGGCAGGGCGCCATATCATGGATTTATGAGGTTGCAGAAAGAAGAAAGGGTTTTTGGACATCTTTGATGCAGGCTGCTAACCCTATTGGGTTCGGACTCGGCCCGCTTGTTTTTCTCCTCACAGAATTAAGTATGAGCAGGAGGGCTTTCATAATCTATGGATGGAGGATACCATTTATACTTGGAGGCATCGTAGTTGTTGCTGGTATAGTACTTAGGCTGAAGATGATTGAAAGTCCTGCTTTCAGGTCCATGAAGCTTGGCGGAGGGGTTCTGAAGGCGCCTTCGCTTCAGGTCTGGAAAAAATATTCCCGGTACATAGCCGCTGGGATACTTGTAGCAGCTTTTCCAACGGCAGCTGCAAACCTTCTCCTTAACCCTCTTGGTCTTTCTTACATGAAAGCGCTTGGGATTCCTTATTCAACCGAAATGCTTTCAGCGATACTTGCCGGATTCGCGGGTTTTCCTTTTGTTTTGTTTGGAGGGTATCTCTATGATAGATTTAATAGGCTTTATATCCCGATAGTCACAGGAGGAGCTGGACTGACTGTATTTTCCTTTTTTTATTTTCCTATACTGCAATCAAAAAACACCGTCTATATAGTTTTGGCCGCAGTCTGCGCATTTGCTTTTCTTTATATAGCGTTCGGAGCTTTGGGAGTGACTCTCAGCAAGGTTTTTCCCGTTAATATGAGATATTCAGGAATCGGATGGACACTGCAGATAGCGACGCTTATAACAGGATTGATTTTATCATTTGGAGTCCCTGTTTTTGTTAACGCTTCAGGAAATTTGCTTCGGTCTTGGCCATATATATCTATTACTGTTTCTCTGCTTTCTGTTCTTGGATGTATATCAATAATTTTGCTCGAAAATAAGCTAGAGAGCAACACAGAAATTCTATAATAAAGATCTAGAATAAACGCTATAAATCTTTTAACTATGGGCTCTTACTGTAAAAAACAAGTTGCCGGGAAGCCGGGGGTGGGATTTGAACCCACATAAATGCGGTCTGCAGCCGCACCCGTAGCCGTTCCGGCACCCCGGCTCATATTTATTTTATTCTTTTAATTTATTAATTTTTAGTAAATATTCAAGAATAGCGCTGTAATCTTCTTCTGCAAGCCCATATTCAGTTGCCGCAGTGTAAGTGCTCCATAGAGCTGAATGAACAGGAAGATAAATATTATATTTATCAGCAACCTTTGAAATCAATCCAAGGTCTTTTTTCATATGCTTTAAATAGAAAGTTGGTTCATAGTTGCTTACGAGCATCTTTTGCCCCTTTATTTCGCTGAACTCTGTCTTATAACCGCTGGCGTTTATAAGATACACAAACAACCTTGGATCGACTTTCATCTTTTGCACAAACGCCAACCCCTCAGCTATTAGTTCAGCATAGCCTGCAACGAGGAGATTGAAAGCCAGCTTGAGCGACAGCGCATCTCCTATGTCCCCCGCATATATTGTCCTTATCGCAAACGTCTTTATAAGGTCAGACATTTCTTCATATTTTGACCTGTCTCCTCCTATAAGAGCTATGAGTTCGCCCCTGAGGGCCTTATCAGGTCCTCCTATTAGCGGCACTTCTAACCTGTAAGCGTTTTTTCTTTTCAGTTTTTCATTTATGTACTTCGACATTATAGGAGAAATTGTACTGAAGTCTATTATCATTTTGTTTGGCCTTATGTAATCTGATATACCGTGATTTCCTAAAATAACATCTTCATCAGCCTCATCGTCTGTAACGGCTACAAGTAATACATCGCTCTTTTCTACAACGTCGCTTATGGATGGCAAAATTTCAACTCTATCTCTTATCGAATCTACTTTTGATTTAGTTCGGTTATAGCCGTAAACAGTATACCCTGATTGTATAGCTCTAAGAGCCAATGCTTGTCCCATTTTTCCTAATCCTACAAATCCTAGCTTCAATTTCACTACTTATTTAAAAAACTTAATTATTTAACCTTTATAAAAAAAATGATGGACTGCTTAGAAGGTATCTATACCCGCAGAAGCATCAGGAATTTTACCGACGAACCAGTTAAGGAGGAAGATGTAAAGGCGATAATGCAGGCCGCAATTAGCGCACCAAGTCCCCATAACGAACAGCCATGGGACTTTTTGATAATTACAGAAAAACTTTTGATTGAAAAACTTGCATCAACGTTAAAAGAAGAATACGTTAAAAGCGGAAAGGCAGACGTTAAAAAAGCTGAGAGAACGTATGAAATAATTTCATCAGCACAGGTTATTCTGATAGGTTTGCTAAACATAAAAAAGCTGAGAAAAGAAGATGAACTCGAAAAGATCATGGGGATTCAAAGCCTTGCGGCAGTTGCTGAAAACATCCTTATAGCGGCGAACTGTATTGGGCTTGGCGCCCATTGGAGAGCAGTTCCTCTTGCTAGGCCTGACATTTTCAAAAAGATGTTCGTTTTACCAGACTATGTTGAACCCCAGTGGATGATACTATTAGGACATAAGGCTTCTGCCCCAAAGCCAAAGTCAGTCATCAAAGAAGGAATTTTTCATTTTAATAAATGGATTTGAGCACGAAAGAAAGGGCTAAATATCGACACATAATAATCTTATGAAAACATGAGAAAGATTCCGAGGACTATGGCTACACAGCATCCGGACAACGCGAACGTTCCGGAGTGGGTAAAAGGAAAAGAAGGTTCTATAGAAGGAGATGACGAGGTTTATGAGGCTTATCTAGCTTATTCTTTTTACGGCGTAGAAGAAGTAATGTGGGATGCAGAAGGGAAAGACGTTGACACTCACGTAGCGAGAAAACTTTTTACCATGTATCCAGAATACTTTAAGGATAACGTTCTGGGAAAACATATATTTTTAACGTACAGGTTACCAAACCCGTTCATCGAGGGAGTTGATAGGAAGGTTTTTGCTGAAACTTTGGAAAGCATCCCGATAAACCATGACGTAGGTGAAAAATTTTACGGTGAAGCTGTAACTGTTCCTGTTTTTGAAGCAATATTACCATTTACTACAAATGCAGAACAGCTTATTGCCTTAGCGAAGTACTATGAAAAAGCAGTAGTAAACAAAGAAGACATGCAGCTGACGGAAAACCTTAAAGTTAGAGATTTGATAGGGGAAATAAAGCCTAAATGGTTAGAAATCATTCCTCTGGTTGAAGATAAGGATTCACTTCTCAACATAAAAAGCATAATTGAAAAGTACGTAAATACGATCAAAGTTTCATACCTCAGGGTATTTATAGCGAGGTCAGATCCAGCAATGAATTACGGCATCGTATCTGCGGTTTTGCTAGCAAAGCATGCCCTTAGCGAATTGAAAAACGTAGAAGAACTTCACCATATACCAATATATCCTATAATCGGTGTAGGAAGCCTTCCGTTCAGAGGACATTTAAACCCATTAAACGTTGAAAACGTTTTTAACGAATACAGAGGAGTTTGGACATTTACTATACAATCTGCTTTCAGATATGACTATAAAGAAGAAGAAACCAGAAGCGCGATAAGGTTTCTTAACATAAGTAAGCCTTACGAAAAAGAAAGCTTTAGTGCGGACGAGCTCAATACGTTTAAGAAAATAATCAATCTGTACACTCCTGCGTATCAAACAGTTATAGAAGGCCTGGCACCTCTGATAAACGAGATAGCAAGCTTTGTGCCAAGGAGAAGGGCCAGAAAGCTACATATAGGACTTTTCGGATACTCGAGGAGTGCCGGAAAAGTGACTTTACCTAGGGCTATAACCTTTGTAAGCGCTTTATACAGCGTGGGGCTTCCACCTGAAATTTTTGGCGCTTCTGCTCTTGATAAGTTAAACGAAGAAGAATGGAATACGCTAATTTCAACCTATAGGTTCCTGGATGTAGATCTTAAAGCTTCGGTAAATTATTATTCTGCCGAAAATTTAACAATACTTAACGATAAAATGATTGTAAACGAAAAGATAATTCAGCAAATTAAAAACGACATCAGTTTTATAGAATCGAACTTTGGAATAAAGGCAAACGAAAAATACGACGTTTTAAAACACAAGCTACTTTCGACGTTAACTCTTGCTGCTCTACTTGAAAATAACAAAGAAGAAATAGTAAAAAACATAACAGAAATGGCCAGGCTAAGGAAATCTCTTGGTTAAACACTAAAAAGCACTGCCCCAACCCAGAGCTTACCATGGAGCCCCGTGTTAACCTTAAGGACTTTGTAACCTCTTTCTCCTAAAAGTTCTGTAAGCTTTTTATATTCAGTTGTAATCATCACCCCACGAGCTTTATCTTCAAGAATTTTATCCATCCTTTTTACAAAAAGTTCATAAATCTTAAGCACCTTTTCTTTTCTTCCGCTTCTTATGCCGTATGGTGGGTTTGAAACGAGGAATTTAAATTTTCTTTGGAAATCGATCTTTATCGAGTCCCCAAGAATAATATCTATGCTTTCTCCAAGGTTGGCTGCGCTTACGTTTTTCAACGCGCCAGTAAAGTGCTTTCGAGAAATTTCTACACCTACGATTTTATCTTTAAGGTCAAACTTTTTACCTATCTTTTTTAAAGCTTCTTCTTCGGCTTTATCATCGTAAAAGCTGAGCTTTTTATAAAGAAATTTGCCAGATGGCTTCACTAGCGATGATTTAGCATAAAGCGCGGCTTCAATTGGTATGGTTGCCCCTCCAGTGAAAGGATCTATAAAGCTTGATCCTTCCCACTGAGACATTATGATCAGCGAAGAGGCTAGGGTTGGCTTTAAAGAAGATGGATGATTATAAATTCTGTATTCTCGAAAGTTAAGCCCATTACCTGTAGTGTTTATGCTTATGAAGAGCTCGTTACCTATAAGGTCAGCTTCTATCTCAACATCTGGCTCATCAAGGTTAACTTTGAGAATTTTACCTGTGCTTCTCTGATAAGAATCTATTATTGCCTGCCCTACAACCCTTGCTATATCGAGAGATGTGAATTCATGTATTCCGCTTCTTTCAGATCTAACAGCAAATGATTGGTCAGGCTTTATAAAGCTGTAATCTATTGATAAAGCTTTGTTGTATATATCATCCAAGTTTTGGACAGTTTCCCTGCTTAATAATAGAAGAATTTTATTGACGGTTCTTGCAAAATTGTTCAACACATAAACGCAGCTATAATCCCCTTCAAGAACAACTCGCGCTTGCCTTGTTTCAACAGCCCTGCATCCAAGGAGTTCAGCTTCATAAGCTGAATATTCTTCAAAGCCTCTTATAGCTGTAGCAAGAATGTTCAATCCCGATGAGCTAATGATTTTAATGATAAAATGATTCCTATAAAATTACGAACGAACAGAACGATTAAAATATAGTTTGTTATAATGGGTATGAGTTGGAGCATGTCAGAATTATAGGTATAACCGGCATGCCGGGCGCAGGTAAGACCACTATAGCTTCTTACGTCTCCAGCAAGCTCGGGATACCAACTTTTTCTATGGGCAACATAATAAGGGAAAAGAGCATAGAGCTTGGTTATGGGCTGAGCAAAGAAGGCCAGAGAAAAGTTGTAAAGATACTAAGAGAACAGGGTGGAAAAGACATAGTAGCAAAGCTTACGCTAGAGAAAATAGAAAAAAGCAACTCGAAGCTCGTTATAATAGATGGTATAAGGTCTCCTAGTGAAGTTGAATTCTTTAGTAAGCACGCGCGCATATTAATTTTGGCGCTTCACGCAAGCCCAAAGAGAAGGTTTTATCTCCTTAAGAGAAGAGGAAGAGAAGATGATCCAAAGGACTTTAATGAATTTAAAGAAAGGGATAAGATTGAGCTAGAACTTGGCATCGGTTCTGTTATAGCTGTTGCAGATTATATGATCGTAAACGAATACATAACAGTTGAAGAGTTGTATAAACAGTTTGATGCGCTTCAGGAAAGGATTTTAAACGATTTTGAACATCTGTAAACGTTTTTATTTTAAGAAGTTTATGATTTATACATGAGCTTAGAAAGCATTATAAAAAAAGATATAATAACTGTTGATAAAAGCAAAACAATTTCAGAAATACAGGATCTATTTGAAAAACAGAGGGATCTTATTGTTGTTTCCAACGGTTTTTTCTATGAGGGAATAATAAACGAAAGCCTTGCTTACAAGCTTAATTATGATCCCACTACGACCAAAGTAAAAACTCTTATGAAAGTGGCGCCGAAGTTATCTGGTAACGAAAACTTAGATGACGTAAGCAGGCTGATGGTAGAAAGCGGTTTTAAAACTCTGCCGTATGTTTTGCAAGATGGTAGCGTTGGCGGCGGAGTCTTTGCTGATGACGTAATATCTCAAAGTCGCAGCGTCTTCAGAAACGTCACTGCAAAGGACATAATGACACCCGATCCAGTTACTCTTGACGTAGATTCAACAATAGGACAATTACTTTCTACCATGAGAAACTCGGGCGTTTCACGAGTTATAATTATGAAAGATGAACAGGTAGTTGGAATTGTAACCCTTCATGACATAATACAGAAGGTTATCAAGCCAAAATTTAGGCAGAAAAGGGATAGCCCTATTGGAGAGATGAAGGACATAGCCGAGGGTTCGGTAAAATCAATCATGACAGAGGACGTAAAGTCAATAGATGAAAACGCCAACGCTTTTGAAGCTTTTGAACTGATGAAAAAGTTCAGGTTTTCATCAGTAGTTGTTACGAGAAACCGGCATCTAAGCGGCATCTTGACCAAAGAAGATCTTCTCAAACATATAGCTTCAATAAAAGTTACAGAACCCGCAATATTCCTTCAGCTTTCAAAGAAAGGAGTAATAGAAGAACTCGAATACGACCCTGAAACGATAAGAAGAAGGATTACAAGCTTGACAAGGAAATACTCAAAGATTTTGCAAAATTCAACGTTAACAGTTTACGTAAACGGGGATCAAAGGCAGAGAAAAGGCAAACCGCACGTTATAATAAGGATACAGGTAAACGGTCCTTACGTAAAAACATCTGTTACAGGCGATGGATGGGGAATAAAGAATTCGCTTGTGGACGCTATTCACAAGCTGGAAAAGGTTCTTGAAAAAGACAGGTAAGCTTAACTAAAGGAATTTCAGAGATAGAACTTCAAGAACTTCTGAATTCTGTGTTACCATAAAATTATTATTACTTTCTTAAAAATGCCCAGTTTTGTCCTGGATTTCTTTTTAGTTCTACTCTCTTAATATACTTAGCTCTTAAAGATATACGTGGAGGCGGATTATGTCTTTCTCTACCCTGAATCTTTGGCGTTTGTGATCTGACCTTTCCCGCTTTTGTGATACTGCCGTGTGTAGGCATGTTTAATGTTAACAACAACCGTTTAATTAACTTTTTGGCGTTTGCTATGTTTTTATAGTTTTGATGTAAAGAACTCTTTAAGCTTTTTGAACTATTTTCAATACTTTCTTTTGACAAAAGCCTTAGTTTGATAACAAATCTGGTGTTGGCTTTACCTCAAGTTTCTTAACAGCATAACTCTGCTCAGGTACCCAATTTATGAGCGGCTAGAACCCTAAAAAATCGACCGTTTTATACAATAAGTTTTCACAATTACATCTTTTCCGTCAAAGACCTTGTAGGGCATTGTACTTCACTATTTATTATCAAATATACCTTTTCAATAAAGCTTAAAGGTCAGCGTAAATCGTATATATACGAAAAATTATAATTAGAGTAAAAGAATGAATTGTGAAATATGTGGCAAACCGATATTCGGTAAACCTATAACCATAGAGGTAGATGGCGCTTATTTGAAAGTATGTGAAGAATGCGCAAAGTACGGAAAAATAGTGAACGAACGCAAAAATAATGAAGCAAAAGTAAGCGGTATAGTCAGACCTACAAAAAATCAAGTTGAAGAGGAATACGAGCTTATAGATGGCTACGGAAGGATAATTAAAGAGATAAGAGAAAAGATGAACCTAACCCAAGAACAGCTCGGAAGAAAGATAGGGATAAAACCATCCCTTCTTGCTAAGATAGAACAGGAAAAAATAATCCCAGATTATCCAACTTTAAGGAAGATCGAGTACAGTTTAAAGGTGAAGCTCAGAAAGTGAACGAAAGATCTATAGTTGTAACTTACAGAGAACCTTACTCTGAGCAAGAAGCCATTGAGCTGGCTTCTTCAGCAGGGTACAGACCATTAGTTTCGTTCAAAGTTAAAAGCATGAAAGAAGGAAAGTACGGGCTGTCCAAAGGAAAGGCAGAAGAACTAAAGGAATTAACAGAAAAATTGAAACCAGATCTTGTGATAATAGATGAACAGCTGTCCGCTTCTCAGCTCTATAATCTCAGCAAACTTCTTGGCGTAAAGACCATAGACAGGATAAGACTGATACTAGACATATTTGAAAAAAGGGCAATGACAACTGAAGCTAAACTTCAGGTAAAGCTTGCAGAGTTACAGTATGAAATACCACGAATTAAGGAGATAGTCAGGTTAACAAAGATGGGGGAGCAGACTGGTCCCATGGGTTACGGTGCTTACGAAGTTGATAAGTACATAAGGTTCCTTAACAAGCAGATTAACAGTTTAAGAAAAAAGCTCGAAAGAGAAAGAATGAGGAGAAGCCTGCACAGGCAGAGAAGGCTTGAAGAAGACAAATTTATAGTTGCCCTAGCAGGCTATACTGGAGCTGGTAAAACGACGCTTTTTAATGCTCTTACAAACGAGAACAAAACTGTAACCGGAAAAATGTTCACTACTTTAACCACAACCATAAGAAAGATAAACGGATTGGATAACGTTTATATAAGCGATACTGTTGGATTTATAGAAAGGCTTCCACATTATTTGATCGAGTCATTTAAGTCTACTCTTGAAGAGTTAAAATATTCGGACCTAATACTTCTTGTTCTTGATTACAGTCTGGATGAAGAGCTTTTTTGGAGAAAGTACATGACGAGTCTGAACGTCCTTGAAGAGCTTGAAGTAAACTTAGATAACGTGGTTGCTGTGCTCAACAAGATAGATCAGAAGAAAAACGAATTTGTATTCCAGGATGGCAGAATAAAGGATTATGTAGAAATATCAGCCCTTAGGAGGATAAACCTTGAAAAGCTAATAGACATAATAAAGCAAAAATATAATGAAGGAAAAGTTCAGGTTATCAGTACAAAAGAAACTTTTTAACTTATCGGGGGTTAAGTCCAATTCTGTACTGCAGATAAAGTTTAAGACTTAAGCACATCATCTTTACTGCCCTGAAAGCCACGCAGACCTTTGGGGAAGCCGCAATGCCTAGAGCAAAGTCAAAACTTGATCTAATGAAATCAGAAATAACTGAGCTTTGCCTGTGGGACGCAGGCGAGACGCCCAAAGGATGAAACGTCTCTGCGATGGTGGAATACTTTGCAAGTATTTCATACGTAAGCGTATAGATGAAGCGAGAAGCACAGCTTGTGATGGCTGGTTAGTTCACTCTGCTTTGATTTTTCCTGTAAGGGTGTCAGATAACCATTTGATCCCCATAGTAGATATCTGATATTTTGTAGTCTTTGAATCCTGAATTCTAATAACGTGACCGGCTTTAACGAGCTCGCTCAGCCTACTGCTTATAGACTTTCCCGGAAGTCCAAGAACGTTTATTAGATCTTGTAATGTCATAGATTCATCCTGTATCTTGTTTAACAAATAAGCTATTCTGTTTCCAACCAGCTGAAGAGTTATCTTTTGTTTTATGCTCAGGTTTTCCCTAGGGAGTACGCGAGGTCCTTCGTTTGTGATCTTTATGTAGTCTGAAAACATCTGAATAAGTTCCTGTAAATCGTAGTTTAGCAGAATCTTTTTTGCAACATCTATGGCTGGAACGTTAGAAGCCAGAAACCTAGTCACTGCAACGAGTACTTCATCTGGGTTGCCGCTAAATGTTGCTGAAAGCTCTCCATAGCTTATGTCAACTTTTAGTGAAGTAGTACTCATGCGGTCTCACCTTGTTCCTGTACTATCTTTGAAGGAACAGAAATATATACATATTCTCCCCTCTCGTTCTTAAACCTTCTAATCTTTCCTTCTTTTGCAAGCCTCAAAAGAGATACTGCTACCGTCTGCTTTGGATAGACTAGGCCAAAGCTGTCGAGCACTTCTTTTACTTCAGAAAGCCTTCTGGGCTTTTTTCCCCATTCGCTTATGAACAATTTGATTATGTTAGCAGGTAAGGATGAATTTGGATCTAGTTGTATGTCCGGAAGCTGGATTATGTTTTCAGCTTGCTTTTCTTTTTCGTCCTCTTTTTCTATAACTGTAATTTTGCTTTGTAGCGAACTTGTATTTTTAGACACAGTATCATAAATTTTCAAAGCCAGCTGACCCAAATATTCCATGTCATCTTTTACTCCATAAATTTCTATCTCGTTTACACCAATTTTCAAACGAACCTTAGAATAATTCGTCGACATTGCCTTTCACTGTAAATCATTTCTAAATTATTATATAAAAACTTTTCTTAAAAGAATGTAATAAAAAGTTAACGGGGGTGTTAATTATAAGAAATGTTTGCTGTATATCTAACATATATCATATTTTTTCATTACTTGTTTTAAAGATTGATGTATGCTGTTAATTTAGGGCTTAAAATTTATTTTTTATTTGGCTTTATTTCCAGCAAATAATTGTGCAAACAGGTTAAATTAACCCAATAGCACTTTTTTATATTAAAGGATTATCTTTATTGATCAAACTGAAATAAACATTAGTTAAAGAATTAGGGAGACCAACTTAAAGCGTTCCTAAAAAACTTTTAATAAGACTGTTTGCACAAACGGAGCTTTTTGGTACGTTGACGCTTGCAAGGGTAGATAATGTTATTTATGTAAGAGCAGAACTTAAAGAACCTCATATATAAGAATATGAAAAATATCTTTAAGAACTTGCATAAATCTAAAATTTTTCCATATAAGTAACTTGTTCAGAACGTTTAGGTTCTTCTATATGTTAACCAACGATTAAATGGACCAATGACATAATCTAATGAGCAGCTAGCAGAATTTATTAGACCAATTTTGAGGATTACAAGCATGTGGTGAACTAGTGACACATATTGATACAAAAAATTTAAATTAAGTTATTGTTTTGTAATTTCGTGCAAAGTATAGCTAAAATAAGCGGCAGCGCAATTGAAGACCTGAACCTAGAATACATAGGGGAGCTTATCGAAAAAAGGTACAAAAATTCCGGTGTTTTTGTTGTATCTGTTCCATCAACAATTAAAAAAGATATAAAAAGAGCCATTGAAACAGCCTTGCAAGATGATCAGAAGGCTAAAGAGCAATTTAAGAAAATATATGAGACATTCAAAATTAAAGGCTTTTATGATGAAAAGAAGACGCTTGAATCAGTTAACAATGCCCTTGAAATCCTGGAACTAATATCAAAAATAAAAGAAACGTATCCTGCGCTTGAAGGTCAAATATACCTTTCAGTAGAGAACATGATTATTTCATCAATAAAAAAATATTTAACAAAAAAGATTGATAGTGAGAAAATCAAAACGTACAACGGTTATGAATCAGGAATCATAGTGGACCAGTCAAGGAACGAAATAATGTTTAACGCGTCAATCCAAAGGTGCAAAAATTTTATAAAGAACTCAGATCCTGACAGTATAACGTTTATAGGAGGACTTACGGCTTCTACCTCAGATAAGAAGATAGTTAAGCTTCAGGACGGCGGTTCTGATCTTATCGCATCTTTTCTTGTTATATCTTCAGAAAGTAACAGGCTGGATCTTTGGACAAACGTAAAAGGGCTCATGAGTGCCGACCCGTCAATAATAAAGGGGGCAAGAAAAATAGACATACTATCCTACAGTGAAGCTTTAGAAATTTTTTCTTTTATACCAAGCATATTTAACCCAGAAGCTATGGAACTTTTAAAGTCCAAAGGCGTTGAGCTTTATGTAAACGATATAAAAGCTCCGCTCGAAAGCGGGACGGTGATAAGGGGAGAAGGTGTTGTTTCCTCAAACGTAGTTAAAGCTGTAGTGCATCTTGACAACTTAGCTATATTTACGTTGATGGGTACTGGGCTAAGGTCGCTTTTGCCAAACCTTCTCAATAGTTTTTTGCTTTCTAACCTCAAGTTTTACACGGTGACCCAAAGCCCGTCCGGCTCTGAGGTAAACATAATAATAGACAGAAACGACATAAACAGCTACAGGAACATCATAGAGATTCAGTTTATGGGTGAAAAGATTCAAGATTACAGGATAGTTGACAACGTATGCGCTGTCTCAATCATAGGGGAGGGAATGAAGGGTACTCCAGGTGTTGCTAGCAGGCTATTTGGAGCCGTTGCAAAGGAAAAGATAAACATAATAATGATAATGCAGGGTTCGAGCGAGCTTAACATAGGTTTTGTTATAAACAGCCAGGACTGCAGAAGAGCTATAAACGCAGTGCACAACGAATTCATAAATTCAGCTTGATCTTTTACAACTCATTAAAAACTGCTCTTTCTTTTTAAACATCTTATAGATATTTTTGTTATGAGATGTCTAGCTATTTTTAAAAATAATGCGTACAGCTTTGTAGACTCACAGAAGCTCAAAACATTATTGAGATCTAACGGGTTGCAGGTTAACGATGTTAGGGTTGGGAAATACGTTGAAGTGGATTACATATCTAATTGTTTTGAGGGTGAAAAAATCAGTCATCTTTTAAAACTAAATAAGGTTGAAGAATGCGAATTAGAAAAGTGTAACCATAGTCTGGAAGAGCTTGTAAAGAACGGAAGATGCTGGGAGGCCCACGAGCTTCTTGAAGATTTGTGGCAGGGAGCTATTGGTAACGAAAAAGAAGACATTCAGAAAATTATTAAAGTCTGCGTTGCCGTTGTTCATTATCAGAGGGGCAATGCGGATACTGCAAAAAGGATACTCGAAGAAACTCTTAAAAAAGGGATAAACGCTGAACTCGCAAAAAGGCTTGGTATAGGTTTTCTTATACAGAAGATAAGTGAAGATAAAGAAATAACGCTGAAAAACATAGCTTTGGCAATTCAAGATGATCTTGCTTAACCTTCATTAAGTTAAAATAGTTTGCAATTCTACTCTGTTTTAGCGTATGAAATTTGAATTTGATATAAACTATGAAGAGATAAAGAAATTAGTAGAACAAATAAAACAGCAGGTTACCCCAAGTCAAAAAGATAGAGAGAGGCTTAAAGAAATTGAAAACATTATATCTGAAAGGCTTAGAAGGAGAGGTTTAAAATTTATTCTTGGAGGTTCTTATGCAAGAGATACCTGGTTGCCAGAGGACGCAGATATTGATTTTTTTGTTCTGTTCGACCCCGCTCTGGGATCTGATGGAATAGGGAAAAAAGGGCTGAAAGAGCTTGAAGAGGTCGTCAAAGACCTGAATTATTGGAAGAATTATGCAGAACATCCTTACATTGAAGGCATGCTAAACGGCATAAAGTTCAACCTGGTACCATGCGCAGACGTTCCACCTGGAAAGTGGATAACCAGCATGGACAGAAGCAGGTATCATAACGAGTATCTTTTGAAAAAACTTAACCCTGAGCTCAGGGGCGAGGTAAGGGTCTTTAAAAAGTTTCTTAAAAGCAACGGGCTCTATGGCGCTGAAATTAAAGTAGGCGGCGTTAGTGGTTATTTATCTGAGGTACTTGCAGTAAAGTATGGGTCATTTGTAGAAATACTTAAAAACATCGTAGCATGGGAACAGGGAGAAGTTGTGGCGCTTGAGCCTTATGATTATGACCCAAAAAAAGTTTTTACTACGCCGGTAATAATTTTGGACCCTGTTGATCAGAAAAGGAATTTAGCCCTTGCAATCAAAAACAGGGTCTTGGGAAAGCTGAAAGTGTTAGCTTTAAATTTCTTAAAATCCCCTGATGTTAAATATTTTGCTGAAAGACAACCAGTGCCTGAAGATAGAACATCAAACAACGTTGTAATGATTTCTTTTAAGGCTCCTGATCTTGTTGAGGACATTAGATGGGGTATGTACTATAAAGCAGAAGAAGCTGTAAGAAACGCGTTTAAGAACAGCGGTTATAGAATTATCAGGTCTACAGTTTCAGAGTATGATACATGGGTAACTATTGCGGTTTTTCTTGAGTTTGATAAGAGAAACTTTGAAATAAGGTCAGGTCCATCCGTATACTTTCCTGAAAACGTTATAAAGTTTCTGAAAAGTCACAGATACGTTTGGGTAGAAAATGACATGCGCCTGTATTCTTTTGAACCGGGCAAATATGTTGATGCTAAAGATGTGTTGGCGAGCTTAAAAATTAACCCGATAAACTGGGGGGTACCGGCTGGAATTTCAAAAAATTTCTCTGAAGGGTTCGTTTACCGTTATTCAGAGCTCGAAGGTTCATCCTTATACTTTAAGAGCGCAAAGAACGCGTTTGCTTCGCTTTTTGAAACTTTAGCTGTGGATTCAAACAAATGACTATAATCTTTTTCGCAAAAAATGAGAGGGTAGCTTAATTATCTTTTTTAGAATAATTTAAAGATGAATAATATTTGCAAAAATTATTGATTACGCATTGATTGCATTTAGGATTCCTGGCGGTGCAGGTTGTTCTTCCATGTTTTATCAGCAATATATGCGCTTTAAACGGATCGGGAAACACTTGAAGGAGTTTCTTTTTCATATTTTCGTAGCTTCCTTCTGCTATTCCTATGCGTTTTACTACTCTTCTTATATGGGTATCTATTGGAAATGTCCTCACTTTAAGATAGAATATGAGAAAAACGTCAGCAGTTTTGGGTCCTATGCCCTTTATTCTAGTAAGCTCCTCGTAAACCTTCTCAGGTTCTTCTTGCTTCAGCTTTGTAAGGTCTCCTCCGTATTTTTCGAGAGTCCAGCTTGCTAAGCTGATAATCGTATTTGCTTTCTGTTCATAGAGACCTGCTACTTTTATAAGTTGTTTTATTTTCTCTGTACCAGCTTTAAGAAAGTCCTGGGGGGTTGTAAGTCTGCTGGCCAAGAGGTTTTTCATTGCTTTTAATGCATTTTTGTCTGTAGTGTTCTGGCTAAGTATAATTGAAATCAATATCAAGAAAGGATCTTTAAAGTTAAGCGGGGCGAATTCGTCTTTTTCTATCTTATAAACCTCAGAGAGCCTTTTTACTATAGTCTCGCCCAACGATGAGCTCATAAATCTTTTCTACCTTGTTTTTTATTTCATCATCATAGTATTTAAACTGAAAGACAGCATAACCTGTGCTGAATAATGTAAACCTTGAATCTTCATAAAATCCTGATATATAATTTTCATTTTTTAAAGCGACTCTAATCCGGGAATTTCTTGAAACGTTCTCAAGATTTAAACCATCAACGTAGTTGTTAACAAAAACTGTAGTAAACCCGTCTTTGCTGCAACTAATTTCTACGCGAGGCTCTATCTCTGGTTTTGCCTTCGCGTTACAAACATCACATTTTGGATCTTTCTTAAGATCTACAGTTTCAAGGCTTCCTATGTTAAGGTCGAGCAGAGCAAGTTTTCCAAAAAAAGGAGATCTCCCCCTTAAAACAAGGTTTATCGCTTCGTTAACTTCCAAAGAAGCTATTGAGGTAACTATAGCCGGGTTTACACCTGCAGTAGCGCATGTAGGAAGTTCACGGTCTTTAAAATCTCCATAAAACTCGTTCAGACATGGAGTCTTACCTGGAACTATACTGCTAAGATTTCCGTAGTTTTCTATAGCTGATGCAAAGACGTAAGGCTTACCTAGGGTTACTACCAAAATGTTCAAGTTATACCTTGCTAGCATGTTATCCAGCCCGTCTATTACTATATCTGAATCGTTGATTATTTGCTTCATCATACCGTAATTGTTAACGCTTAAAGCATGCGGATAAACCTTAACTTCAGAATTTATTTGTTTAAGCTTTTTTTCTGCAGCATAAACTTTTGGTATGCCTAAGTCTCCTTCATCATAGAGAATCTGTCTGTGCAGGTCGCTTAACGATACGACATCTCTGTCAACTATATGAATTTCTCCAAAACCTATCCTTGCAAGCAGCGAAGCAACCATAGAACCAAGTCCCCCAACGCCTGCGACCGTAACCTTAGATTTTAGAAGCTTTTCTTGGCCTTCTAAGCCTATATCTTTAAGAACAATCTGCCTTGAATAACGGTTTAAAAATTCTTCGCTAATCATTATGTTATGCAAATGAGATTTTTGTTTACATAAATGTTTTTAACTTTTTTTAGCGCTTACAAGAGCTGAAAGCTCTGCCTCATTTATATCTTCTTCAGATATTTTTTCTACGGTTTTATCATCGCTCTCTATTATGTAAACAATGTGGTCTGTACCGCTGCAGATCTTTTTCGCCAAAAAAATCTGATCTGTTTTTGCCAACCTCATGAGAAAATCTATCTCGGGCTTTTTCGCAAGAAGCTCGCCCTTCTGTATAGCAAACATTGTCTGTAAAGCTACCAGGTAAAGAACGCCAGGTTTCTTCACGCATTCATCTCTTAGGTTAACCATGAAAATAACTGGTCCATCAGGTTCCTTATCTATCAAAACCTTCAATACTGACCGCCATGCGCTACAGGCAATACAAGTACTTTATCTTCGTTTTTAGGCTTGTAAGAAAGACCCCCTATAAGTGATACCTCAACGTCATTTACAAAAACCAGAATGTTTGGATTGTCTGGTTTTAAATTTGGTTCTTTTGCAGAAAGCTCTTCAAGTATTTCTTTGAGGTTTTTTTCTCCATTTACTTCAATGTTAAGTTCTTTTCCAAGCTTACTTGAAAGGCTCCCGTACAGGACTAATTTCATAAACATTTTATCGTTTTAATAATTTTTATTTTTTGCTGAAGTTATTGGCATCATGCAAAAAGCGGTTAAGCGGGACACAGCCTACTGAAAGTATTCTTATTTCTTTTAAATCTGGATCCTCAAACCTCATCGTGCTTATTGATGCGTGTTGTATCTCTATCTTTCTGACTTCTTTTCCATTAATATTAAGCGGGAGAGTAAGAAGAGCTCTTATCGGTTCCAGGTGGCTAACTGCTATTACTTTTGTGTAACCTTTTTCAAAAGTGTCCTTAACAAAATCTAGCATTCTTTCCCTTATCTTCTGGTACTTTTCCAACCCATATACGGTTTCAGAATTAAAGTACTCCATAAACCACTCAGGGTCTTTTTCAAATATTTCCTTTGTAGATTTGTTTCTAAGGTTTCCAAGCTCGACCTCTCTAAGCCTTTCGTCTTTTACAACTTCGAGGGAAAGTTTTTCACCTATTATCTTTGCTGTCTGGTAAGCTCTGTATATTGGGCTTGAAAATATTGCCTCGGCCTTTGTATTTAGTAAAAATTCAGCTGCTTCTTTGGCCTGCTCTAAACCTTTTTCTGTAAGTTTGTATTCGTTTTCTACATCGTTAGGAAACAATCCGTCCCTGTTGTTTTCTGCATATCCATGTCTAACAAAAAACACAGTTAAAGCCATAAAGTAACTTTTTTTACTAAGTATAAAAACTCTTTCAAATGTTTAATGATTATACAAATAGGAACGCAAAGTCTAAAGTTTATGTCATTAAATTAACTTTATGGCTTTTATAAAAAAGTTTATTTTATGAACAATTAAAACCTCTTGCATGGTTTATTTGATACTTGTAAGGCATGGGGAGTCTCTTTGGAATATGGAAAACAGGTTTACTGGCTGGGTTGACGTTCCGTTAACTGAAAAAGGAAGACAGGAAGCTAAAATCGCAGGAGAACTCATAAAGGAAAGCGGCATAAAGCTCAACGTAGCCTACACGAGCCAGCTTTCCAGAGCTATAGAAACTCTCGAAATAATACTGAAGGAAATCGGAGATAACATTCCTGTTATAAAAGACTATCATCTTAACGAAAGGCATTATGGTGACCTTCAGGGACTGAACAAAGCAGAAACGGCAAGAATCTATGGGGAAGATCAGGTAAAGCTTTGGAGGAGAAGCTATGACGTTAAACCCCCTGGAGGGGAAAGCCTTGAAGACACTCAGAAAAGGACCGTGCCATTTTTTAAGAATACAATAATGTTGGACCTAACTTATTACAAAAAGAACGTTCTTGTAGTAGCCCATGGAAACAGCCTTAGGTCAATAGTGATGTATTTGGAAAACATTTCGCCGAAAGACATAATAAACGTCGAGATACCAACAGGCGTTCCGATAGTTTATGAATTAAACGATAAAGGCAGCATTTTAAAGAAGTATGAACTTAAAAAACTTTTATAATAATTGGTTTTAGATAGTAACGATGCCACAAATAAGGTACGATAATATAACTGGCGTTACCCATATACAATGGGACGCTAATTTTCCAATAAAGTGCCCTGTTTGTAATAATGAATTTACTCCCATTTTTTCTATATTAAAAGAGAACACGAACAGGTCAAGCTTTCTCAGAATAAAGAAAGACGATATAGAAAGCTGGGACGTTTTGGTTGGGGAGCATCCGTTACCGCTTGTTGATGATAAATATACAGGAGAGTGGAACGATTGGCCATACAAAAGTGAACCAGCTAAAGGAAAGCATTACACCATTTTCATAGGGAAGGAACACGTGCCTTTTCACGAGCTTTCTAAAGATCAAATATACGAAGCGTTGTTCGCTATTCAGGAAACTTACAAAAAGCTAGCTGATCTGAACCGCGTTATATACATAGGCGTTATAATGCTTTCCGCTAAAGGCCAAGACATGGAGGGACACCCTCATTTTGACGTATTAGGGCTACCTTTTGTTCCAAAAACCATAAACGAAGAGATGAACAGGTTCATGAAGGCTTTTGAAGAAAAAAATTCATGCCCATTATGCGAAGTAATAAAAGCTGAAGAATCTGGTTCAAAGCTGATTTATAGCAATGAAAACTGGATAGCTTACTACCCATGGTCCCCTTCAAGAACTAACGAAATAAGGATAACAAGCACTACACATTATAAACCTATAACAAAGCTTACGCAAAAAGAGCTGCAGGACCTTGCCTTCCTGTTACTAACAGTTTCAAAAACCCTTTATAACGTTTCAAAAAGCGACTACGCAATAGTTTTTCATTTGCTTCCTCCCAAGAGAACAGTAACATATTATCATAATTATATTCAGATGTTTACAGTAAACAGCATTGTTGAATCATTTTTTTATGGATTTGGAATTTATGTTGGAAATTCAGACGAAGAATCTAAAAGGTTTATATCTAGCTTTAAGTCTGTTCTGAAAGAAATAGCTGGACTTTAGCAAAATAAAAAGATAAATAAGTTAATTAACCAAGAATTTGATGGTGTTAACATAAATTGCAGAGTCAATCTGATGTTGAAAACAGAATTAATGAGCTCGCTAACGCGATACAGGTTTTAGAAAATTACTACGAAAGCATAATATCCAGAATTTACTTGATTGGACAGGCTATTGAAGAGACAAAGGCAGCGCAGCTCGCAATAGAAACACTTCCTGAGGACAAAGAATCAGAAATAGTAGTTCCTCTGGGCGGCGATGTTTTGTTAAAAACGAAAGTTGATTCTTCAAGCAAGATAATGTTAAAGGTTGGAGGAGGGGTTCTGATGGTCAAGAATAAAGATTACGCTCTGAACTTTTTAAAAGAAAGAATAGAAGAACTAGAAAAAGCTTTATCAAATGCTCAACAAGACAAAAAAGCAGTGGAGGAAAAGCTTGAAGGAGCAAGGTATGAGTTAAGTGAGCTATTAAAAAGGGTTCAAAATGTTCGATAAGCTGAAAAAGGTTTTTTCTGATTTTATCTCAAGCATAACGGGTAAGATAACTGAGAGAGATATAGAAGAATTTTTTAAAGAAAGGGAGATTGATTTTATAGAAGCAGACGTTTCTATTGACGTAATAGATTATTTTAAAAGCAAGCTTATAGAAGAAGTAAAGAGCGTAAAAGCCAACGGCACAAAACAGGAAACTATAAGAGAACTTCTATCGAGGGCAATAATTCAGATTTTTCAGGATACTGAAACGCTGCCAGACATCTACAGAAAGGCTGCAAAGAAGCCTTTTATAACGGTTTTTCTTGGAATTAACGGTACTGGAAAGACCACGACAGTTGCAAAAGTTGCTTATTCGCTTAAAAAGTTAAAGTACAGGCCGCTGATGGTTGCGGCAGACACTTATAGAACAGGCGCGATAGAACAACTGGCTGAACATGGATCTAGAATAGGGGTGGAAGTTTTTTCGAAAAAATACGGCGTTGACCCTGCAGCCCTCTCAAGAGAAGCTTATGAATATGCAATCTCAAACGGCTATGACGTACTTCTTATAGATACAGCTGGAAGGATGCAGACCAATGAGTCTTTGCTGAATGAGCTATCGAAGCTGGTAAAAGTCGTTAAGTCAGACCTTAACATTTTTGTTGGCGATGCGCTGGCAGGATATGATATGATAAACCAGGCAACGGCTTTCCTTCAAACTCCTGGGTTTTCTCACTCAATAGTTACAAAGGTTGATGCTGAAGTAAAAGGGGGTTCTATACTGAACCTTGCTTTTTATACCAAGAAACCAATAATGTACCTTGGTACTGGGCAGAGCTATGAAGACCTTATACCTTTTAAACCATCATGGGTTGTTGAAAGATTGTTGGATTAAAATTGTCAGAGTCTATTTTATATAATGAAATTATCTCATGCAAGGCTTGTCCCAGGCTTGTAAATTACAGGGAATCTGTTCCTGAAATAAAAGAAGCTTTAAACGGTTACTGGAAAAAACCCGTTCCAGGCTTCGGCAACCCGCGTTCTAAAATAATGATAATAGGATTGGCACCAAGCGCTCATGGCGGTAACAGAACAGGGAGAGTTTTTACTGGCGACAAATCGGGGGATTTTCTTTTTGAAGCGCTTTACAGGGCTGGTTATTCTAACAAGCCGTTTTCTGTTAATATAAATGATGGGCTTAAGGTACATCATGCATACATAACTGCCGTCGTCAAGTGCGCTCCGCCAGGCAACAAACCTACATCAGATGAAGCCAAAACATGTAGCAAAAAGTTTCTTAAAAGAGAGATTGAAATGATTAATCCTCGAGTTATCGTAGTTCTTGGATCTTTTGCTTACATATGGACTCTGAAAATCATTGAATTGCTCGGAAAGAAACCAGATAAGGCTCAAAAGTTTTCACACGGCTGTAAAGTTAAAGCTGATTCATTAACCATAATCTGTTCTTATCATCCTTCACCCCAGAACACTTTTACAAAGAAGCTTACCATGGAGATGCTCGTAAAAATACTAGAAGATGCGAAAAAGGAAGCTTTGGAATGACATTTTTATATCGTTGCTAACTATAAAGCGTTAAGCAGTACCAGCAAAAGAGTATAACCTTAAGACCTCAGGAACCACCTTTAGAGCTATAAGGAGTTCAGGCTGTATAATAAAAATTATAAAAACAAACACGCAAGCATATCGATGAACCGGGAAGCCGTGGCCATAATGGCAGGTTAGTTAATGAGTTTTAGAAAATCTTTTAAAAAGGGGATACAAAGGAATCTAGATGGCAGAAAAGAAATCTTTTAACTTTGTTGTTGTAGGTGGAGAAGCCAACGCAGGGCCACCTATAGGGCCAGCTCTAGGTCCTTTGGGCCTTAATGTCCCGATGGTTGTTAAGAAAATTAATGAGCTAACGGCTGAGTACAAGGGTATGAAAGTGCCTGTAGTAGTTGAGGTTGGTGAAGACAAATCCTTTAATGTAATCGTTAAACTGCCGCCAACGTCAGCGTTGTTGCTGAAAGAAGCAAACGCCCAGAAAGGTTCAAGTAAACCAGGAACAGAGTGGGTAGGAGACATAAAATTTGAGAGCGTAGTTAAAGTCGCAAAGGCCAAGTTTAACGCCATGAGCGCGAAGACGCTCAAGGGAGCAGTAAAAACTGTTCTGGGAACCTGCGTTTCTATGGGTATAAAGGTTGAAGGAAAAAACCCGAAAGAAGTAATTCAGGAAGTAGACAAAGGTATCTGGGATTCAAAGATAGTATAAAATTTATTTGGAAATTATCTCATACTCTTAAACATCTAGTTTGTAAACAAATTAAGCAGATTATGGATAAATTTGATAAAAAAGCATGCTGTGATGCTTAACAAAGATCATTTCAATCTTTAACGCTAAAGAAAAATTTACTAACAGAGAAATTGCAGACGCAGCAGGAATATCAACCAGAAGGGTAAAGCAGCTTTACAGTAAATGCAAAAGGCACACTACATGTTCATAAAAAGGCATAACCTTTGCCTAAGTTAAACATGAAATCATTAAATCATTAAGCTTTACAAAATGCACAGAGCCAATGTGGGCTATATCGCAAAATTCTCAGAGCGAAAGGATAAAAACGTTGGCAACAAGATGGTCATCTAAGGAGGCTTAATTACAATGCGCTAGCCTAAAAAGTTTCACAAAGAGAAATGGCTAAGGTACGAAAAAGGATTCTCAAACTTATTGTGGCATGCCGATTGATATAAAATAAAAGGATAAGAAGCGTTTATAGTTAATAGTGTATGAATATTCTTCTAGGTTTACAAAACGAACAAAAGCCTCGCCTCTTCTAGAGGGGTGCCGTTAACTTAAGCTCATTCTGATCACCTCATGCTTGCAATCAACAAAATTGGCTTAATCCATTCAGACAGCTGTTCATTTGAAAGTGGAGCTGAACCAATTTTCTCGTTTGTGAATACATAGAAGAATCTGAATGCTTTGAACCAGTTCTTTACGTGCTCAAATTTTGGCTTTTTGCACGGGAAAATGTCGTCAAAAGCTTTTGTCCTGTCCTTTATGTATTCATTCATCCTTTACATGAAGTTCTTCAGGCTCTCTCCATACATAACATGTCTACCCCTGCCCACCTACATGCATCAACGTACCAAAGAGCTCCGATTGTGTAGATAGTCTTCCTGCAATACTTTACAAGCTTCCTTATGAAATAGTATGCATCGAAAGAGTTTGGTGCCAGCTTATGTGGAATGATAGGAACGCTTTGAGTTGAGGTTCATACGCTACCCATAACCAAGCTTCGTTCTAACGTTTATTTCAGTTTCATCAATAAATATGGAATTAACATCGTGTTTGTCAACGTCAAAGGAATCTAATACGAAAGAATACTTCTGAATCCATTTCCATATTGCAACGTGGCTTCTCTTGATTATTGGCTCGAGTACATGGGAAGCCCTTCTTAAGCTCAAACTGGAGAAATAAAGATATAAGGCATAGAGTATAAGTGCTATTGGGTCCTTTTTCTGGTTTGTGTAATCATTTGCTAGAAAGAGGGCCCCACTGAAAAATAAATTTTAAGCCTTAAGTTAACGGCACCCCTAGAGGCTGGGTAAAATTTAAATACTAAGACATTGTAAAGCGTATTAAACTGTGTCCCGTAGAGGGACGCCCCACGAGGGCTCTACATATCGCTGAGTCCAATGAGGATAGGGGTAAGTGGCTGGAGGCACAGCCCGTGGTCTATCGCTGGACGAACGGAGCGGGGTTGGTAAATCCCACTAGCTATGAAGTGATGAAGATGAAGGCGATAAACCACGAACCTATGATCCGCCCTAAGGTAACATAGCCCTTTGGGACGGAGAGGATGTCAGAAAGCGGCGGTCGTCTAGCCTGGTCTAGGACGTCAGCCTGCCACGCTGAAAATCGCGGGTTCAAATCCCGCCCGCCGCATCACTTTATTGTTACAATACATTGGTGATAAGAACGACGATAATTTCCGAAGTCTTAATGGTTCTACCTTTTAACAGAAAGCGCCTTATTATGATATACAATGAAAGAAATGGGTTCCTTTATTGTGTTTGAGAAGAATTACATAATGTACAACCCAGGCAGGTTAAAATTCAAAGCACGAACGCATACTTTTGGGCTCACTAAATAAGCTAACTATTAGGCCATTAGTTTGCACTATAAGGCTAGGGACAAAAATCTGATTTAAAACGACGCTATATGAAATTAATTTAAAAACAATTACACCGTTAATTATAATTAAAATGCTATACTTGCGGAAGTACTGGTTATATTACCTTTTAAACACTCGACTTAGCTTATACTCCATAGTTTCTTCTTTGTCCCTTCTATCATCTATCCTTACAGTGGTAACTATTCTGTTTACACCTTGTTTGTTTAGCTCATCGTGAATCGCTTGAAGCAAATCGCCGACTTGCTTTAGGTTTTTCAGCTCAATCGAAGTTCCCATAGGGCCGACCTGATATTTAAGATTCATTTTTTCTATCACCTCAACAACCTTTATTATGTAATTGCTAACACTAGTTGAGTTTGTGCCTATTGGGTCAACAGCTATTTCAACTATAATGCTCATAATTACATTAAGCATAAATTTTCTATTATGTTTTTTGTTTTGTTCAAAGGTTTTCGTTAACTTAAGCTGATTGCTTATATTAATCAACAAAATTTGCTTAATCCATTCTAGAACCTGTTTATTTGAGAGTGATGTTGAAATAATTTCCTAATGAACACATAGTTAAAGAAGAACCTAAAAGCTTGACGACATAGCTTTATGAAGAAAAAGATTAAATTAACATTAAAAACAATTAAAATAAATGGTAAGGATAACCAATGTAAAATTAAGAAATAGAGAAGGTTTATATACTGTTGAAATAAAAGGGGATAGAATATTAAACATATCAAAATATTCAGGTGAATCTGGAGACATAAACGGTATGGGAAACCTATTGACAGAAAGCTTTGTAATACCTCACGTGCATATAGACAAAGTTGAAACTGGCGATATTATTGAAAAAGATACGATTTCGAAATACCAGCTTGGGGAAGGCGCTGACGAAGCTATAAGAAAAGCAGCCGAAGTAAAAAAACACTATGACTCTGAGATCATTGCTAACAAAGTTGTGGAAAAATTTCTTCAAGGTATTTCTCATGGAGTTACTTTTATGAGAGTTTTTGTAGACGTCGACAGCTATGCAGAACTTAAAGGATTTATAGGTGTTATGAAAGCTAAAGAGAAAGTTAAAAACATGCTGGATGTAGAAATAGTAGCATTTCCTCAGCAGGGATTTTTTACAGATGTGGGCGCTCAATCCATCGTAGAAGAATCAATAAAAAAAGGAGCTGATGTAGTGGGCGGTATACCATGGATTGAGAAAACTGAAGAGGATATGAAACAGCACATAAAGATATCGCTTGAGCTTGCAAAAAAATATAACAAACCAGCGGCGTTTTTGGTTGATGATGCTCCTGATCCAAAGCTTAAAACTTTAGAGTATTTAGCTGACGAAACAATAAATTATGGCATGCAGGGAAAAGTTGAAGCTTGCCACGCAAGAGCCTTAGAAGTATACGATAAAGAATCCCTTTATAGAGTTTTTGAAAAGGTTAAAACAGCAAAAATATCCTTAGTTACGAACCCTCATACAGGTAAATATCATCTTCCTGTAAATGAAGCGTTAAAATACGGAATAAATGTTGCGCTTGGACAAGATGATTGTAACGATGCGTATTATCCTTATGGCTCCTGCAATCCTCTTGAAGTTGCATTTTTAGCTTCTCATCTTCTTTGGATGATGGATCCAGAAGGTAGAGAAAACATTTACGACATGATAACTTGGAGAGCTGCAAGCGCTGTTGGCATTGAAAACAGGCTGGAAACAGGCAAAAGCGCTGATCTTGTATTATTACGAAGAGATAGCGTTAAACAGGCAATAAGATATCATGAGAAGCCTACATATGTATTCAAAAAGGGGGTAATTGTCTCTGAAAGCATCTAAAAGTCTAGCAGTTTTTGGAACTTCTTCGGGAGCCGGAAAAACTTTACTTGTCTCGCTTTTATTAAAGCATTTCAGAAAAAAGGGCTATTCTGTAGCACCCTTTAAGGCTTTAAACATATCGCTTAATTCAGGAGTTGGGAAAGGCGGAGAAATTGCATACGCACAAATTTTTCAGGCTAAAGTAGCAGGTTTAGAACCAGAAGTTGAAATGAACCCGATTTTGGTTAAACCTCAAGAAAAAGACCTTTATGTTGTTGTAAAGGGAAAATACAGAGCAACTGTAACTGTTGAAGAGTTTTACAGTCAAAAGTTTCAAGAATATTTAAGAAACGTTATAGCTGATTCTTTTAATAAGCTTTCAAAAAAGCATGACATTATAATAATTGAAGGTACAGGGGCGCCTACTGAAATAAACTTACCTGACCTTTCAAACAGATACATTCTAAAGATATCTGGAGCGAAATATTTGCTTGTTAGCGATATTTACAGAGGGGGTTCTCTTGCAAGCATCTTAGGAACAGTTATTATTTTGGGCAGAGAAAGGTTCATAGGAGCGATCTTAAACAAATATTCTGGGAAAGAAGATCTTATAAAACCAGCAATGTCAATTATGATGAAAAGGTACGGGATAAAGATTCTTGGTTTTATCCCTTATTATGAAATAGTAGCTCCATGGGAAGACGGCTCTGACACAGTTCCGAGCAAGTACGGTAGGCTTAAGATTCTTTTTGTAAGGACACCGTACATGTCTAATTTTACTGATGCATTCCCGCTATTCATGTATCCTGACATTGGGATAAACTTTCAGGGATACGTATCCGACGGCTACGACTTAATAGTTTTACCAGGATCGAAGGTCACAGTAAGGGACATAAAGTATCTCAAATCGGTAAACGCTGAAGAAGAATTGAGGAATGCTTTGAAAAACGGGTCAACTGTAATGGGCATCTGTGGAGGACTGCAAGCTCTTGGAGAAAAAATAATAGATAATTTGGAAAGCAAGGAAGGTGAATACAGTGGCCTTTCGCTTTTAAAGGCAAAGACTGTGATGAACAGCTCAAAGGTAGTGGCAAATTCAAACGCTAAAGTTCTTCAAGGTCCTTCAGCTGGTACTTTGATAAAAGGTTATGAAATACATTATGGGATAACAGAACACAGAATACCTTTTGAGCTAATTTATCAAAGGAACGGTATCAATACATTTAAGCAAAGCGGGGCTTACGAAGGGCAAGTTTTCGGAACGTACATACATGGCATATTTGAAAATGAAATATTTACCTTGAAGCTTTTGAACAGTTTAAGGCAGAAAAAAGGTCTTGAGCCCATTTCTCTTAGCTCTGTACAGCATTTTGAAGATATTTACGAAAACATCTACAATAATTTTAGGAAGTTTGTAGACGTTCAAGCAATTGAAGACGAGCTTGGAGTTTGAGTTTAACAAAAATTGTTATTAGAATGATCTTTTTTGTCTGTTAATTAAAGAAAAATAAAATATCGATAAAGCTCCAAGCAGATCAGCTGAAGACCAAATTTCAAACGGGTTAGTAAATTTTGATAGCAAAAAGCTTCCGTAAAGAGAACCAAGGGACCTTGACGAACTGCTCAACATTCCGAAAACGCCAAGATAGCTACCCCTTTTTTCTTCTTTTGATAGTAGGTTAGCAAAGGTCATTGAAAGCGGAGACACTATGTTTTCGCCCAGAGTAGTTATGCATGTGCCCAACAAAGCATAGATCAATCCTCCAAAAGCATAAACAAAAAAACCAACTATATAAAGAATTATGCCATATTCGATCCAGCGCACGATGTTCTTGTTGTAAAGCATTTTAGCCATGGGCATCTGAAATAAAGCAACTATAGCTCCGTTAAGCAGGTATATGAGTCCATAGAGAGACACAGGCACGTTCATGTTGACGGTTTCGTAGATAGTTAATGTCAAACCAAACTGAGCTATAAAAGCGTAAATCAGAACAAACGGGGATATCTTTTTTAGATAATCTAGATCCTTGAAAGTGCTTAGATCGAGGTTAGAGTAAAACCTCTGTTTTGCTTTTAAAAACAGGAAAAGTACAGATGAAGCAAGAACTATCACGCCTGAGATTATCCATGTATTTTTGAAGCCAAAATATCCTATCAGTATACCTCCGATTAAGGGGCCGGCAGCCCAACCAACGTTTATGCCGATCCTCATTCTGCTATAGCCCCTGATCATGCCGTTCTGATCGGAGCCGAGTTCTCCAACATAAGCGTTAAAGGCAGCCATGTTTGAGCTCCCAAAAAAGTTCTGAAAAAGTGACATAACTATGAAGACAAAGTAACCAGGCATAAGGAAGCTTACCCCCATAAGCACAAGCGCAAAACCGCTCCCGATCTAGGAAAAAACCATGACCTTCCTCCTTCCAAGCTTGTCGGAAGCTGCGCCGCCAAAAAGCTGTCCCAAAGCTCCTATTACAGCAAGCAACACGTAAACAACGCCAACGTATGGCAAAGGAAGGCCTTTTCTGTAAAGCGCGAGCCCTAAATAAGGGGAAATTAAAGCTAATGCAAAAGTCCTGAACAAGCCTATAAAAGGTATTAGCAGCTCCGATGTTTTATCTTCTGAAGCTTCTTTTTGCAACTTTCGAAATCGCCTTTTGTGTAAAGCGTTGCATTTTTTCCATCGATCCATGCAAATAAACGTTAGCGCGTTAGCTTTAAATTAACATTCCATTTTTGAAATCAAAAGAACACTTTTTTACATCACTTCTGACAAAACATACGGGCATAGTATCTTCTGTAGTGAATGCTGCCATTCTTAGGCGTGAATCTGCTGCTATAGCCCCCTGGTTGAGTTCCCCTATTTCTTTTTTTACCTTAGCAAATACGCTTTTTATAGCTTTAAGCGGATCGTTGTTTTTCATTCTTTGAACTATTCTGTATGCGGTCAAGCACCTCATGTTCTGTTCTCCGATGCCTGTAAGTGCTGTACCACCGATTTCTTTTAAGGCATAAAACCCTGCTCCTGGAATGGCTGAATCCCCTATTCTACCAACTCTTTTTCCCTTTAGACCCCCAGTTGAAGCGGCTGCGCTTACATCTCCATCGAGCGCTACTGATACTGCTCCGATTGTCTCAAGATCTTCCGTACCTGTCCCTTCTTTTTTTACTGCCCCTCCATAACTAATAAGAACATGTCTTCTCTCGTTTAAAACTTCAAGAGCTTTTTTAATCGCGCTTCCTTCTCTTAGGTTTGCAACAGCCCCTGCAGCCCTGTCTCTTCCTCTAAATATTCCAGCATCCATTTCAACAAAGCCAGCATCGTTACTTACCGAGCCTTTCCCTGCGTTAAATAACCCGCTTTCTTCTATATAATATAAAGCTTCAACAACAGCCTCAACAGTATAACCCTTTGTTGAATATTCGTAACCTATTTCAGCAGCTTTCAGCAAAACGCTAAGAGCTTTTTCGTCCCTTTTTCTTTGTCCTGCTCCGCCATGAACTACAAACGCCAATTCGTTTTCTCCCTTAAATAACTTGGTAAATCCCGTATTTTAATTCTCTCTTGTGCCCAGGTGTCCCTGTCTCTCACAGTTACGGTTTCGTCTTCGAGAGTAGTTGAATCAACTGTTATCGCAAATGGAATTCCTGATTCGTCAAGCCTTGCATATCTTTTTCCTATGTATCCTTTATCATCGAATATTACGTTAAAGCCGTAGTTTACAAGCATATTTCTGACTTCAAGAGCTTTTTTGACAAACTCATCCTTAGAAACAAGAGGCAGCACAGCTACCACGTTTTTGAGCAACCCCTTTGGAAGGGAAAATATGTTTCTACCATCTTTTTTGTTATAAGCGTAATATAGAGTGACAAGAGTAAGCCTGTCAAGCCCGAACGAAGGCTCTATAACATGAGGTATGAACTTCCTTATCTCCTCCTTTTCAACTTCTTGAATAATCTTATACTCTTTGTCGTTAAGCTTTATGTTTCCAAGGTATACGCCGTCTGCCTTAATTTCTGGCTTCAGCTTCATAAGCTCTTTCCAGTTTTCCCTTTTCATGAGCTCTTCTTTGTTGATCACAACGTTTTCCTTTGTGCTGACGACTTTTCTCTTAGTAGCGTACATTTCTTTTCCTGTTGATTGCATGTGAGATTTCAGGTCAAAGTCGGTTCTGTATGCGAAACCTGCAACCTCAGTCCATCCAAGCTCTTCGATGAAAACTTCATGATCAAACGTCTGTGCTGAATAGTGGGCTCTTTCACCTGCTATCTTTTCAAAAAACCTCTGCTTTTCATCCGGTACTCCAAGGCTGTTCAGGAATTTTTTAGAAAGGTATAAGAAAAACGCTAGCCACTTTGTTTTTACTATTCCTTTCTGATAAGCCTCTTGTGGCGTGAGTTCTTCAGGTTCCCCGCTTGCTCTAGCTTTTTCATGGAGCAACCTTAACTTCTGATCGTTTGGAAGATCTGGGGCATCCTCTTCTTGTGGATCTATAAAGAGTTCTAGCTCCATCATGTGAAATTCTCTCAGCCTTATAAGTCCCTGCCTTGGAGAAATTTCGTTTCTATAACCCTTTCCTATCTGGACTACACCCATAGGAAGCTGCTCCCTGTTGTAATTATAAAGGCTGTTAAATTCAACAAATATCCCCTGAGCTGTTTCGGGCCTAAGATAGCCTTTGTTTTCAGCATATGGTCCTATGTTAGTTTCAAACATGTTCAGGTAAAGCTTAACTGACCATTCCTGTCCACCGCACTTTGGGCACTTTACGGTGTTCTTGTTAAGAAGTGCTTCAAGGTAAGAAGGTTCTGCCCCTTCTGAAACTTCAACGCCAGCATCCTTTAAAAGGTGATCTGCTCTGTACTTGGCTCCGCACTTTTTGCATTCAGCCATTGGATCTTTAAAGTTGTCAACATGCCCCGAAGCTTTAAGGATCTGATAAGGTAGAACGTCAGGAGAATCAATCTCAATAAATCCAAAAGGCTTGACAAAAATGTCCTTCCAAAGCTCCTCTATGTCTTTTTGAAGGTAGGTTCCAAGTGGGCCAAATGTGTAGAAACCGCTTACTCCTCCGTAGATTTCGAAAGAGGGCCAAAAATAACCTTTAATCTTAGCTAAATTCAGAACCTCATCAAGCTTACTCATGATTCAAACTAACAAGAAAGCGGATATTTATAGCCTTTCCTCTAATAGATCAGCCTTGCCTTTGGATTCTTCTCTTTTATCCACTTTAGCCTTTCTCTTATCCTTTTTCTTATTTCTGAGAGATCTTCAAACTCTCTTATTATTTTCCCGTTATCCATATATTTTTTCAATAAAGGCTCATAATTTTCTGGAGGCTCAAGGTAAGCTGATTGTATTATGTCTTCGCCTTTTTCGTAGTTTCTGAAAACTTCCTTTTTGCCAGAAATATCTCCCCTTTTCGCCTTTTTTATCATCTTTCCATCCTTTTCAACTTCAACTATCTTCATGTTAAAGTCAACCGTTGGGGCATCTGAAACGGAAGTTCCTATCCCGTAGCCGTCCACTATATCGTTCATCTTTATGATGTCTTCTTCATCTATTCCACCAGAAATTAAGATCTTGACGTTTCTACCACCTCTTTGGTAAAGCTCCCATTTAACTTCTTCAACTATCTTTCTCCAGTCACCTTTTCTTGAACTTGGAGTATCGAGCCTTATTCCAGTGAGCTTTCCGTTAAGAGTTTCCAGAGCCATTATGCTTTCTGTTTTCTCGTCATAATATGTATCAACGAGCGCTATCCTTGGAACATCCTTTTCTACGTGTTTATCAAAGGCTATCCACGCATCCCTTGGATCGTCAAAAAGTAGTATAAAGCTATGTGGCATTGTTCCTGAACCTTTCATTCCGATAAGCTCTGCTCCTAGCACATTGCTGAAACCGTCAAAACCTGCTATGTAAGCACACCTTTCTATCATTGGCGCAAGAGCGGGGTGAGTCCTCCTTGTGCCGAAGCTAAGAAGGATCTTATCATCTCCAGCCAGAAACCTGAACCTTGCTGCCTTTGTCGAGATGCCACTCATAGAACACAGGAAACCAAGAAGCGCTGTTTCAAACCTTGCAAAGTACCTGTAGGGCCCTTCAATCCTCATAACCGGTTCATAGGCTATATCGTTTTTTGATGTAAAGAAAACCTCTCCTTCATCAAAAGACCAGACAGATACAGGAAGGCCCTCCAGAAGTTTTAACGCTTCATAAACGCCGCTAAGAACCCCCCATTGATCTTGGTAAGGAAGATGTCTTGTGTAAATTTCGGCTACAACTCTTGGGTTTATTTTTTCGCCGTCCATTGCCTTTTCGACGTTAAGAAAATAAAAATCTGTCGCTAGACCATTTTTTATTTCATCTTCTCTAGCTATCCAGAACTTTCTGTCCTTTAGATCATATTTCATACATAGTTTTAATAAAAACCTGTTTATAAATTGATTTTTTTATTTAGAGATCAACGTCGAATTTTTAAATTTTTAAACGCATAACCTGTTTAATAACTATTCGCTTACAGAGAGATCTATGGCAAAAACAGATGAAAATTTTATATTGTATAAGGCATAAAAAATTATCATGGAAATAAAGAAAGTTGGAGATGTAACGTGGGAAATTTCAAAAGAAGGACCGATGAGGGTTCCTGTAAGGATTTATGCAACTGACGAGCTAATTCAGAGAATAAAACAGGATAGGACCCTTACTCAGGCCATGAACGTTGCTACTTTGCCCGGAATACTAAAGTATTCTTATGTAATGCCTGACGGTCATGAAGGTTATGGCTTTCCAATAGGGGGTGTCGCAGCCTTTGACGTTGAAAACGGTGTTATAAGTCCTGGGGGCGTAGGATATGACATAAATTGCGGCGTAAGGCTTGTCAGGACCAACCTTACTGAAAAAGATGTAAGGCCTAGGCTAAAAGAGCTGATGGACAGCCTCTACAAGAACGTTCCGAGCGGGTTGGGAAGCGAAAGTGGATTTACGTTTTCACAATCAGAATTGGATGAAGTCGCAAAGCTTGGTATGAAATGGGCATTAGAAAAGGGTTACGCTTGGGAAGATGACCTTGAGTTAGCTGAAGAAGGAGGAAGCATGCCTGGCGCTGATCCTACAAAGGTTTCAAAAGAAGCAAAAGCGAGAGGAGCATCCCAACTAGGAAGCCTAGGGAGCGGCAATCATTTCCTTGAAGTTGAAGTAGTTGATAAGATCTTTGATGAACACATTGCAAAGAGCATGGGGGTCGTGCAGGAAGGCCAAGTTTTGGTCCTGATACATACAGGCAGTAGGGGTTACGGGCATCAAGTATGCAGCGATTATCTGCAAATAATGGAAAGAGCACTTAAAAAGTACAACATATGGCTTCCTGACAGAGAACTCGCAGCAGTACCTTACATGAGCGAAGAAGGACAGAATTACATTAAAGCAATGATAAGCGCAGCTAACTTTGCGTGGACAAACAGACAGCTAGTAACCTATCAAGTAAGAAAAAGCTTCAAGATATTTGATGATCCAGAAAAGCTTGACATGCACCTTATTTACGATGTTGCTCACAATATAGCAAAAAGGGAAAAGCACAAAGTAGATGGAAGCTTTATGGAAACCATAGTGCACAGGAAAGGCGCTACCAGAGCTTTCGGTCCTGGTTCAGAGCTTATTCCAGCTAAGTACAGAAACATAGGTCAGCCGGTTCTTATACCCGGCAGCATGGGCACAGGCAGCTACGTTATGGTTGGATTGAGCTCAAACGAAGAGCTAAGTTTTGGTTCTGCGGCTCACGGAGCTGGACGATACATGAGCAGGAGCGCCGCAAAGAGGACGTGGACTTACAAGCAGCTTGTAGAAGAACTTGAGAAGAAGGGGATAATAATAAGGGCGGCAAGTAAAGAGACTGTTACAGAAGAAGCGCCCCTTGCGTATAAAGACGTGGACCTTGTAGCTGAAGCGAGCGAGCTAGCAGGGCTCGCAAAGCGGGTTTTTAGGATGAGGCCCATAGGAGTGGTAAAGGGATGAAAGCAAGAGCAGAAATAATTGTTGAAGGTCTTGTTCAGGGCGTTGGCTATAGGGCTTTTGCGAAAAGAGTTGCTGATAAACTTGGCCTAAAAGGTTACGCAGAAAACCTTCCTGATGGTACAGTTAAGATCATCGTCGAGGGAGAAAAAGATCAGATAGAAGATTTTATAGAAGAATGCAGGAGAGGCCCTCCTCTTTCTGAGGTTGAAAACCTAGAAGTAAAATGGGAACAATACAAAGGGGAGTTCGATAGCTTTTATTATTTTTAAAGCAAAAAAGGTAACTTAAGAGCTTAAATACTCATCAGGCTTGCGGCTATTTTACTAGCTAAAATTGGATGTCTTATTAGTTTCATGGCAACGCGCTTTACGTTGTAACCGTTGGCAAGGTCCAGAATATCGTTTTCGTCGAACACTTCAGCTAGAGCGTTAAAGTCTTCGTCAGAAATCTTTTCGAACAAGCGCATAGCCTTTAGGCTTGTACGTATTCTCTTTCCCCAAGGTTCTTCATATAGATCGTAAAATTTTCTCAGTTTTGCTTCACTGTAATCGTTATCTCTTACGGCTTCTGAAGCAACTTTTCCTGCAACAATCCCTGCGGCTAAAGATGAATGTATGCCGGCGCCAGTGAACGGAATAACTGTTCCTGCAGCATCTCCCACTAAAAGTACGTTATCCTTTGCTGCTTCGGAAATTAATCCCCCAATCGGAACAGGGGCCCCTCTATAATCAATTATTCTTGCTTCTCCAAGCTCATCTTCGTGTTGCTTTACGAATTTATCCAGGTAAACTTTAGCTGTTGCTCCCCTGACGCCTATGCCAACTTCAGCTATGTTGTCGGTTTTAGGAAATATCCACGCATACCCCTTCGGGGCAATGCTGTTTCCGAGGTAAAATCTCACGCTTTCCGCATGTTTCAGCTTTACATTTGCCATCACGTACTGAAGCGTTGGTATGGGTTCTGATTTTTCCTTTATGCCTGCGCTCTTAGCAACAGATGAATGGTATCCATCGGCACCTATTATTATCTTTGTCCTGTATATGTTTCTGTTGGTTTTTACCTTAAGTATTTTGCCTTCTCTTTCAAAATCTATGAACTCTTCCCTAACGTGAATGTCTCCCCCATATTTAGCTACTTGCGCTGCTAGCTCCTGAAGAAAGTATGTTTTATTAATGGCGTAACCCTCCTGGTTTATCACAACATACTTCTGGTTTGGGGCGAAGACTAAAGCGTTTGCCTTCCTTACGATGTATGGAGGTTCAGGTTTAACTTCAGCTGTAACGAAAGCTCCTTCAGAAGTTGCTTCGCCACAGGGCTTCCAAGCAGCTATTGCAGCTTCTTTCTCCAGCAAAAGCGTTTTTAATCCTTCCTTTGCAGCCGATTTTGCTGCTCCAACGCCAGCAGGTCCACCGCCTACTATGATTACGTCGTAATCTAAATTCTGCATTGAAATATTATCAATTCATATGCATATATAATCATTTCTGAAAGTGTTAGATTAATATTTTATCTGGAAATTATTTTATTGCCCTAAGCTATAGTCGATAAAGGCAAATTAAAATGATTTTGAGTAAACCTCATGAAGAGGTATTAAGGTGAAACTAAGCAATTATAAAATTGTGTGAAGCGTTAACGCTAAGTTTGAAAGAAAACTTAAATTGAAAATTGTAAGCTTTCAATGCATGTCAATCAAAAGGAGTCAGCATTACAGCAAATCAATTCGCACAAACAAATAAGAATCATGGAAAACTTTGATTTAGCTTATATTAATGATTAAATTTGAGAATAAATTGTCAAAACCTTCTATCACAATATTGGTATACAGCGTAAACAGTGAATTTTTAAACCTTTACAAAGCAATATATAATATCAATGAAACTGGTGACATATCTACCATTTTACAGAGTTCATGAAGTTATTGAATATTTTGATAAAAACGTTAGGGAAATCAAACCCGAGGAAGCCATAGTTTACGTTGACAATGTGTTCCACGCAAGGCAGATTGAAATACTTAAAAAAATAGTGCCAGACAGTATAACCGTTAAGACAGGCAACTGGAGAAGTAGGAGCGGTACGTGGTTTACTATGCTCAGGGACTTACAGGGCAGTAATGAAGTGGCAATAATGGACAGCGACAACATAATTGATAGCTCATTTGTTGAAGCAAACTCGCAGATGCCATACAGCATGTACACAGTGCTTGACAGGGAAGCATGGTCAAGGGGAGCTCCGAACATCATGGCCAGGAGCAGATTAATTGGAGAAATAAACGTAAAGGAAAACAAGATTCCAGTATATGCGTATAAAATATATGAACCAAACCTTTTAAGAAAGGGAACTGTGATATTTATAGGACCAAAGCAGGTTGTGGTTTACAGGAAGCTGCCTGATCCTCAAATAATAGATAGGGTGGAAAGGGCATTCCTAAACGTGCCATCTGAATTTAGGCAGTTCATAAATGATGAAGGAGTCTTGGGCATAATGGCATATCTTTCTGGCATTAAAGAAGTACCATGGATAGTGATTAGCACCCATATGCATCATGGGTCTGAGCATCCTGCATCGGGACAGAGAAAGGCAATAGTGGCTAGTGCGCACATAAAATTCGCAAAATCATTGAGGAAAGAGTTCAAGTTAAGGTCTTTCACCGTTTATGAACTAAAGTACATGCTTTCACTTATAAAGAACATTCACAACCTGTTTTAAGCGGGCTTATAAATAAGATCAGTACAGCCCTTTCTCATTGATGAAAGCTTTACCCATCTGTAAACAATCTTTATGTACTGCTTTTTAGCCGCGACTCTCACTCCTTTTCTGAATCCAAGTTCTGAAGCATATTTAAACATCCAAGGCAATAAACCTATTATTGGGGCGAATAAACCTAATGCATCATTGAAAGGCTTTACTGACTTAATTATACCGTATTTTGATGCAATTAAGATATGTTTTAGATCAACATCAAACGTCGTTGAGTCAATGCTTCTTGTATTTTTTATAGGATCAAAGTGCAAAGCAACACCATAGCCTATCTCGACATCGAAGCCAGCGCACTTAATAGCCCTTAATATCCATGCATCCTCATATAAGTGTAACTCAGGTGGTATTATTCCAAAACTTTCTTTAATTTTTGTCAATGATTTTCGCGTTAAAATAATATCGGCAGTCCCTCCTCTTTCATAAAAATGCCTAATATCTTTTTCATTTATTCTAAAAGGAATATCACTTCTTAACAGTTCGTTAAATTCATTTTCTGTAGATACACCATATGCTAATCCGTAGAAAAGACCAGTTGTAGGTTTATTAATTAATTTATTTGCTTCCTCCCACCAGCCTTTTCTGAGCACTACATCGTCATCAAGCTGAATTAAAAAATCTGAATCGTAATTTTTCAAAAAGATGTCTATTGCAGTCTGTCTCGCAGTAGCTCTTGTAGCTCTTGTATAGCCATAAAGGTTTGATTTAAATGCAGTAAGTTTTTTCCCATTTTCCTCGGCGAATTTTTTAACTACTAGGGCGGTATTGGCACTATCGCTGTCATCAATTAATATAATTTCATCATATGGTATCTGCAACGTTGACCTGAGCATCTCGTTAAAAACATAACCCTTGCTAACTCCATCTTTTGTTATTATGGAAATTACAGGCTTTTCAGGGCACAATGCTATTTCATAATTTAACATTTTGGATTATTTAAGAATTTTTTCGCTTTGCTGGGTGTCGTTAGCTTAAAATTTATTGATTCTATTTCTAGCAAATAATTGTACAAACCGGAAAAATTACCCCAATAGCACTTTATGTTTATAATTAAAGTTTATCTTTATTGATTAAACAGAAATAAACATTAGTGGGAAACATATGTAGATACACACAAATCGTACATAAGAAGACTTATAATGAAGACTATTTGTATAGATGGAGCTATTTATTTCGTTGATGCTTGCAGGGGTAGATAATGTTATATACGAACAGAACCTGAAGAACCTAATATAAAGGATGAAGGATATATTAAAAGAGGACAAAAGTTTTTAAGAACTTGTAGAAAGCCAAAATTTGTCCATATAAGTAACTGGCGAGCCTTTAGGTTCTTAATAATTGAAATTGGATCAGCATATCATCAAATATCAAATGATTTGTCTGAATAGATTAAGTCAATTGTTGTTGATTGGATTAGGTGAATATATTACGGGATCAAGTTAACGGCACAAAAATTTATTTGAAATACTCATGTAAAGCATTAAAAATAAACGATATATTATTTTAAAATGCAATAAAAAAGCGTAAGGGTGTTTAATTTGTAATTTCTCGTTTAATCTCAATATTAATATATTTACGAAAAGCTATAATAATATGGTATGGCGTTTGCAATAATAGGACACCATTACTGGGACAGACCCGGAGGAGGACAGCTTGTATGCGCTTCTGCAGCATATTCGTTTGAGAAAATTGGCTACGAACCGATTCTCACTTCAACAACGAACTTCAGAGCCGAAAAATATTCAGAATGGTTCGGTATAGACCTGACAAAATACAAAAAGTACAGCTGGAACATGAACCTTAAGATGTTCGGGCTTTACTTGAGGTTTGTAATTTCAAGGCCCATCATCAAAGCGCTAAAAAAATTTAACGGCGAAATTGTTTTTATAGATGAACCTACGTATAAGCCTCTCATAAAAGAAAAGAAGAAGACAAAGTTTAAGCTGATCGAGTACATGCACTTCCCTTATGAAGTATCCGTTGATCCTAGGTTCAAAAACACCGGGTTGAACTACGGAGAAGATCCGTACATCGTGGAAAGGTATGGAAAGTTTCCCATGAACATATACTGGAAAATTTACGTTGGCCTTTTGCCATACTTTCTAAGAAAGAACCCTTTTCAGTCGGCTGACTTGGTTTTGACAAACTCAAACTGGACAGCTGAGCTAGCAAAGCAAATCTACGGCGAAAAGCCTTACGTCCTTAACCCCCCAATCCCTCCAAGCGTAGAAATAGTAAACAACACAAAGCCTTTCGAAGAAAGGGAAAAAGCTGTAGTTATGCTCGGCAGGTTCAGCGAAGAAAAAAGGTACCACTGGGTTATAACTGAGGTCATGCCAAAGCTTCTTAAGGAAGTCCCTGATGCTAAACTTTACATATTTGGAGGCGCAGGTACAAGGACATCTAAAATGTACATCGAGAGGCTGAAAAACCTTATAGCAAATGCAAAACTTGACAAAAATGTGTTCTTGATACCTGACGCACCAAGGTCGCAGATAAACGAAACCATGGATAAGTCGCGTGCGTTTTTACATGCAACTATAAACGAGCACTGGGGCATAGTAGTTGCAGAGGCCCTTGCAAGAAGGCTTCCGGTTGTTGTCCACAAGTCAGGAGGTGCCTGGTCAGACATAGCAGAAGAAGGTAAATACGGGCTTGGGTATGAAAGCGCTGAGGAGGCTGTGGAAAACGTTTCAAAGCTTTTGACCGACAGTAAGTTCTGGCACAGCTTTTCCTCCACAGAAAGAGTAAAGGAGCTCACCCTTGACGCTTTCGTTCAGAAGTTTTCAGCGCTAATAAAAAGAATTACCTGATCAAGAGAAAGGCAAAATTAAGCAATAGGAGGACAGCTTTTTAAGAGTTATTCTCTACGCTATTTATGCCAATCTTTTCAGCAATCTTCAAAAACTCTTCAAGCCTAGGAAGCTCGCCCACGTGCTTTGTTCTTAGCTTTAAGGATGCCATCAAGCTTGCGTACATGCATGAAATAGACTTGCTGTAACCCTTTAGCGTAAAAGCTATAAAAGTAGCGTCGAAGGCATCGCCAGCCCCGATCGTGTGTATTATCTTCTCAGGCTTTATCGCCTTAATGCGAACAGTCTTTCCGTCATATATGCATAAAGAACCTTTTTCCCCAAGCTTTATGACGTAGCTCCTTTCTATGTCTTTTTTAAGCTTTTCAATAGAATTTCTGTAACTGTCGCCAATATGCATGAGCATTTCTTTTTTATTAAAGAAAACCGTGCTTGAAGCTTTTATGAAGCTCTTTATGTCTTCAACTTTTCTCGGTCCAGGGTCGAAAAAAACCTGCTTTGATTCTCTTTTAGCCTTTTCAACAGCGTTCTTTATTGTCTTGTAAGCTGGAAACCTTGGATCAAGGTTGTAGCCATCAAAGAATACGGCTTTAGAACTTTCTACAGCTCTTTCAACGTCATCGTAGCTCAGGTAAGCCCCTGCTCCTGCGTAACCTATGAACGCGTGTCTTCCTTTTCTGTCAAACACGTTGTTTGATATTGATGTATAATGTCTTTCATCGAACCTTAACATATCAGTTTTAACGCCTTCTTTTTCGAGCTCCTTAACCAGAATCTGAGAAAAGCAGTCTTTCCCAAGCCTATCTACTACAGCAACCCTGAGGCCCAGCTTGCTGGCCACTATCGCTACGTTGCATCCACCTCCGGGATAAAAGTATGGCTCTTCTGAAGCCACAGCTTCATCAGCCTTTACAGGAAGGCTCTCTATACTATAATAAACATCAAGAACGCAGTCCGATAAAATCAGCAAGTCAACTTCCTGAAACATTTAATAAGTCTTTTGCCAGCTTTCTTATATTGGTTTTTGATCTCATATCAATGGTTCTGATCCACTCTTTAGGTATTGATGCAAAACCAGAATAGCTTCCAGCTATTGCACCTGTCATAGCGCCTATAGTGTCAGAATCACCTCCAAGGTTACATGCAAGGAGCACGCTCCTTCTAAAATCTCCCTTAGCTCTTAAAAATATTGACATTGCTGCAGGAACAGCATCTTCAGTAAGGGCTCCTGCAGGTTCCTTTAAAAAATCGTACAGCTTGTCAAGGTATTCCTGATCGTCCTTTCCTTCAATCTTAAGCGCTTCCCTTATCCTCTCAGCTACGCTCGCACCGTTCATCAACTTTCCTGCCCGTTCAGCCTGTACCAAAGCTTGCTCCACAATTCTTTCGGGGCTAAAGCCTTCAAACGTTAGCTTTACAGAAGCCGCAATGGCAATTGCCCCTGAAACGGCAATGCTCGTGTTGTGCGTTGGCATACACGCTGAAACTACATCTTTGAAAAGTGTTTCAAAGCTCTTTGAATGATCAAAGAGACCAACAACAGAAATCTTCATTGCGCATCCGTTAGTAGTCCCTTCCTTTCCTGAGCTTTCAGCAGGTGTGCCTCCTTTTAAAAGCAGTATGGCTTTCCTCGTGCTAGGTCCTATTATGTTTTTTTCAGGCGCTCTGTTTTCATCTGCCCATCTTATAAGTTCTTCAGCAACTATATGCGGGTCAACCTTTTTAGCCCTGATTATTGCCCTTGCGAGCGCAAACGTCAGCTCCGTGTCGTCTGTATAGGTTCCGGGTTTAAGGCCCGAGTGGACAGCGCTGTCAGCTGGAGGTTCAAGAAATGAATCGACAAACCCGTACCTTTTCTTTATCTCTTCTCTGCTCAGAAAAGTTGTTGGCATGCCCAGAGCGTCTCCTATTGCAGTTCCATACAGGGCTCCCAGGAATCTTTCGTAAGCTTTCAGTCCCATATCCTTACGCTCCTTCCTCCGCTAGTTTCTATTCCGAAGAAGAACCAAAGAAGGCTTGCTATAAAGCCGACTGAAAATATCGCTATTCCTATCCACATGTACTCGAGTATCGGGAGGTTAGAGGCAAGGAAAAGCACTGGTATTGAGCCTCCGAGCGATATAACCCTGACTAGCGCGGTGTAGAGTCCTCTTCTCTTTGTAGGCCATATTTCTGACTTGAGTGTGTCCTCTGCAAGAAAGTACACGTTTATCGCTGCCGAGACGATCACAAAAAGGATCCAGAAAATGGTCATGTTAGAAAGCCAGAGCTTAAGGGTTGGTATGAACAGGTAAGCCGTAATAATGACTGCCACTGCGGAAAACAAAAGCAAGTGCCTTCTGGGCAACCTGTCAGCTATCAGGCCTATGAAGCCAGAGGCAAAGGCAACTAGCCCAAACACAAGTATCAACCAATCAGTGAGTGATGGAAAGAAATATGGCCCTAACGTAAGCACTATGAGGCTAAAACCAGCTGTGTAAGCCCATCCAATAGCACCGCCAACGAAGAGCCTGAACCAGACAGGAGGAACCCTTGATGGCTTCTTTAAATCGTCCTGCTGAGGTTCAAGGCTATAGTACTTTTTAAGCTCCTCTTCAGCTACAGCAACCTTTCCCTTTGATTCAAGCCACATAACAGATTCCGGCACCCTAAGCCTTATCAAGAACATAACTACGATTGAAAGGAGAAGAGTTATCCCTAGGATTATCCTCTGGTAGAGCACCGAAGAAAGTTCAAGAAGCGCAAGCACGGCAGCAATGGAGCCACCTATGTTGGTGAAGTTGAGCTCGAGGAACAGCGCCTTTGCCCTGTGTTTTTTGGGAAAAAGTTCATGAGTTGCTGCCATAATAGTGTTGTACTCGCCGCCAGTTGAAAATAGCAAAAGGCCGATAGATATCAGCAAAAGCGTGTAAGAGCTGCTGAATATTAGCCCTACTGCTCCAATAGCATAAAGGGCCAGAGTTATGAACAGCGTGTTTCTTCTGCCTATGTGATCGGAAAGGGGACCCGCTACCATCCCACCTATGAGTAACCATAGTGGGGACCAAACAGCCAGGACTGCAAGGAGAACCCTAGGTATCTCAACCCAACCAGTTGCTATGTAAGAAAGGGAATATATGTAAGCTTCTACAGTAGTTCCTATGCTGAATGAAGCAAAAAGAAGGCAATGGACTCCTTTCCATGACGATTCTTCTACGGC
Source organism: Nitrososphaerota archaeon (assembly GCA_009903795.1). Classification (GTDB taxonomy): domain Archaea; phylum Thermoproteota; class Nitrososphaeria; order Conexivisphaerales; family UBA164; genus CAYFFZ01. The sequence continues at coordinate 28,498 of WYER01000003.1, read as the reverse complement.
CTTTCCAGGGCTAACCATATCCGAACATATGTTCGGATTTTATTTAAGCTTTTTGCTGATACGCTGTGAACTATCATGATCATTTAGTTAGTGCTTCCTGTTCATATTCAAGCTTTCACATAAGTAATACTTTTTATATTCCATCATATCGGCAAAATCGTTCATGGTGTTTAGCATGCATGCTACAGGCAAAGTTTATAGATTATTTAAATTGGTCAAAGTGCTGAAAGTGTTTATAAAAAAGCGTCGCAGCTGTAACTTAAACGGTAAATAATGTTTTTGTAAAAGCGTATATATACAGAGTTAACATCTATATTATGCACGAAGAAAAGGAAGCCGGTTTCTTTTCTTTTGCAAGATGGGGGCTTGGCGGTGTGATCATTGTCTTTCTCATACTGTTTGTAGCTTTTACAATTCTAATGGTGGGGAAGTTCAGCCTCTTTTCTGAATTATCTGCGGCTGTACTCTTCATAGCGCTCGTAATTTTTGTACTGGTAAAAAATCTGAAAGAATAGTTCTTCCTTCAAACGAACAGTGATCCTTTTTGTTCGCTTTAAGTTGAAATAATTTTATATAAAAACCATAAAAAATAGCATGTTAATGCTTTTAAGAAAATGAGGTGTCCAGTGTTTAAGCTCGCTATAATCGTTGGAATAGCTGGCGTTGGGAAATCAACGGTTCTGAAAAAGAGGATAGCTTCTTCAAAATCTTCTCTGAAAGTTGTTGACACACACTTTCAAATACATACGCCTTTCGGATACTTGCCTTGAATACCCATGCACGTTGCCAAAATACTCAAGCCAACTCACCTTTTCCTAATAACAGCTCCAGCTGAAATTATAATAAAGAGGAGGTTGAACGACCCTAAGAAGGAAAGCCTGAAGCAACAGCAGAAGAGCTTATAAAAAGGCTTTAGTTATAGAGAGAAGGAATAATGCTAATAATCGAGTCTGCTTTGATAATATTTGCAATTTCCTTAGTATCAGCTTTAGCTTCTAATATACTGATAATGAAGAAGGTTGATCTGCAGACTAGCAACGAAGTTATGAAAGCTTACAATGAGTTTATTAAAGAGTACAGGCAGGCAATATCAGAGGGTGATAAAGAAAAACTGGCAAGGCTAGAGAAAAAACAAAAACAGCTACAAGATATGGTAATGAAAACTCAGATGGAAAGGTTGAAAGTATCACTTTACCTTTTGGTACCATTCTTGATACTGTTTTATGTCTTAATTTTTTATTTTGGGAATTCTATTGTGGCTCTTTCTCCCTTTAGGTTTTCTATTTTTTATTTTACGGCAAATAAACCCGCTGGCATTGCATGGGGAATGAACTTTGTTACTTGGTACATATTAACATCCATTTTTACAAATACAATTATAGGCAAGGCATTAAAGACTATGCCTTAGTATAAGCTTCATCTTTTTGCCAGAGATCCTCTAAGGCAGGTAATAAAGTAAAAATATGCTTTAAAACATAAGTATGTTACCTGAAAGCAGAAATCAAAGTATTGGTTTAAATAACCCGTGCATTAACTAGAGGTAAGGTCAAGAATAGGTAAACACCCTAAATGTAGTAAAAGTGCATCGTAAGACAACTGGAAACCTAAAGCCCTGTATGTAAGCTCAGGCATTTTACTCATTAAAAGAATTTATGATTACTGAAATTACAAATAGTATGACTATAATGTAATCATACGGAAAGAGCAGAATATATCCAAGATATGGTACCCAGAAAATCACCTTCCCTATAATCATGTTTTGGGTAACAAGCAACGGCATTCCTGATGAATAATTTAAATCGGGGAAAGGGTTCGTAATGGTATTAACTCCTTTTACTATTACCGCATAATTGTCTATCTTTTTAATTACCATATGGATTACAAGTTCTTTATAGAATGAATTGTAGTAAACGATTATGCTGGAATTGGGGACAAGTTGCGAGATAGTTGTTGGTTGGACAAAAACAAGATATCCAGTCCAGAGCACAGGTTGCATGCTAACTCCTTCCACGGGAAATGCATAATGCAAATAGTTTAAAAGAAGCAGAATAGCATATAAAACAAAAAAAACTCCTGTAATATAAAGGATTATCCTTTTATATTTGATTTTCATGAGCGTTAAAGATTATAAATACGCGTATTATTAATATTATCATGAGAATAACAGAATACGATATCAAGGTGGATCTCGATTTTGAAACAGGCAGCTATACTGGGGAAGAAACGATTTATATGTCTGCGATAAACCCATGGATAGATGCTGAAGGATTAAAAATTGAAAGCGTGTGGGCTGATGGTAAAAGGGTAGAACCTGTAGAAGGAAATAAAGGTTTTAAGGTTGAAGCAAACATAACTGAAAAACTGCAAATTAAATTTAAAGGAAAGGCTTCAGAAAATTTGATGGGGTTTTATGTTGCGAGATTTAAAGATACTAAATTTTACACAACCCAGTTTGAGCCAAACGGCGCGCGTTTGTTTATACCGTGTATAGATAGGCCAGATTATAAAGCAAGGTTCAAGCTTACTGTTCATGTAAACAGGGATACGAAAGTAATATCCAACATGCCTCCTTTAAAAATAGAAAGAAGCAACAACGGAGTAACTTACTATTTCCCAGAGACTTTACCCATGTCAACTTATCTTTTATACTTGGGCGTTGGAGATTTTGACGAAATAGAAGATAAAATTGGGGATAAGATGGTTAACGTGGCGGCTTATGGTGGAAAATCTTCAAGAGGGCGATTTGCTTTAGATGTAGCAAAAAAAGTTATTGATTTTTACGAAGGGTATTTCGGCATAGAATATCCGTTGCCAAAATTACATCTTATAGCTGTTCCCGAGTTTGCTGTTGGTGCTATGGAAAACTGGGGAGCCATAACGTTCAGAGAAATAGCTTTGCTTGCTGACGAAAAAAGTTCAGAGTCTATAAGAAGAAACGTAGCAACTGTTGTAGCGCATGAAATAGCTCATCAATGGTTTGGCGATCTAGTTACAATGAAATGGTGGGATGATCTATGGTTGAATGAAAGCTTTGCAACTTTTATGAGCTATAAAGCTATAAACTCAGTATTTCCTGAGTGGGATCACTGGGAAGACTTTGTACTAACGGAAACTGAACCAGCTATGCATACAGATTCGCTAAGTACGACTCATCCTATACACGTTCCTGTAAACAAACCAGAAGAGATAGAGCAGATATTTGATGATATAAGTTACGGTAAAGGAGCAAGCGTGTTAAGAATGCTTGAAGATTATATAGGAGAAAAATTTTTTGAAGATGGCATAAAATCTTACTTGAAAACTCACGCATATTCAAACGCAACAATGAATGACTTATGGGCTAGCATGGAAGAGGCTTCAAGTTTGCCAGTACAAAAGATCATGAACGCCTGGGTTACAAAGGCAGGGCATCCAATTGTAAAGGTTTATTTTGGTGATACAAAAGTAAAGATAGAACAAAAAAGGTTCAAGTATCTATCTTTAGAGGATGATGTTTGGCCATTGCCTCTGACGTATTATAAGGATGGAAAAAAAGTAACTGCTCTCTTTGAGGATGTGACTGGCGAGATCGAAGATTTTTCAAAAATGAACGTGGAAGGAAAAGGTTTTTACAGAGTTCTTTACAGCGATTGGGATAAACCTTTAACTGAGGGCAAAAGCGCTTTTGATAAATGGAACTTGTTAGTAGATTCTTATTCAAGCATGCTGGCCAACCTTATAAGCCCTAATGAATATTTTTCCGTGGCAGAAAAATTCCTAGGAGAAAATTCATACCTCCCAGCCCTTACCTTACTTTCACAGATGACAACGCTCTATTTAATATTTGGAGACAAAATAAAACCAATATACGAGAGACATCTTAATTTCCTTTATGAGACTTGGAAGAACAGAACCGACTTTAAAGCAAAAATGTTTAACGGGATTCTCTCGAGGAGGTTAAGCATGATAAACAACAAATTTGCTAAAGAAATGGCAGAAGCTGATTACTTTTCTTCAGACCCTAATATGCGAGCTGCTGTAGCAGTTTCGATAGCTGTGTCTTCTGAAAAGCCTTATGAAGAGCTGATCTCGCTGTACAAAAAAGCAACTTATGATGAAGATAGGGTAAACATACTTACAGGAATGTTAAACATCAGAAAGAAAGATGACTTTCAAAGAGTCCTTTTGATGTTCAAGACGAACGATGTCAAAAAACAGGATATAAGGTATATAACAAACGCTATAACTAACCCGCAAAATTACGATCTGCTATGGGCATGGCTTAAGGATAACATAGAATACCTAAGAAGCGTTTTTGCAAAATCTGGGGTATTGCCAAGAATGCTTTTTGCGTTGATACCTTATGTCGGTCTTGGCAAAGAAGATGAGGTAAGGGAATTTTTTGAAAAAAACAAGGTTGAAGAGGCAAGCATGGGGATCAAGAATGGTTTAGAACTCCTCGAAGTTTACAGCAGGTTGCGCAATTCATTCAAAGCAAGCTTATAGCTGTAGCCATCGCTTAACGCTTGCAGCGAGGCCACAAGAATGTTATCAGAAACGTGGGCTGTTGCCCACGTTGATTTTCCGTCAGAGAACTGTATAAAAACTCTTACGTATGAGGCCGTTCCTTTTTTATCGCCTTCTGTTACAGTTACTTTATAATTTTCTAGAATTACGTCTGAAAGCTGGGGAAAAACTTTAGTCAAAGCTTTCTTAAGCGCTTTATCGATAGCGTGAACAGGGCCTACACCTACTTCTCTTTCATAATAAACTTCATCTTTAACCCTCACTATAATTTCCCCTTCGGCTTCTATTTTACCGTTAACTTCTCTTGTGCTGGCCATCCAGTAAAGAATGTTAAATTTATCTGAGTATATTCCAAGGTTCTTTAATAACCAAAGCTTTACCGTTGCGTCGGCGCCTTCTATGCTTCCGTACTTTTCAATTTCTTTAACTTTGTTTAAAGTTGTTATAACAGCTGGATGCTCTTTTGATAGCTTTAAACCGAGCTCTTCCGCGTAGTTCAGGATGCTTGCCCTTCCAGACTGTTCTGAAACCAAGAAATTGCGTTCGTTTCCTACAGCTTCTGGGTTTATGTGTTCGTAGGTTCTGGGGTTTTTGAGCATAGCGTCTATATGAACTCCTCCTTTATGGGTGAACGCGTATTTACCTACGTATGGCTGATAGGGGTTTGGAGGCATGTTAAGAATGCTATAAATGTAAACTGAAACGTCTCTTAATTTTTTCAGTTCTGCAGGGCTCTTGAGAATTTTCTTGTTCATTTTTAGGGCAAGAGAAGGTATTACCTGTATAAGATCAGCGTTGCCACACCTTTCACCTAACCCGTTTATCGTACCCTGTACATGGATTGCTCCAGCATTAACAGCTATAAGGGAATTTGCTACGGCATTACCTGCATCGTTGTGGGCATGTATGCCTAAAGGAGCGTTTATCTTTTTCCTGACTTCGGAAACAATCTTTTCTATTTCAAAAGGCAAAGTACCACCGTTTGTATCGGCTAAAGTTATAACTTTGGCGCCTGCCTCCTCTGCGGTCTTTATAGTTTTAATAGCATATTCTGGATCATCTTTATAACCATCAAAAAAATGTTCCGCATCATATATTACTTCCCTGCCATGTGAAATCAGGTAATCTATGCTTTCGCCTATAAGCGATATGTTTTCTTCAGGAGTAACTTTTAACACTTCTTTAACATGTAGAAGCCAGCTTTTACCGAATATTACAACGTATTTTGTATCAGCGTCTAACAACGTTTCAAGATTTTTATCAACTTCATAACCCTTCTTCTTTGTAGAACCAAAAGCTGCTATTTTGGAGTACTCTAGGTTTAGCTTTTTCACAGCTTTAAAAAATTCCATATCCTTGGGATTTGAGGAAGGCCACCCTCCTTCTATTATGTCTATTCCTATTTCGTCAAGCTTTTTTACTATCTCTAGTTTATCTTCAAGCGTAAAGCTAACTCCGGCCATCTGTGAGCCGTCTCGTAAAGTTGTATCTAAAATTTCTACTCTTTCAGACAATTAGGATCCCTTAAGAACGCACCCTTTGTCAGCTGAGGTAACTTGAGTAGAATACCTGAGCAAAAACCTTGATGTTGTTTTAGGAGCGGGTCTTTTCCATTCTTGAGATCTTTTTTTCAGCTCTTTTTCATCTAACAGAACGTTAAGCTTTCTGTTTTTTACATCTATTTCTATAAGATCATCTTCCCTTATTAACGCTATAGGTCCCATTTCCCAAGCTTCTGGAGATACATGACCAACTGCAGGTCCACGTGTACCACCTGAAAACCTGCCATCGGTAATAAGGGCGACCTTGTCGTCGATACCCATTCCTACAACTGCGCTAGTTATATCAAGCATTTCCCTCATGCCTGGACCGCCTTTTGGCCCCTCATACCTAACTACAATAACCCTACCCTCGCCAACCTTACCTTTTATTACTGCTTCAAATGCTTCTTCTTCTGAATCAAACGGAGAGGCCTTCCCCTTAAAATAGTAATCATCACCTATAGCTGCGGTCTTTATCACGCTTCCGTTGGGGGCCAAAGTACCCTTAAGTATGGCTATCCCACCTGTTCTGTGAACTGGGTTCTCAGGGGTTCTAATTACTTCATGGTTTTTTACGCTGGCGTTCTCTATTATCTCCTTTATAAATAGTCCAGAGACTGTTAATACTTCTGTGTCAATGTGCTCCTTTATGACTTTCATCAAAGCTGGAACACCACCGGCCTCGTGAAGATCCTCTATCATGTAGCGGCCCCCTGGATAAATAGGCGCTATATGAGGTACTTTTTTGCTTATTGTATCAAAGTCATCAAGGCTTAATTGGACATTAGCTTCTGAAGCAGCCGCAAGCAAGTGAAGTATTGTGTTAGTTGAGCCTCCAAGAGCCATATCTACAGCAATAGCATTAAGAAAAGAATTTCTTGTCAAAAACGTCCTGGCTCTGATGTCCTGCTTTACTAATTCAACTATTCTTTTTCCTGTAAGATATGCAAGCTGTTTCTTTTCTTCGCTTTCAGCTAAAGAAGTACCTACATACGGGAGCGTTAAGCCCATGCTTTCCACAAGTATTGCCATAGAGTTGGCAGTGAAAAGACCGCTACACGAGCCAGCTCCTGGACATGCAACCCTTTCAATTTCTAAAAGCTCATTCTCGCTGATTTTACCTGCTTTATAAGACCCTACGGCTTCAAAAACGTCTACAAGGCCAACCTTTTTTCCTTTATAAAAGCCCGCCCTCATTGCACCTCCTGTAAGCATTATTGAGGGTAAGTTGAGCCTTGCCACGGCCATTAACATTCCTGGAGTAATCTTGTCACAGCTGCTTATGGTAACAAGACCATCGAACTGATGTCCCATCGCCATTATTTCAACAGAATCCGCAATTACTTCTCTTGAAGGCAAAGAATATTTCATACCAGCATGTCCCATCGCTATGCCGTCATCAAGAGCTATTGTATTAAATTCGAACGGAACGCCACCTGCATCCTTAATGCCTTTCTTAACATATTCAACCAATTCTCTTAAGTGTACATGCCCCGGCACTATCTCGCTGTAACTGTTAGCTATACCTATAAACGGCTTTTTAAAATCTTCATCCTTAACCCCTACAGCTCTGAGTAAGCTTCTGTGCGGGGCTCTTTCAACTCCATCTTTAATAAAAGAACTAGGCATAAAACATGAGAAAAGGACGTATATTTTAAGTTTTTCCTATTAATTAGTAAAAAATAAAAAAGTACTTGCGCAAAAATATCCAATGAAAACTATAAACTTTATAGGAAAAAATGTAAGAATAGGAAAAAACGTAAAAATCTGGAATTTTACGTACGTAGGAGATAATACGATAATAGGAGATAACGTTGTTATAGGTTCTCTCGCACATGTAGATTATAATGTAAAAATAGGTAACAACGTAAGAATTGAGGGGCTTGCCTACATAGCTCCTTTAACTGAAATAGGAAATGACGTATTCATAGGTCCAGCAGCCGTAATAACCAATGATCCATATCCTCCAAGTAAAAGGCTTATAGGGGTCAAAATAGAAGACGGGGCAGTAATAGGCGGCAGGGCTGTCATAAAGGCAGGCGTAAAAGTCGGAAAGAGAGCTGTTGTAGGTATGGGCGCTGTTGTTACAAAGGATGTACCTGATGAGACTGTTGTCATAGGCGTCCCTGCAAAACCTGTTTATGATAGAAAAGAATACGATAAGAGAAAGGCTAACTGGGAAAACTTTTTGCGTTGAAACAATTAATAGTTGATTTAGTTTCAGCTAGCTTAAACTATTCGATTAACTTATAAAACATCTTTATAAGAAAGCGTAATTTTCAAAGATATTCATATAGTAACGATTTTACATCGTTCATGTCAAGCTTTAAAAATTCTTTTTTAATCCCTTGAATCTCGTTAAGTAATTCAGCGTTTTCGAATAAAAATCCAGTGATTGCAAAAATCTTTGCGTACGAATAACACTCAGATAAAGAAGGTCCGAGCCATCCTTCTCTGTAGCTAATGTAACATGTATGTAATTTTATGTTGGTTAATTCTTCCAGTCGTTTTTTAAATTTATTTATTTTGTTTTTATAGTTATGATCTGTAAGCGGCGCGCTGTGGAAAATAAGAAAGACATTATCCTCCAAGGGATATTTTTTGTTTATCTTATCGCCCCAAACTTGCAAAAATTTATCACTTTGTCCTAGCTCTTCAACTTTCTTTATGTTCATTGTTTTTAAGTACATCTCTGTGCTCTTTGAAATAAATGGTATTAAAGAGACATAAACCTCACAGTCCTTCAGATCCTGAATGTACGGGGGGAGATAAAGGTATCCTATTTCTACTTTTCCTTTTTTTATTTCTTCGTGTAAAATGCTTCCATAAAGCGACGGAACGTCAAAAAAACCAGTTTTTAAGTACATTTTTAGAGCCTGTTCACTTGAACCATGCTTTATGTTCTTCAACATGAGTTCAACTTCGTTAAAGTTTTTTGGATAACCATAATCAAAAAAGCATGTCTTCATATTTGCCAGTTTTTAACGTGCTCAGCAAGAAGCCTTAGGTTTTTCACAGGTGTGCCTGGCAACACGCCATGACCTAAATTAAATACGTAACGAGAATAATCTGGAACATTACTAAGAACTTTATTAGCTTCGTCAAGCATCGATTTTCCCCCTACATAAGCGTAAAAAGGGTCCAAATTCCCTTGTAATCCTACTCTTCCATTAAAACTTTTGTGAACAGCCTTAAAATCGCAGTTCCAGTCTACGCTTAAATATCCTTCAAAGTTTGTAGCGGCTAAACTGTTAAGTAAAACATTGCAGCTTCTGCAAAAGTAGATGGTTCTTCTTGAATATTCCTTAAGCTCATTAAACACTTTGTTCAAAACCTTTACGTAGCTCTCAAGCAGACTTCCCGATAAGCTACCGGCCCAGCTATCGAAGATTTGGAAAGCATCAATTCCATTTAAAAACTGAAACCTTGCCTGTTCTATAAGCAATTCAGCAAGTGGGGACAATTTTTCTATAGTTGATCTGAAAAGGAATTCCTTAGTTTTTAATTTATCCTTATGCTCGTCGTTTAGGAGATAGGTCATTAACGTAAAAGGGCCAGCTCCGAAACCTATAACGTTAAGTTTAATCTTCTTCAAAAGCCTTATCTGTTCTTTGATAGGTTCCCATCTGTCAAAGAGATCAAGTTTAACATCACTATAAATTTTGTTAAGTTCATCAACATAAACTGGCCCTCTACCTTTAACGTATTTGAACTTAAATCCTAAAAGTTCCAAAGGAGTTGTAATGTCCATGAATATTATCGATGCATCTACCCCAAGCAGAAAAACGGGTTCTGCTGCTATTTCGGCGGCAAGCTCAGGTTTTACCGTTACATCTGTAATCGACATATCTTTTACTAATTCTTTAAACTTTGGCATATGGCGTCCTGCTTGTCTCATGAACCAGACAGGAATCCTTTTTCCCTTTGTAAGTATGTAAGATACATCATTCATGGCTTAACGCGTTTACAGAAGACTTAAAAGCTTCCAAGGTCTTTTCTAGATCATCTTTATTATGCGAAAGCGTAAAGAAAAGGCTCTCGTACTGTGAAGGCGGAATGAAAATTTTATTTTCAATCATTTTCCAAAAGAATTTAGGAAAATTTTTAGAGCTTTTTATATCGCTGTATTTTTTTACTTTTGATGTGTTAAAAAACAAAGAAAACATAGATCCAACTCTGTTAACGACAGCTTCCAGTTTTGACTCTTCAAGTATTTCATTTATTCCTTTTTCGAGCCTTTTTCCGTAATCTTCAAGCTTATCATATTGATCCCTTGTAAGCTTTTTTAAAGTGGCCAAGCCTGCTGCTGTAGCAACAGGGTTTCCAGCTAGAGTCCCTGCCTGGTAAACCGCTCCAAGCGGGGTGAGTTTTTTCATTATTTCTTTTTTGCCGGTAACTGCAGCGAGGGGAAAACCGCCGCCAACAATTTTTCCCAACAAAGTTAGATCTGGCAACACGCCAAATAACTCCTGTGCACCGCCATAGGAAACTCTAAAACCAGTTATAACTTCATCAAAAATTAGAACACAGTCGAGCTTATCGCATATTTCTCTTAACTTTTTTAGAAAGTTCAAATCGGGCTTGATGACGCCCATGTTTCCAGCAACAGGTTCAACTATAATTGCGGCTAATTCATTTTTGTTTTTTTCAGCAGCAAGAACAACGGAATCAACATCGTTATAGTCTACTATCAATGTATCAGCTATACAACCTTCAGTTACACCTTCAGATGAAGAAAGCGAATAAGTGGCTAATCCTGATCCAGCTTTAACCAAAAAAGGGTCATAATGCCCATGATAATTTCCAATAAATTTTATTACCTTTTTTCTGTGCGTATAACCTCTTGCTAATCTTAACGACGTCATCGCGGCTTCTGTTCCAGAGTTAACAAACCTTACCATTTCTGCACTTTTTATTCTTTCGTTTATGGCTTCTGCAAGCTCAACCTCATAAAGGTTTGTGAAGCCGTAACTAGTTCCGTTTTTTGAGGCTTCAAAAACAGCCTGCAGTACGTCTTCATCAGCATGACCAAGTATTATGGCTCCCCACGAGCATACATAATCAACGTATTCATTTTCGTCTACATCATAAATTTTTGAACCCTTGGCTTTTTTTATAAAAATTGGGTTGCCGCCAACGCTTCCAAATGCCCTTACTGGGCTGTTTACTCCTCCAACTAAAACCCTTTGAGCTCTATTATAAAGAGCCTTAGAACCTTCGAACTGCATGCAATTCACCTTAGGAGTTCTGCCAAGCGCTTAGCGTAATAGGTTATTATTATATCAGCGCCAGCTCTTTTTAAAGAATGCATGTACTCTAAAAGGACCTGATCTTCGTCAATCCATCCGTTTTCAAAAGCCGCTTTTATCATGCTGTACTCCCCGCTCACGCTGTATGCTGCTAAGGGCACTAAAAATCTCTCTTTAGCTTTTGCTATTATGTCCATGTAAAACATTGCAGGCTTAACCATCACTATATCTGCCCCTTCCTTTATGTCAAGTTCTATTTCTCTGAGAGCTGTTCGTGCACTCCTGTAATCCATCTGGTAAGTCTTGCGATCCCCAAACTGTGGCCTTGAATCTGCGGCTTCTCTGAACGGACCGTAAAGCGAAGAAGCAAATTTGGATGAGTAAGACATTATTATGGTATCTGTAAAGCCATTTTCATCAAGAGCATCCCTTATAGCTTTAACCTGTCCATCCATCATTGAACTGGGAGCCACAATGTCCGCCCCAGATTTAGCGTACACTAAGGCCGTTTTTGCTAGATATTTTAAAGTTGTATCGTTGTCAACTTTTCCGTTAATAATTATCCCGCAATGCCCGTGAGAAGTATATTCACACATGCACACGTCAGTTATCAGAACTGCATCAGGATATTCTTTTTTTATCGATCTTACAGCATTTGGTATTATGCCTTCCTCATCATATGCTTCACTCCCCATGTCATCTTTATGTGAAGGTATTCCAAAAAGAAGGTAGGCGTTTATGCCAGAAGCCAGCCCTTCGCCTACAAATTTTATGGCCCTGTCTATGGTCATTCTGTAAACGTCCGGCATGCTTTTTATCCTTTCTGTTGAGTTTTCTCCCGGGTAAACAAAGATAGGCTGAACAAGGTTGCTTTTGTTTAAGCTTACTTCTGCTACAAGATCTCTGATTTTTTGGCTTTTTCGCAGCCTTCTTTCCCTGACCCTAGGAAAAATATCATAATCCATTTAGCGTATCCCTCAAACTCTCAAAGACACCTTCGTATGTATAAGTCTTTACGTTTCCTTTTATTCTGTAGCCAAGCTCTTTTGCTTTTGACAAAGTTTTAGGACCAATAGCAATCGCAAACAAATCTTCTGGTTTAACGTTCTTTAGAAGTTTTGTAAACGATTGCAGAATATAGCTGCTTCCGAAAACTACAACATCATCTTTTTTTAATGATATAGTTCTCCTGCGAACTATCTCTTTATATGCATTAAGCCTCGTAACGTAGCAGGATCTTTCGCTTAACTTTTTTTCAAGTAAATCATCCCCTTCTTTAGATCTTACAGTAAGAACTTTTTCACCTTTAGAAATGACGATTTCTTCGGCAAGGGCTGCAGTAGTATAATGTTTTGGCATAAAATGGACGCCTAACCCATTTTCCTTAAGCGTTTTCGCAGTCTCTGAGCCTACTGCTGCAAACTTGGTATCAATAAGATAATGAAAAACGCCCTTTTTCATTACCTTTTTAGAAAAGGTTTTGGCCCCAAAAGAAGAAGTAAAAACAATCCAATCAAAATGTTTTTTAAGATATTTTTCAATATCAAACGGAAGCTCTACCTGCTTTACTATCCGCAGCACTCTAACTTTTATTTTAAACCGTTTTGAAAGAGTTAAAATTTTATTTTTTGAGCTTTCAGAAACAGCAAAATACACAGCATCAATCATATAATAATAAATATGTTTTATGTCTTTTTACATTTTTCTGAAACAAGGAAGCTATTTTTTCTAAAGGACGGGCCTGTTTCCAGTGGACTTACACGCATCTTTATTACCTGTAGGGTACTTACCTACGACTGAGCTATACCTTTAGTTAAGGCAGAGCTGTTGTATTACTACCTTGGATTTCTGCTTTTAAGGAATATCCCCTTATATTTTTTATTATTGAACTTAACTCCACCTTCATCAGTAAATCAAAACTTTGATTTTATGATAAAATTGTCACCTTTCTGTTTTATGTTGCTGTTTTCCTTAAATCAGCTTTTAAGCTGGTTAATCGAACATGTTGATTTCCTAAATTCCCTTAAATTTTTATCATTAATTGCAAAATACATGATTGAGAACTAATAAGCTGATCCCTTTTCTTTTAACTCTAGACTTCATGCTAACAATTTTATGTAGTGTAAGTCCATTGTAACGGTTACAGGTTTTTGAAAATGTCAACATCTTTCATTTTAACAATGAATTAGTTATACCAACATAAGGTTCTTTTGCTTCAGGTTGTTTCTTGTTGTTAGCTCAGGTTTAAAATCAAACATTATCCATAGATTTTTCTAATGATTTATTATGGATAAAGGTTTTTAATCAAATTCTTAATTATAAATTGGATGATCGAAGACATAACCAGAGCTAATGAAGTAATTTCAAGATTAAAAAAAGCATTAAGCGAAAAGGTAAAAGAAAACGCACAAGCGCGCAGAGATTATATTTACCTTCTTGCTGATTTTGAAAATTTTAAAAAAAGGTCAGAAGCTGAGTTCAAAGAATGTAGGAATGAAGGAAAAGCAGAAGTTGTAATAAAGCTTTCAGAACCTATAAACGAGCTTTTTTATTTTAGGGATGAAATTTTGAAGAATTTGGGCAATAATAGCGAGCTTGCTAAAGGATTCATAATGATAATGGAAAAACTGTTAAAGTCGCTTTTTGAATCAGGTTTTTCATTAATAGATCCTTTAAATCAGGCGTTTGACCCAAAATATCATCATATAGCCTATACTCAGAAAGTTGAAGACGAGGCATTAAAAGGTAAAGTATTAAAAGTTTTAAGTAAAGGATATATGCAAAACGGGAAAGTTATTAAACCAGCGATTGTTGTTGTTGGGGTTTAATGGTGATAAAAAATGAGCGAAACTCAGAAAGAAAAAATAATAGGTATAGACCTAGGTACAACAAACTCAGCGGCAGCCATAGTTGAAGGAGGAAAACCGATCATAATACCCAGCGCAGAGGGGCCTACTGTTGCAGGAAAAATGTTCCCATCAGTTGTGGCTTTTACAAAGGATGGACAGCTTCTTGTTGGGGAACCTGCAAAAAGGCAGGCTGCAATAAATCCTGAAGGTACTATATTTGAATTCAAAAGAAAGATGGGGACTGATTACAGGTATAAAATTTATGGAAAGGAGTACACACCACAGCAGCTTTCTGCATTCTTGCTGCAAAAGATCAAGAAAGACGCTGAAAACTTCCTTGGCTATCCTATAAAGAAAGCTGTCATAACGGTCCCGGCTCACTTTAACGATAATCAAAGGCAGGCTACAAAGGATGCTGCTGAAATAGCTGGCTTAGAAGTGGTGAGAATAATAAACGAACCTACAGCTGCATGCCTTGCTTATGGCATCGATAAAGCGGACAAAGAGATGCGTATTCTTGTGTTTAGCTTTGGAGGAGGGACGCATGATGCAACTTTGATGGAGTTTGGAGGAGGCGTCTTCCAGGTCCTCGCAACCAGCGGCGATAACGAAACTGGTGGTAGCGACGTCGACAAGGCTATAGTAAACCTGCTGGTAGACGAGTTTAAAAAAGAAACAGGTGTGGACCTTTCATCAGACCCCATTGCAATGGTGAGGTTGAAAGAAGCTGCAGAAAAGGCAAAGATAGAGCTGACTAACCTTCTTACTACTGATATCGATCTTCCATTTATAGCGAGCGTTAACGGTCAGCCAAAACACCTTCATTATACCCTCACTAGAGCTAAACTCGAAGAGATAGCTATGCCGATCATAAGAAGGATAGAGCCTACAATAAGACAAGTACTAGAGGATGCCAAGCTAACACCTGAAAAAATCGACAAAGTGATCCTTATAGGGGGAATGACAAGGATGCCGCTCGTAAGAAGGTTCATAGAAGAAATAATGGGGAAGCCTGCTGAAAGAGGTGTAGACCCAATGGAAGCCGTTGCCATAGGAGCAGCCATACAAGGCGCTATTCTGGCTGGAGAAATGAAGAATATAGTTCTTCTTGACGTCATACCAGTTTCTTTGGGGGTTGAAACATACGGAGGTATATTTACTAAAATAATAGAAAGGAACACTACGATTCCTACAAGGAGATCTCAGATATTTACGACGGCCGAGGATTATCAGACAGCAGTAACTATTCACGTTCTCCAGGGAGAAAGACCAATGGCAGCAGATAATGTTTCGTTAGGTATGTTTACGCTTGAAGGAATACCGCCTGCGCCAAGAGGAGTGCCAAAGATTGAAGTCACTTTTGACATAGACGCTAATGGAATACTGCACGTTAGCGCTAAAGACCTTGCAACTGGTAAAGAAAATAAGATCACAATTACTTCAAGGGTTAAACTATCTGAAGAAGAAAAACAGAGAATGATAAAGGAGGCTGAAATGTATGCGGAACAGGATAAAAAGAAATTAGAAGAAGCGCTGGCAAGAAATGAGGCTGACGCCACTCTCTATAATTCAAAGAAGTTTAAGGAACAGTTCAAGGATAAGCTCGTAAACGAAGACCTTGATAAAATTTCAAAAGCGGAAAATGAACTGCAGGAAGCTCTTAAAAAGAACGATGTTAACCTTATAAAAGAAAAAACTAATGCTTTAAAAGAAGTCCTAGGAACAATAAGCACAAAGTTTTATGCTTCAGCAGGAAGCTCTTCATCCGGGCAGCAGAACTACAGGGATGTTTCGGGTTCAGGCAGTTAAAAGTAAATGAGCGCTGAGAGAAAAAAGAAGGATTACTATGAAATTCTTGGTGTATCTAGAAATGCAACTCAAGAAGAGATAAAAGAAGCTTACAGAAAGCTCGCTTTAAAATACCATCCTGATGTTAACAAATCAAAAGAAGCAGAAGAAAAGTTCAAAGAAATTACTGAAGCTTACGCGGTATTATCTGATCCGGAAAAAAGGAGACAATACGATATGTATGGCGAAGAAGGAATTTATTCTCAGTATACACAGGAAGACATATTTAGGGGGGTTGATTTTGAAGACCTTTTCAAAGATTTTGGGTTTGATTTCTCTGAAATTTTTAGACAGTTCTTTGGTAATTTTTCTGGCGGTTATTCTCTTGATATAGAACAGGACATCGATGTTTCGCTTCAGGATCTTTACACGGGTGGAAAGAAGCAAATAACAGTAAGCAGGTATGAATCTTGCAAAGCTTGTAATGGTACCGGCGTTGAGAAAGGTAGCAGATGGATAACGTGTCCTGTGTGTAAGGGTAGCGGACAGATAAGGTCGTATAGAAGAACTCCTTTTGGTACTATGGTAACAGTTACAACGTGCCAAAGATGTATGGGGGCCGGCAGAATACCTGAAAAAGTCTGTAAAGTATGCAACGGCACAGGAAGAATTTTTAACACGGCTAAAATTGAGGTAAACATACCGCTTGACGTTCAGGATGGCGAAAGGCTCAGGTTAAAAGGTCAAGGTCATTACCTTAACGGCCAAAAAGGCGACCTTTACCTGAACGTTCATTTAATACCGGATCTAAGGTTTAAAAAGGATGGTTATGATCTTTATTCAGAGCTCGAAGTAGATTATCTGGACGCAATACTAGGGGCTACTACAAAATTCCTTAACATCGATGGAGAAGAAATAAAAATTGAAATCCCAAGATTGACACAGAACGGGGACACTATAAGAATAAAGGGAAAGGGTTTTCCTAAACCTTACTTTGGAAGGGGAGATCTAATATTAAAGGTTAAGGTCAGACTGCCATCGAAGCTAAGCGAAGAGGAAAAAGCTTTACTCGAAAAACTTCGTGAAGTGAACCGACAACATTTGCAAAACTGATGAATTATGATAGAATCAAACATTAATGATCAGAAGAAAAGTTCTGAGCTAGGCCTCGTAGGTACATCGTACAAGTTCAGCAGTATAGAATTTAGAGAATCGCTCATGGAAAATTTTGATGATTTTGCAAGCGATTTTGAAGGTTGCGATGAAAAATTTGTGCTTATCACATGTAATAGGATTGAGGTTTACTTTATATCAGAAAATACATCAAACATACTTGAAAAGTATGCTAAAGATAGCAGGTATTATACGGCTAAAGGAAAGGATGTTGTAAAACACCTTTTATTAGTAAGCTTAGGACTTGATTCTTTTCTTCCTGGTGAAGAGAGCATCTATTATCAGATAAAGAACAGCTTTGTAAAATCTTTGAAAAACGGCGAAGTTAAATCTTCCTTAAAGTGTATAATAAACAGAACTTTAAGCGTAAGCAAAAAATTAAGAAAGGCTGGGTTAATAACGTCAAAGAAAGAAATAGCTTCAGAAATAGCTAAAAAGGCTGTTGATTATTTAAACCAGCAAAGCTTTAATGCAGTTATAATAGGTTCTGGCAGAACTGCAAAAACAATATATGAATATTTAAAAGGATATAGCAAATCAATATCTATAGTGACTTCAAGAAAGCTGTATAACGCTGAGTTTCCTGGCGCTAAGGTTTATTCTTATCAAGAGCTGAGGGAAGCCTTTGAGGGTTCTGACATAATATTTTCTGCAACCACTACAGCTCCTAAAGATTATATTATTGATGAAGATTTTATAAAAGGGTTGCAAAACAAGCCCAAACTTGTGGTCGATCTTGGAGTGCCTAGAAACATAAATCCAAACGTCAAAAACATGGGCATTACTTACTGGGATATGGAAGAAATTTACAAGATTACAAAAAATGATAACATAGCTCCTGAATACCTTGATTCTATGTTAAAGCAAGAATCGGATTCAATTTACCTTGCGGCTTATTATAAAAAGATTAGGCCCGAGATAAAAAACATCATGAAAAGAGCTTATCATATAATAAACGAAGAAGCCCTTATAGCTGAAAAACATCTTAAAGATAATGAGCATGATACTGATTATGTTTTAAAAAAGATGGCAGAAAGAACGGTAAAAAAACTTCTTGGCCCAATTCTTAGTAACCCGAAAAATGAAGACGATCTTAAGTCAAAAATAAATGTCTTAGAAGCTCTTGGTGCTAAAAATGAAAAAGATAGTGATAGCCACAAGGCCTAGCAAGCTTGCGCTAATACAGGCTGAAATTATAGCAAAAAAATTGGAGAATTATGGTTTTCAGTTTGAAATTTTAAAAATCGTCACAGAAGGCGATGAAGGAAAATACGACATAAACAGGAAGAGCGCTTTTACGCAGAGGCTTGAAAATGCGGTGATTGCTAGAAAAGCTGACCTAGCTGTGCACAGCATGAAGGATCTGCCCAGCGAAAGGGACAAAAGATTAGGCGTGCTATATCCTGTGGAAGACGATCCCGCTGATTGCCTTGTATCAAAAGAGGAGCTTGATCTTTTTGAATTGCCAAAAGGAAGCAAAATCGGAACCAGCAGCTTAAGAAGAAAAGCACTGATATCCCTTTACAGGCCTGATCTAAATGTTATCGACTTAAGGGGGAATGTGGACACTAGGTTAAAACGATTGGAAGAAGGAAAATTTGACGCTTTAACGCTAAGCTGTGCAGCGATGAAAAGGCTAGGTTTAGAAACATATAAAATGAAAAGGCTAGATCCAAGGTATTTTTTACCGGCACCTGGACAAGGAATAATAGCGGTTGAATATAATAAAGAAAACGATAAAATAAAGGAGTTAGAAGAATTTTTGTATAACGAAAGAACCAATTTAAGGGCAAACATAGAAGCCGAGTTTAACGAACTCATGCAAGGCGGATGTCATTTTCCAGCTGGCATATATACTGAGATTAACGAAGAAAACGTTTCGCTAAAAGGATACTTTTCTGATGGTTCAAAACATATTTTTGCAACGGTCATAACTGACAAAAAAAATTATAAGCAGGGACTAATGCAGCTTGTAGCAAAGCTGAAAGGCATACAATAAAGATAACAAGAACCAGCTTCTTCTAAAGCGAGTAGGAGGACAGTTAAAGCTATTAGGATAAAAACACGAAAAATTTTTAAGCAAAACAGTATTATTGCCCAAATAGTGGGGACGTCGTCTAAAAGGCAGGACGGCAGGCTCCAGAATCAAAAGTCTGATTGAGCCGCGTTTTATGCGGCTCCGCATTTAAAATTAAATTCTGGAGCGTGAAGAAACCTGCTGGTTGTGGGTTCAAGTCCCACCGTCCCCACTTTTAAAAAATTTTAAAAATAAATCGTTGGGCAAAGGTTTTAGTTAAAACTTAGTAAGCTAAATTTACAGAATAGTTTTTATAAATCCAATTATAAATAATATTATGCCTAGAGATGAACCAGAAAGAAGGAGAGGACCTAAGGATTTTTGGGACTATTTTAAAGAAATAGATAAGATGTTTGATAAACTTTTTGAATCGATAGAAGAAGGTGAATTCCAGGGACCGTTTTATTATGGGATATCTTGGTCCATAGGAGAGAATGGAAGGCCCATCATTAGAGAGTTTGGCAACATCGAGCCTGCCGCAAAGGGCGTCAAAAGAAGCGAGGTTGTTAAACCATTTTATGATGTAATGGTTGATCCAAACACAAACAAAGTAAACGTGATAATTGAATTACCCGGAGCTCAGAAAGAAAAGATAGACCTTGAAGCAACAGAAAGGAGTGTGCATGTTTATGCTGAAGGCATAAACAAAAAGTATGAAGCAGATATACCATTAGACGTGGAAATTAATCCCGATTCTGCAAAAGCAACGTTTGTAAACGGAATTTTACAGGTATCTTTCGAGCCAAAAACTCCAATATCTCAAAAAGGCAAGAAAATTAACATTGAGTAAATTTTGTAATTATTTTTAGACAATAAAGAATATATACACAAATAGAAATTTATTTTTCATGGAAGACTTAAATTCTAAAATTTTTGAAAATGACTTTTTTCAGATTTACGAGCTTCTTAGTAACTTTGTAGAAACAGTTCGAACTGGAGTAATGGATTCAAGATTAATGAAGAGTACTTATAACCTTTTATCAAAGTATGAAAATACCCTTACAGAAAATGATTTGGTAAGCGCATGGCGATTGTGCAGAGCAAAGTTAGAAGGAATAACGACAGAAGAAGAGGGTGTAAGCAATAACGCTATAGAATTATCTAACCTTTTGATTTTGATAGACTTCTTAAGGAACTTCTTTTATAACCTAACTTTTTGATAGTAAAATTTAATTTGCTGTCCATTTAAAAATCCGTGTGCTAAAAGATAAAGGCAAATTAGAAGACGTGTTTAAAGCTTACGACATTAGAGGTTTGTACGAAGTTCAGATAGACAAGGATTTTACAAGAAAGCTAGCTTTATCATTAACATATTTTTTTGGTTTAAAACAGTTAAAACTAGCGACTGCTTATGATGTAAGAGAAAGCAGTAGGATTCTTTATAACATCCTTAACGAGGAATTCATAAGAGAAGGACATGAAGTTCATGCGCTGGGTTTGGTTCCAACGCCTGTATTTTATAATTATATAGCAAGGCATAACATGAACGGAGGCGTCATGGTAACAGCCAGTCATAACCCGCCTGAATGGGTAGGGTTCAAGCTTTGCAAAGAAAACGCTGAAATTATAGGGGAAGGCAGCGGCATGGAATTTGTTAAAAATAAATTTTTTGAAGAAATAAAGTTCGTCAAAGTTGGTGAAGGTAAGCTTGTACATACAAACGCTGAAGACAACTATATAAGTTTCTTAAACCTGAACGTAAGGCCTCCATTAAGTCATAAACTCTGCATAGACATAGGAAACGGCAGCACTTACAGCATCGTGCCGAAAATATGCAATTCCTATAAAATGGAATGTATGCTGCTATTTCCAGAGCCTGATGGAAGATTTCCAAACAGATCAAGTGAGCCTACTGACGAATCTTTAGTTAAATTAAAAGAGATAGTAAAAACTAAATCGTGTCCAGGAGCTGCGTTTGACGGCGATGGGGACAGGCTTGTTATGGTTGATGAGGATGGAAACGTAGTACGCGGGGACGTTCTGTTCGCATTGATAGCTAAAGGATACGAAAAAAGCCAAAACAAAAAAGCGATAATAGAGGTTAATTTTTCTGAAACTATAGAAAAATTCCTCAAGGATTTAGGTTTTGAAGTTTTTGTAAGCAGGGTAGGGCACTCTTTTATAACTAAAGAAATGATAGAAAAAAACGCTTTGATTGGCGGAGAAATAAGCGGTCATTACTACTTTAAAGAAACTTTTGGTGCTGACGATTCAATCTACGCTTTCATAAAGGTTCTTGAAACTTTAAAAAAATTAAATTTATCAATAAAAGATTTTGTAAAAGGGCTCAATCTTCCTCCTTCTTCTGAAGTTATAGCTTTAGCTGTGCCAGATGAATCTAAAGATCTTATAATGAGCAAGCTAAAAGCTTATTATGAAAATCAATCCAAAAGGATCATAACTATAGATGGAATAAAGGCCTATTTTGATGATGGGTGGGTTTTGATCAGAAAGTCTAACACAATGCCTCAGATAAAGATAAAAGCAGAAGGAATTGGATATAAAAGGTTGCTTGATCAGGCTGTTAAACTAGTTAACGAGTTTTCCAAATCCTAGGATAAGTATCCTGCTTCATGATTACCCTATCAACGTTCACAATTATGCCCTTTTGCATTGTTTCCATTTCTTTATAGCTCACTAAGGTTTTTCCTATGGCCACAATTTCACCCTTTACAGAATAAAGTGCAACCCATTCATTAGCTTCTATGGTCGGGTCAACCCTTGATACTCCTGGCAAAGCGAGGGGTGCGCCATTACATATAGAACCTATTGCAGAATTCTTTACCACGATCGGTTTAAGGTGTCTTAGAGAAACCTCCACAGGCTTCACGACATTTCTTAATTTTGTTTCATCATTATTTTCTCTGTAGGCCTTAGAAGCTTCCCAGACATCTTGAAGTTTTACAAAACCATCGCTTTCAGTATAATCTGCTACTCGCGTTCTCCTAAGGTCAACCATGGTAGCGCCAACCTTCAGCAATTCACCTATATCGTATATAATTTTTCTTATGTATGTCCCAGATTCTACGAGCAGTCTTATTAGGTAAAACCTCTCATCGTTTTCTAAAATTTCTATATTGTATACCTTTCTTACCCTTATGTTTCTTTTTACAGAAGATCTTACAGGTGGTCTCTGATATATCATACCTTTAAACATGTTTATAGCCTGAACAACCTTTTCAGCTGGTAAATTCTCATGAAGCTTCATGACAGCTATGTACTCCTTAGGACCTAGTAACAGCGCACTCAGCGCTTTTGTGGCTGAGTTTATGGCTATAGGCAAAAGACCGCTGACGCTAGGATCAAGAGTTCCGCTATGCCCTGCTTTTTTAGCTTCTAGCATCCTTTTAACCCAGCTTACAACTTCAAAGCTGGAATACCCGGGAGGTTTATCAAGAGGTACAAAGCCGTACTCGAGGTATAGCTCTATGTTTCTTTCTTCGGGGGAAACGCCGTATTTATCGCTCGGAAGTTCATCATAAAAAGGTTCAGTTTTTTCTTTTAGCCATTCCGCTATGGTTTTCATTTGCTATTTCTTGTACCTATTTTATATTCTCTATAATATATAATAAGGAGCTCGCTTATCGCATCCGGTTTTACAAATTCAGTATCAATAACCAAGTTAAAAACGCTGTAATCTTTATCAAGCTCAATTCCATAAAGTTTTTTATAATGAACAAAATTTTCATTGTCTCTTTCTTTTACCACTTCTAAGGCTTTTTCAAAAGGTATGTGGTCTCTTTCAGAAATCCTTTTAGCCCTAGTTTTTTGGCTGGCTTTAAGCCAGACCTTTACATGAAAATTTTCCACAAGCCATGGCAAAGTCCAACTTGTAATAACCATTTCTTTTGTGTTAATTAACTCCTTTAGAAATTCGTCTACTTTTTTGTCAAAACTTGAATCGTGTTCCCTTAGTTTTAAAAACGATTTTCCCTCTTCTGTGTCCCAAAAATCGTTTCTTTCAGTTCCTTTGTAACCAAGCTTCGCTGCATAATCTTTAAGGATATCACCGCCTATTTTTAATTCGAGGTTGAGCTTTTTTGCAACAATTTCGGCAACTGTGCTTTTGCCGACCCCTGCCATTCCAGATATTATGACACTAACCATATTAGTAGTTGGTTTTTAATTTTAAAAAGTTTATCAAAATTAGGATTAAAAAACTCAGAATCAATCTACATCTACTTAAGCTACCTCTCAACTGAAAGACTTTTTAACGCGTCTATGTTCAGGTTTTTATATTTAAAATTGCGCAGCTTTCAAGAATGATCTCCTTGTCGACTTTTAAGTAAATCTTTTTCTGTTGTTACAAATGTTATTCATAGGATAACATAAACGGTAATTTTCATCAGAAATATAAACTTAAACAAATACGCCGCCGGTCGGACTCGAACCGACGACCTGCCGGTTAACAGCCGGCCGCTCTACCAAACTGAGCTACGGCGGCTCATAAATCCAGATAACGCTTTAGTATAAAAACTTTAACTCAAAAATATATTTTTAAGCATCTTCTCTACAGTTATCCCAAAATTATTATGTACACTTAATGTTATTTAAACAATTTTTGAATAAGCATTGTAAAGAAATAGAGGATGAGAAAACTTAGCGACGAACAAATAGCAGAGGCGTAAGGCATATCAAACAGCAAAATACAACAGCTTTACAGCAAATACAAAAGTGCAGGGTTATTCATGTTCAGAAAAAGTTGGAGACATAAAAGGCCTATTCTTGAAAGCAATAAGAATGAAAAGTTGAGCTATAAAGAAAATACAGAATTAGCGCAAGCTAATCGACAACATTCTCAGAGCAAAAGGATTATACATCAGGAATGAAAAGATTAATAAAGTCCTCAAAGAGGTCGGTTTTGCAATGAGTGAGCCTAAAAGTGGCACAAAATGGATAAGGCATAAAGAACATTCTAACTCATTGTGGTGCGTTAATTGGCACAAAATAAAGAATACTAGTGGAAGGGTTTATGGTTAATAGTGTATGAATATCCTTCAAGATTTATAGTTGGCTATGTAGTTTATCCAACTCCTACATCTGAGTACTTCGATTTTTGTTGATGAATTTATGCACTTCATAAGGCCACATGGAGCCTTTGAGATTGAAAGGCTTGAAACGCCAGCAATAATCTATTATAAGAGGCTTCCTAAAAGGAAGTTATAATGGACCATCATTACTGGAGAATATTTGAGGGGTGAATGATTTGCAGATAAAACACATAACGTTTTAATATGAATAAACTAAATAATAATACAATGATTAACAAAATAATAATTGGTTATGATGGTTCGGATCACGCAAAGGCTGCTGTAGAATTTTTAAAATCGCTTGAAGAATTTACAAAGGCTGAGCTTTATGTTGTAACTGTAATCGATTTTGCCCAACTGTATTCTTACGGAGTTGATATTCCTCAGTCTGTTTATGAAAGCATCAAAAAACATAACGAGGATATGCTCAAAGATATAGTAAATCATATAAAAGAGGCTGGGGGAAAAGCAATTGGCGTTATACTAGAAGGATCACCTGCTGATGCAATACTAGATTATGCTCAGAAAATTAATGCAGACATGATAGTAGTCGGATCGCGTGGGTTGTCAACGTTCAAGGGTCTTTTACTGGGTTCTGTTTCTGCAAAGCTGGTAAGAGAAAGCAAAATACCGGTTTTAGTCGTAAAAAAGCAGCAGAAATAAAAAATGGATAACGCTGAAGGAAAAAGAAGGTATTTTTTGATCGTTGATAACATAGAGCTGGGCTATTGTGAGCTAGATGAATATTCATTAAACAGAATCATAAAAGCTGGGTATGGGCAGGTAGCTGATCAAAAACTTTTGCTTAACAAATATGAAACTTTTTATATGCTTAAGGGAAATCAGTTACAAATTTTTGATAAAAAAGGAGATTCTTTAAACGCAGAAAAATACTATCAAACATACAAAACAACGTTAAATCTAAATCTGGAAAAGCTTTTGGTGTACGGAGAGCTCAGGCAAAAAGGGTATCGGATCAATGAGATTCAAACAAACATCTTTGATTTAATTGCAGATGACGGTTCATCAAGGTCGTATTATATTAAGATACTCCCAGAAGGCGGCAACTATAATATAGAGGATTTAAACAATCTGGTAAAGATTTCTATAAGGCATAAAAAGGAACCGATAATAGCTATTGTTGAAAGAAATGGAGAAGTAATATTTTATAAGCTCTTTCAGTTAAGTGAAGGTAATATTGAAAGAAGTAATTAACATTATACGACTGCCTAACTGTATTTTAAGCGGGTTTGGAGTTATAATCGGCGCAGTTTTAGAAAACTATTATAATTTACAGGTTTTGTTTTTAGGATTCCTTGTAGGTTTTTTTATACCGTCTTATTCTATGATAATAAACGATTATTACGATATAGAAATTGACAGAATAAACGCACCTCACAGGCCTCTTGTCTCAGGTAAAATAAATATAAAAACGGCATTGGCTCTGGCTGTCGTTTTATTGATTTCTGGCCTTACTATATCTGCATTGTTAAACGCGTTATCATTTGCTATAGCGGCTTTATTTGCTGTTATTTCCTACCTTTATAGCTGGAAGTTCAAAAGATCTGGTTTGATAGGAAATTTTCTCGTAGCGTCATCTATGGCTATACCTTTCGTTTACGGATCAATAATATCTATGAATTTTGGCCCTATTCCCTTCATACTTGCTGGCGTAGCTTTTTTTGCCGGCACAAGCAGAGAAATAATAAAAGGAATAAGTGATGTAGAAGGCGACATGAAAAAGGGCGTAAGGACATTAACCATAACTCAAGGCGCAAAAAAGGCTTCAATTTACGCTTTTATTTTTATGATTGTTGCGGTAATACTTTCTTTTTTCCCATTAATATATTTTAGGTTCTGGTATGTTTATCTGACATTAATACTTATCATTGATGTTTATATGATTAAATATACTTACGGGCTTGTTAAGAATCCAGACGGCAATAAAGCTATATATGTAAAGAACAGAATATTGTTGTTAATGTTTGGAGCTTTGCTTGTATTTTTCGTTAGCGGGGTATTGAGTTATGCTTTCTGAAAAATACAGACCAAAATCAATTTTTTATATGATAGGGAATGAAGAAGGCAGAAAGAGGATAATATTATGGTTAAAAAACTGGAAAAAAGGATCTAAACCGCTCCTCATAGTAGGTCCTCCCGGAACAGGAAAAACAACTTCGATAAAGGCTCTCGGCAACGACTTTAACCTTTTCGTCTTAGAGCTCAATGCGAGCGATATAAGAACAAAGGAAAAATTAGATGCAACGCTTAAAAACGTTGAACCCGTTAACCTTTTTGGACAAAGGGTTATAGTTTTTCTGGATGAAATAGATGGGATGTATTCAAAAGGGGACGCAGGCGGGATAAATTTTTTGCAGGAGTGGATTCCGAACGCTAATGTCCCAGTTATAATGGCTGCTAACGAGATGAAAGATTTCATGAAAGATCTCGCTAAAATGTCAGAGATCATAGAATGGAAAAAGGTGCCAAGCAGAGAAGTATTTCTCTGGCTTAAGAACATAGCGGAAAAAGAAAATCTTAAAGTGAACGATGAACAGATTAAAAACATAATCTACGAATCGTCAGGCGATATAAGGTATGCAGTAAATCAGCTTCAGGTAGCTCAGGAAAGCATCGTTTTTAAAGACGTAAAATATTCTGCAGAGGATGCAATAAAGAACGCTATGTATGCTAAAAACTTTCTTGATGCATACCATTATATATCTAACTGGCAGGACGATCCAGATACAAAACTGACAGCGGTGGCAGCAACCATATTTTATAATCAGCCTTTGGATCTGGACGTTAGGGCCAGATGGATTTCGGAAGCTGACCTGCTACTTGGGAGAATAAAGAAATTTCAAGAATGGAGGCTGCTTAGGTACTTTAACGTTTTTCTCACTATTGCAGTTTATAACGCTAGAGGTAACTATAGCCAGTATCTTATACCATTCCCCGTGATTCAGGAAAATTATAAAAGGCCTATTTATAACGAGCTGCTGGAAGCCCTAAAGAAGGGTCTGCACTTTAACATAGGATTTATAGCATCAGACATTGTTCCTTTATATGAATTTCTTGTTAAGATGAAAAAGATAAAAGATGAAAATATCGAAAAAGTTCTAGCAGGCAAAGGTTCTTAAAGCTGGAAAGCTTTTAAACAGAAAAATAAACGATACGGTTATGAGCTTTAACCTTCTACGCAGCTTTAAGCTTGCATTAAACAGTCGTGCAAGCATAGCGTTCATTAAAAAAGAACAGCGGTTTTTGGTCGATAAAAAAATTAACGGGTGCGATTGTGAAAAAACCGTCATAAAAGTCGACTTATCTGGTAAGACCATATTTCTGGACCTTGATGATACAATATTACATAATGATTTTGCCGAAGAGATATTTCCAGAATATTTTGATGGAACAGACGCTTTTAACATTAAGCTAAACGTTTTAAAGCAACATTACCAAAGGCTTTCTGATTTTTCACCTGAAGCTTTTGATTGGGAAGATATGTCATTTAGAGCCTCTAAATCTGAAAGGTTTCCAGAGCTTTATTCCCTTCAAGAAAAATACTATGTTTGGCCTTTTGTATATAAAATAAGAGGCGCAAGTTTGCTTTTAAAAACTTTAAAAAGGTTAGGTTGTAAAATATATGCTTACACAAACGGTTATTCAAAGTACCAGAAAAGACTGTTACAAAAACTTGATATGGAAGAATTTTTTGAAGGTATAATTTCACCTGATATAATGGGAGTCTCAAAAGTAGATTTTTTTAAAAACCTTAAGATAGAAATGAAAGAACTCGTAGTAGTTGGCGATGACTATTTTTATGATGTTGAAGTACCTTCTTCATATGGGGTTCTCACTATTTGGGTTTATAAGTACAAAAAGGGGCCCGTTGGTTCTCCCATTACGTTTCCTGATTACTCATTTTATGATTTAACTTCATTTTTAAAAGCCTTGAAAAGTTAATCGGAAAGATTAAATATAAAGCAAGGTGTAATATGTAAAAATGTACAGCGCAAAGTTTAATTTGTCTGATTTTATCTCAAAGCTTCCAAAGGCTGAGCTTCACCTGCACCTTGAAGGGACTCTTGAGCCTGAGATGATGCTGGAGAAGGCTAAGAAAAACGGTGTAAAGCTTCCTTATAAGAGCATAGAAGACGTAAAAAGCGCGTATAAGTTTAAGGATCTTCAGTCTTTCCTTGACCTTTATTACTTAGGAGTTAGCTCGCTTGTAGATGAGCAGGACTTCTATGATCTAGCTTATGCATATTTTAAAAAAGCAGCTTCT
>WYER01000007.1 GCA_009903795.1 Nitrososphaerota archaeon | reverse complement strand
CCTTTAGTTTAGCTTTTGTATCCTTTCCAGCAATGAGGCGCACTGTGTTTGATCGGGGCAAGCTTTCTGTTATTTTATTCTAATTAAGATTATAAATACTTAAGCCTTTTTCATGAGAAAATACGTTAGCAAGGACGGAATAGTAAAAGTTTATAATTTGTTCCAATAATGTTATTTGTTGATAAACATGGTAAAAGTGGAAATCGAGTTGAGGGATAAAGATCAATTTTTAGTTAGCTTTAAGAAAGCAATCGAACCAGATAACGTAAATTTTCCTAAAGGAGTTACGATGAATATTAAATATGAAGATGGTGTACTAAGGATAATAAGCCAAAGCAATAAAGAAAGACTTATGTCAATGCTTAATGCTTTAGATGAAATATTGGAGCTGGCTAAAACAGTTGAAAGAGGTGTCAATAATTGTTAAGAATAATAAAAGATAGACTTGAAGAATACAGAGAATCCCTTAAAAAAAGGCATTCTGACTTTCCGTTAGACCATTTATTAGTACTCGATGAAAATAGAAGAAAGCTAATCTCTGAAATTAACAACCTACGACATGAAAAAAATCTCATAGAAGAAGATATCGCAAAGAAAATGAAAACCGGTAACAAAGAAATTGATAGAGAAAAGCTAAAAGAACTGGATACAAAAATAAATAATGCAGAAAAAGAACTTTCAAAAATAGAAGACGAAATTAATCAGCTTCAGTTACGTATGCCAAATTTTGTTGATCCTTCTGTACCAGAAGGCACAGATGAGTCATACAATCAGGTAGTAAGAACGTGGGGTGATGCTGGAAAAGTTGGGCCAGATCATATTGAAATAGGAACAAAACTGGATTTGATTGATCTAGAAAGAGCGGCAAAAACTAGCGGTGCAAGGTTTTATTATCTAAAAAAAGACCTTGTGAGGTTAAATTATGCTCTTATCTCATATGCTCTTGATTTTGGTATGAAAAAAGGTTATACCTTATTGCAACCTCCATACATGTTACGTAGAGCTATTTTAGAAAGCGCCGTTGATATTTCTGCGTTCGAAGAAGCTATATATAAGATAGAGAATGAAGATTTATACCTTTTGACAACTGCAGAGCATGCCATCCTAGGTTATCATTATAATGAGATTTTAGATGAAAAGAGCTTACCATTAAAATACATAGGCATCTCGCCCTGTTTTAGGAAAGAAGCTGGTGCTCATGGGAGAGATACTAAAGGAATATTTAGAGTGCATGTATTTGAGAAAGTTGAACAGTTTATATTCAGTAAACCTGAAGATTCGTGGAAATATCACGAAGAGTTAATAAAAAATGCTGAAGAATTCTTCCAAAGTTTAGGTATTCCTTATAGAGTTGTTAACGTCTGCGCAGGAGAACTAGGAGCACCGGCTGCAAAAAAGTACGATTTGGAAGTCTGGTTACCTGGACAGAATAAATATAGAGAAGCCGTTTCATGTTCTAACACACTTGAATGGCAAGCTGTGAGGGCTAAGATAAGGTATAAAAAAGGCAATGAAACCTTATACGTACATACATTAAATTCTACTCTCGTTGCTACAGAAAGAGCTTTAATAGCTATAATGGAAAACAATTATTTGCCTGATGGAAGAATTCAAATACCAAAGCCATTAGTGAACTATATGAATGGGCAAGAGTACATAGAGCCTCAAAAATTATGAAAAATCTTTCCATAAGGGGTTATCTAAAGCTCACAGAAAGGTACTTTTGCCATAAACAAAAGTTATAACCCTTATATTTTGATTTTTGTAAATTAAATGAAGGTGCTTATTGATGAGCCTGTACGATAAAAGGATAAATAAGTTGTTAAATGAAATGCATAGTTCCGATTGCGAAGGATACATTCTTACCAGAGCTTTTAACATTTTTTATCTGAGCGGTTTTTGGGGTGCTGGTTTAATGTTGATAAAGGATGGGGAACAAAAGCTACTTGTCTCAAGCTTAGAATATGACAGGGCTTCAAAAAATTCTGAGATTCCTGTTGAAGCTTACAATCCAGCAAATTACCTTGATTATATTAAAACCTTTTTTGGAACAAAAAAAATATGTATAGATGAATCGTTCGTTTCAACATACCTTTCTCTTTCTAAAAATATTAGTTTAAAAACTTCTAAATTAATTGAAAAGTTAAGGGAAGTAAAAGACGATTACGAGATAGAGATTCTTAAGAATGGCGGAAGGATCATGGATGAAGTTTTTGAGAAATCAATAGAAACAATAAAAGGGGGAATGACTGAAAAAGAACTTTACGCGCAAATAGTTAAAAACATAATTGAGCTTGATGGCGACGTTATCCCATACGAGGACACAATAGGGACTGAAATAGTTGCGTTTGGAGAAAATACAGCTCTCCCACATTACTCACCTCCTAGTAATAAAAAGCTAAATGAAGGCGATCCAATTTTACTCGATCTAACACTAAGACATAAAGGTTACGTAGTTGATTTTACAAGAACAATATTTTATAAAAGGGTTAACGAATATCATAAGGAAATTTATAAAAAAGTTAAGGAGGCTCAAGAGCTAGGCATAAAAATGCTAAAAATAGGCGTTAAGGCGAAAGAAATAGATCTAGCTGTAAGAGATTTTTTTGGAAAAGACAAAGATCGTTTTAACCATTCGCTTGGACATGGTATTGGCCTTGAAGTGCATGAAAAACCAGCGATATCATACAGAAGCGAAGATATAATAAAAAGCGGTCAAGCCGTTACAATAGAACCAGGCCTATACTATCCAAATGATATAGGAGTAAGGATTGAAGATTCTTTAATAGTTCAGAATATACCTTTTAAACTCTTCAGCACAACAACACAATTGATAGTTATTTAGCTTTTTCAATTTCTCTTTTAATATCAAAAAACCTCTTAGTTGTACCTAATGTTTTGTAATTTACATCTTTAACGCTAACTAAAAAAGGAAGGTTATTTACAACCCGACCTATCACAAGACATTTTTTCGGCGGTAACGATCTTACTAAATTTTTTACTGTTTCTGAATCTGCGGTAGAAGCTTGGGATATCATTTCGAGATCTTTTTCATTTATAAAGTTAAAGAGAAATATATTGTCGGCCTGTCTGTAGACTGTTGGATCCAGCGAATCAGGTTGATTTGTTATAAAAGTCACATATATTCCAAAATGCCGCATTCTAGTTATTGCATCTTCCCAATAAGTCTGATCAAAATATAGATGCGCTTCTTCAGCAAATATAAAAACTGGTGGTAT
Organism: Nitrososphaerota archaeon; assembly: GCA_009903795.1. GTDB lineage: Archaea > Thermoproteota > Nitrososphaeria > Conexivisphaerales > UBA164 > CAYFFZ01. Next base: position 16,140 of record WYER01000007.1, on the reverse strand, counting down.
CTGATTTTCTTCGAGCAAATTTATCAACTTTGATAATATTATTTGAACAAGCATTCTTCTAGCCAGTGGTGAAATCTTGGCCATTTCTATTATGAAAGCAGCGCCGTTAGGCTTTAAGGATATGTTGTTTTTGATGTCAAAGTTAACGTATTCAGAATTTGCAAAAAGTCTAGATGCAACAATTGAATAATACCTTGAGATTAACGCTTCTTTTACCATTTCATTGTTTTTATATTCCAGTATCTTCGTGTAAAGATTCTTTATCGAAACATCAGATTCTTCGTTCATGATATCCCAGATTTTAAGAAATTCTCTCACAGTTATGGCGGGCGTATCTAAGGCATGGGTCAGTATTTCTGTAAAAACTCTTTTCCCTATATATTTTAAAGTAAAAACCAAATTATTTCCTGGTTCAAGAACAACAATTTTATTATATATGTCTGAAAAATTGTTGTTCTTGTCATACATCATTCCATTATATTCGTTGTTAAGGTCAAAAACAAATATGTATGCACCAAGTTTGACTAGCTCTGATAAAAGCAGTTTTGCAAGGTGCGACTTTCCAGATTCTTTTTTTCCTGTTATTATAGTTAAAGATCCATCTAAATCTGACGCATCAACATAAAATTTTTCGCCAAGCGATGTAGTTCCGATCTCAATTGGATACTTTAAGTTTTTAGCAAGATATTTGTTTATTTCAGAAAAACTGACTTTTTTAATCGTGCTAAAGACCCTGCTAGGTAACCAAATTATTTCATTTGTAAATTTGTTATCTATTATGCTTCCTCGTATCTTTCCTTTAAGTAATCTCGCATCCTTGATCATATTTAAAAGTGAGCTAACATTGTTTGGATCAATATGAGTTATTTTCTCTGATGAAAAAACCTCATCCCTTAAGATCTCTTCGTCTATGCCTGTTGGATCTAAATAACTTACTTCATATATTTGTGTCAAAATCTTGTTTCCGCTAGCTTCATCCTCTATTAAAAGAAATTCTCCTCTATCAACTTTTTCGTTTGGCATAGCAATGATTTTAATTTCATCCCCAGATTTAGATAATATTCTCATAAATATCACCTTATATATCCTAGGAGAAATTTTCTCATGTTTTCTTCATAAAGAACCTTGGAAGCGTTATGAGCAACCAGCGCTTTTATTCCTTGTACTTCGCTAGAAACAAACAAAGACAAAAGATGAGCGCCTATCAGGCTTTCAGGATAACCTTTTACAAGTTTGTCTGACTTGATAAGGTTTGCAAAACTTTCGTTGGGATCATTATAATATATGTCTGCTCTAAGAGCAACTGAAGTTTCATCCAGTTTTACCAAATATTTACGACCGAACTCGTTTTTAGTTATGCTGTATACAAGGTCTGTTATGTCGATAAATTTCCTTTTTTCATCAAAAAATAAACTATAAAAAGCTTTCAAAGCTTTAATGCTTGTTCCTTTACTTATTCCTATAAAGTTAATTTTGTCTTTGTATTTTTCCATTATATAAGCAAGGCTTAACCTTCCTAAGAAAAAAGGAGGATCTTTTAACGATCCATCTATCAATGCTATTCCCTCTCCTATTTCGTTTATTAACATCTTGAGTAACATGCTTTCGATGATGTTTCTTACAAATTTTAACGCCATCTGTTTATCAATAACAATGCCATACCCGAGCCTGCCGCCTACTATAGATTCTATGCTCTTTATATTACTCAAACCTATGTAAACAGCTATAGGGCCAAGCTTTCTTAACGTAGTTTCTCCATTTTTTATTATATACGCTCCGCCTTTTACAGCATAAATACCCCCTTCTTCTGTTTCAGCTATAGAAATGGAACTTGAATCAATAGCTACTAGGTTTTGCGCTTTTCCTTTTGAAATATCTATTTCTTTTGCCTCCACAGCAACGGGTGTGCCCCAACCTTCGATAGGCCTAAATTCTCCTTTTGAGTCATCTGTAAAAATTATCTGTTTACCCTTAATTTTTGAGATATCCAATACATCGTTCAACAATGAATTGAATAATAAAGATTCATCAAAGTACTCATAAAGATCCTTAGTTGTATTAGAAAGGTTTATTTGTTTGGCCAACTTGATCAACAATAGGTTAACCAAGGTAGAATATAAATGTTGCGCAATTTGGACAACAACATCAACAATATAAAGATAAAATTAAAAAAGGGAGACTGGGAAATAGAAGTTGAATGTCCAGAAGATAAAATTAACGAAATTATACCTAAAATATTGTCTTCAATACCTATTCAACAACAAGAGGAATTCAACAAAGAATCAACAAGAAAAGGTGTGACTTGTAAGGACCTTTTACTTCAACTGTGGAAAGAGGGGTGGTTTTCGCAGGAAAAAAGCCTTTACGAAGTAGATGAAGAGTTACAAAGACGGGGTTATCATTATGATAGGTCTGCTATAGCTCATGCTTTAACTGATATGGTCAGAGAGGGCGTTTTGACAAGGGTTGGTACACCTAGAAACTACAGATATTCGCAAAAATATCCACCTAAGTAGTCATATGAGATGTTCACGCCAAAAGTTAGTAAAAACGTTAGTCTATTTGAATGATTTCATTAATTTTTACCATTTATCTAAGTCAAGACAATAAAAATAATAACGTTTTAAAAGCAGTTATTACTATCAAAAGATGTAAAAGTTGAGCAATAGCGTTATACATCCTTCAACAAGAGTGGCTGATTTATTGGGCTTACTGTTTGTTTTAAAAAATGAATTTGGAGGAAAAACTGATCTTTTTGAATTAGAAGAAAGGCTTGAAGTTGATCTCGATGATTTCATGCCAATAGTTTACATGGCTGACGAGCTTGGTTTTGTAAATATAGGCGTTGGCGATGTAATTATAACTGATAAAGGGATAGAGTTTCTCGAATCAAATTTTAAAAGAAGGAAAGAAATAATTAAGGAGTCTCTGGCTATGATAGAGCCTTTCAAAACTGCTAAAGAATTAAAAGAGTTCACTATCGAAAGCTTAAATAAAGCGCTCTTAAAAAAAGGTATAGCAGATTTTAATTCAAACGATGGTAAACATAAACTTGAGCTAATACTTAATGAATGGGGAGTATATTCTGGGTTTTTAACTACTAACAACAAATATAAAGTATCTGAATAAGTTAAGCTATATTTAAAAACTATCATTCCTAAAATCTTGTTGTATGAAACCGGAGATATTTTTTATTTTTAATTAAAGAATAAAAGTTAACAACAATATGTTTAAAAGTATAAAGCTTTTTTACTACAAACGTGTGTAGGATATTTGCGGCTTGTCTTAAGGATGGTAAAGTTAGCCCTATATTAAAAACTGGTTTAAAAAGACTGGAATATGGAGGTTATGATTCAGCAGGTATGGCTACTATTGACAATGGTAATTTAGAAATTAAAAAAGGAGTTGGTAAAATAGACGAAGTAGATAGGATAGTAAACTTTGAAAGCTTAAATGGAAACATAGGAATAGCTCACAACAGATGGGCTACACACGGCTACCCTTCTATTACTAACGCTCACCCTCTTACTGACTGTACCGGTGAAATAGCCGTTGTACATAATGGTGTTATAGAAAACTTTTTAGAACTAAAAGAAGAGTTAATAAAAAATGGTCATGAAATTAAATCCAGAACAGATACTGAAGTCGTTGCCCATCTTGTTGAAGAAGAAGTTAAAAAAGGAAATGATCTTGTTAAAGCCTGTTTAAAAGCTATAAAACGGGTTGAGGGATCTTATGCATTAGCCATAATTTATTCAAAAGAACCAGATAAAATAGTTCTGATAAGAAAGGAAAGTCCACTTTACCTTGGAATAGGCAAAGATGGTAACTTCGCGTCCTCAGATCCAGTAGCTTTTGTCGATAAAACAAACCTAATGATACCACTGGAGGATTATGAGCTTGCAGTCATTACTCCTTATTATTACAAAATTTATTCAATAAAGGATGAAAAAGAAATCTTAAGGAACCCCGTGGAAATCGACATAAAACCACAGATGATTGAAAAAGGAGGATATCCTCACTACATGCTAAAAGAAATTTTTGAGCAGCCAATTTCACTTTATTATGCGATTAACGTACAAAGGCTATATTTAAATGCAATAGCTGAACCCATGAGCAGGTCTAAGGTTAATTTCTTAATAGGAGCTGGAACATCTTATCATTCGTGTTTAGCTGGTAGCTACATGTATTCAAAAATATCTGGCCTTGCCACAATACCAGTTGTAGCTAGCGAGTTTATACAACAATACGGGAACACGCTAGATCCAGACACTTCTCTTTTATTAGTCTCTCAATCAGGAGAAACGGCAGATGTGCTCAAAGTAGCTAGCTATGCAAGAATGAAGGCAAGCACTGTTATGTCCATAACTAATGTTGTGAGTTCAACTATTACAAGACTTTCGCGATTATATTTGGTTCAACAAGCTGGACCTGAAATCGGAGTTGCAGCAACTAAAACTTATACATCGCAGCTCTTAATACATCTTCTTCTTGCTTTGGAAATAGGTAAAAAAAGAGAAAAGATTAATGAAAATGAGTACAACGAATATTACACAAAAATAAGGTCGATTCCTAAAGCTGCTGAATTTGTATTAAAAAGTACAGATCAAAAGGCGAAGCAAGCAGCTGAGATGCTTAAAGATTATACGCACATATTTTACTTGGGCAGAGGGATAAACACTGCTACTGCGTTTGAGGGAAGATTAAAGATGCTTGAAATAGCTTATATACCTTCAAGCGCTTTTTCGGCAGGAGAAAGCAAACATGGACCCATTGCGCTTATTGAAAAAAATACGCCAGTTATTTTTATAGCTCCTAAGGACGAGTCAAGAAAGGTTATCCTTGGAAACATCATGGAAATTAAATCAAGGGGTGGAAAAATAATAACGTTAGGAACTAACGACGATAGAGAGCTTAAAGAAGTTTCAGACTTTTACATTGATATGCCTGAAGCCGATGAATTAATAACTCCAATACTGTACATCCTACCATTACAGCTTATCGCTTATTACACTGCTGTGCTTAAAGGTTTAGATCCAGATAAACCAAGAAATCTTGCCAAATCTGTCACTGTGGAATAATACAAACAATTGCCTTTGCAGAAGAGCCCTTAAACAAAAAAGATGAAAGACCCTTTCTGCAAGCTTTAGATTATTCATTATAAAAGATTTTTGAATAACTAAAGGAAATTGTACATCCAAACCTAAGTAATAACTCAGAGATAAATGGAGCAATTGCTCAAAAGAAATTCTCAGGAGGCGCTATTACTTTATAAGTAGGTACAAACAAGATCAAGAAAGAGTTCCATAAACATAGCGCCCACTAAGGCAAAAGTTATTCGATGAACCGTCAGGTTCCGATATGAATATCCCCAACGAATTAAAAAGAAAAGCTAGCGCTCTGACATAGTAAAATCAACAATAAATGAGTCTGTGTGAGACTCATGCAAGACGTAAGAGATGGAAAAGTCAATATGGATGAATGTTCTTCTCAAGTAAGCATAGCTGCGAACTTTACGTAAGGCCAAATAGTTAACAAACATCAAACATAATAATATTCCCCTTTTTCTTTTTGTTCCCTATCAAGCTTACTTCCTGGTTTGTTAACACGTGGTCTTCCAGTTTGTTCATCCCTTCTGTAGGTTAAACCAATTTCTCTTAAGAAACTATTCATTGCTTCCCTTTTTGGTAATGGCCCTATCGCTTCACCTGATACATTAGGAATGCCCTTGAAAACCATTATAGAATCTGAAATAAGGTCTATCAACATTAAATCATGATCTATAATTATTCCTGCTCTGCCTTTTCTCTTTATATAATTTGGTAATATTTTTGAAAGCGCTATCCTATCTTCGACGTCTAAAAATGCTGATGGTTCGTCTAGCACATAAAGAGTTGCGTCCTGAAGAAGCGCTATAGCTATGGCTACTTTTTGAAGTTCTCCACCACTAATCTGTGAAATGTTTTTTTGTAAAAGTTTTTCAAGCCTAAGAGGAGTCACTAGTAAGTTTAAATTTTCTGTGCTGTTCCATTCAAACTTTGATAAGAGAGACTCAACAGTGATATCCTGATTTATTTCAAGGTATTGGGGTTTATAAGAGATTTTTATGTTAATATTTACAACCCCCTCGTCATCCTTTTCAACGCCTGCAAGCACCTTTAAGAAGGTAGTTTTTCCTATACCGTTAGGCCCAAGCCCACCAATTATCTGCCCTTCTTTTACTTCTTTGCCTTCAACATTTAACGTAAACCCGGGATAGCTTTTACGAAATTTTGGCACTGTAAAAAGAACGTTTGATTCTTCAGCTGGGCTAAGGTCAGGATTTCTAAACTTTATGGTATAGCTTCTTATTCTTACGTTTTCCTGCTTTATTTCTCCTTCTATTAGCTCGTTTATGCCTTCGCTGCTGCTCATCGGCCTAGATACTATACCATAAACTGCAGGTTCGCCATAAAGTATGTGTATATAATCGCTTGCATAATCAAGGAATGTAAGATCATGCTCAACCAAAAAAACTCCAGCTTTCTCAGAAATTTTCTTTATAACTTTAGCGACTGAATGTCTGTTAAATACATCCAGATAGGAACTCGGTTCATCGAAAAAGTAGTAATCAGCCTTCCTCGATAAAGCTACAACAATTGCAACTTTTTGCAACTCGCCTCCGCTTAGTTCTGAAACTTGTTTTTCGAAAAGCTTTTCAACTTCCAGTTCTTTTATAATTTCTTGATTTTCACCTTCTGAATACTTTTCTACCAATTCTTTTACACTCCCTTTGTAAACTTTGGGAATTTCATAAATTGCCTGTGGTTTTATCGATATTCTTATTTCGCCATTTTTTAAACCTCTAAAGTAATCAGCATAAATGGTTCCTTTAAAATATCTTATTACGTCATCTATAGATTGTTCTTTTTCATAATCCCCAAAGTTCGGAAGCAAGTTTCCTGACAATATCTTCAGAGCAGTAGTTTTGCCTATACCGTTCATACCGGCCGCTCCAACAACTTTGCCCTTTTTTAAAATTGGAAGCCTATAAAGCCTAAAAGAGTTAGGCCCATATTGATGAATTTTTTCTTTTCCATATTCACTAGGCAAGTTGACTATCTTGATAGCTTCAAATGGGCATTTTTTTTCGCATATTCCACATCCTATGCATAAAACTTCATCTATTGTAGGGTACCCGTCGCTTCCGAACTCAACAACTTTTTTGCCAGAAATCTGAGGAGGACAAAATCTCTGACATTCATGGTTACATTTATCAAACCTACAAACATCCCTATTAATAACGGCTACCTTCAATGAGACCATTTTAAATCACTTTTATGGGTCAGTTCGTCGCGAGCTCTTCATAGCCTTTGCTCAGGCTGGAGCGGTAAAGCCTCATCCCCATATGCGTAGTTCGCTAGCAACTTTTAACCATATCGTAAGTTTATATTCTCTCAACTAGGTCTTTATACCAGCTAGAATCTTGCTGTAACATCTCAGGAACGCTCAAATCGATCCTCATAGGCGTTATTGATATCTCACCAAGATCAAATACAGCGTTTGCATCTGTGTTTTCTGGATAGTTGCCTAACCTTTTACCCCAAAGCCAGAAATATTCTCTGCCACGTGGGTCAAGCCTTTTATCTAAATAATGTTCATATTTTACTGGTGAAGCCTTGGTTATTCTTGCCTTTGTCTTTTCATTAACGTTCAACGGAAAATTTACATTCAATAGTTGTGAATTTGATGGTAAACCCCTGTGTTGCACAAAATCTACGATCTTTGCTGCTATTTTTGCCGCTTCTTCAAATTCATCTGTTTTTATGTATGGATAAAATATGAATTCGTCACTTATTCTTTTTGAAAAAGCAATAGATTTATAACCTAAAATTGCTGCTTGAAGCGCACCTGCAACAGTACCGCTAGAAAATATATCTTGCAATCCTGTGTTATCTCCAAGGTTTATTCCCGTAGCTACTACATCCGGCTTATTATCGAGCATTATATGGGCTACGACTATAGCATCTGCGGGAGAACCAGAGCATATATACCCTTTTGCTCCTTCAATCTCAGACTCTCTTATTCTTATAGGTTTGTGAAAAGTCAGGCTCATGCTGCTACCGCTTCTAGGCCCTTCTGGTATAGAAAACACGACTTCGTCTAAATTTGAAAGATGTCTGATTAAAGCTCTCAAGCCGGGGCTTGCTGGACCATCATCATTACTAACTAGAATCATTTTTTATCAATAATAAACTATTTTGTCTTTTTCTTTTACGTTAGATAATATTTTGTCGGGCTCGTCTGGAGATCCGACATATGTGTAGAGATACTTACCTACTCTAACTTTTATTTTAGAATAATCTTTTCTTTTTACTACCTTTATTTTGCGTGCATTTTTTAACAGCTCAAGCAAAGTTTGAATGTCATATATTTGCTTTGGCATAAACTTCCTAACTTCGGCTTACATTTATATTTTACTTAAATTAATTGTTTGCAATGGCTAAATTAACACTAGATATGTTGAAAAAGTATGTTTTTCCAAGACATGGAGCTTATACAGATGAAGTTTTAAAAGGTCCAGGAATAGGTGAAGACGCTGCTGTTGTAAGGATTACAAAAAAATTGTACATGATTACCCATACAGACCCTATAACTGCTGCTAAAAAAAATTTGGGAAAACTAGCTATGTACGTTTCTTCAAATGATATAGCAGTAAAGGGAGTAAGGCCAAAGTATGCTCTGATTACTTTGCTTCTTAAAAAAAATTCAACAGAAGATGAAATAAACAGCATAACAGCACAGCTTGATGAAACAGCTAAAAATTTAGGAATAAGCATTGTAGGAGGCCATACAGAAATAGTAGAAAATCTTGATATGAGCATAGCTGTAGTAACGCAAATAGGGTTTTCATCTAAAAAACCATCAAGCATATCAGAAATTAAGCCTGGCGATGTTCTTATACAGGTAAATGAAGCCGCGATAGAAGGCACAGCAGTAATAGCTAATGATTATCCTGAACTTATAGTACAGTTTGATGAAGGTGCACTCGAACTTGCGATGTCCTACATCGATAAAATATCTATAATTAATGATGCCTTAAAACTAAATTCGCTTGGTGTAAAAGTTATGCACGATCCTACAGAAGGAGGAATAATAGGAGGTGCTGTTGAAATGGCTTTAGCTTCAAAGTTAAAACTTAAAGTTGATGAAGAAAAAGTTTTGATAACGCCTTTATCAAGATCTATCTGCGATCATTTAAACCTTGATCCGCTCAAACTCCTTTCAAGCGGAGCTATCCTTGCAACAGCAAAGCCAAAAAAAGCTGAACGTGTTTTGGAAGTTTTAAATGGAAAGGCTTCAATAATCGGAGAGTTTGTAAAAGGCGAACCTTCTCTTCAAATAAAAAGAGCAAATGGCATCGAGGTTTATCGTGAACCTCCACAAGATGAAATATACAAGCTGACTAAGAAAACTGAGCCTTCTTTTTAAGTTGTTCTAAAAATTCAGGAACTTTATTAAGAGGTCTCCCAGTGGTGTTATACCTTACTGCCTGAATTTCTGCCATTATACTGAGGGCTATGTCTATAGGTTCTTCCCCACCGCCGATATCCAGCCCCATGGGGGCTCTTATGTTTTTTAGCTTATCCTCAGGGTAATCCTTGAACAGCTCATTAAGATATTTAAGCGTCTTTACGGGGCTTGCTACTACTCCTATATACTTAAAGTCGAACTTCAAAAGCTCTCTAAGTATTTGAAGCTCTGCATCTGCAGAATAGTACATGATCGCAACGTAAACGTTGTCACCTTTGGGAATCTTTAAAATAGCTTCATCTGGCTTTGCAACAATAACTTCAGAAGCTTCAGGAAATCTTTCTTTCGTAGCGAATTCTTTTCTATCATCAACGATTAAAACTCTAAACCCAAGCTGACTTGCTAATTTTGAGAGTGAGCTTCCTACGTGACCGGCCCCAAATATAACAAGTATTTCTGAAGGCGGGACAACCTTAATATAAAGCGTAACTGCTCCACCACAGGCGCTTCCTATTTCGCTTGTTGCAGGTATTTCTATAATGCCGCCTCTACCTCTTTTTATAAATTCTAAAGCCTTTTCAATGGCAAATTTTTCTAATGCTCCTCCTCCAACAGTTCCGACAAAACTGCCGTCATCTGCTACGAGCATAGCAGCGCCTTCATGCCTTGCGCTGTGCCCTTTATAATCTGCTATAAAAACAAGCGCAAAACCTTTACCTTTCAGAGTAAGTTCTTTGATCTTGTCTGCTATTTGAATAAATTCTCTAGCCGACATAAATTTTTTTAACTTAATCTGTTTATTAAACGTTATTATAAAAAGATTTGTTTATTTACAACTGAAAGCCTTGCCTCTAGAAGAGGCTGGGTAAATTTAAATACTAAAACGTTATAAAGCATATTAAATCGTGTCCGTAAGGGAATACTTCAAGAAGGCTCTACATACTCTGGAGTCCAATGAGGATAGGGTAAATGGCTGAAGGAACAGCCCGTGGTCTATCGCTGGAAGAACGGAGCGGGGTAGGCAACCACTAGCTATGAAGTCATGAGAATGATTGCGGTAAACCACAAACCTATGACCCGCCTTGAAGGAACAATCGCCTTTTAAGGCGGGGAGGATGTCAGCTTTTTCTTATAAATTCTGTGTATCCACATCTACCACAGTACCATCTATCCTTATGACGAGCCATAAAAGTCCCGCTACCACATTTTGGACAGAACCTGTTGACCCTTTTTACAGAACTGCCCTCAACTTCATAAAGCTTCCATATTTGAATTGTCTTTCCTTTCACTTCTTTTCAACCTTCTTCTTTTTCATTTCGTCATAAACTTTCTTTCTTTCTTCTTTTGGCAGCATTCTTAGCCATAAGTATTTTTTTATGTGCATCTTAGCAAGGTTAACGTCATCATAAACGTAAAATAACCCTTTGAGAGCTTTAGTTCCAAACGAGCCTTTCAAATAAACTGGTATAATGTTATCAACCTGCTTGTTAAGTTCTTTTGCCAAGATTTCTGCAGCGCTTTTTCTTGATATTTTACCATTACCGTCCTGGAATACGTATTCTACTTCCAGCCTCTTAAGAAATGGATTGTAGTTAATCTTCATCCGCTTTATCATACGCCTATACTATTTTTAAGCGTTTTCAATTAATCTTTCCAATAAAAATTTTTTTCATAAGGTTCCTGTAATAGGTAAGAAGGTCAGGCCTTAACATTATAAGGAAAGGTAGCGAAAATTTCTGACTGGATGCCGACTCGTAGACTTCTTTATCTTCTCCATAACCTTTTTTAAAGCTTTCAATAAAAAGCTCGGCTAAACTGATATCTTTTACAAAGGACAATGAATAATAAATATATTCTGATATGTCCCAACCTTTATCTTCTATTTCTGCTTTTTCTTTAAACTGTTCCAAATCTATAACATAGATTCCATCTTTAGATGTAAGAAAATTTTCTGGCTTTGAATCACCTAGTGCATAACCTGCATCATGTATAGTTCTGAAAATTTGTGCCACATTTTCTAAAACCTTTAATTCATAATCTTCCCCAGAAAATTTTTTTATCAAATCTAAAAGGCTATTTCCTTGAACGTATGTTTTTATTAACATTTTTTTTCTTACTGATAAAGCATAAATTTTCTGAACTAAAATTCCTATACTATTAAGTAAAACAGAACCCATAAACTCGTTATACATCCTTTTAACAGAATTCATTTCAAATGGTTTTATAGGCTTTCCCACCATTCCGAGCATGTACCATTTGAGCTCGCTTTTCCCTTTAAAGCTCTTAATTACGTACTTTTTATTATCTATTTCAACTATTTTAATTCCGTAAAAAGGGTTTAAAATTCCTCCAATCCTTTCAACAAGTTTTGCGCCTAACTCTTTTTCTACATTTGACCATACTATTTTAATACCGCCTTCTAGACTTAGCAAAAGCTCGGGTTTTTTTAAATATTCATTTATCTCTTTAACGTTCCTTGATCTTTTAACTTTCGATAATAACTCTGTTATGACCACTTCAGGGGATACTTTCCCGCTTCTTCCGTGAAAAATATATTGCTTTATGGCCATCTGAAAATAGTATAGTTCGTCAATCATAAAAGGTTGAGGGATTTGAGCCCCTTTTTTAACCCTTACATTATACCCATCTAAGTAAAGATATTCTATCTCATTAACAGCTTTTCTAAAGCCTTCGAGCGTTAAAGCGAGATTTTTAGATATAAGCTCTTTAGAATAAGTTTTAGCATAACTATAAAGGGCAGGTGGATAAATTTGATACCTTTTTTTAAGCTTTGAAAATATAAAATACTGGAGCGGAATCACTAAATAGTATATGAAGTCTTGAAATTCTTTATAAAGTTCCGCCGTTTCTTCTTCTATAACTCTTTTTTTATACTTTATTTCTATATCTCTAATGATTTCTTCGCCATAAACCGGTATAAAAGGATTCAACAGCCTGCCTACAACAAATTCTCCTAAACTTGCTTTTTCAGCATCCTTATATGTTTCGTTTAAATCAGCTACAAGAACAGAATATTTTTTAGAATTTGAATCAAAATAAAAATAACGTACTTTATCTTTAAAATCATCAGCAAGTACCAGAACGTCTATATCGCTATCTTGCTTAGCATAACCCGCAACAGTACTACCATAAATAGAAAGCGATTTTATTTCGATATCTTTTAGTTTTTGATTAACGTCTGTAAAAACCTGATTTATGTCCAATTTAAGAACCTCTTTAAAGTCTCTTCTGGTTTAAAATTTAATATTGAAAGCATACTTATCCTGCTTATATTGCCTTCAGGAGAAATATATTCTACAGGTAAACCTTTTTTAAACCACCTTGTTAAAGTCTTTTTATTTAAAGCGTCGTCATTTAAACCCCCAGAAAATTTTTCTTTTAAAAGCCTTTTTATTTTTTTGCTTTTCTTAAATACTTTTTCTTCGTTATAAAGCTGAGCTTCATCTTTAAAGATGCTTTCAAAAACGCTTGTTGTTTCTTCTTCAGAAGTAATTGAAAAGTTTTTAAGATTAGCTACAAAATTTATATAATGAAGAAACTCATGAGCCATAACTGCCAACAAAGTATCTTTAGATGCGTAAAGGATCAAAGGAGGCGTAACCTGAACTAATGTATAAAGAACGTTCTCATAGCTAAAAGGAAAAAACCTTGAATATATAATTGATGACTCTCCGACAGGTGCCTTCATTACTATTGCTTTTGGATAAACATACCATTCAGGATATTTTATGTTAGAAGCTTTTTCAATCTGAGTTATTGCATCATGAACTTTTTTTACAGAATCTAATACTTTATTGTATATATCCTTAGGTATCTCGTTCTTACTTAAACTTTCATTAATAGGTACTAGAGGATCCATAACTTATCTCTATATATAAAGCTCCCTTATAACCGCATCTTTTACAGTAATAATAATTAGTTGGCGCCCCTGACACAATTTCAGAAAGTGGATGTAAAGGAAAACCGCATTTTGGACAAACTTTAATTTTCACAGATTTGTTCATTGCATTACTATGTTCTCGGGTTTAAAGCCAAGATCGACAAGGTACTGAACTACCTTATCTCTATGATCTCCCTGAAGTATAACGCTTTTATCTTTTGCTGTCCCTCCGCACGCAAGCCTTTTTTTGAGTTTTTTTGCTATATCTTCTATGTTTATTCCTTTAGGATCAGAAAACTGTATTACCGTTGTTGGTTTGTTATATTTTCTCGTTTCGAGCTTTACAAAAACCCTTGCAGTTTCTTTAGTTATTTCCTCTGGTATTAGTTCGTTCGTATATACAAACGGTTCGAAATCATCCATTCTTTTATCACTTTATGATTGAAACCTCGTGTATATAAAGTTATTCCTTTTTTACAAAGTTGCCTCTTATTTACACTAGAAATCCATCATAATTACTAGATAAAGGTATTGATCTACTGTTATGGAAGGGGCTTTCGCCTCCTAAACTTGCGAAATATCTAAGAACAAATTATATTTACGTAAATTCTAACAAGTCTTTACTATTTTAAAATTTTATATTCGCGTAAAATGTTTTAAAATAATAGTTCAAGATTTTTGGTTTAAACCACATTTTATAGCATTGGCGAGTATTATAGAATTATTCAAAAGTTCCGTGATAAATTTTTTTGCAACTTCATCAGTTAACTTTCCTTCAATAAACTTTTTGTCTGCATTGACTAAAAATACTTCAGGGCCTGGCACTAAAATTGCTCCTAACGATTTAAGGACAACCCACAAATGTTCTTGAGCTCTAGGCCCACCTAATGATCCTGTGGAAGCTGACATCGTAGCTACAACCTTCCAACGGAAAGGATTTTTATCTAATGGTATAGATAACCAATCTATAGCGTTTTTTAAAGAAGCAGAATAACTGTGGTTGTGTTCAGGTGTGGATATAACAACTATGTCTGATTCGTTAACTTTTTTTCTTAATTTTTGCACTGAATCTGGTTCTTCGTCTGTTTGTTCAAAGATTGGAATGTTAGCTACAGAAACTACTTCCCATTGATGCTCCTTGTTAAGAAGTTCAAAAGCATTATGGAGAAGCAGACTGTTCAGTGAATCAAGTTTCGAACTACCAGAAATTCCTAAAAACTTCATAAACAAATAAAGTATTTAATTTTTAATAAACGTTTTGATTTGTCTGCTTTCTGATGAAAGCTTATAAACTCCCAATAAACTATCCTGAGCTTATGAGCTGAGCTTACAAAATGAACGAAAGCCTCGCCTCTTCTAGAGACGGGGAGTATGCCAAAATGCCAATTTGGAAATTAATAATTTAAAATTTTCTTTAATAATTATAATTTCTTTATATAAAACCATTTGTTAGGGACTATCCAAAGCTAAAATAGGGACTTTCGCACCTTAAGCCCCTATACGTTAAATGATGGTTTTTAGAGTTAAAGCTTTCTGGCTCAAGACCCACATACTTTATCTTTATGTTTTTATAAACTACTGTTTCAGGATAACCTGGACCTAAAGAAACCCAAGTTAATCCTAGATTTAAAATAGTTCGTAAATTATACAAGCATTCTAGAAATACCTCCTAGAGAAATCTGATAATCGCTTTCTTCTAACTACTTTAAATTAATAGAAATGTCTACGTTGCCATATTTTTCTAGAGTTTCTGCTACGTAAGATTTAGTTTTATTAGGAAATTTTATTTATCGAAATTGAAAGTATAAACATTTTTAGTCTTATGCTTCATTTATGTTTATAGCAAAACTCGTGTAGCAAATTTAAACTTTTTAATGCTAAAGCTTTTTTAAATTATCAAATAGGCGCTGCATTTTCTCTCTTGTGATTGTTAACTTTAAATTTGCATCCTTTACAAGCTCCAATAAATATTTTATATCTATCAATATTTTTCCTTCATTTGCTACTATTGCATCTACCCTTTCTATACTTTGTAACTCTAAAGTGACCCGATTTTTTGAAATATTAACTATACCAGAATGTTTAATTCCTGAGATCTGAGCTATGGAAAGCATCTTTAGAGCGTTTTGTATATTTGAAGCTGAAATGTGTAGAATGAAAGGTTCTTGCTTAAAATATATAGGGTAATTAAACCTTTGAACGCCGTCTAAAAGCGCCGTCCAAACTTCCTCCGCGTTAACTTGATAATGTGATTTAAAAAATATTTTTGAGAGGTTCTTTTTCCATGATGGATGCACGGCTATCAGAATAATCCTTCCAGCACACGAAGAAGTGCTGAAAAATTCGCTATAAGAATTCACTAGTTCTAGTAAAGGCAAAATAGGTTCGTCTACGAGGCCTTTCTTTTTAGCTTCTTCTAGCCTTTTTTCGAACTTTGCTTTTAAGCTGCTAAACTCCATAAAATTCTTTATTAGAAGAACGGATTGATAAAATTGTCTTTATACTGGTTTCCTAACGCCCAAAAAGTTTGATGTTTCTAATATCTCAGGATTATTCTCATTTAATGGAAGCTACTCGGTTATTAGACACAAGATATGAAAATAATCTTCTGACATCCTCACCGCCTTAAAAGGCGATTGTTCCTTCAAGGCGGATCACAGGTTTGTGGTTTACCGCAATCATTCTCATGACTTCATAGCTAGTGGTTACCCACCCCTCTCCGTTCG
>WYER01000011.1 GCA_009903795.1 Nitrososphaerota archaeon | reverse complement strand
ATTTGACTATGTTAATAAATTTTATTTAGAACTCTTCCTGAACCTCATGTACTCCTTTTTCAGCTTCTTCTACCGCTTTTTTCATTTCCTCCTTTATGTCTTCTGGTAGCTCGCTAATCTTTGCGCCCGTTGGCGATATGTTCAGCGATTTATCCCAGAGAACTTTTATTCCTTCATCATTTATTTCCATTGGATGCCTTACCATCGATATTTTTGAATCCCTCATCTTCCATACTAATATTGATCTGTAAAGTCTTCCTTCAACCTCATCAAGATCAATTCTAACTATTCCGTCTACAGCGTGTTCGACGCCCGGACCCCCGAAACCCCTTTCCCCTACAGATATCTGGCTTACAAAGAGCGCTGTGTTTCCTAGCCCCGCAATAACCCTCTTAAGTATCATCACAGTGCCCCTTGCAAGAGCTGGTTTTGTAAGATACAGGGTGCTAACAGAATCTATAGCTACCCTTTTTGCTCCTGTGTTCTTTATGGCTGCTCTTAATACATCAACAAGCTCCTGAACGCTTTCCGGGTCTTTAACAACATAATTTTCTCTCTGTGCTGATGATCCTATGCCGGCTGTAAACGCATCAACAATCGCTAATTCGCCTTCTTTTTCGTATTTTGTTATATCCCATGAAAAGTGTGCAAAACTCCTTCTTACTGATACAGGATGTTCTTCAAGAGCAACAAAAACTCCGTGTTCTCCTTTTAAAAGCCCATTATAGAGAAACTGTTTTGCAAGGATCGATTTGCCTGTGCCTGGACCTCCTGAAACCAGTACTACGTTTCTTTCAGGTATACCCCCATACAGTATTTCGTCAAAGCCCGGTACATAAGTCCTGACCCTGTATATTTTCATAACTTTAAAAGGTTATAACTTTTTTATAATCTTTTCCACAAGGTTAAAATTTTTTAACATTCTTTTATTAAATTAAACTTACTTTTATGTAAAAATGGTTTGTTCTATTATTTATTTAAAAACTAGACCTTTATAAAATAAGTGTACTCGCTTGCTAGAAAAGAACCTTCACCAAGTGACCACAGCCCTAATGCTCTTACTTTTTCTCCTATTTTTAAACCCTTTAGCTTAGTTGATAACTCACTTGTCACCATTATTTTCCCCTCTCCTGAATCATCTCCAATCATAATTTCATATTTATCAGATGACCTCATAACTGGCTCAGAAAGAACAATAAAATCTAATGATACGTATCCTTTTTCAGCTTTAGATATTTTTTGTAAAAGAGGCTGGTAGTTCAATTTTTTATCATACTTTAAACAATCATCTACAATAAAAACTGGGAACTGAAATCTGGCCTTTTTTACTATTATTGATTCTGAGCCTTTACAGGCGCTACTCAGCTTAGCAGGCCTTACGTTACCAAATTCATCCAAAAGCAGAAAATTTTCATTTTCTCCAAAGACGGACATTATTGATGGGGAAATATCAACAGTATACGGTTTTAAAAATGATATCTCGTTGCCATACTCGCTTTTCTTGGCAAAAGCAGGAGCCGCTGTTATTGTCATACCTTCTTCTATAGGAATTTCGTTGTCCCATAAAACGCTTCTGTATTTTAAAGTATTTCTTATAAAAAAGCTTGTTCCGCTGCCTTCCGTTCCATCTTTTCTTTTGTAAGAGATGTTCTTTATTGGACCTTCAATTATACCTCTTATTATAAAGTTTTTGGCGTTTGGGCTTCTTGAAATTAGCTCTTCCAGCTTTAAAACCTCGTTAGTGGTGTTTATGCTTGACTGAGAGTTAAGATGAATTTCCAGCTGATCGTTTTTACCCTTTTTTACATACGCATTTTTAAAAATTAATCTTGAGCCCACGGGGAAATTTTTGAAAACGTCTTCTTCACCCCAGTAGATACCCCTCATTAAAGCTTCATCATAAAGGTAAAAAACGGTTCGTTTTTCGTATTTTTTATAAGATAATAGATAGCCTATGAGGTTTACGCCTTTCTTCTCTCCTGTTATTTCTGATGGTTTTAAATATTCATCGAGCTTTATTCCCAGATCGTTTAAAATCAGGTAAAGAGCCCCAAGGTCCGTAAGGTATCCCGCGCCTATCTGCTGTTTTTTCTCCTGTATGAGCTCCATTAACCTATCTTTTGTAAGGTCCTTCTTTTTTTCTAATATATATATATAATCTAATATCTTAGATAGCTTTTCGTTATCAGTTGTCATTCTTTTTCCTTTAATTCTTGCAAGTACCTTAAAGCATCGAGCGCTGCTTTAGCGCCCATGCCAGCCGCGGTAACGGCTTGTCTGTATACAGGATCAGCTATGTCTCCCGCTGCAAAAACGCCTTTAACGCTTGTTCCAGTTTCTCCGTAAAGCTTGATGTATTTGTTCTCAGTAAGCTCAACCTGTCCCTCAACGAGCATCGTATTGGGGATGTGTCCTATGTCAACAAAAACTCCTTTAACAGGTATGTAGCTCACTTCATTGGTAATTTTGTTTCTCACCTTTATTCCTTCAACTTTGCTGTCTCCGACAATCTCAATTACTTCACTGTTCCACACAAACTTTATGTTCGGAAGCGAGAAAGCCCTTTTCTGCAGCACAGCTTGTGCCCTTAACTTATCTCTCCTGTGTATAACTGTAACGCTGTTGCATATCTTTGACAAATATATAGCGTCTTCTATCGCCGTGTCCCCTCCTCCTATAACTGCTACATCCATGTTCTTAAAAAACATACCATCACAAACAGCGCAATAAGAAACCCCTTTGCCTTTGAACTTCCTTTCAGAAGGTAAACCTAGCTCTTTTGCCGAAGCTCCCATGGCAAGAATCAAAGTTTCAGCGAGGTATGTGTCATCTTCAACTTTAACTTTAAAGGGCCTTTCTGTTAAGCTTATCTCTGTTGCATCTTTGTCTATTATCTGAGCACCTAACCTTTCAGCTTGTTGTCGCATTCGTCTCATAAGCTCAGGCCCAAGAATAGGTTCTGGAAAGCCTGGAAAGTTCTCGACTTCGGTTGTAAGCATCAGCTGTCCTCCTGAGGAATAACCACCAATTACTAATACGTCTGCCCCTCCTCTTACAGCGTAGATTGCAGCTGTCAAGCCTGCAGGGCCGCTCCCTATTATCAACATCTCGTGCTTTTCGACCTTTCCGCCTTCAAATCCAGATAACTTAAAACCCATGATAACAATAACGTATATTTGAAATAATAAACGTTATGGAACAATATAATTCTCGCGACTTCCAAAAAGCTATTAAAAAACAAAATCAACACCTTAGGGTGAGAAAAAATGAGCTATGTAACAAAGATGGTTTGTTCAAAGTGCGGAAAAGTTTATGATCCAAAAGAAGGGCACGTTATGTGCGACAAAAAAGACCTCGGAAGGCTTGATATATTCTACGATTACGAAAAAATAAAGGAAAAGCTTACCAAAGAATCTCTTGCAAAAAGATCTCACGATACTTGGAGATGGAAAGAACTTATGCCAGTAGATGAAAAGTATGCTATAAGACTTGGAGAAGGCGGAACGCCGCTGATAAAGGCCACAAGGCTAGCAGAAGCATATGGGCTTAAAGAGCTTTACATTAAGGACGAAACAAGAAACCCAACAGGTTCATTTAAAGACAGGTCCATGTCTGTTAGCGTCGCAAAAGCCGTTGAACTTGGAGTAAAGGTTGATACTACCGCAAGCAGCGGTAACGCTGCCGCAGCTTTGGCTGCATATTCTGCAAAAGCTGGAATAAAGACTGTTGCTTTTGTCCTCTCAACTGCAAGCGTTTCAAAAGTTGCCCAGCTAAAACTTTACGGAGCATCTGTCATTAAAGTAAGGGGTATAGAAAAGGGAGAGGATCCAACAGTAAAGATGATGCTTGTGGCTGTTGAAGAGATGGGCTGGTACCCTTCACCATCTTTTGGACCTTTTAACCCTTACCAGGTTGAAGGACCGAAGGGCATATCGTTCGAAGTTGCTGAACAGTTTGAATGGAAACCTTATGACTGGATGCTTGTTCCAACAGGAAGCAGCTGTCTGCTTGCTGGTATATGGAAAGGTGTTAGGGATCTAAAGGAAATAGGTTTAACTAACTATTATCCAAGGCTTGTACCGGTTCAGCCTGAAGGAAACAGCCCTCTTATTAGAGCCATAAAAAACAACATCCCCTTTGAAAAGATAGAAGCTGAAAAGCACCCGCACACAATAGCTTCTGGGCTATCAGATCCTTATCCATGGGACGGAGATGCAGCGTTGGAAGGAGTAAAGAAGACCGGCGGCACAGGAGAATCAGCAAGTGATGAAGAAATTGCACAAGCTGTAAAGGATCTTGCAAAGTATGAAGGTATATTCGCTGAACCTAGTGGAGCTGCAGCTCTTGGCGCTCTAAGGAAGCTAATTGATAACAAGATTATAGACCGCAACGACCGCGTGGTCGTTCTAGTTACTGGATCAGGATTTAAAGATCTTGCTTTCGCACAGTCACTTTATAAAGAGCCTCCAGAAATAGATGCAGACATAAATCAGTTAAAGAAAGCTCTAAAAGAAGAAGGTGTGCCTTTCTAAATAATATTTTTTAAAAATTAACTTTATGATTTTGTTTCTTTTTTATAGTATTTTTCTGCATCTTTAACGGCTTCATATATTTGATAGTATGTGCCGCACCTGCAAATTACTCCGTTAAGCTCTTTTTTCAGTTCTTCACCGTCTATTTCAGGGTTCTTGGTAAGAACGTAATGAGAAGTGACTACAAAAGCAGGAGTGCAAAAACCGCACTGCATAGCCCCATGTTTGACAAAAGATTCCATCAACTTTTTTGCTTTTTCGTCAAAATACAGACCTTCAGCTGTAATAACTTCTTTTCCATCTGCTTCAACAGCAAGGGTCATGCAGCTCTTCACTGGTATGCCATCCAACAGTACAGTACACAGACCGCATTCTCCTCTCCAGCATGCTGCTTTTACGCTCGTTATACCGAGTTTCTCCCTTAACACATTAAGCAGCAACTCATTGTCTTCTATTGTTATCTCTTTTGCTATCCCGTTTACCTTTAGAGATATTGTCTTCATTTAAGCACCACCAAATACTTCCTTTAACGCACGAGCAGCAAGCACTTTAGAAACTTCTTTCCTGTATTCTGAGCCAGCAACAGCATCAGACATTGGTTTGACGCTTGAACCTATTATTTCTGAAGCATTCTTTATGTTTTCTGAAAGTGAAGCTTCCCAATTCCATTGCAGAGATTTATGATCAAAGTAATAAGGTCTTGGAGCTATTGCTCCTATTACTACTGTTAGCTTTTTTTCTTTTAAGAGCACGGAAACGGCGACAGTGGCTATGGCTACTTCGCTTGCGTTGATTAGCTTCAAGTAGGTCCCCTTAAAACCTCTGCTGTAAGGAACTACTATTTCTGTAATCATCTCATCATCTTTTAAAGAAGTTCTTCCAAAACCGATTACAAGTTCCGAAGCTGGTATGGTGCGCTCACCGTCCAGACTTTTTATAGTGAGTAAAGAATCCATTGACATGAGCGCCGGCAGCCCGTCAGTACTTGGCATCCCGACGCTTATGTTGCCCCCTATTGTGACAGTATGCTGAAGCGTTCTATCTCCCATATAAGATGCGGCTTTTGCCAGAGCTGGGAGGTTATCCCTGATTATTTGATAACTTTGTAGCTCTATAGCTGTTACTGCGCTCCCTATTTTAATTCCGTTTTCTGTTTTGCTGATCTTTTTTAATTCTTCTATGCCTTTAATATCGATCACGTATTCCGGGGAGATCTTTCTCTCTTTCATAAGGTTTATGAGCATTATTCCACCAGCCATAATTTTTGCTTTACCTCTGTACTGCCTTAGCAGAGATAGAGCATCTTCTAGTTTTTTAGGTTTTAAATAAGTAAATTTTGGAAGCGTAAAATAAGGTGTTGTAAAGCTCAAACCTGCTGCACCTCTTTTATACCTTCTTCAAAAAACAGTTTCTGAGCCTTTTCTATAAGCTCCGGCTTTTGTTCCTTTATAGCTTTCCACAGCTTTTCAGCTGTAATAGGAAGCTGGTTTATCTTTACGCCTGTGGCCCTTAGTATCGCGTTTGCTATTGCAGGTGCAACGCCAATCATTACGTGTTCCCCAACTCCCCTTGCCCCAAGGGGTCCGTCCTTCTGAGGTGTTTCTATAATGTAACTCTCAATGCTTGCGGTCATGTCTTCAAAGTGAGGCACATAATAGTTTATCAGGTTCGGGTTTATAACTCTGCCATCCTCGTCAAATTTTAACTCTTCGTAAAGTGCAGAGCCAAGGCCCATTATAAAGCCGCCATCCATTTGTCCTTTAACTAAAAGAGGGTCTATGGCTTTTCCTACATCGTAAACTTGTATAGCTCTTAGCACCTTAACTTTTCCAGTAAGAAGGTCTATCTCAAGTTCCACTCCAGTTCCGCCATAAGTATGAAAAACTGTGTTTGATCCATGTCCGCTGGCATCAAGGAAAGTGTTAAGCACAGGCGCATAGCTGCCCCTCCCTATTACTGGAGAACCAACGGTTGTCCCGTCAGGATACGTATAGCCCATAGCAAATTCCTTTATTTCTTTTCTTATCCACGGATGAGATTTTGAGAAAACGTAACCACCTGAGACCTCTACGTCATCAATGGGCACCTTAAAAACTCTTGAAGCTGTATCCTTTATCTGATCCTTAGCGTCCTCTATTGCCCTCAAGAGTGCTATTCCGTCTGAAAAGAGCCCTCTGCTGCCTACGGTTTGCCATGTATATGGGTTTGTGTCAGTGCTCACCATTTCAAGTTGATTGATCTTAACCTTTTCAAGCGGAATGCCAAATTCTTCAGCAACTATTATTGCTAGGGATGTAGGTGTTCCTTGCCCCATACTCCCGGTTCCTGTAAAAACATCTATAGTCCCATCTTCGTTCAGTTTTACAACAGCAGACGATCCAGCGTTTGGAGGCTGAGAAGGTGCCTTTGCAAGCAGCGCTATGCCTTTTGCCCTTATCTTCCAGGGCTCTGAAGGTTTATCAACATGATCCGGTTCTAATGCCTGTGCCAGTACTGAAAGAACCTTTTGAGGATCACCTTCGTCCTCTCTTACCCCTTTCTCCTGTAGCTCTTATGGACTCACCTGGTTTCAAAAGGTTTTTGCGCCTTATTTCTACTGGGTCTATTCCAAGAACGCTTGCTGCTCTGTCAAGCGTGAGTTCAAGGGCCCAATGATTTTCAGGATGACCAAAGCCTCTCATTGCTGTTGTTGGTATCTTGTTTGTATATACTGCATAAGATTTTACGTGAACATTGGGAATCTCATACGCTCCATCTGCTGAATACCCTGCTGTTCTTGCAACGTTTATAGTATAATCAGCATAAGCTCCGGCATCAAGGTAGAATTCAGCTTGGTAAGCTACAAACCTCCCGTCCTTTTTAAAACCTGCCTTTACTTTGGCTATAAAACCATCCCTGACCGGAGCAGAAGTCATCTGCTCGGCCCTGCTCAAAACAAGCTTTACAGGCTTTCTTCCAACAAATTTTGAAAGAAGCGCAACCAGCGGTTCCCATCCAAGCCCGGCTTTTAACCCGAAACCTCCGCCTGCGGGTGGCGCATGAACTATTATCCTGTTAACTGGTAGCCCAAGTGCGTCGGCCATCAAAAACCTGGTCGCAAACGGCGACTGTGTGCTGGTCCAGAGCTCTACGTAATCGTCAAACCGCCACCATGCGAGCACGTTCTGTGTTTCCATTGTTATGTGACTTATCTGGGGTAACCTGTACGTTTCCTCTATTATTACAACATCATCTTCTTGAAAGGCTTTCTCAACGTCCCCATGCTTGAGTTCGAAGAAGTTTGCTATGTTAGTGCGTAGAACAGGGTGGAATCCGGGGAAGACCCTGTACTCACCTAGCTTCTCATGTACTAACGGAGCATCTTTTTCAAGAGCCCTTTCAATTGTGAGCACTGGTTCAAGCGGTTCATAATCAACTTTGACCTTTTCTGCTCCTTCTTCCGCAGCCTCTAGAGAATCAGCTACAACGGCTGCCACAGGATGACCTACCCACCTAACTTTATCGACAGCCAGAACATCTCTGTCAGAAATGTATAAGCCCAGTCTATATGGGAAGTCTTTACCCGTTGCTACTTTAATTACTCCTTTTACCTTTAGCGCTTCAGAAACATCTATGTTCTTAATCTTTGCATGAGGAAACTTGCTTGTTACAAGCTTTGCATATAGGGTTCCAGGAAAAAATATGTCGAAAGCGTACTTCAGGGTGCCCGTAACTTTAAGCCAAGAATCAACTTGAGGGATCTCTTTTCCAACATACTTATCACTCATAGGTAATATTATAATAATGAAAAGCTTTTATATAAACTTATAAACAAAAAATACTAAAAACATCCAAGCGTAGAAGTTAAAAGTATTTTACCAAACGTTTCTATCAAAATTTTCTTCGCTACAAACCTACCTCTTTGTCCTGAACGGGTTTTACTACAAATTTTTAATCTTCAAGAGTCTTTACGTGTTTCACCGCATTACCCTCAAACTTAAAGACCCTGCTTATTATCATGAGCTCAGGCCCGGTCGTGCTTTTTCCGACGATAAGTCCGTTAGTATTTCCTACTATTCCTGAAGCAACAAAAGGAACTCCGCCGTTGACAGATCCAACATCTACATCTACGCCTAAAATTTCCCTGGCTTTCTTTAGCTCCTCTTCGCTGGTCATTGGATGTAGCATGGCCCCATTGTTAGTAGCTATTCCAACAGCGCCAACCTGAAAGTATCCAGCTATCGGCATTCTGATCAGCTTTATCTTTAAAACCTTAGACGCCTGTTCAATTTCTCTATCAGAAAGTATTGGAGAAGCAATGCCGCCATAATCGTTTACGAGCAAGAGGTTTCCTACAGATGTATATATAGAATTGAGCCTTTCTACGGGACCGTTAATTGACTTCTCTAAGCTCATTATTTCCTCATCAGTAGCAAACTTCGTTATAAGAGCGCCATAAGTATTTATCGCCAGAAGCGGTCCAAGAAGTCTACCCCCTCCTGCGCTAGCATAATAAAAGTTAACCTTCAGCATTTCTGCCATAAGTTTTCCTTTTCTCTCCGGGTATCCATAAGGTATCAAAAGCACACGCTCAGATGCCTTCAAAAACAATCCTACATTTGGGTTTCTATAAACGTTATACAGGTATATCGACAACTTTTGTTTTTGTATTTTTTTTCATTTTTAAACCTTTATTTAAATCCAGTGCTTATGCAAGTATAGTGTTTTTGCTCCTTTAGAGAAATTTATTAGACCTCATCGGCTTGAACAATTTAATGAGTTAAAAGCTCAAACCAATAAGACCCAACAGGAATTTAATGAAGAATTAGCGAGCTTTTGAAATGCGTTACAAAACGAACTAAAGCCTCGCCTCTTCTAGGGCGGGGAGGAGGTCAGTGTTATGAATCTTTATACTTGTAGAGGTACTGAAATTCAACAAAATTTTTATTGTAAAAATCGAAATTTATAGTAATGCAAACGACAAGCCTTGCACTTAAGGGCAGGGAGGGTGTCAGCAGATGCAGGAGATCATAAATGTAGCGATAATCTTGATTGTAGCGATGCTGTTTATACCTGGAGCATTAGAGGATTTCAAAAAGAGAGAAGTAGAGGATGTATTTATTTTCATGCCATATATATCGTACATCGTTACTTATGCCCTGTTTGGAGTAATGACAGTTGCTGTTGGTTTATTTATAGCTGCAATTATAATTATCGTTTCTTATTTTCTTTACAGATATAATTACATAGCAAGCGGCGATCTGCTAGGTCTTCCAGCAATATTTTCTGCCATCTACGCGTTAAACTTTATAGCTATATTTATTTCTCTAATAACAGCGTTTGACCTCTTCAGAGTTTATATAAAAAAGAAAGGCCTTAAGGTGAAAAGAAACAGTATCGAAGAGCATGAAAAAAATTTCTGGCTTCCTGTTAATAGAAAACAAAAAAATACGAGCGAAGAACCCAGTGTAAACGATAAAATGACAGAATCTTACGAATATGGCGTCCCGTTGCTGGGTTACGCTTTTCTCGCTTGCTTTTTTTCTCTTATTGCTTATGTAGCTACCTTCTTTTTTATTTAAAAATAACTTGAACTTTTTATAATAACTGAAAGCTTCATCGTCACAAACAGTTTTAAAATAAATAGCTTTACTTTATATAATGCTTGTCATATAATATTTTCTGCCTGAAAAATTATGTACCTTAAAAGAGGTATGATTGCTCCTTGACCTTTACCCAAGGATCATTATTAGATATTCAAAAGTTCCTTATACACAAAAATAGGAAATTGTGAAACGTGCTAAAGAGCTATTAGCTAAAGCATGAGCTCAGGGATGAGCCTTTTCTGCTCCTCAAAGCATGGCATGTACACGCGTTCTCGCTTATGGAACAGGATGATTTCAAGGAGCGACTGGAGGGGCATTGTAAGGATACTAATGAAGATGGGTGAAGCTAAAGTTAATGAGCTTGATTCATACGGCTCATCATCATTCTGCTCCAGGTGTGAGTGGGAGAACAAAGACCTAAATGGAGCAGTTTTGAGTGCAGCAGGTGTGGGCTCAGAATAGACAGACAGCTAAACGCAGCAATAAACCTATACATGCGCCTCAAGTTCGGGTATAAAACAAATTGGGATGGCAAAAAGAAGCATGAACTGAAGGTGGAGGGCGCTTCCCATGATGCCTTCAGCAATATGGAAGGCGTATGAATGGGTTGGGTACGTCTAGACAGGAGCGGAAGACTCCCCATGAACTCGTGATGGAGTTACATGAAGTTGTGAAGCCCAAGCCTTACGCGTACGATAGGTATGCTGATGCGTACCTACGTACACACGTAGAGTGAAACCCGGATACAAGGCAATAATTTCTGACGTTCTTAATATTTCCCCTTATATCGATTATGTGGTTGAAGTAGAACTATTAAGGGTAAAATTACACTGCTGAAAGATTATGATGAAAGGATCAGAATGGAAGAAAACTAAGGGTGATATTGCTACTCTCAAGGCAAAACTTACAGCACAGCTTGACTTTTACTATTAAATAACAAACACCAGGTATTCAAGCGTCAAAATGACTATGAAGGTAGCAGCACAGGTAATGGGTGTTAATGACTTAAGCAAAATGATGGAGGAAAGGCTGAGGCTTGTGGAAAAATTGGTAAATATAAACCATCAGCTTAAACTGGAATTTATTAACGTCATATTTACAAAATGAACGAAAGCCTCGCCTCTAGAAAAGGCGGGGTAAAATTTAAATTACTAAAACATTGTAAAGCGTATTAAAGCGTGTCCCGTAAGGAATACTTCAAGAAGGCTCTACATATCCTGGAGTCCAATGAGGATAGGGTAAGTGGCTGAAGACATAGCCCGTGCTCTATCGCTGGACTAGCGGAGCGAGGTGGGTAACCACTAGCTATGAAGTCATGAAGATGAAGGCGGTAAACCACAAACCCATGATCCGCCTTGAAGGAACAATCGCCTTTTAAGGCGGGGAGGATGTCAGCTATATACTTGCCGCGTTTGAATTTGCATATACAGAAACATTATTCTGGGCAGGGGTATACATGCTGCCAATGCTAATTGAAACTGTTATAATGAGCCTGATTAGGGGAAGCCTCGCAAACAAATACGGTGCAAGGTTTTTTGCAACACTGGGCATGGTCAGAGTTGCAGCGTCGCTGTTTGCGCTTACGTGGAAAAATACTTAATATCTTCCTTACGTTCCATATGGAAAGCCGTCTTTTTTCTTTAGGTTGGTATCAACTAAAAACCATTTAAAAAGGGGCTGTCCATCATTCGTGAAAGGGACTTTTGCCCATTAACCTAGTTAAGTTAAATGACTAATATGAGGCCCACAGTTTAAACTAAATTTAAACTAAAATTGACGTTTAAAAGATCGGTTTAAAATTGCTAAATGACATTAAAAGTCGATTAAAAACAAAAATCATTTATTTA
Source organism: Nitrososphaerota archaeon (assembly GCA_009903795.1). GTDB lineage: Archaea > Thermoproteota > Nitrososphaeria > Conexivisphaerales > UBA164 > CAYFFZ01. The sequence continues at coordinate 7,863 of WYER01000011.1, read as the reverse complement.
CTAATTACAATTAAAATGCTGTACTTGCGGAGTAATCTAGAGAGGATCAGCTTTTTATACCTGGTTTATATGAAAATATATTGTTGAGCAAAAAGGAAAGAATAGGTCTTCTTACGGAAAGACAGTTGGAGATCTTGAATCTTAGGAAAAATAACATGAGTTACGATGAAATAGCAAAAAGGCTTGGCACAACTCCAGAAAACGTGTACATTCTGGAAAAAAGGGCTCTCAGGAACCTTAAACTTGCTTTTGAAACTATAAAGGCTGCTGTGGCGGGAAACATTGTAATGAAGGTTAAATTTGAAAAAGGAACAAAGCTAGTTAACATACCCCCTTTGCTTGTCAGCAAAGCAGATGAGGCGGGGATAAAGCTTAAAGGAAATTTTACTAAAATATTTGATGACATAAGGTATAGCGTCCCTGATTCAATTTCAAAAAATGAACTCGTAAAAGATGTTTACGTTTATGTAATGAGCGACGGCACATTTTTTATAGCTTCAGAAGATCTCTAGATAATAGAGCAAATATATAATAAGAATTGCGATAACTATTATCAAAAGTGCTTCAAGCAATTTTTTGTCGTTGCTTATAACTATAGGTACAGGGCCTATCAAAATTATTCCGCCACCCTTGATTTTCTTTTCTTCTTTCTCCTTGTTTTCGCTTTCTTCTCCTTTTTCTTTTTCGATTTCCTCAGCTTTTATTATTGTGCCTACGATGATTAAAACAATTCCAACAAAAACAAACAAAACTGATAATAGGATTAGGTCCATTTACCCTTTGATCGTTTTTATCAATTCGGACATCCAGTAAGGAAGATCTGACGGCTGCCTTGAAGTAATCAGGTTGCCATCTTTAACTACTGGCTTATCTTCGTAAATTCCTCCTGCAGCAACTAAGTCATCTTTTATTCCCTGCCAAGAAGTCAACTTTTTACCCTTAACCAAATTTGCAGATATCAGTATCTGTGGTCCATGACATATTGCCGCTATAGGTTTGGATTTTTCGGAAAACCTCTTTACTATATTTAAGGCTGATTTGCTCAGCCTGACCCTCTCCGGTCCTCTACCCCCAGGTAATATCAGTATGTCGTATTCATCTGGATTTACTTCATCAAACGCTAGATCAGCATTAAGCCAATACCCGTGTTTAAACGTTACTTGCCCCTTTTTTGTAGAAGCAACATGAACTTCTATACCTTCTTCCTGAAGCCTGTAGTAAGGGTAAAGAACTTCTATATCTTCGACTTCATTTTCTGTCAATATAAGAGCTTTCATAATAGGAATGAAATCAAATCGTTATATAAAGTTATCTTTAGTAGTTTACTTATATTTTTTTAGTAAAATTTGCGCGGGCAAAGTTATCTTTCAAGTATCTTTTCTGTGCCATTGTGTTCTTGAATTACAGAAGGCAAAACAAAAAGCTTTTGATTTTTAACCTTAACGGGGTTAAGGGCGCGAAAGTCCACCTCCGTAACAGTAGATCAAAACTTTTTAGCGTAAGTGGCGTTTTGCCGCTTTTGCAAACCATACACAATTCTACGATCTAATAATGGTAAAGAGTAATAATATTTTTGAGACATGGAAAAATCTATAGATAATGCTTTTTTTAAGCTTGTGCAGACAGGCTATAAAGAACAACCTGAAGCAACATAACCCTTATAATGTATGAGTATAACAAATTAATCATATAAAAATTTTTGATCTACTGGTGAGGGCGGGGTAGTTCACCGTTTTATAGAATAACAAATAAGGATCAACAAGAAATTGGCGAACTTTGCTTTAAAGCTTTAAAGATAACCTTGGGATAAACTTTGCAAAAAGTTCAAAACATTACCGCATACTTATTGGGGCCTAATCGATAATTGGACAGGTTGATATAAAGGTCCAACTTTGAAGTAAAAGCTAGGGCTAAAATTTTACATAAAAAATTATCTAAAAACAAAATTGAAATGCTGTATTTGTAGGCGTACTGAAATTACTTCATTAGCGCGTGTAAAAACTCCTAAGGGGAACTTTCTAAAGCTGTTTTTACGCAATGTTTTTTATTCTAAAGCAATTAGACCCAGATATGGACTGTTATGATTGTTTACGGGAAATTATTAAATCAGAAGTAAAACCTTCTGCAGGTTGCACAGAAATAGCCGCGATAGGGTATGCAATTTCTTTGGCAAAGCAAGGAACAGAAGAGCCTTATAGCGTTGAGCTTTACCTGGATTATGGCGTTTTTAAAAACGCGTTCGCAGCAGGGGTGCCCGGTGGGGGCTTTGGTATAAAGGAAGCGGTAAAAAGGGGCTTGATGTCTGAGCCTAAAGGTCTCGAAACCTTAAGCACTGCAAAAGGATCGTACAACAAAAATTTTGAGCTGTTAGTTAAACCCATCAAAACTCAGGGGCTGTTTGTTTACGCGAAGGTAAACAAAAGGGCTGCAATATTGGCAGGAGCTCACGACAGGGTTGTATACAACGGAATTGCTTTTAATTCAGTTGATGAAGCTATAAAGGCTGCAGGAAGCACAAACGAAAACTCTCAACTTGAACAGATATTTAGCAAAGAGACAATGACCATTAAGCTTCATTATTCGGAAATGCTCAAGTATGTAGATGAACTGGCCAAGGACGATTCAATTTCAAAGCTAATAGGCGATGCCATTGAACTTGACATGAAGCTGGCAAACGAAAACTTAAGATCAAAAAAGTTTTTTGGGCTGGCAAAGGGCATGGCTGAAAACGACGTAGTACAGAAAGCAACAAAATACGCTGCGGCTGCAGTAGAAGCGAGGATGTCTGGCTCATCGATTCCTGCAATGTCAATAGCAGGTTCAGGAAACCAGGGTATAACAAGCACCTTGCCCTTGTACATCTATGCAGATTCTTTAGGAGCTAGTAAGGAGGAACTTTACAGATCCATAATTGTGAGCTGGCTGACAACTGTATACGCTACAGCTTTTACAGGCTACGTTTCGCCGCTCTGCAGTGTGGGGATAAAGGGCGGCGCTGGTTTGGCTGCTGGGTTTTCTTATTTAATGGGAGGGGATGAAAGGGCTGCAGAAATTTCAGCAATAAATCAGATATCAAGCCTTGCAGGCGTTGTGTGCGACGGCGCAAAGCCGGGATGTTCTCTTAAGGTTGCAGCTGGCGTTGAAACAGCTTATAGGTCTGCAGTTCTTGCGATGAAAGGGCTTAGGCCTCCAAAGCTTGACAGCATACTTGGTGAAAGCCTTGAAGAAACGTTGATGAACGTAAGCGAATACCTTAACAACGTATCTGACTATGCGAACGTGAGCATTTACAACATACTTTCAGCAAAGCTCATAAATAAAAATTAAATTTTTGGGTAAAGCAGCTTAGGGGGTTTGCTTTTGCCAGCAAAATCAAAATAATAGGTATTTTCATGGATTAACCTTATCTTTTCTACGCAATCCTTAAGCCCGCTTTTGTCCCTCAACTGAACTGCAGGGTCAATCCTGAACCTTGCTCTTGGGTTTACGCTGTGAACAAATTCTGCAATTTTTTGTACCTCTTCGCAACCTATAATGTTAGGATAATAGACAGTTTCAGCTACAACCTTTTCATCATTTCCAAACCTTTGATAGTTATTTAAAACTCTCCTGTTACTTCTACCAGTGAGCTTTATGTGTTTTGCTTCATCTATAGCCTTTATGCTGAACGTTATTCCCTTTGATAGCTGAAAGATTTCTTCATCAAGCAGTTCGCCGTTTGTTATCAGCCATGAATCTATGCCGTTCTCTTTTAAAAGCCTCATTATTCCTTTGAGCTCAGGGTCTTGCGTCGGTTCTCCTCCTCCAAGGAAGGCCAATTTAACACCGTTTTCTTTAAGTATTTTAAGCAATTCATCAATGTTGATGTACTTGTGCTCAATTCTGTTTAAAGTTTTAATTGTGGCTTCAGGAAGAGAAGTACACCAACCGCTTACGTTTCTTATACAGTAAGAACATCTCCAATTGCAGACGTCGAACATCAAATACGCGCTGCCATCTTCAAACTGGACTATATGGTATATTGTGCTCATTAACCTGCATGGTTTATTCTTTACATTAATTTATTTTTTGTTTAGAGATGCTGTGTTGAATAACTATTTAAAGCGCGGCTGTCAATTCTTTGCTTATGCGCTCAAAAGAAAAAGACAGCCGCAATAATAATAACAAAAGATGGGGTAATAAGTTTATCAACAAAAGGAACTGGAAGAGTTACAATGAAGAGCTTGTAAAAGTGAATTTTTGCTACCAATTGGTAATAGGGATGAAGAATTGGATAAGATAAATGAGGGCAAGAAAGGTAGGCCGTATGAATTTCCTGAATCTTTCATTAAAATTCAGGCTTTATAGCATCAGTGGGTTAATTACATGGTTAATAGGATACAAGGCCATCTTTCGGCATAGGTTTTGAGAATACAACAGGCGTCTATAAAAATTTCATTATACGATATTTTATTGAATAATTAATTATAATCGCGCCTGTACATCCATTATTTAAGTGCGCTAAAAGAAAAAACAAAGTAGTTCACCTCAGCTTTATAAAAATCTTTATTTAAAGTTCCTGCACATCTACTTACATGAAGGCCTTGGTGCTTGCAAGCTACAATGCTACCTTTGTGCTTCGTTCAAGTAGACATCCTGTTGTGGGAGAAACTTTAAGGGTAAATTACATGAGAATTGAGCATGGAGGAAAGGGCTCAAATCAGGCAATAGGGGCAAGCAGGATGGGCGCAAATACTAAGATAATCGCTTCCGTTGGAAATGACCAGTTCGGCGAGATGGCCATAAAAAGATGGAGAGAAGAGGGGATAGATGTAAGTGACGTCAAGGTTACAGATGGATACACAGGATATGCTTTTGTGTTTCTGATGGATGATGGAAACAATTACATTTACATAAGCCCCAACGCCAATGAGAAACTAGATAACGAGCTGATTATGGAAAAAAATCCATAATACAGATTTTGACCTTTTCATGACAGTGTTTGAAATAGAACCAAGGACTGCACTTGCTGCAGCAAAAACAGCTTCAAAGCGTTCGTTAACCGTGCTGAACCCAGCTCCTGCAATTTACCTAAAACCAGAGGAGCTAGATGGGATTTACGCCATAACGCCCAATGAAAGTGAAATCAAAATAATGGCTGGGCTGTCACCAGATTCTCAGGTAGACATAGCGACGCTGGCCAAAAACTTTTCAAAGCACGTAAAAGTGGTGGCTGTCACTCTTGGTGAGAGGGGTGTTCTAGTTATAGCTGATGGCAAGGAAAGGCTTATCCCAGCATTAAATGTGAATCCAATCGATACAACAGGAGCAGGTGATGCCTGGAATGCGGCGTTTTCAATTTTCCTTGCTGAAGGTAATGATCCATTTTATTCTGCAGAGATGGCCAACAGAGCGGCTGCATTCCTTGTATCAAGAAAGAGGGGTAAGCCGGATCTAGTCGACAATCTACCATATAGGAACGAGATTTAAAATTTTATGCTTTCTAGTAACTTATAATCTTCTTCAACATGATGATTAAATTCTTTTATTGTTTCAAAAATTAAATACAATATAAAAAATCCAAAAGTAATAAATGTTGTGTTGCATGATTTATTGATGTGCACTTTCTAGGTATCTTTCTCATACTAGCTTTAGGTTAACGCCACAAAAATATTGTACAAATACGCCTTCATAAGCACCTCCTTCACCATATTAACTTCCTTGCCAACACGTATTCACCAAGCATATGCTCCACAACAAAGAAAACACCTTCCAGTGCCAGAATCGTCAATATATATTGCTGACACAGCTTCATGTATTAAATGCTTTAGCAACTTTATTGCATCCCTTATCCTCTCAGCATTAATCTGTTCATAAGTCTTCCAGTCCCTCTTCTACTCTGGCCTGTTTTTCACCTCATCTCTTATGCGATCTTCAATCTGCTTAAGAGAACTAAGATTATGTTTTCCTCCTTTACCAATATGCTCTATGAACTTATTATAGATATAAGTTTGCATGACTTAAAATATACATAACATCATGGATTAAATACTAACCTATGATAATGCAAATATTAATATAAATTCTTACAACAATTTTATTCCACAGCCGTAAGATAAACAATTAATAATGAGGATTTGATTTAATTATTTATGGTTAAACGAATATTTTTAGATATGGATCCTGGAATTGATGATGCAGCAGCCATTATGATGCTTTCTGCATTTTCCGAGCTGGAAATAATGGGTATAAGCACGGTATCGGGAAATGTTGAAGTAGAAAAAACTACAGCCAATGCAATGAAAATTGTTGAAGCCCTTGAGCTTAATGTAGAAGTTTTTAAAGGCGCATCAAGGCCGCTTGCAAAAAGAGCCCGCCACGCTTATATTGTCCACGGAAAAGATGGTTTAGGGGATACCAATCTAGAATTACATAATACAAAATCATTATCAAATAAATATGGTCCAATTGCTATGATAGAATCTGCAAAGGAAAACAAGGATTTATGGCTTTTAGCAACTGGACCATTAACAAATTTGGCTATAGCCACAATACTTGAGCCAGATTTTCCTAAAATGTTAAAAGGATTAGTCGTAATGGGTGGAGCCTTTAATCTCACTAAATACGGTGTAGGAAATGTAACTAGGTTTGCTGAATTTAACATATGGTTCGATCCTGAAGCGGCAAAAATAGTATCCACATCTTTTGATAATGCGACATTCATTGGTTTAGATGTTACAGCCAATCCCAAAGTTTGGATAAGCAAAAATGAGATAGATAATTTAAAAGAAACAAAAAGAAGCTCAATTCTTCGTAAGATTGTTAAAAATTATATAAAATCATACGGTTCATTTGTTCCGCATGATCCAATAGCAGCATACTATCTTATAAACCCTGAAAGCTTTCAGATAGAGGATCACTGCATTAAAGTTAAAACAGGAAGATTCAGAGGGATGACTACTGTGGATAATTATTCGGAAAATTGTAAGAAATCGAGGATCGATACTGATGTTGATGCAGACTCGTTTAAAAATGCATTTTTAAAATCTATGGAGTTTTAATACCATATAGCTTTGCTTTGGGTATAATTTTGCCTTTAACTTATACCTACGTGAGATGCTTATTAATTTATTGGCATGCTTTTTCTGTTGTTTTATCTGCAAATCATTTCACCCCTCCAATGTTCTCCAGTAATGATGGGTCCATTATAACTTCCTTCTTAGGTAGCCTTTGATAAAATATAACTGCTGAAGTTTCAAGCCTTTCTATGTCAAAGGCTCCGTGAGGCCTTATGAAGTTGTACCAATTCATGAATTCATTAAAGGAATTGAAGAATTTTATCTTCTTCTATTAAAATATGTCAAAGAACTTCTCAACCTTTCCGTTTGTCTGATGGTGATCAACCGTGCCAACTATCAAAGTTATCTTCTCCTTTATCAATAACTTTTTAAAATCAGTTAATCCCTTCTCCCTTTCATCTGATTCAACAGCATAGAAAGTTGTTCCGTGATCTGATAAAATCTCCTCAGGCTTTTCTATTGCTTTCTTCAATACATCAACTAAGTACTTAGATGTCGGAGTTGGATAAACTCCATAGCCAACTATAAATATAGAAGGGTATTCATACAATCAATATTAACTATAAACCCTTTATTTCGTGCCAATCAACGTGCCACAATGAATTTGAGCATTCTCTCTCATACCTTATCCACTTCTTTCTGTGCCACTTTTTAGGCTCGCTCATTGCAAGTCCCTCCTGCTTTAACACATAATTTATTTTCATATGGTTTATCTTCAATCCATACTTTTGTTTTATTATTTGCTCCAAATAGCTGGCGCATGATTTAAATTGTCCATATGCTTCGATAATAACTTCTTCGGTAA
>WYER01000026.1 GCA_009903795.1 Nitrososphaerota archaeon | reverse complement strand
GACTTGAGGGTATAGCAAGGTCACTGGAAAAGTTACGCTTGATACCTTACCATGATGATTACACAACAATATGGCAAAGAGTACATGACATGAGGCCTGAAATAAGGCTACCAACTTACGAAGTTGAAGCTGGCTCAGACGGAACTGGATTCAAGACTGGCAACGCTGGCGAGTACAGGACTTATGTTTACGGAAATTTAAGGAGAAAGTACGTTAAGGTAATAATAACTGCGGATATAAAGTCAAAAAAGCTGATCGCTGTTGACGCTAAAATAGGCAAAGTATCCGAGCCAAAGGTAGCTGCGAAGCACATAAAGCTGTTAAAAGAGAAAGGGATAAAGTTGAAGAAGTTCTACGGAGATGGTACATATGACACTAATGAAATATTCAATGCAATCGGCGATGCAGAATCAGCTATAAAGATAAGGAAGAACGCAACAACTTATCGTTGTAGGGGTAGCAGGAGGAGAAGGCAGGAAGTTAGGGAGTACATGAAGTTAGGTTATAAAAAATGGGCAAAGAAGGTTAAGTATGGCCTTAGGTGGGCTATCGAAGGGATATTCTCATCTATAAAGAGAAAGTTTGGAGAAGACCTTAGGGCAAGAAGCGTAATTGGTTTGATAGCGGAAGCTATGCAAAAAGTTTGGGCATACGATGTAATGGCCAGCTATGCTAAGAACGCAATGCTAATGGCATGAACAATTAAAGCCTATTAGTTAAGATAAAAATAATTATTCAACACAGCACCCTCTAGAAGAGGCGAGGCTTTCGTTCATTTTGTAATAATTCATCAATCCATGACAAAACTAATATTATATTAAAACAAAAGTCAAAACCAAAAACATCATAGATATGTACAATTAATTTAATTATGTCTCTTTAATTGTTATTGAATTGAATATAATTTCCTGCGTTAGTACACCTTTATAATAAGATTTTTTGAATAACTAAAGGAGATTTCTGTACATCAAACTTAGAGTAGAATGCCAAGATCAGGCATGATGGATCAAAAGCTGCTCAGTAGAAAGTCAGTATGCTTTAACGCTTCTTTTCAAGCTCTAAACCAGGAAGGAATAGGTACAAACTACTCATGAAAGTTCCATAAACAGGGTAGCCCAGTATAACAGAAGCTATTCGATAGTAACAGCTTAGATTGGAGAATTCACAATGTTTTGAAGAGAAAGGTAAGCTCTTTGGCGAGTTAAATCAAAAATAAACTAAGCTTTGCCTTTGTGAAGCATGTAGAGGCCAGGAATATAACGCCAACATGATTGAATTGCAAGTATTCCTTATGTAAAAATTGATAATAAAACGGGAAGCCCTGACATTTTGACCATTATGGTTCATAATCTAAAATATTAAATGTGTAACAAGCTAGGTAATATAAATACAGCGAACAACAGGTTGAACAGTACTACCGCAGTAATAGCTGAGTAAATGTAGTCTTTTTCTCTTATAAACTGCGCTAAACCCAATACAACCCTAAGAACAGGGGTTGCTATCAGAACTACAAGCCCTAGAAACATTATGGCGATTGGATTCATGCTCATCGTGCCTTTTATCAACGTGTTTGCGTTAAAATAAGAGCTGTTTATCAATGAAGCAATGGACGTTACCTGACTGATCGAGTAGTATCCAGCTCTTCCTTCAATGATAAGGAGCATGAACCCTATAAAAAGAAGGGCTGCGCTTATAAGAACGCCCGCCCTCAGCGAGTAAGCTATTACGTTGTTAAAATCCATATCCAAGCCCCCTCATGATCATTTGAACGCCTAAGAATATAAGTATCGCCGAGAAGATGTACCTGATGCTCTTGTTCGTTATCCTTACAAGTATTTTTGTACCTATGAAGGCCCCGAGCAGAACTCCTATAGCGGTTCCTGCTGCTATGAAAGGCTGTATATACCCATATATCCAGTATATTGAGCTGCCAGTAGCGGCCGTTACGCCTATCATAAAATTGCTGGTAGTTGTAGATACTTTCATCGGCAAGTTCATAGCCCAGTCCATCCTGAGTACCTTTAAAGCTCCTGAACCTATGCCAAGAAGTCCAGAGATGAAACCAGCAAAGAACATTATCGTTTCTCCCAACCACCACCTTACGCCATAATAGTTAACCTCCTTTCCCAGAACAACGTCGTAATAGCTCCCGTATAGCTTGAAAAGCTTAGTGCTCCAGTCAGGCTTCATTTCTTTTGGTAGCTCGTATTTGCTTCTCGTTAGCTGTATGTATACCTGAGAAAGAAGAACCAAACCAAACACTATGTATATCACATATTGAAGATGATGAGAATACATAAAAGCTACAGTGAGAGCACCAACTATCGAACCTGCTGTCGTTGCAATCTCAAGCCCCATTCCAAGCTTTACGTTTGTTATTTTATCTTTTATGTAAGCGCTGCCTGCTCCGCTTGAAGTTGCTATCGTTGAAATAAGGCTTGCGCCTGTTGCGTAAGCTATAGGCATTCTTAGGTATAAAGTATAAATGGGCACAAGGAACGTTCCCCCTCCGAGCCCAACTAAAGCGCCAAGAATTCCTGATACAGCACTTACAGCTATCAGTATGAGGAAATATACTATTGGCTGTATCACGCTTCCCATTTTGACGCTTTTAATATAAATTTTTTTTATAAACTTAGAAACTAACGCTTTAATTTTTAATAATAAAGAATTTAGTGTATTTTTTATAAATTTTTAAAGACAAAGCTTCAAATGAGAATTAAAAAGCTTTCTCGTTAACTTCATTTCACACTTGAATTGAGCACTAAATATCATAAAAAGATCAGGAGCCTTTTGCTTGAACCTTATTATTTATACGCATAAAAGTAGACTGTTACAAAGTATATAAAGAAAAGAGGTATAAGCAACAGATCGTTTACGTCTACGAACCTCTCAATGTACCAGAACGTTAAAAAAGAAAGAAGAAGTGAAGAGACAAATATCTTCATATAAGCCTGTTTTAGCTTTCTGACTTGTGTGCGGAGAATAAAAGTGCCGATTATAACTATCAGAATCCCAACAAATGCTCCGCTCAAAGCTGAGACAAAGCTTATGGGTATCAGAGCCACTAGTACAATAGCAGCTTCAAAAGCCTCAATGACCCCTACTGAGAAACCTGTACTCATAATCCCTTTTTCATAGTGCTCATTAGCAGCAGTGTTGCCAGACGTCTTTGCCTGAATGGCTCTTAAAGCGGAACGCCTGGCGCTCCTGCTAAGCCTTAGTCCAAAGCAGAAAATTTGCCGCTATTATTCTTACCCAAAATACTGGCAAAAGCGCTATTGCCTTACCAACAAAGATAGTTGGTATAAAAACTACGAGGACACCAAGCGCAACCCAAAAGAAAGCCTTTACATCTCTGGAATCAGCGTAGAGCGCAATCCCGACAGGTAAGTTCAAAAAGAGTTATACTAAAGGCGGCAAGAATTATCCCTAGATCCATGCTTGAACTATTTAAAAAGGAAAGTATTTAGACTTTTAGCAAGTTTCGTTCCTTGAATGGTTTAAGGGGCAAATTGCCATTAGCGAGAGTATGAACAGTCCCTCTTAACTTAGGTTAAAGCGTAATTTAATATACAGATTCTGTTATGTCATAAAGCACAACTGGTGCCTGAAGCTCTTTTTTATTAACCCTGTAGTATTCTTTATAAATACTATGTTTCATTAAATGAAACTGTTCAAGCTTTTCTTTAGGACTAAGCTTTCCAAACTTTTTTAACATTTCCCAATAAGGCAGATCCCTGTACTCGTGCAAAGGCGAAACATAAATAATGTCTTTCTTGTCAAGCGATATTCTGCTTATAAACTTTGAAGATTCCCTTACATGTTCTTCCCAGTATTCTTTTCCCCCTGCGCCTGCCAGAAATATTAAACCTACATTTATCCCTGATTTTTTGAAGGCATTTATAAATTCAACAGCTTCTTCGACCTGTATTGGCTTGTTAAGCAGCTCCAGAACTCTTTTGCTCCCGCTTTCTACACCAAAGTAGACCCTTTCAATGCCAAGTTTTTTAAGCGTTTCAATGTTTTGTTTCGTGAACTTTTTAGGGGTCAAGAAAGCGTCAACAAAGGAATAAACGGGCAGCTTAAATACACCGTTTATTATTTTCAGGTATTTAACAAGCTTTTCAAAATTTATCAGGAGCGCGTTGGCATCCCCTAAAAAAACGCTCCTGCGCGATGCCAAAGAAGGTCCAAAGTAATCAATTAGCTCTTTTATCATTTCTATAAGCTCTTTTTCTTCTATTACCTGGTACTGCTTGTCTTTGTAAAGATGACAGAAGGTGCACTTATTCCACGCGCAGCCAACAGTTATTTGAACATAAACGGGAAAATACTGATCTGGGGGAACTATTGGTACAGGGCCTTTGTATATTTTTAAGAGTTTCATGAAATCTTCTTGCAAGAATTCCCAACCAAGGTTTTCTACATTAGGAAGAAAAGAGACCAAATCCTGTTTAAATTCGCTCAAGAATTCATATGCTTCATGAGTAACTAGCTTTGCTTCTTTTTCGCTCAGTAAAATCGCTATCCTCTCTCCGTTCTTGTAGCCTACTTTTATAAACTGATTAAAAAGTGACCTTCTGAACGTTTCTTTACCATTACTGTAGATAAGTAGCCTTCCTGACATGTCAACTACAAGAACTCTTTTTCCATCAGACATGCTGGCTATTCCTTTTTCGATCTTTAACATCGTTTATCTGGAAAATTTAAGTCAATTTTTCTTTAAACGTTTTATGCATTTTGCAAAAGTAACGCTATTAAGTTCAGATTTCTCAACATTGTTGTTGCAGGTTTACTTACAGGTAATGGCTTTCATAGCTTTCGCTGCAGGATGCTTTACTCTATCTTACGGCATAGACCTTTCCTTCGAAAGCCATGAGATAACTCACTTTATTTATTTTCTTTTCCCTTTCATTACTACATTTCCAGAGCTCACGGTTTATGTTTACGGTTTATTTTCTGGAAAAGCTGGGGCTGAGGTTGCAATAGGAACAGCTTTAGGTGAACCTTTTATCGTCATGACCGTTGGGCTTTTAGCTTATAAGCTCTTTACGAAGAGGCCCTTAAAAATGGACAGCGGTTCGAGAGATTCGCTTTTAACCTTTATTTTTGCATCCGTTATTTTTTTTATATCATACTATATTTTTAGGTACGCTTCAGTTTTTTTGATTCTTTTATTCGTAGTTTATGAATACGTAGCCCAGAAAGCTTTTAAGAGAGAAAAACACGAAAGCCTGAGAAAAACGCCTTTAATATATACTTTTGCAGGCCTTTTTCTGCTTTCTCTTACGGGAAAGTACGTAGTTGACTCAACCGTGTATTTTGCTAAGCTTCTGAGCTTACCCCCTTCGCTTATATCGTTTCTCGTCATACCGTTGATAAGCAGCGCTCCTGAAATAGTAGCGCCTTTTGTTTTTTTAAAGAGAAAAGAACAGGAACAGATAGCTTCCCTCATAGCGGAACTACCGTTGACCATGAGCGTTTACCCAGGGTTGTTGATGCTAGTAGAGAACATAAGCGTGCCTTTTCCTTTAGCCCTTGGGATAGGCATTTCGTTATCGCAGGCTGTTCTTTTTATATTAGAAGAGAAGACCGAAAAGAACATAACGACATTCACTTCGTTTATCTTCCTAGCGTTATTTGTCATAACGCTGAGATTTTTAATATAAGGTTGATATAATCAGAAGCCAGCCTTTTTCATAGCTTTCGCTCAATGCGGGTTCGTATTCATCATCATTTATAAAATCAAATAATAGAGATTAAAGCTTTACTGCGCTTTGATAAAAGGAACTTCTATGTTTAACCTTGTTATAAGCTCGTTAAGTATATCGTCAAGAACAGATCTGTAGCTGACGCTTCCGCCCTCTATAAGATCCATCTTGGCTTCAAGTTTTGAAGTTATATCATCGTTAACAAGGTCCCAAAAGTTATCTTTGAGAAAGCTGAAAGCCGCGATACCAAGTTTGGTTGGCACTATTTTCTTCCTTTCTCCGCTTAGTATAGCGTAACGCCTTGTAAGAATTGTCTGTATAATCGTTGAGTAAGTGCTTGGCCTACCTATGCCTTTCCTTTTCATTTCCTCCACAAGGTCACCTTCGGAGTAAAGCTCTATGCGCCTGAATTCATAAAAGTTTTCAACCTTTACAGAAGCTTCGTTCAAAGAAACAGGTTTTCGTAGCTCCCTGTATGGGGGCAAGACTTTAGCAAAACCGTCAAAAACGTATTCTAGAGGTATCTCAAGAGGGTTTGGATCTACGGTCAGGCTTGTTCCGTCTTTTTCGGCGCTCAAATATATTACCTGCTTTTTGACCGTGGCAGAAGTCATCTGGCTTGCTATAAACCTCCTGAATATAAGGTCATAAACAGCGTAATGTCTCCAGCTTATCGCTATTGGGGTGTAGACCAACCCCTGTTGCAAGTAGTTCTTTAGATCCTGAGAAGAGAGAGGTTTTGTGGGCCTTATAGCTTCATGCGCGCCGCCTTCGCCCCATTTTCTCGGGTAGAAGTACTGCTTTTCGTCCAACGATAGTATCTGAGTTATGTAGTTTTTGGCCACAGAAATTCCTGCTTCTGAAACTCTTGTGCTGTCTGTCCTTGGATAAGTTATAAACCCGGCTTCAAAAAGATCTTGGAGCGTTCCAGCTATTTCGCTCGAAGAGAGCTTTAAAACGTTAGCTGCGTCTCTGAGTATTTCGCTCATTGTGTAAGGTGGAGGCGGATTTATCTTTTCTTCATAAATCTTTGAGTCCGTTATTCGGAGCTTAACTTCATCGCCTATTGCCAGCTTTACTTGTTCTGAATAAAACCTTATTGGAATGCCTTCTAGATGGGCCGAGTACGCTTTTACGAGGTTCTTTTTGTCGTTGTACTGCCTGTACCTCTCTATTATCCAGCCTAAAACAGGCGTCTGAACCCTTCCAGCGCTAAGGTTTCTGTTTGGCCTGTCACAGCCTATCCCATAACTCTCTTTGCAGTAAGATTTCCAGAAGTCGTTCTGTAACCTTGTCGAAAGCTCAAAGCCAAGCCATCTGTCATCAAGCCTCCTTACAACTTGAGCCTTTACAAGGTTTTCGTTTATGCTTCTTGATTCGCTTATTGCTTTTAACAGAGCTGGCTTTGTAACTTCGTGAAACTCAACTCTCTTTATTTTTGAGTTAAAAGGCCTCAAAAGGTTGTATATGTCCCAAGATATTTTTTCGCCTTCTGTATCTGGATCCGTTCCTATGAGCACTGTGTCTACTGCAAAAGCGAGCTTTTCTAAGGCGTTGATCAGGCCAACCTTATCCCTTACTATCTTTGCGCCGCATATAGGACATATGTTTCCGGCAGTCGTAACCTGGTGTCCGTTTTCACAATCTTTTATAGCCGCGTAATGCGGGATATACTCTCTTTTAGCATTTTTCATGATTTCAACTCCATAATAACCAACCTTATCAAGCGTCAGGTCAATTACATGACCTGCAGTGTAAGCTATGCTTAGCAGGTTCCCGTTCACTACAGTTTCAAAGACAACTATGCCTTCTCTTATCGTTATAGCTGGTCTCGAGAAAAAGTTAGCTATAGTCTTTGCTTTGTGAGGAGATTCAACTATCAAGAGAGTTGAGGAGAACTTTGAAGTCTCTTCAGATGTACCAACCTGTTCTTCAACCTTGACCTCATTCCTATCCCTGTCTATGCGCTTTAGTATTTCTTTTATGTCAACCTCTTCTGGCCTCTTCCACTCTATACCAAAAGTTATAGAAGATATGTTCTTGAAAAGCTTGAACAGGTTCTGATCGTCGACGTACAAAAAGCTTAGCCCAAGAGTGTTGCCCCATGACCTCATTCTTGATGTCCTGCCGCTGGCTTGAATGTAAGTTATTATGTCTGGAACGTAAATGCTTCCGTTCTTCACTACAGCCCCTATAGTAGAGCTTAGCTTTTCAAGGAAGTTCTTATCTTTCAGAGCTTCATTTACTATGTTATATGCTGAAATTATTAACTGGTCTTCAAAATTCCCTTCTTTAACTTTCTTTGCAAGCATCTGTAGAGCTGCAGGGCTTAACCTTGATATCTTCCTTCTTATGATCGACGCGAGCTTGTTTATTTCAGGCTTATTAACGTAAAGTGCATAAGAGGTAAGTATACGCGCCATCAAAACAGGGTGCATCTTTTCGCCTATAGTGAACTTGAACCTTGGTATTCCTATAAAGATCGCATACCTTATCTTTTCTGGAATGTCTATGCCTCTTACAAGAGTCCCATAATGTGTCGCTACACCTATAAGTACAGAATACTTGCCGTTCTTGAACTCTTCAAGAACCTTTACGTTTTTTCCGCTTACAGCGGCGCTCCTTATCCCTTGCTCGTTAAGTTTTGAGCTTAGGTACTCTGCATACTCAGCGCCTAGATCAGGCGTTACAAAGATCAAACCGCCGTCTCCAAGCTCGACTATCCTTTTCTTTAAAGATTGAAGCAGATCCTGAGGCATATCTTCATAAAGATCTATTACATTTCTCGGATAAGAACCAGGAGAACCAGGTCTAAAACCCATAAGAACTAAGAAAAGAGGGCTTGAACGCGTTATCGTGCCCGAGGAAAATATCATCGTCCTTTTGATCATTTTTTTCCTTATTTCAAAGAGCCTCTGAAGATCTAGCCTTTTTTCTGTGAGCATCATGTTCTTTGCCTTTTCTATTTCCTCTTCTGAAAAACCTGCTAACCTAAGAACGAGCCTTATGCTTTTGTTTGACTTTAGGGCTGCATCAACGTCGTCAACAAAAACGAACTTAAAATCAGAGGATTCTACTTCTTCATAATGCATGAAGAGGTACTTTGAAGTTATTACTGCCACGTCAGCTTCGCTTATCTTTAAATTCTTGGTGTTGTACGTAAAGACTTTAAGATTTATCCCGAGCTTTTTTCCATATTCAAAAAGCCTCTGAACAGATTGGGAAGCCAGGCTCCTAGTTGGCACAACGATAAGAGATTTTTTATTTTTCTTCAACATATAAAGGGCAACGACTAGCCCAAAAGTTGTCTTTCCTGCTCCAGGAGGCGAAGTTATAGCGTAGTTTTCGTTCCTGAGCAGCCTTATTGCCCAGAGCCTCTGAGCTCCAGACATCTTTGAACCAACGGCATTTTGAAAGAATTCAGAAAATTCCTTTAATCCTTTTATAACTTCATAATCTTCCTTTAACAACTTTAGAGTGCCTAGTTTATGAAGCTCTTTCAGCATTTCTTCATACGTATAGTCTTTTTCCTCGGGAAGACATCTAGAGCAAACGAGCCCTTTCTTTAACCTTTCAGCTTCTATAGGACCTCCACAATTTGGGCATGATGCATCAAAGATCGCTTTGAGCTCTTCTGTCTCTGATTCCACACATAATTTACATGAACGTTATGTTATAAACTTTTAAAATGCTTAATAAAGAAGCCTTGAATAAAGGACTGTAATTGCTTCTTCTAAAGTTATTTTTTTACCTGAGTTTACAGCCTTTTGCATCTCATTTACAACTTTAAGAGCCTCAAGCGCCACCTTTATGCCTTGGAGCTCGTCTTCTTCGCTTACATTAAACTCGACCTGTTTTTCTTCTCTATAGTATGGAGAGACTATTAAAAGGATGCTCCCAAATCCTATTTTAACGCCTTTAACTCTCAGCTTGCTAGAATAAAACTCGCTCAACAATGCCATCACTGAAGATTCCATAGACGTTGAAACCGCGCCCATGTCCTCATAAGACTTGGCCTTGGCTTCTATAACCCAAGGCTGAGATGATCTCCTTTCAGGGTCTTCATCGGCATACAGCGTATCCTTTGTTATGCCTGGACCAAACCAGAACCTTTTTTCAAGCTTTAGTTTTCCAACTGCTTCAGCGATAGCCAACAACGTAATGATGTCTGTTCGCGCAGGCCATTCTAACGGAGCTATCTTGTTGGATGCCCCCTCATTTCTAACTATTCCTGTTTCTACTACGAATTCTCCTGGTCTAACGAAACTTGCCCAGCTTCCAGCTGTTCCGACCCTTATGCTGAACACTTTTTTAGATTTTTTGTAATCTACGTTTGCAAGGTATTCAGTATAAGCTATTTCAGCAGATCCAGGTCCCATGCCTGTACAGAAGAGCGTAACAGGGAGATTACCGTAAAGGCCGTTATAAACGTAAAGGCCCCTGTTTTTGTTTACCAATTCTGCATTGCTCAAAAGCGATGCGGCACTTTCAACTCTCTCTGGACTTCCTGCGTTTATTGAATATGGGCTGAGAGTTCCTTCCTTAGCCTTGATATGGTAAGATCTGCCAGCACTGTCTCTAAAGGTTCCTTCAAAAAATTCCATATGCACTATAGCATAAACCTATGTATATTTTTTACTGTATGAACAAGTACTTCGACAAGTATAAAATTTCACTTTTATTGAAGAAATTTATTTAGGGCCTAATCTGTTTTAATTTGAACGTGCTGAATAGGAAGCCATTATTTCGAACTATAAGCTAAGGGTTGAAATTTGATCAAAAACAAAGCTGTATAGAATTAAACCAAATTTAATCAAATAATCATTAATATACTATTTCTAATCTTTATAAAACGTCATTACTCGCAGGATTACCGTTCTGGTAAAAAAAGTATTTATATATGTATCACATAAGTATAATGATGTCCGAGGAAAAAAAGAAACTAGCCGAACAGATAGACAGGGTAGCTATAACAAAATACTACCCAGACAAAGGTTATGTTGAGCTTACCAGGGGTTTTCCTGAAGAGAGTTATCTATGGAACGAAGATTTTCATCCAACGCCTGTAAAGTACAGGAACTGGGGAACGTTAACTTACTTTGCAATCTGGTTTGGAATGTCTATGGAGGTTGAAAGCTGGGCTCTGGTTTCTATAGCTTATTCTTTTGGACTCAACTGGTTCTGGGGCCTCATGGCTGTTTTGCTTGGAAACCTCATAGTCCTGATACCAATTCTTATAATAAGTCACGGAGGGGCAAGGTACGGCATTCCTGAAACCATAGTAACTAGGTCAAGATGGGGAGTTTACGGCGCTTGGATACCTAACATAATAAGGGGGATAATCGGGGCTGGTTGGTGGGGGATTGATACATGGATAATAGCTGAATCCTTTGGCGCCATGTACGTAGTTGCAACGGGCCAGGTCGCTAAACTCCTCTATTTAGCTCAACAGTACCCGGCACTTCTGCCTTTCCTGATTTCTACGATAAACCCGTTGCTTTTCTGGACAGTATTTATAGTAACGATAATAGCAAGGGTTATTCTGCTGTACTACTCTCCGCCTAAAACCGGGCAGAGAGTTTTGCAGGTGGTAAGCTGGAGCGTGCCTTTCATAGCTTTCGCCGGTTTCTTTATAGCCTTCTTCAGCATCATGAACAAAGCTAACTGGCAGTGGACAAGCATACTGTCAATACCTACAACAGTTTCAGGTTTTGCGTTCTGGTTCGCTCTCATAGGCCTTATAAACGCAAACGTGGCTTTCTGGGCAACAATGGCATTGAGCATGCCAGACTACAGCAGGTTCGCAAAGAGCCAGTACGCCCAGAGCTTTGGCCAGATTCCCATGCCTCTTCTTATGACAGCGATAGGCGCTTTCGGACTTATAACTACAGGCGCTTCTATAACTGTTTACAAAATACCTATATGGGATCCTATAGTTCTTACAGCTCTTGCTGTATCTAACCCAGTTTTAGCATTTACTGGGCTTTTCCTGCTCATGCTTGGAGTTGTGGTCGTGAACATATACGCGGACACTGTGGGACCAGCTTACGATTTCGCAAACCTTTATCCAAAAAAGATAAGCTGGTTCAGGGGCGTGATCATAGTTATAGTAATAGCAGCACTACTTCAGTCATGGAGTTATTACTTCAGCGCTTTCAGCTATGTTGAAAACTGGCTTCTAACATACGGAGCTCTTCTTGGAGGGGTTGAAGGGGTAATACTCTTTGATTACGCAATAATAAGGAGGTTTAAGTTTGAGCTTCCTGACAACTACCTGACTTACGGCAGGTTCAGGTATTTTAAGGGAGTAAACCCGGCTGCTGTGATAGCATTTGTAATATCAATGGTGCTCGTATTCCCTCCAAATACATACCTCCCAACCTCGCTTGCACAGCTTTATCCGTACCAGGCCTGGGTTTTCCAGAACGCTTGGTTGTCCGCTATAATCATATCTGGATTAATATACATGTTACTTATGAAGTTCTGGGTTATACCTAAATATCAACCGATGCTTAAGGGCGGCCTCCTGAAAGGTTACATAGCTGATGATACAAAGGTAATTTTCTCAAAAGATAGAAACGCTAATTAAAGTTTTTTATTTTTTTATTTTTATTAAAAAATTCTAAAAATTAAATTGCAAAAAAGATAAATATAACGTGGTACAATTTACTTTTTACCATTGGCAGAACAAGAATTAATGTTCAAAAGCGTGCCTCGCATTGATTCTTATGAAAAAGTTAGCGGCGAATTGAAGTTTTTTGGGGACGTTTACATTAACGGTATGCTCACAGGCTATGTTGTGAGGAGCCCTTTCCCTCACTGTATCATTTCTTCTATGAACTTGGAAAAAGCGCTCAGCGTGAATGGGGTTAAGGCTATAATTACAAGTAAAAACATTCCTGGGACAAACAGGTTCGGACCTTACGATGACGCACCAATACTTGCAGAGAAAAAGGCGAACTATTACGGTGAAGCTATAGCTCTGATAGCCGCGGAAAGCCTGGAAAGCGCTAAAAAGGCAGAAGAAGAGCTTGCGCTTAAGTGCGAACAGCTGCCTGTTGTTGGGAGCATAGAACAATCTCTTGAGGGTAAAGTTCTCATACACGAAAAAGGGAACATAGGTGTTCATTTTCACGTCAGCAGGGGGGATGTAAAATATTATGAAAAAAATTCTGATTTTGTATTCGAGAGAACTTATAGAACTCAGTTCCAGAAGCACATGTACCTTGAACCAGAAAGCGGCTACGCTTACATAGATGAATCTGGAAAGATAAACGTATTCTCCAACGGTCAGAACCCACACGCTGACAGAAAGGTAATAGCAAGAGCGCTCAATGTGCCAGAAGAAAAGGTCAGGGTCGTCAGTTATCCTACAGGCGGGAGCTTCGGGGGTAAGGAAGAATCGCCTTTTCCGGCCTTTCTTGCCCTTTTGACTTTTTACTCTCGCAAACCTGTGAAGATTATTTATTCAAGAGAAGAATCAGGAATAGCAGGAGTTCACAGGCACGCGTCAAAGATAGAGCTGAAAACCGGCGTCATGAAAGATGGCACCTTTACCTTCAACGTTTCCAGGGTTTACCTTGATACAGGCGCCTACATGATCTGGGGACCTAACGTGCTCGGCACGGCTATGGAGGTTTCCAATGGGCCTTACAGGTTTTACGCTGTTGATTCTGAAGGCTTTCTTGTTTACACAAACAACGGCGTTTCTTCAGCCTTCAGAGGCTTTGGCGCGCCCCAGGGCGCTTTTGCCATGGAATCGCTTATAGATGAAATTTCCAGGGAGCTCAGAATAGATCCAATAGATCTGAGGTTAAAAAACCTTCTTAGAGATGGGGATACTGCTCCTTTCGGCACGAAGGCAAGGGGCCTTGAAGGCGTGAGAAAAGCGCTAATAATGTCCAAAAGCTCTGCAATCTTAAATTCTGGTAAATCGGAGGGCGACTTTATTAAGGAAGGCATAGGGGTTGCGCTTGGAATGAAAGGCATAGCGTATGGAAGCGATGAGCCGCCGGTTAACGTAGCTCTTGAGGTTGACCCTGTGGGTATCTTGAAGGTATATTTTTCAAACGTGGATTACGGTCAAGGGATAATAACGGGGAACGCTCAGCTCGTTTCAATGAAGCTCGGCATACCTCTTGAGATGATAAAGGTTTACAATGCAGATACCGATCTTTCCCCGGATTCAGGTTCTTCTAACGCTTCAAGAAGCACTATAACTAGCGGGATGGCCCTCGTTAAAGCTTGCGAAAAGCTTGTAGAAGAAGTATCTCAAAAGCTATCAGAAGTTCTTAATCTACAGCTCAAGGATATCAAGTATGAAGGCGGAAGGTTCATAACGTCAGCAGGTTCATTTACCCTTTTTCAGGCAGTGAAAATGATAAACGAAGGGAAGAGCCTTAGAATAGAGTTCACTTATAACCCGCCAGAAGTTGAGAAAAAGATAAAGGGTATGAAGGAGGCCCCAAGGTTCTTTTACACCTATGATGTCATGATAACAAAGGTAGCTGTAGATACTTTAACTGGAAAGATAACTGTTAAAGAAATGGAGCATTTTGTTGATGCCGGAAACATAATCAACCATCTTATAGCAGAATCTCAGGTAGAAGGAGCAGCTATACAAGGACTTGGTTTCGCTCTCTATGAGGAGCTTAAGTACAGCAAAGGAATTCCGCTGAACATAAACTACACAACTTACATAGTACCTTCATCAAAGGACGTCCCTAAAATTAAAACCTATTTTGTAGAATCTTATGAAAACCTGGGACCTTTTGGGGCCAAGGGCATTGGTGAAATAGGGCTTGTTCCTGTTGCCCCAGCCATCTCAAACGCCGTGAGGGACGCTCTAGGAATATCGGTTTATGAGCTTCCGCTTAAAGCAGAAAAGGTAATTGAAGCGCTTGAAATACTGAAAAGTAAATAAACCAGCTTTTCAGATTTTTTTAGTTAAACAAATATATTAAAAAACATGAGATTTTAAACATGGGAGTTAAAATCGTAAAAACTGAAGACGCTATAGGAAAAAGGCTTGCCTACGATACGACGCTTGTTACAAGGGAGAGAGCACAGGTTCTCTATGAAAAAGGAACGCTAATTACCGAAGCTCATGTAAAAAACCTAAAGGACTCTGGAGTTTATTATGTTTACGTGTACGAAGAAGGGGACGAAAACCTTTATTATGAGTGGGAAATAAGCGAGAACGTTTGTAAGAAAGTCATAGATGAAAGGTTCTTCGAGTACAAGGTTGCAAAGCAGGGAGCAGCCTTGATTTATTCAAAAGTTCCGGGAATAGTTAAAGTAGATAGGGAAGCGCTCAAAGCGCTTAATACTTCTGGAATCGCGCTTCTCATAAGCAGAGGCTCAGGCACAGCTGTTGGCTCAAAAGAGCTTGTTGCCGTTGTAGACTCGCTCCCGTTGTTCGTTGAAAAGGAAAAATTTGAAAGCTTGTTGAAAGATCTTAAGATCGCCCTGTCTTTGCAGCAGTTTAAATACAGACTTATAGGAGCGGTAATAACAGGGACTGAGGTTTACGAAGGAAGAAAGAAGGATCTTTATAGCGAAATTTTGGACAAAAAAGCAGAGAAATACGGCTGGGAAATAGTTTGCAAAGAAATTGTCCCTGATGATGAAGATCAGATATCGAACGCCGTTGAAAAATGCCTTAAAGCTGCTGAAGCAGTTATAGTAACTGGAGGGATGTCAGTAGATGCAACTGACAGGACGCCTGCTGGAATAAAAAAATCAGGGGCAGAAATAATAGCTCACGGAATACCTATAAAGCCTACAACGATGTCTCTGATAGCCTTTAAAGGCGAAAAACCGGTCTTCGGAATTTCTGCAGGAGGCATACACTATAGTGAGCTTAACTCAATAGACGTTATCTTTACAAAGCTAATGACGGGCTGGAGACCTACTAAAGAAGAAATAGCTCTCCTGGGAGACGGAGGACTCTTGCCAAACTTTGAGCCTTCGTCAAAGCTGCATTTAGATTGACGCTAAGCTTTTGCAAAATTAAAAGCAAAAAAGAAACCTTTTAATGCTTATCTTTTGAATAGAAGTTTATTCTTCCTTTACGTGTAGCTCTCCGTACCTGCCTACGTTTAGCCTTTTTACTCCCCTGTACGTGTTTACGTACCCGTTTACGACTTCTATTGTATCCCCTTCCTTTACCATATCTATCTGTTCATTCCAGAGGTTCAAAATTATGCTTCCTGTTTCATCCTCTATCGTGGCTTCTGCAACTCTTGATTCTCCTCTTGATGTGTTTACGTTCTTTGGTTCAGATATTTTGCTGACTTTTGCAGTAACAGTTACTTTTCTACTATCTTCTTTTATTTCCGCTATCTTCAATGTTTTTATATTAAAACATGTGGTATAAAAGCTTAATCTACAAAAATGATAAAACTTGAAGTCTAAAAATTATCATTTAAGCAGACTATCATCTTGAATGCAGTTTACCTGAAGTTTTTTCAGCCCCAATTAAACAAGAGAAACGTTTAAAACTTCTTGTTTTATAACTAAATTAAGCCCTGGTAGTATAGCGGCCTAGTATGCGGCGCTGTCACCGCCGTGACCCGGGTTCAAATCCCGGCCAGGGCGTTCGTTTACTTATATGTAGAAATGGGGCACAGCGGATCCTTGTGATTAAAGCTTCCATAAAAACGATATGCTCTAGCTGGGCATCCTGAGTTGCAAATTTTAGAGAATGGACATGAATCACAACCATAAATCTTGCTGGAATTTCTTCTCCGAAAAGCGCTAAAACCATTATTCCAAATATCATTCAAGATATCCTTCAGTGCGTTCCCTTCCTTAAAAGCAGGTTCCATAAGTAGCTCACACCCATATACATCGCCATTTGAATTTATCACAAACCTGCTTTTGCCAGCCTGGCAAACTGATGCATCCTTTTTGGATTTATTTAATGTTCTGTCAAGTTTAAGGCCTATTTGAAAAAAATCTTTTAGGTAAAACCTGAACCCATTTAGTATGAGTTTTATCTTTGGCTTATAGTATTTTAAAAGATCATATGCTTCCTGAACCTCAGACCTTGTTGGAATAATTTTGTTTGTAGCGTTCCCAAACGGATGGGCAACAATAAGAGTTGCTGCGCTAGCGCCCAACGATTCACTCATCTTGACAAACTCGAGTGACTGGAAATAGTTCGTTGACGTTATGACCATTGATGTTGAAAAGTTAATCCCTTCCTTCTTAAGCACGTTAGCTGCCCTTATTGCTGCTTCAAAGCTCCCCTTACCTCTGATTGCATCATTTACGCTTGCGCTGGCACCATCTATGCTGAGCTGAACCTGGTTAATACCTGCTTTACGAATGGCTTTGGCCATTTCTTCATTTATAAAATACCCGTTAGTGCTCATTCCAGTGACCATGCCATATTCTCTTGAAGCTTTGATCAATTTGCTCAGCTTATCCTTACCGAGAAGAGTGGGCTCACCCCCGAGCAGGTAAACGTACCTGGTTCCCAAATCAGATAGTTTTTTGATTATCCTTAACCACTCTTCAACTGAAAGCTCGTTTCTCAACGGAGCCCCTGCAGACACATAGCAGGTTATACATCTCAAATTACAGGCAGTTGTTAGGTATAACGTAGCTTCTAAACCGTGTTCACTTGGCTCCATTACGTTATTTTCCTGATTCAAAAGCATGTGAGGTAAGGGACTAGCCGGGCAATCCTCAACAAAAGCCTTCTCCTCAAGGTTCAACATTAACTATGAACAATTTCTCAGCTCGCCAATATTTGCGTTTCTAAGAAAACGTGCTGTATTATGTTAGATGCTGTTCGCAGCTTTTCTTTAGTATAGCGTAGACGGAAATAATAATTTAACGGTTAAAATTTGAACTGGTGATGAATGTTTTATAAACCCAAGTACCTTTTATGCTGTTTCATAGCGGAGTAGTTCCCGTTAAATGGGAGTAACCCTTGTCCTCGGGAATTATCACCCCTCAGGGCTGTGAGGAGGTCAGATTTGCAAATTTAATTTTAAAAAACAAGCGTTTTAAAGATAAAAGTTAATAATAATACGCATGAGCTCTAAGGTATCATTATTTAAAATATACGCTTTATTCATAATTCTAGCTTTTATACTTGCGGTAATATACGTGGTTACTTCTGTTGTGCCCATAATTCCGTTAAAGTAAAGTTTTAAACGCTGTAGTAATAGTCGTTGTTCTCTACATAGCTCTGAGAATCTTCCTTCCCATATTCGACAGGGCTATCAAGATAGATGACCCAGAGGTGAAAGCCACAACAAGGTTCATAATATCGCTGATCTGGTACGGCATGATAGGCCTAGCCGTAGCAGCTTCTTTTGGAGTTGATGTTTCTTCGGTTATTCTCGGCTCGGCCTTTGCATCGGTAATAATAGGCCTTGCAGCTCAGACCGTGCTTTCAAACGTTTTAGCCGGATTAGCTCTTCTTATCTCAAAGCCTGTTAAGATAGGCGACCGAGTTACTATAGCTACCTGGCAGTTCGGCTCAGTTTTTCCAACGTACCCGCCAAAGTTCTTTTCTCAGGATATACTGATAAACGGTTTCACTGGCAGCATACTTGAGATCAAGCTGATGTACACGTTTATTTCTGACGACGAAAACGCTGTCCTGGCAATACCTAACAACATAATTCTCTCGTCTTCCAGGTTCAGGACTTATAGGGACAAGATAGTAACTACCGTGAGGTTTCCTGTAAAAAACATGGACGTGGACAGCGCAAAGATGAAAGCGAAAAAGGCTGTTGAGAGGTGCCCGATGGTAGTTGAACACAAAATACTTATTGATGAGGTTTACCAGGATAGCTACGTGCTGAAAATTATAGCTCTTTGCAAGGGGAACAGGCAAGAAGTTTGCAGGAGCGAGATCCTTGAATCTATGCTTAAGGAGTTTTCAAACTCAGCTACTTAAGAAAAAGGACCTCAGCCTGATAAAAAGGATGAGAAGCTTAGCCCTTTCATTGGCTGGAAGAGGTCAGAAAAGAGCAAAATCGCAAACAAACAGTTTTATTACATTACACATTTATTCCAAAACTTTTACGCTAAAAGTCTCGCTTTCATCGCTAATGACTAAATTCTTGTAATTGGCGTTCAGAATTCCCCTTTTTGAAAGAATGGTAAGAATTACTGAAGCGTACCATGGACTTCCCGTTGCTCCTGGCGAGTTATAGTTGAGCACAAACAGGACTCTCCCTTTAATGTAAAAGAAAGGCTCAGATAGGAAGCCGTTTTTATCTATTATGTTGTGTCTTATCCCCGAAATTCCCCTTCCGATCGCATCGCCACTGGTTATCCCTGTAGCGAACTCTGAAACCTTCTTGATCATACTGGATTTAAACAGCGATATTCTCCAATCGGCAAAAACAAGCTTCATGAACTCCACATCAGTAAAGAGCTTTGCCTTAATGGGAAAAGGCCCCTCCCCGCTCCCAAGAACGTTCTTTAAAATTTTTGAAAACGTCCCTTCATAATCATAGGGTCCAGGAACAAGGAAGGCGTTCGGTCCTATCTCTGTTCCTCCCGTGTGCCTCTTTATTATGTGAGGGTCAAGAAAAGGGAAGTTCGGAAACCTGGGCACGGTGTAGATGTTCCTTCTGAAAAACTTTCCCTTTTCCTCTGAAAGCTTCCAGTAATCTCCCCTGAAGTGAAGCTGAGCGTATCCCTTTAACCCGTTCGTTACGGCCAGGTTGAAGGTCTCACCCCCAGCAACGACTATCACCGATCTTCCCGAAATTTTCTTTTCAGATCCGTCACACGAGTATACAATTTCGCCATCAGGATAAACGCTCACGGTCCTGCAACCGTAAAAAACTCTCGCGCCCCTGCCTTCGGAAAGCTCCATCATCTTTTCGGATATCTGCTTGAAGTTCACGACCGCGTCTGTCTTGCTGAGAAAGGCTAGCTTCCCCTTTACGCTAGGCTCGATCGCGCTGATTTCTTTTTCATCGAGGATCAGGTACTCTGACTCTTCCATGCCGTTTTCCCTTGCCCATCTTTCATAATTTCTGATGACGCCTGCGCCTTGATCGTCTGTTGAAACCTCCAGCGTCCCCAGCTGGTTCCAGTACAGCCCTTTTTCCTTAACGAACATCTTCAGAAAAGGGTATGATCTTGCGGCGGCAAAAGCCGAAGCCTTCCTCCTATCAGGGTTCAAGTAAAAGGGCCTGTGCACAACTCCCGTGTTCCTGTAGGTCGAGTGAACTCCAGGCTCCTTTTCTTTTTCTATTACAGCAACTTTCAGGCCGTTTTCCGATGCAAAATAAGCAACAGATGACCCGAGTATTCCGGCTCCAACGATCACCGCGTCAAAGCTCATGGGAACTCCTGTCCCTTAAACCTCCCGTTGTACTCAGCCGGAGGGTTGACTTCTTCAAGTATGAGCTGGCATATCTTTGTCCCTGGAAAAATCGCAAGCGGGCTCGGGGAAAGGTTGGCTATTTCAAGAACGATCTTTCCGTCTGAGCCCGGCGCGACGAAGCCACTGCTGATATGAACCAGAAGTCCAAGCCTCGCGAACCTGGACCTCCCTTCAATCCTCCCCGATATGTAAGGAGGGAGCCTCACTCTCTCCCTTGTTATCCCGTGAACAAGCTCCCCGGGAGTGAGCATCATGTAACCGTCGTTTAAAGTAATGAGACTCGTGAATTCCTTGTAGTCGGTTTCTTCCTTTATCTCAACAACCTTCATCGACTTCTTGAATGTCCTGAAAACGTTCCCGAGGGTCAGGTCTATTGAAGCAGCTCCCACGTTCTTTTCATCAAAAGGGTCAATCACTATTTCTCTGTTCCTGATCAGTTCTAGGATCTTCTCCCTGCCTAGTATCATTTTACCGCACGTATAGTTATCGCTGCTGGATTATAAAAGTTAAGTACAAAATCAAAAATTTTAAAACCGTTTAAAAAGTTAACTTTCTGTAAAGCGGTCAAAAAAACGCTTGCCAGCGTCCTCCTTTCTGCAGTGAGCTTTCTCTCATTTTCGTCTACCCCTCTCTTTAGCAAAGAAATGACGGACATAATAGTGCTGATAACCGTTTTAGCGCTTTTTATAGCGAAGTACAAGATGCCAGAATCAATAAGATGGCTTGAAAAGAATGGAAAGAAAGATGAAGCCTTTCAACAGATCCAGAAATATTTTGGCCTGGAAGCAAATGCATCTGTAGCTTCTAAGCCTGTTGA
Source organism: Nitrososphaerota archaeon (assembly GCA_009903795.1). GTDB lineage: Archaea > Thermoproteota > Nitrososphaeria > Conexivisphaerales > UBA164 > CAYFFZ01. The sequence goes on along the minus strand of WYER01000026.1, from coordinate 316 downwards.
TATAAAGCAAAAAGATGTTCCAATATAGTTTAAAGAGCTTGTTACAACGCTGGTTTCATTCGCTAACTCAGCAGGTTTCGACCTGCTCACTCACACCCTTGCCCCTCTATATTTTCCAAACCTTCTGCCTTACATCTGAAAGTCTCGCCTCTTCTAGAGGCGGAGATGCTGAAATACTTTTTCCTTGCTAACGTGTTTTCTCATGAAAAAGGCTTAAGTATTTATAATCTTAATTAGAATAAAATAACAGAAAGCTTGCCCCGATCAAACACAGTGCGCCTCATTGCTGGAAAGGATACAAAAGCTAAACTAAAGG
>WYER01000023.1 GCA_009903795.1 Nitrososphaerota archaeon | reverse complement strand
CTCGTCCACAACGTACCTGTCTTGTCTTATCACGAGCATTAGCTTCCTCTTCTTAGTTTCCCTGTCCTTCCAGTATTTAGGTGGGCTAACGCGTTTTATGAAGGGTGGCAATTTTCCTTCTTTCTTCAGCTTCAGCAAGGAGAAGAATGAGTTCCAAGCTTCGTTGTTCTTTTTCATAACTGCTTGAGCGTTAACTCCTAATTCTTCTTTATACTTTTCATAGTATTTGTCCCACGTTGTATCGAAGTCCACGTGGTGTTGCTGAAAGAACTGTTGCCTCCTTTCGTAGTTAATTTCGTTGAAGAGTTTTGCCGATACGTTCGCTAACTTCTTGAGCTTTCTTTCTTGGAAACCGTTCGGGAAAAGGCGCACGACGTTTGTCCTCTTATTTGAATACGTAACTTCGTGGATGCCCTCCTCTGGCATTGCGGGAGAATTCGGCTCCCGCCCCTCATGTCCTAAGAGTTGACCAGAGGAAAGCATCTCAAAACAAAAATAGCAGTTTTTATTTAAAAGCTTTTACCCAGCCATAAATGGCGAGGTTTGTCATTCACTTTATCAACGCTATATGATATATTTCTGTCTCCAGTTTCTATCCCGCATACTGTTGTAGGAATAATGCTGCTTCTTACATTTTCACCTTCTTCACCTTTTTACCCTCTTCTCAAAAGCATAAATCCAGTCGACGATATACTTGGCCTGTCTCTTGCGATGTTTTATGTCTCTTCCCCAATATACATAATGTCTATAAAAGAAACTTTTGATAAAGCTGACGTAGAGCTTGAATACTTCATTCAAAGCCTTGGAAAGGACAGGTATTTTATCTTTGAGAAGGTTCTTATCCCTGAACAGTTTGACAGCATAATAAGGATAGCTTTGCTTTCTTTGGGCAGAGCCATAAGCGAGTTCGGCTCAATAATAATAATAGCGTACAGCGTAACATTTCTTCCTTTCTTTCAATACGTTAAACCTGTAACTGTTTTTATATGGTACAAGTATGATGTTTATGGTCTTTCTTCAGCTCTAGGGTACGCTGCGGCCCTTCTAACCATTTCTTTATTAATATCTTTCTTTATCTATGCTTTAAGCAGAAAAAATGCACAAGCTTGAGTTAAAAAATGTAAGCATAAAAAGGGGGAACCTTACAATAGGGCTCTTTAACTTCACCTTTAAAGAAAATGAAAGCATACTGATTTACGGTCCTAACGGATATGGCAAAACTACGCTTTTGCTTGCGATAGCTGGAATAATAAAATATGAAGGCGATATATTTCTAGATGAAAAACCGGTCAAGAATTATGCGCTCGAAAAAAGAGGAATAACTTATGCGCCTGCTAAGCCTACATTGATAAACAGGATTAGCGTCCTTGACAACCTTAAGATCTCAGGTAACAGCGCTGTAGAAATAGCTGTAGAAATGGGACTGAAAAGCTATTTTGGACAGAAAGCTTACACATTGAGCGACGGTATGAAAAAGCTTGTGCAGGTTTCAATGGCACTGGGAAGCTCTGCGCCAGTTATACTGCTTGATGAACCTTTTGCTTTTATTTCAGAAGAAAAATCTTTCGAGTTGAAGTCAATTATAAACAAAACTCAGGGAAAGATTATTCTTATAACATCGCATGAAATTATACAGAATTTTTCAGAATACATAGATATAAGCAAATATCAGCTTCGTAACGTTTAGATAAAATTTACCTTTCCTTGAGCAGCAGAATGATCTCGTTGGGATGGTTTTCCCTAGCATACTTGATTACGCCTTCTTAAGATCTTTTGGAAAATATACCTCGTTTAGTCTTCCTTTTGAAATGTTCAAACGTAATTTTTTATTTTAATGATCATATTTAACTTTTAAATTTCCATATAGGAGATAAGCTTAAAATATTTAAATATGTTTATAACTTTGTTTAACAAAAAATAAACTATGAGCCAAGAAGAATCTTGGATAACCAGCATAATAAAGGCTATAGAAGGAACAAAGAGCACAGCTGAGGTAACTTTTGACAATCTCAGCATAAAGATACAAGGTACAAACACCGCAATTGTAATAAATGGAAAAATAACTTTTACCGCTTATCCAATACAGACCGAAAAAGTTGAAAAAGAACACGCTTGAAAAGCTTGAACTGTACGGCACAGTTAGATTAAAAATAAACGAAAAAGCCTTTGCTTCTTTAAGTTTTAATAAAAATAAAATATCTTTTTTTATCTATGAGAATGAACTATTTAGCAAGCTTTTAAAGAGCTTTGGTGTAAGCATAAAAAACTTAACAATGCTGGGAAATCTCTCTGAAAAGCTAAACAGGATAGGAATAGGGTTGTCGATTTCCGATCAAAAAGGATTGATTATAAAACTAGGCGCAGGAGCATACAACCCTATTATTAAAACAAGGGTCAACATAAAGAGGCTTACAGAGCTTATCTGACCTACACAAGCGTTTTTGTTTTTAGCTCCCAGTTTTTTGACCTATAACCCTTTGAGTTTTCAAGTAGAGCACTAAAGTCTTCCTTCGTGTTAACGTTAAAAAAGCTTTCAAGCTAACTGTCGACATACCTGAGGATATATTCATCTATAAACAATGAATCCGGTAACCTTTTTGCAAGTTCCTTTAAAGATCTTACTGAATCAGCCTTTTGTTATTTATGGCTTCGTTAATGTAAACCGCACAAAGAACTTCAAGCGCCCCATCTTTAAGCATAAGAATTGTCGCCGAGTGATCTTTGGGCCATAAAATAGAGTTTCTCGATTATTTTTGGGTTTATAAGTGGCATGTCAACAGCTAAGGCAGCAAAGTAAGGTTTAGTTATGCTTAATGCAGCCGTTATGAGCCCGCCGACAGGGCTCATTGTATAGTAAAAATCGTTAAGTATTTTTGCTGACGCAGGAAGTAATTTTTTAAACTCTTCAGCACTTTTATTGCCTATTATAATCATGATATCGTCTGAAAGCGGCAAATTCTGTCATAAATTAGTTTTATTAATGGAACGCCGTTTACTTTTAAAAAGGCTTTTTCTTTTCCAATTCTTGATCCTTTACCACCTGCCAGTATAGCTATCGAAAGTTCAAGCATTTATATAATATATTATATGATATTTTAAGTGTTTAAAAATTATTCTAAAATATACATGTTGTACCTTAAACTCGTTCCTTGAGAATCTGGTACAGTCTTTTGGCTTCATCTGGCATAAAAATCACCGGTATGCCGTTTACTTCTTTTAAGCCCTTTATGTTGTAGCTAACTATAAAGTCAGGTCTTCCAAAGTTCTTTATGAACGATTCTATCTGCTTCTGTTCTGAAATACATAGTATTCTTATTGTTGAGCGAGATGGTTTCATTTCTTTAAAACCTTCTATAACTAAATAATCTACTTGACCTTCGAACATCCTAATTAAATCTTCATAAGAGAGACTTTTTGTTTCAATCCTTTTTATGGTTATTATTTCGCTTTCTGTTATGGCCATGACTAAGAAAGCACCCGCCTTCAGATGTCTCCATGTATCCTTTCCTTTTTTATCTAGAGAAAAATCGTTCGAATGTATGTGTTTGATAGTTCCTACTCTTTTGCCTTCTTCAGTGAGTTTTTTACAATAAATTCTACGGTTCTTGTTTTTCCAGTGCCGCTTTCTCCTACTATGTTTATGGCTTTGATTCCTTCCATTGAGCTCAACAATTTTTAAAATAAGGTAGCTTTTACACTTATCGTATAATTGTTTTGCAAAAATCTTATGAAAATCAAAAATCCTACCCTTTTTCTACCTCAATAAATTTTAAAACTCTTGGAAAAATATATTCTTCTTCAGATGTGTGGTGATCAACCAAAAGCCCAATAAGTTCGCTGTATTTTTTGGAAAAATCTTCCTTTCTGGCCTTTTCCAGATAAACGAGCATAGAAGTTATCTCCTGATGCTGAGATGCTGTTTCTTCGGACTTTTCATCAAAAAATTCATTTTCAACCATAAAGGGAAATATCCAGGTTTCTTCGATCTACATATGATTCTGCAGTTTTTCCACAAACTCATTGAAAGAATCCCTTGTGTTTTGATAAAGGTCGCTGTTTTTCAGTACCATTGCATGTATTTCTTTGTGCTCTTTAATTAGCTTGGGTATTAGTTCATTTATTTTTTAGCCCAATCTTCCATAGTATTTTTTGTTGTCCCCTATAAATAAACGCGTTTCTCATGAACTAACGCGACCTTCGGCAGGAGCTTATACAGTTTTATCAACCAATCAGCTGAAGCCCAATGCGCTAAAAATTATGGTTTTATTAGCTTTAATGACGCGATTTTTAAAAACGGTACAAAAAATAACACAAACAGCTAAAAAACTAAAAATTCATAAATTTGAATTTTTTGAATAAAGTTATATGTACATCTGTTCATAAATATACATAAGATGGGAAGGACTAACATAGCGGTTGATGACGTTGTGGCAAGAGAACTTGCCGATCAGGCTGAAAGGGAAGGCAAGACTATGTATGCTCTTGCAAATCAGATGTTGAAAACATGCCTCCAGATATCAAAGAATGGTGGTAACCCCAAGCTTGTCTTTGACTTGTGGAGGCTTTCCCCTGTGATGAAAGACCTTGACTTTAGGCCAGTTCCCGGAGAATTTCTTGAATGGATGATCGATCTTCTTTACAAGACAAACAAACGGGAACTTCTTGAAAAAGCAAGGGAATACGGGGAAGCCATTGGCCGTTCACTATCCATACTGTACCCTGACTTTATAGACCTGATAAAAAAATATTCGGACATAATAGAAAGAGTCCTGCCAATTAAGAGAATAGAAGTTTCTGAATCAGATAACGGTTATATAATGAAGATAGTCGGTGCTGGTAATTCTGTAGAAGCCACTGATGTTTTTAATAAAATGATAGAAGGGTTGATAACAAGTTATGGAAAGCTTCAGGTATGTAGGTGCGAAATGTCAAAAGGTATAATAGGAATGGAGGTAAGGGTTTTCCCGATCTGAATTTTACTTTATCTGAACTTCTTTAAGCCACAGTGCAAACGTCCTGTAAATTGCGTGGGCGAACTTTGTAAATGGGGCTGTTACAATCAGATCAAAGACTACAGTTAGGTGTATATACATCATAACAACTGCAGACAAGCCTGTTAGGAAGTCAAGCGAAAATCCAGTGCATCCAGCTAAGAATATCAGAATTATAAAAGCCCAGTCTATAAAATCGCCATGAATTGAGTATGGTTCTCTATGCTTTAACCTTTGATAGATAAAGAACCCTGAACCAAATATTATCATTATCCCTCCTGCAAAACCTAACACAATTCCTGAAATAGGCCTTGTAGCTGTAATATAGTCTATAGTTGTTGCGATCATCAACAAAATAAAGCCCAATACTAAAGATAAATGCGCATACCTCCTCAGGCGATCCGAACACTTTGAATACCTTTCCTGAACGATCACTTCCTTTATTATAACTCTAATAAGAGAATTTACCCAAGCTTCTATGTTTTTTGTAAACTTTCTAGTTCCGCTTATATATCTATACATAATAGCTAAGTTAGCTATTACTATGACAATTACAAAAGTACCCAACACGAGCCCTGCAAGGTGTATATAGATTTCGGGAATCGTAAATATAGCTGTACCATTAGGATCCCTTGAAATCAATAAAATGCCTATCAAGGAAAAAACTGAAAGAAAAGAGTAAATTAATGGGGCAAGAGTCTTGTTGTAGAATGCTTTTCCTATCTTTCCAACAGAGTACCTTGTTATCGCGTACTTCCTTGCTGCCATCATAAATCCTCCAGGGTCTGCCTGTCTAGGACAACTCTTTGTACATTCGCCGCAGTAGTAGCACTCCCATAGCTGTGGTGAACCGAGAAGCTCTTTTTCAAGCCCGACCATAGCATACCTTAACATCTTTCTCGGAAACTCATCGCCATTTTCAGATAAAGGGCAAATTGCAGTACAGACTCCACAACTGCAGCACGCATTCACATCAAAAGCCCCCATCTTTTTGATCTCATCGAGGAGCATCATTTCCTCACCCTGTACCTGTAATAACCTTCATCCGTCTTCTCAACGGGCTCAACAACCCCATACCTGTACAAAGTCATAATGTTCCATGTGACCTTCTCCACAGGCATCTTAATTTCTTCCGATATTTCGGGTATGGTTTTTGGTCTATCGGAAATAGCGCTGATTATCTTTGTTCTTGCCGTTGCCTGTTCCTTTGATATTTTAGCAAGCCTCTCTGGTATTTTTATGTTCAGCATATCCCTTAGCTCTTGTGCTGTAAGCTTAGTCATTAAAACCACCAGCGTTTACTATCATGTTTTCGATCTGTATGTTTCTTAATCCCATCAACTGAATGGCACCGTTTGGACATACTGCAACACATGCGCCACAGCCCTTGCAAACTGCTTCATTTACTTTGGCCTTTTTACCTATGCCTTCATATTCATAAACATATATGGCGTTATAAGGGCATTCCTTAATACAATCTCCGCTAAGAGAACAAAGATTAGGATCTACGGTTGCAACGAAAGGTTCAAGTTCAGTATAACCTTTTAATATTAGAGATGCCGCTTTTGCTGCTGCCGCTGAAGCAGAACATATACTTTCTACCGCCATCTTTGGTCCCTGAGCTGTGCCACATATAAAAATCCCCGATATCATAGTCTCTACAGGCTTTAGCTTTGGGTGAACCTCCTGATAAAACCCATCTTTCCCAACAGATACCTTTATGATGCTGTTAAGCTTTTCATTTTCCCTCGGAACCATACCTGTCACAAGGACTACTGCATCAACATCAAGGTCTACTTCTTTTCCCTCAGTCAGCAGATCCTTAACTTTGACAGTCAGTTTGCCGCCGTTTTTTATAACTGTAGGGGGGGAATCGGGATTGTATTTTAGAAATAAAGAACCCCCGATCGAAGCTTTTTCATAAAGTATCTCGTTCTTTCCATAAGACCTTATATCCCTGTATATGTGAAACACTCTTGTTCCAGCTTTCTGTAAAGAAATAGCAGCCTCGAGAGCTGCGCTGCAACAGTACCTCGAGCAGTACTGATTGCCTTTCTCCTGCCTGCTTCCGACGCAGTATATCATTGCAACACTTTTTGCTTTTTTGCCATCAAGAGCTAGATAACCTTTTTTGCTCAGTATTTTTGTAAGCGTAGAAAGAGTTATTACCCCTTCAGTACCGTACCCAAACTCACCCTGTTTTGGCGTGTATGTCTCAAAACCCGTTGCCACGATAACCGCTCCTATTTTTATTTCCAGAATCTCTTCTTTCTGCGAAAGATCTATAGCACTGCAAGCCTTTGCGCATTGCCCGCAAAAATCGCAGATGTTTGTGTCTATAGCAGGAACTTCCGGATAAGCACCCTCAAAAGGAGGCATCATTATGGCTGACCTTACTTCTTTAGTTTCAGGATCAATTACCTTTTTTGGACAAATGGATTCTAGATTAGAATCCTTACAGCTTTCTTTGAAAAACCGGGGCTTTATTCTTATCTTTGCCAGGAAGTTCCCTATGTAGCCGCTGAGCTCTTCAAGCTCTGCGTTAGTAAAAACTACTATAATATGCCTTTTTTTGAGCTCCTCTATAAGATCATTTACGAGTTTTAGAGAACCCTTACCATAGGGAAAGATTTCCTGATCGAACTTTGCCGTCATTCCACCGAGAAAAGGTTGCTTTTCTACAAGAAAAGCGTTCATTCCCATATCGGCTATATCTATTGCTGCCCTCATACCGGCTATACCTCCTCCAACTATGAGAACCGATTTCTCTGCCCTAACCGTTATCTTTTCAAGAGGTTCTGAGTTAGCAACATAAGCTACTGCAGCCCTTACTTCCCGTATGGCTTTTTCCGTTGCTTTTTCTTTTTCGTGCTCGTGGACCCATGAGACCTGCTCCCTGATGTTTGCATGATAGTACATATAGGGGTTACCGCCCGCCCTTTTTATCACGTTCCTAAATGTTAATTCGTGCAACTTTGGAGAACATGCAGCTACAACTACTGCATCAAGCTTCAGACTCTTCACGTCGTCCTCGATCATCTTCTGTCCGGCTTCAGAACACATGAACATATAATCTCGTGCTACAGCGACGTTCTTCATCTTTGACGCTTCTTCAGACACTTTCTTTACGTCTACAACGTCAGATATGTTTCCTCCGCAGTGACACACATATACCCCTATCTTTTTATCGTTCTTCTGCAATTATGTTCACCTTTTTAAGATATGCAGCACATTCTGCCGCGGCTGAAGCTGCTTGAACAACTGTATCGGGTATATCTTTTGGCCCGGTTGAACATCCTGCAGCAAAAACCCCCTCAAGGTTAGTCTTTACAGGGTTTGTAGGATCTGGGGAAAGCAGCCATCCAAATTCGTCAAGAGATAAAGAGATGCCATTAAAAACCTTTGTTATTTCACAGTTTGGAAGAAGTCCAACGGAAAGCACAAGCAGATCATGCTCCGCAGTTTCAAGCTTTCCGCCTTCATCTATGTTTTCGTATTTTACCTTAACAGATCCACCTTCTCCTTTCTCTACCTTTGCAACCCTTCCATGAATGAACCTAACACCCATGGCTTGCGCCTGATTATAAAACTCTTCAAAACCTTTTCCGTAAGCCCTTATATCCATATAATAAATCGTTACGTCTGCTAGAGGAAGAGCGCCCAATATGAGCTGAGCCTGCTTAATAGAGTACATGCAGCAAACCTGTGAACATATGGGGTTTCCTACGGTTCTGTCCTTGGACCCTGTGCACAACACATAACCTATGCTTGCAGGTTCCTTTCCGTCCATAGGCCTTAGCACATGGTTAAAAGGCCTCGTTGGTGAAAGGAGCCTCTCCATCTGCATTGAAGTAACGACGTTTGGAATTGTTCCAAAACCGTATTGCTCTTTCTTTTCTGCCTGAAAGAGATTATAACCCGTAGCAATTATTATAGATTTGGCTTTCACAGTGTAGATTTTCGGCTTTTGTAAAAAGTTAATTGCGTTTACTGGGCACTCTCTTTCGCACTTTCCGCATAAGATACAGTTATCTATGTCTATGACAGCTATTTTTGGAACGGCCGTGTCAAAAGGTATGTATGCTGCTCTTCTTGCCCTGAGGTTAAAGTCAAGCTCCTTCGGCACATCTATGGGACAGACTTCCTCGCAAGTATAACATCCCGTGCATGCAGATTCATCTACAAACCTTGGCTTTTTCATTACTCTGAGCACATAGCCTCTTTCGCTATCGCGCCTTATTTTTAAAACTTCGCTGTATGTCCACAGAGTAATGTTCGGATGGTGCGCAACTGCCGCCATTTTAGGCGTTGAGATACAGCTTGCGCAGTCAAGCGTTGGAAATACCTTGCTTAACAGAAACATCTTCCCACCTATTGTTGGTTCCTTTTCAATAAGCAGAACGGAATAACCCATATCGGCCAGATCGAGCGATGCTTCCATTCCGGCTATTCCTGCACCTATAACTACAGCGTCGAATTCTTTTTCTTCGGAAACTTCTTCTGCGCGTTCGATTATCTTTGAAAATAAAGAGCTCATCTTCCTCGCCTCACGCTTCCTATCTTTTCGAGGTTGCCGATGAAATCTTTAATAAGGTTGGCAAAGGGTTCAGCGCAAACTGAGCATATAGCGGCCATCTTTACTCTTTCAGGTTCTATACCGTTTTCTCTTAAGATTCTCTGAGCCAGATCAACCCTCTTTGCCGTTCTTTCGGTACAGTCCTTAAGGTAAGGACAGTCACTTCCATCTGCAGCAACAAAAACGCCGTCAAACCCACTCTTTATGGCCAGAAGAACCCATTCAGGCCTGAGCATTGATGAACAGGGGAGCCTTATTATCGTTGTATTTGCCGGATACGGGAAATGCATCAGACCAGCAGAATCTATACCAACGTCAGAAATCAGGTTGGTGGAAAAAACCAGAACCTGAAGTTCTGGCATTTCCACTATTTCATCCTCTTTATATATATTCTCCAGTATCCGGGTTCTTCAACGCTCCCCAAGTAAATATGTCCCATCTTTTTTGCCCATAGAGGCAGATCTCTCTTTGTTCCCGGATCTGAAGATAGGACTTCAAGTATTCCACCAACGGGAACTTCTGATATAGCAGCTTTAGCGGCTAGTAATGGACCGGGACACGAAGTGCCACGAGCGTCGACAGTTTTATTAACCTTTAGCTTTTTTAACTCTTCAACAGGAAGTTCGCTCATTTAGCATCACTACACGAAAAACGTTATGTCAGCCTCAGAACACTTTTCAGCCCACTCGCCGGCTCCTATTACTTCGTCAACAAGCTCGAGGTCTTCTTTCTTTACGTTCCATATGGCTGCTGCCGTTGAGCACAGGTATATCTTAACATCCCCTACCTGTTTTGCTTCCTTTATAAGTTCAAACCAAGAAGGAAGCTTTAACTCCTGAAGCCTTTTAACAACTTCAGGTGCTTTATCAGAAAACTCACTGAAATTCATGTTATTGCTTATCACATCTTTTTTAAAAGCATAAGCACCCCACAGCTGAAGAAAAAGTTCAACTTTCATACCCATAGCGGCCGCGCCGCTTACAAGCATAGCCAAACCTGTAAGCCTATCAACACTACCCGAGAACACCGAGACACACATCTTTTTAACCATTTTTCATCACCAATATAAATTTGAATAAAGAAATTATTAAATGCACGTGTACATGTGTTAACATTTTTACATAAAATAATTTACTTTTGAGTAACGACCAACTAAAAAATACATAACGCAGTTATTTTAATAAAGATTTAAACTGACTTTTAGCTAAAGGATTTTCTTTTACTTTTGATAAAATGTGTAATTTTATGCTCTGCAACCTAAGTTTTAAACAGCATGGTTTGCTGTTAAATTTTTAAACCAAAAAAAAAATTAAGCGGACTTGATAAAATTTGCAACAGAAACTGGATCCTTGATGTATTTTATCGTGTACTTCTTACCTGATTTGGTCCTTATTATAAGATTGCCTATCCCAAAACAATCACAGAACGAAGGATAGTTTAAATCAACACGCTTAATATCTTCTTTTGGCACTATCGTTTTTTAGTTCTTAGCCTGTTAAATATGTATAAATAATCATCGGTAATAAAATATTTTTCGTAACAACAGACAGCAAAACACAAAATGCCCAGCGCGAGATACGGTGCGCCGATTATAGAAATATTAAGGATATATTAAGATTAAGATTGCTATATAAGGTATGATTGCAAAAAGAAGGAAAAAAGCAAACTCAACTATAGCAAGAAAAGAAAATATATAGGCGCACACCGAAGTCATTCTTGGTTTTATGGTATTTCTTACAGTATGTATATAATATTAATAATTGGCGATTTTGTCATTATACATTTTTGTCATCTTCAAAATGTTTTAAAAAATGAAAAATAAACGCATTTCTGTTAACAGAAATGTGTTATAAAAATAATAAAAACAGATCAAATACACTGATTTTATAGAAAAATTGGCACAAACTTTTTGCAAAAACTTTAAAAAAGTTTTCTTGAACGTTTTAGTTAAACCGTTTTATATCATTTTTAAACGATATAAATTTCAAAATACACTTTAGTTTTATAATTGATTATGCGTGTATAAGAGCTTCAACCGGAGCTTCTTTCGAAACCTCCAATATCTGAAAAGATTCGTATCTTTCTATCCCTTCAACAGAAGTTATTTCTTTGAGTTGCTTCATAACCTCTTGAGTATTTTTAGCTACACTGACCACTATTAGGTCGTAATAACCCGTAGTGATAAATATGTGAGAAACGTACGCCAGCGGTTTGATAAGTTCTGCAACATCTTTTGCAGAAGTTCCTGGTCTTATTTTGATGCCAACCACATACATTATAAGGTTTAACGCATTAGCATCTATCAGAGGTATAAAAGAATTTATTATCTTGCTTTCCTGTAACTTCTTTATTCTTTTGCTTACTGTTGAAGTTGAAAGGTTCAACCTCTGCGCTATCTGCCTGTATGAAAGCCTGCAGTCACCAGCCATGCATCTTAATATTTGGATATCTACTTCATCCAGTTGTTTTTTCAATTTTGTTAATATTTTTTTAAGTTGCTGATATTAAATCTTTTATATTTTTTTAACAAAACCAGAATACTTGATTATTTCAAACTTTGTTTGTTCCCGCTTGGATGGAATAATCGTTAAATAAAAAATTAAAATAAAAATCAAACTATGCAAGGGGATGAAGAGGAAGCAAGAATACTTGATAAGATGATTAAAGAAATCATCAAAAAAACTGAGGAAAGCCAGAAAAAAGCTTCTTCCAAATTCCCTCTTCAGGGCGTTTATGAATTTGTTGACGGTAGATGGCAGTTAACTGCTTCTACTAAAAACTGGAATCCCAAAGAAGAGGGCCTGTATGTGATTTTTAATGATGATTTTGACATTTCGTTTTTATCAGGCCCTTATGGTGAGCCTTTTTTAAAAATAGCCGAAAATGTTGGAGGTTCTGTAAAATCTGTTGTAAAAACATTTAAAAATTTCGAAGAACCTTATTTAACTTTTATATGTATTTACCGTGGTAAAGAGCTGTTTTCAAAGACTTTTGACGCTCTCCCCTGGCTATCTGATGTTGCTACGCTTGTGTCTTATTTTGGAATAAACTGTCCTTCTGTTAAAAAAACTGACCTGCTTAAGATATCTGAAGTGTGTCCATGTGCAAAGTTATGGTGAAAAGTTTAACCGAATTTATGCATTAATACATAAATAAAAATACCAAACTTCAGGGCTATTAAATCAGATGGCAGAAAAATAAGCAGGATGCATACCAAAGTGTAAAATATTCTTGCACTTTAACATTTATCTGGCGTACTTCTAAGTTTGAGAATAGCTCAACTTTATATGCTTAATTTAAAGAGCAAAAAATTTGTTGTTTTCCGGGGGTGAAAAACAAAAAAGACAAATTTTTATCGTGAGGATAAATTATATTTTTTGATGGCCTCTTTCTATATTCCTAAAGAGAAGGCCAAATAGAATCTATAGGTTGAGATCACGAAAGTTGCCGGGAAACACCCCATAATTTTCAGGCTCCTAGGGGTTCAAAAAACCCTGTTGTTTTATCTTCTCTTCTTTTAAAGGGTTTTAAAATACTGTGGGCTGTGAGGACTGGAACGGAAACCGATAGGCCAGTCGAAGAACTTAAGAAAATAAATAAAGTTTTCGGAACAGAGTTCCTTGGCATCTCTTTTAGAGGAAAGAAGGATATGTGCCTTCTAGCACTGGAAAAAATGAGCGACGCAAATTATGATGAGGTTTCTTACTTTTGTTCAAAGAACAAAAAAAGGTGCCCTTATTATATCAACCTTCAAAACGAACGCTTTACAGATGTCAAAACTATGCTTTATTCCGAAGTCCTGAGACAATCAGCAGAAAGGAGGATATGTCCTTACTTCTATCAGAGAGAATTAGCCAGCCTAGCAAATCTTGTAAGCGTAAGCTACAATTATATCCTTGACGAAAAAGTATCTTGGAGCCTCAGAAGCATTTTTGATTACAGTGAGAGCTATCTTGTAGTTGACGAAGCTCACAACCTTCAATTTTCGTTCACGAATATAAACAGCAATCATATAACTACTGGTTCGATAAAGAGAGCGTTATCTGAACTTTCATTTTTTAAAAAGACAGAACAGGTGAAAAATTTTCTTGTTAAATTAGAAGAAAAAATGTGGGAAGAACTTGGAAAAAAGATAGAAAAAGAAGTTAAAATTGAAGATTTTTGTTCTTCGAAAAATTCAGACGTGTTAGATGAAATAAAGTTACCTGGAGAAAATTTAAGGTCCGAAAGACTTTCAAAAGATGAAAGGCCACACTCTTCCCTTTACCATATATACAGCTTTTTTAAGATATCTTTAGAGCTTTCAAAAGAAAAAGGTGTTACGCATTTCCTTTCAAAGGAGAAAAACGAATTAAAGCTGGAAAGGGTAGATATGAGAGCTTCTGAAGCCCTTAAGGAAAAATGGAAAATGTTTAGGGGGTGCTTTTCATGTCTGGTACTTTAGAGCCTATCAAAGTGTTTTCTGAAGTTATTGACATTGATAATCCTTATATTATAAATAAAAAGTTCAAAATAAGTTCCGAAAATGTCTCAAGCATAATAATAAAAGGCGTAACAACCAAAGGGGAAAGATTAAGTGAAGAAATGTTAAAGAGGTACATGCGTGTAATTTTATCGTTCCTCAAAAAAAACTACAGTAGAAATGTCGCAATTTTTTCTTCAAGCTATAGAATTCAGGGAACTCTGTTAAGTGCCCTACCAGATGATTTTAGAAAAAGATCGTATGTAGAAGTTGAAGGAATGAGCGGACAGCAATCAAGGGAAGTTTTAAATTCCTTTAAGCTTGCAGCAAAAAGCAGCCAAAAAGGAATTTTATTTGCTTCAGCATCAGGCAGATTTTCTGAAGGTGCAGACTTTCCCGAAGAAGAACTTGAAGCGGCCATGGTCATTGGAATACCGTTTGAAAAACTAAACATAAAGATAAAGGCGTTTATCAGATATTATAACGAAATCTACGGAAGAAAAAAGGGAAGATATTATGCTTATACCGTTCCTGCTTTAAGAAAAGTAAGTCAGGCCTTGGGCAGAGTTATAAGGTCTGAAAACGATAAAGGTTACTTTGTGCTTGCAGATGAGAGATTTTTATACAAAAAATACTTTGACCTTTTACCGGAATTTGTAAAGAGAAATTATAGCATAATCGATTATGAAAGCTTGTGAACTATCCTGACTATGTGGTCAGGGCTTCCCAGTTTATTATCACTCTTTCGCATGATGAATACTCGACAGGTATTCCGCCATATCATTGGCAAAATCATCCCCGGGCGTCTAGCATGCGTTACACTGGCAGAGCCATGCTTGACAAATATTATAATTTTGTAAAAACTGTAAAATTATCGGCTTTGTAATGGGCTATCTAAAGCTTGAGGAAAAGGACTTCCGTCCCACTTAAACCCATAAAGTTAAAACCTTATCTCTAACGGGTTTATTTCTTTTTTAATTCCCTTAACTATTCCCATATAAAAATAGTCTTCATTTGCCTCAACTGCAAAAAAACATTCTTTTTCATCTAAGTATTTTAATAAAGAACTCACAACTAAGAATTCTCCATAGCTTGGTCTTGATTTTTTACCAGATATATAATTTTTTAACCCGTTATTAAAATCAACGACCATCGAGACAACAAACTTTGAGAATTCATACATTGCCTTGCTAACCTTGTGCTCGTCACCAAAGTATGACTTCATTTTTGAGATAAGCTGACCTTTGTTATACATTTCATCATAAGACCATATTATATAATCAACAACCCTTCTACACAAAGCCATATCTCCCAGAAACCTTAGAATTCTTATGAGCGTGTTTATGTATTCATCAATAAATTCAGGGTCGTTCCTTAAGGCTTTACTGACAAACCTTTCAAAACCTTTTAGTTCATCTGTATGTATATCCAAATAATTTTTCAGATCTTTAACGTTTTTTCCCACTAATGCAATGTCCAGCACGTATGCCTGAGCTTCAATTTTGTCATCCCTTACCGTTAAAAGGTTAAACGTTGGAAGAAGATGCATCTTTATAAAAACTTCAGCCTTTTCCCTTATCAGCGGGTTAGGTTCATATAGCTTTAGCTTGATTATTGCATTATCGATGACCTTTGTCGCAGAATCATAGTCGAAACTCATGCTAATTAATTCTCAACCCTTCCTTATATTTTTTCTAGCATTTATTCTGATATCCTGTCTCTTAACAAAAACATTATGATTGCAGTTAAAATTAATATAATAAACGAAAGTATGTATTCAATATCCTGCGAAATTATGATTATATTTCCCCTTCTTAATCCTGAAAGAAGCATCCTGAATGCTAAATACGAAAAAACAGACAGCAAAACGATCTTTATGGTTGAACCTTTAGTTTTTGGCAAAAGAGATGAAGCGTGTAAAGCGCCCGCTATTATTCCTATTATAGAAACAGCCAAAAGAAACGGATGAATGTATCCAAATTGCCAGTAGATCGAACCGCATGTGGTTGCTGTTACTCCCACTATCAAATTGCTAGTAGCTGAAGCTACTTTTATGGGCAGGCCTAGTATCCCGTAAAGGGCAAACATGGTTATAGGTCCCCCTCCTATACCAAGAAGCCCGCTCATAAGACCACCAAAGAGCATGACGCCCAAAGATTCAAACAATCTTTTTTTGTCAACATAATAATTCACATACAGATGCAACGAAGGATCAAAATATTTTCCTCTTATAGAGAACCCTTTGTTTTTATTCAACCTATCGCTTAATGGTTCCATTTCTCTTTTTGGCGCCTGTTTTACAGTAAAGAAGGCAGCTATATACATTATAATACTAAAAAATATGTACAGAATCCAGCTATATTTAGTTTTCATAAGTTCGTAAAACAAGGAAGACCCTATTATAGCGCCAGTAGCATCAGCAGGAGCTATAAATAGAAATATCCTTATGTCAGGAATCTTAAGCTTCAAATATCTGTATCCTGATGTTATCGAAGTGCCCACGGCTGATAATAAACTTATTCCAGCTGCATATTGAATCGGCAAACCAATAAATATTGTAAGAAGTGGCGTGAGGATTACTGCACCTCCCAAGCCAAGAAGGCCTCCTAGCAATCCAGCCACATATGCACAGGCCATGATGATAAAAATTTGAGACAAAATGCTGATCATCATACAACCACCCTTGGAATAATCAGTATTGCTATCATAAGGTTTAACAGCGTTATTGCAGCTAGCGCTATATACAGCCTGTTTCTTTCAACTATAAACCTTATGAGGTTTATAGCAACCATCACTATCGGTATCGCTATCAACACCAAAAGGCCTGTAAGTATAAAGCTAAGCCCATCAAGCTTTGCATCGTAGTGTAAAACACTATTTATGCTGAACAAAGAAGTGTCAACTCCAAATTTAAGGTTAACTATTCTGCTTAAAGGGATCCCCATGCCTTCTCCGTGCAAAAAGAGCAGAAATAAACCTGATATTAAAAAAATAGCTGTGATGATTACGCCGTATTTTAGCACTTTGCTGGTTATGTCTATGAACCTTTTTTCGGTTTTATTTGGCTTTTCCATCTGAGTAAGGTAAACGCTCAGCGTGCTATCATTTGTCTGACTGTATCTTCTTCCAAAAACTAAGTACAGTGAAAATAGAGTTGCGATCCCTATTATCAGTGAAAAGATATTCCTTTCCATGGAAGATATAGGAAGTATACCCTCTCTTCCCAGCCCTCTGACAACCATCCTTATACCTAAGTAAGAAAGGATGGCTACAAAAAACCACCTTATCTGCCTGTTGGTAACGTGAACGAGCATTCTTGTCCCTATCCTTGCTCCCAAAAGAACTCCTATGGCAGTGCAGGCCGCAACGGCAGGAGTTATGTACCCGAAAAACCAGTATAGCGACCCGCTAGTGGCTGCTGTGACCCCTATCATAAAGTTGCTTGTTGTTGATACCTTCATCGGTATGTTCATTCCCCAGTCCATACCAAGCACTTTAAGCGCTCCGGATCCTATACCTAATAACCCGCTCATTATTCCTGCAAAAAACATTATTATCCATCCGAGCCACCACCTTACTCCCCAGTACCTGTACCATATCTTAAGAGCCTGATCATAACATGTTCCGTAAAGTCTGAAGATTTTGGTTGTCCTGTCTGGCTGCTTTAGCGGAGGAAGTTCACACGTGCTTCTCTGTATTGTTGGTATGATAGAGAAAATCAACATAGCACCAAAAAGTATGTAAATTATCCATGTTAATCCGTGAGAATATGTATAGTTTGCAAGCAAAGAACCGATTATTGCGCCTGCAGTTGTTGCTGTTACAAGGCTTATCCCTATCCTGTCGTTAGCCAGCCTCTGTTTAATGTACACGCTTGCAGATCCCGCAGAGGTAGAGATGGAAGACACAAGAGAAGCGCCCGTTGCGTACTTGATAGGTATTCCA
The DNA here is from genome assembly GCA_009903795.1 of Nitrososphaerota archaeon. Lineage (GTDB taxonomy): Archaea > Thermoproteota > Nitrososphaeria > Conexivisphaerales > UBA164 > CAYFFZ01. The sequence continues at coordinate 4,716 of WYER01000023.1, read as the reverse complement.
AAAAACAGGGTCAAAAGCGGGGTAAGAACAACGCCTCCCCCTAACCCAGCCAGAGCCCCTATTATGCCTGCTATAACAGCTATTAATGTAAGCTCTACCATCCATAAAATTATTGATTCTATAAAAAACAATTCAGGGCGGAGGTATGTATTCGTCTTCCTTTGATGCCATATCTTTAATTTCTTTTAATATATTCTCGTCACTCAGGATAACTTCCAGCGCCTCTTTTTTGTTTCCATTGCTTAAAACGCTCTTGAAAAGAGCTTTTCTGAAAGCTATTGGCGTTTCCTCGACGTAACCTCTTGCGTCTATCCTTACTCTAGGGAAAAGATGCATTAATTTCTTTGCCTGTTCTTCTGTTATTTCAACGTCTATCATCTTTAGCGCTCCACCAAAAAGGTCCTTGATTTCTTTTTCAAGTTCTGTTCCTTTTATAAGCTTCAACCTTTCTTCATCGAGCACAAGCCCTATTTTATAAGTCATTTATTCCACCTCCACCTCAAGCTCTTCCTCCTTTTGCATTAGGTACCTCTTGTTCACGAATGGGTAACCAAAAACGCGCCACCATTTCACTATCACATCATAAACTTCAGGCCTGAATATAACAGAAGGAGGTTTTATGCCTTCAGCTATCAGTCCCCTTACAAAGCTCCCGCTGAACCTCTGAGCTTCGTTGTGACCGCACGTCTCACTGTAAGTTATTTCGTTACAGCGTGGACAGTAAAAGAATTCCTGCACGTTAACAGGCCTTATTTCAAGCCCCTTCTCAACGTCGTATGGTGGCGCATCGAAACCATAACTAGGAAGTCCTTTCGTCCATAGAGTCTGTGTTGAATATGGGTCAAAGTAATCCCCCGCTGCAGCGTGATCCCTGCCGAACATATGATGGGTGCAACCCATGTTCTGCCTTATTATTCCATGAAGTAAAGACTCTAGCGGGGCGCCGTACCTCATATCCCAGAGAGTGAATGTGACCATGTGCCTTTCTGGTTTTATGTACCCATACTTGTTCACTGCTTCATGCCCTTCAAGAATTGCTTCATCAACAAAGTCTCCTATCCTTTTTGCGCCTACTATAGCGTTCACAAGTATGCCCCTGCAAGGTTCAATGTCTCCCATAAACGCGGCCTCTTTCATAAGGTGCTCATGTCCTGTATGGGGGACGTTCCTTGTCTGATGAGCTATAACAGTTCTCCAGTTTCTTCTGGAAAACTCCTCTCTAGACATTTCAGGAGGATACCAGAACCTGTTGTACGGTTCCTTGAACTTTGGTTCATTTATTATGTATACTTTGCCAGCTATCGCAAACCCGCTCATGTTGCGATATATGCTAAACCCAGGATGCTTTTCGTCAAGCGGCTTTTTCAGAGCGTCTGAGTTCTTTTCAGGAGTTCCAAAAGTTTTAACAGCAATTTCTTCAGGATTAAATTCCCACATTTCTTCAACTTCTATGTATGCAAAAGGCTTTCCTTTTAATCTGAGATAAAGCCTGTCACCCTCTCTGAGCTGCATCTTTTTAATCTCGTCTTTATCAACGTCGAATATTATTGGTAGCGGAAATATGTATCCGTTAGGCAGCCTTCTTTGATTTAACACAAAATCAACATCTTCCCTTGTCATGAACCTGTCGAGAGGACTAAAGAAGCCATAACATATTGATATGATCTCCCTGTAAACGTTCCTTATCGGAGCTCCTGATTTTTTGTCGATTTCAGGTTTTATATCATAAAAAGGTACCCCTTTTAGCTCATGTTCTTTTTTATCTATGTTTTTTATGAGCTTCCCGCCGTATGGCGGAGGATTGTTTATTATCAGCTTCATTTAGATCACCTCAGGTCAACAACTGGAACGGACCAAAGTTTCCATGTTCCTGTTTTTGAATCATATTTTGAGTTTACGAAAACTCTCCAGTTATCGTCATCTAGAGCTGGAAAATCGCTCCTGACATAGTAACCAGGCCACCTTGTCTCTTTTCTGAAGAGCATGTGGTTTATGACAGCTTCAGCTGTTAGTATCCTGTGCCATAGCTCCCAAGTTCTGAGAAGCTGGTGATAATCTTCAGCAACTGCATAGTTAATAAAGTCCTCTTTAAGGTACGCAAGGAGTTCTTTAGCCCTTAGCAACATGTGTTCATTGGTTGTGTACCATGAACTCCAGCCTCCAGCATATTCATCCATTAGCTTCTGAAGCCTTGCCATTCCCTGGTCATACCACATCATGTTTGAAGATACCTTTCCTCCAGTTATCATCCCCTTGTTTTTGTTGTACCTTTCCATAGGCTCAAATATCTTTACTGTAAGCTGTTCAACCTGAGAACTGTCAGGAGAAACTTTTTCATCGCTGTGTTCTTTTATGTACCTTACAGCCGATTTTGCAGCTATCCTTCCTTCTGTAAAAGATCCAGATGAAAATTTGTGAGGGCTTGCTCCACATGCGTCCCCCGCAACAAACAGACCGTCCAACGTACTCATCCTGTTGTAACCCCAGCTGTAGCTCGTTCCCCTTTCATCAACAGAGCTAGCTTCCTTTATAACTATGTCTTCGGGACCGCTCGCCCATGCTCCGCACTCAGTAGCGTGAGAACCCATGACGTAAGGTTCTGATGGGAGAATTTCTGAAGGGGACTTCATCGGGTCTATGTTCTGTCCAGCCCAAAGTATAGCTTGAGTTATAGTCATGTCCAGAAAATCTTCCCACCCAAGTTCTTCGTTCTTTTCTGTAAGGACTTGTTCTGTATGAAGGTATATAGGCCCATTTCCCTGTCTAAGCTCAAGAAGGCTTGAGTAAACCCTTAAATTTGTGGGGGTAGGAAAAGCGTCAACGTAGTTATATTTCCCGTTATAAAGCTTTTTGAGTTCTTCTTTATGAAGAGAGAACGGGTCTTGCCCGTACGCGTTGGTCTGTTTTGCTTTAAGCATGAGCTGCCATGCTCCTACAGGTCCATAACCGTCTTTATACCTCGGAACAGAGAACCTTGCTTCCATCATGGTCATTACGGCTCCAGCTTCAATTAGAAGGCCGTAAGAAGACCCGCTTGACCAATGCGGATACCATGTTCTTCCTTTGCCTTCAGAAGTTGATCTAGGCCTGTATATCTGGGAACCTCCTCCTGCTGAAACTATAACTGCCTTTGACCTGAAAACGTAAACCCTTCCATCTCTAACGTTAAATCCAATTGCTCCAGCGACTCTGTTCGGGTTCTGGCTGTCCTTTAAGAGATGCGTCACCATGACTCTGTTATAGATTTCTGAAGCTGACTTCTTTGCAGCTTCAGCAACTATAGGCTTGTATGACTCCCCATGTATCATTATCTGCCATCTTCCTTCCCTTACATACCTACCGTTTTCGTCTTTAAAGATGGGTAATCCCCACTCATCAAACAGGTAAACAGTTGAATCGACGTGCCTTGCATAATCGTAAACCAGGTCTTCTCTGATAACCCCCATCAGGTCTGTTTTCACATAGTTTACATAGTCTTCTATCGTGTTTTCGTTGTACCTCAACCCTAAGTATGTGTTTATTGCTGAAAGGCCCATCGCAACAGCTCCGCTCCTGTCTATGTTTGCCTTTTCAACAAGAACAATCTTTAAATTTCTTCCCCAGTACCTCGCTTCCCATGCTGCGCCACAGCCTGCCATCCCGCCACCTATTATCAAAATATCTGAGTCTACATAGCTAACGCGCGTCATTTTATACTCACCTCTGCTCTTTTGACGCTCTCTTTTTCAAATGAAAGCACTGGAGAATAAAGGTCCTGAGGGTCAGGTTCAGGCATTTCGTATGGAGGCCTGATCGAACCCCATGGCGTTGTCCGTATTGGAAAAGCAAATTCTTTAACTTTCCCGTTCCTGTACTTTATCCTCCAGTAAACTTTCTGTGACTTTTCATCTCTAAACACAGATATTGAGTGTCCCATAGGTACAAAATCTGCGTAGCTTCTCACGTCTATCGCAAACCTTGCACAAACCTTTACACAGTTCAAGCATTCCCAGCAAGCATCAGGCTCGATGTTAACAGTCTTCCTGTCCTTTGTATAATGCATTATGTCGCTCGGACATATATCGACACAGTCTCCACATCCAACGCACCTTGAAGTATAAACAAAGGTAGGCACTTCAGCTCACCCCAGATGGTATCTTCGGTTGTTTCCCGGTCCTTCTTGCATATCTTTCATAATAATTCCAGATTATCTGATAGAGCACGTGAGAAAATTTTGTGTATGGCATTGTTATGAAGAGTAGAAAAACAAAAGATATGTGAATCCAGAAGACAACGGTTACCGAATAAGTAAAGAAGATTTCAGCCACTTCAAGAACAAACCCAGTAAGCACTGTAAATACAAGCAATAAAATAAAAACATCTGTACCTGTGATCCTCAAATTGGATTCGCCCCTGAACCTCGAAGGCCAATACATTAAGAAGCCTATGAGAACAAAGAGCCCTCCTAAAGTCCCCAAACCAAGTTCGATAGCCTCTCCTGCTGGACCAAGATAATATGACGGTAAAAATTCGCTCTGGGTAACCCATTTATCAAATATAAACCCTGAAATCGTTGACAATATCAGCATAATAAAGCCGTAAAGAAAAAGAAGATGGGCTGACCTTTTTGTGTGAGGCTTTTTTGAATAATAAGCGCCTGTATGACATTCAGCAAGCGGCGCAGAGGCTAGTATATCATACACAACAACTTCTGCAAGAGCCTTATAAAAGCTGAGG
>WYER01000010.1 GCA_009903795.1 Nitrososphaerota archaeon | reverse complement strand
GAGCAGTGAAGGCTGAACTAAGCATGTTTGTAGAATACCTATAAGGGTTTGAAACGATACAGTAATGCGGACAATAGCTCAAAGACGTGGGTTTGTAGAATACCTATAAGGGTTTGAAACCTGACTATTTGAGGTTGTTGAACTACTTGACCGTTTGTAGAATACCTATAAGGGTTTGAAACTCCGAACATTCAAAAAGCTTGTGGTTTTCTCGAATGCGTTTGTAGGGGAAAAGCGAGGCATTCTTTACGTAAGCGTATCGATGAACCGGGAACCTGTGCGTAAGGTTAAGGCAGATCGCTAATGCACGCTTTAAAATTAAAACGCTTTTTGCTGAACCTTTGGTAAAGTCATTAACACAATGCTACCTAGGAGCATCAAAAAGATTAGCACAATAAAAAGCTTATTTAATTCTGAGCACATTGCTATACTATGATTGAAAAAATAGTTGAAGAAATGAAGGATGAAATGGTAAAAACGATGGTTGAGATGATACCTATAAAGGCCATAAGCCCAGAGCTAGGGGGCACAGGAGAAAAGGAAAGGGCTGATTACTTGGAAAGGGTTCTTAAAGATATAGGCTTTGATGAGCTAAAGAGGCTAGATACAAAGGATAAATATGGTTACGTAAGACCTAACATAATCGCGAAGATAAAGGGGAAAGAGGGCAAAAAGACGCTTTGGCTTGCAGTTCACATAGATACAGTTCCTGAAGGAGACATAAGTCTATGGAAAACAGATCCTTTTAAACCTGTAGTTGAAGGCGATAAGATATACGGAAGGGGAACAGCAGATGACGGACAGGCTGTAATTTCTTCGATTTACGCTTTAAAAGCGTTAAAGAAATCCGGAATAATTCCAAAGAACAATATAGGGCTTATGCTGCTTGCTGATGAAGAGGTGGGGAGCAAATACGGAATGCACTACGTTCTTGATAACTATAACTTTGGTGAAAATGATGAATTTATAGTTCCTGATGCAGGCAACTCAAAGGGAGATGCTATAGAAATAGCAGAAAAAGGCCTGCTCTGGGTCTGCATTAAGGTTATAGGAAAACAGGGACATGGGTCAAGGCCTGACCTCAGCCTAAACGCGAACAGGATAGGGATGAAGCTTGCCCTAAGCATAGATGAAAGGTTACACTATAAGTTTAGCGCAATAAATAATATATTTGTTCCCCCTTACAGCACTTTCGAGCCTACAAAGAGGGAAGCAAATGTACAGAACATAAACACGATCCCAGGAACAGACTTTTTTTGCTTTGACTGCAGAATACTGCCTAACTATAAGGTTGAAGACGTGCTAAACGAGATAAAGGATGAAGCTGAACACTACAAGAAGAAGTTCAACGTGGAAGTTGAGCTAAAAGTTGTACAGAAATCTGAACCTGCGCCTCAAACTGATCCAAACTCAGAAGTAGTTGTAAAGCTTAAAAAAGCCATAAAGGAGCTCAGGGGGTTTGAGCCTTCTCTTATAGGCATAGGAGGAGGGACTGTAGCTGCGCCTTTAAGAAGGAGAGGTTACAACGCAGCTGTATGGTACACTATAGATAATGTAGAGCACTCGCCTAACGAATACTGCAAGATAAGCAACATGATAGGAGACGCAAAGGTTTTTGCAAAGGTAATTTCAGAATACTGATTGCATAGGGCTCTTCCTTAATCTTTTAGCTTCTTCACTCTTGAACCTTTCTTCTAACCAGACATTTCCCCTTTCATGGTATCCATACATTTCCCAGTATCCGTCAATGTACTCATTTAAGAACTGAAGCTTTGTGACCCATTTGGCTGACTTCCAAGCGTAAAGGTGTTCGAAAAAAGGCCTAGCCGGAAATCCTTCCTCATAGCTTAAAGGCCTGCCGTTAATCCTGAGCAGGAGTATACCTTTCAAAAAGTCTTCATAAGGAACAACAGTTGTATAGCCGTCGAGCGAAATAAAATAAGCGTACTTACCTTGTGGCTTAACTATGTCCGATATCTTTTTAAAAGTTATGCCTTCCATCTGAACGTCGAGAACGCTCCACCCGGTTACACAGTGAAAGTTCATCTTTCCTTTAAAATCTATCATGCTGATTAGCTCGTTATAAGTAAAGGACCTTGGGTTCTCAACATTTACAGAAACTTCAAAAAGGTAATTATCAATATCTACCTTTGGGGGTTTCAACGCAGAGTAATAAATAAAGTGCTTGAGCACGTGCTGACCTGGAGGTATATCCATGATCTTATATAAACGGATCAGTTTTATAACTTATCTGAACTTTTTATAACGTTTATTTATCTACTTAAACAAAAAATTTGCGTGATCGAAATCTATGAGCTTAACAAAATATATAACAACGGGGTTGAAGCTTTAAAAAAGATAACAACCAAGATCTCGAAAAAGAGGACCGCAATAATAGGAAGGAACGGGGCTGGGAAAACAACACTCATAAGGATACTTTCGACGCAGCTCATGCCTACTTCAGGTTACGCTCTCATAAACGGGCTTAACATACTAAATGAGGAACAGAAAATAAGAAGAAAGGTTTCCTGCATACCTCAGGAAGCAAGGCCAGTTGGGCTCCTCACACCTTACGAGCACATCCTTATTTACCTAACAGCAAGGGGGTACTCTTTCAAGAACGCTTCAGAAGAAGCTAGGAAAGCTCTCAAAGCAGTAAACCTCTGGGAAAACAGGAACACTACAGCTGATGAGCTTTCAGGAGGTATGAAGAGGAAGCTCTTCGTTGCTATGGCTCTTGCATCAAACGCAGAGCTAGTTTTCTTGGACGAACCTACAACTGGCTTAGATCCTTTATCAAGGCTTGAAGTATGGACAGCTATAAAAGAGCTTGGATCAGATCTTGTTCTAACAACTCACTATATGGAAGAAGCTCAATCTCTTTCTGAAGAGATTGTTTTCATGGAAAACGGAAGCATAATAAAGCAGGGTACCTTTGAAGAGGTCCTGAGCGAGTTTAAGGGTAAAGTAAGGGTTGAATCAAGAAAGCCTGTAGAAGGCTGGAAAAAAGTTGGAGGCTTGTACATAAAATACGTTGATTCTGGGGAAGCTCATGAATACGTAAAGATGGGATATGACATAAAGCAGATTACGCTCGAAGACCTTTTCTTCAAGTACGGTGTTGAAATTGAATCTTAGGTTCATACTTGCTATGGGCATTTACTACGGCCTTTACACTATTACCAGGGGTTTCTCTTACGTTATAGCTTCGATGAGCCTGCCCTTAACCATGCTCTTTCTGATAGGGATAATTTCAAGAGGGTACTTGCTAAAATTCGCCGTGATAGGAGGTTTTATTTCGCTTATTTCAACTAACGCTCTTTCTAGCGCTGGAGACGCTTCTTTCTTAAGGCTTGAGCTCAAGTTTCAAGACCTTTTGGTTACAACAAGGATCACGAGGATTGATTACATGCTCGGGCTTATGTTAAGCTACCTTTTCTTTTCATTGCCTGGCATAGCGGTCTACGCTGCAATAGGCGTAATTCTGAACCTTTTTACAGCCTTCAGAGCTTTTGCGCTTTTCTTGATAATGCTAAGCCTCCTAATTTCTGAAACTTCTCTAGCGTTTATAATAGCTGGAATAATGAAACATATAAGAAACGTCTGGGGCATAGTATCCATACTATCAATAATATTCTCTGTAATACCCCCGATCTTTTATCCATACACTTACCTGCCAAAGTACGCGCTTTACGCTCTTTCTATTTCCCCAGCTACCCCTGGAGCTGTTGTAGCCCAGGGCATTTTCGGAATGCAACCGCTAAACTACGTTATGCTAATATTACTTATAGCAGAAACAGGTTTTTACTTTGTGCTAGGGATGAACTTCATTAAGTGGAGGGAAAGCTGAAACTAATTTAGCAAAGAGCTCAAAGCCCAGTACTATAGACCTTTCCCCTCCAATAAACAGTTTTGTCTCTCAAAGCTGATATCATGACTGGTATTGAAAAGTAGAGTGCCGGGACGCTCATAAAAGCCGGGATAAGCGAGTCGATCCCGTACTTTATGCCTCTGATTATGTTTTTTACGATCCAGAGCAAGTATGGAGTAATGTAGATGAAATTGAAAGTGATTAAGTATGCTAAAAGCAAGGCAACCATTATTGCTACAACGAGCATGAACGCATACGCACCTTTCCTCGAGTACATACCGACAGCTCTTGCCTCTTTTTTTGACCAAAGCCAGAGCTCGCGCTCATCAAAAACGTTTAAAGGCATAGAGCATGCAACGTACCCAATGCTTCCTTTCTTTTTCTTAATTATTCTTGTTAGTGCACAATCGTCACACCATTCATCGCTAAGATCTTTTAACACGTCATCATCAAAAAAGTTTTCCCGAAAAGCCATTGAACCACCGTAAAGAAACCTGCCTCCGAGAGCCTGGCTCTCAAAACCAAAAGTCCAGAAACCAGCCCTTAAGAGGTTTCTTAAAGAAAGCCTAAGGGGCTTTGGCCAAGTAAAGGTTGTTGAAGCCAAATTATTCTCTAAAGCTGCTGTCATGTCTTTCAGCCAACTCTTAGGGTAAACAGTGTCCGAATCAGCGATCACAATTACCTTTCCTCTGAACTTTTTGGCTGCAAATATTATCGCGTTAACCTTGCCGGAACATCTTTCGCATAAGCGTTCAGAAACAATATAATTTACGTTATAACGCGAAAGCCGCTGTTTCTGAAATTCAGCTTCATCGCTGTCGATTATATAATAAAGTTCATAATCTGGGTGATCTTGATTAAGCAAGCTCTGAACGTGTTCCTCAAAGCTTGGATCCTCACCTCTGAGAGGCACTATTATAACTGCCTTCCTTGGCTTACCTTCTGGTTTTTTAAACAGCTCCCTTTCTTCCACTATTTGCAGCAAAAGCAATAGATCACCTAAAACAGCTATAAGGGATAGAGCAAAAAGCATGTAGCTCAACTTAAATACAAAATTTTTTTGTGCATTTTAACGTTTGCTCTAAAAAGTTTTGGGCATAATCAAATAATCTGAAAGTAATGGTTAAATAATATATGAAATGATACTAAAATGAGCTCCGGTGGTGTAGCCCGGTCAAGCATGACGGCCTTTCGAGCCGTAGATCGCGGGTTCAAATCCCGCCCGGAGCAAATTTCCTAAAAATATAAATATGATAGTTGGTAGGTTAATCACCCTAAGAAAAACTGAAAAGAAGTTCTTCGACATATTTGAGAAGAAGGTTAAGTTCTTCAATTCTGTTGATGAATTCATGAATTGGTACAACTTCATAAGGCCTCACGGAGCCTTTGACATAGAAAGGCTTGAAACTTCAGCAGTTATATTTTATCAAAGGCTACCTAAGAAGGAAGTT
>WYER01000019.1 GCA_009903795.1 Nitrososphaerota archaeon | reverse complement strand
GGATTTTAATGAAAGATTCAGGGAATTCATAAGGCCTACCTTATCCAATTCTTCATACCAGTTTTCAAACATATCTATCGGCAGCAAAAACTCACTCTTACAAGCTCTTCATTGTAACTCTTCCAGTTCCTTTTGTCGATAAACTAATTGCCTATCATTTTATTATTGCGACTATCTTTACCTTTGATTCAGCTATAGCCTTAGTGGATTTGATAAGGTAACGTTGTGCCTTTCAGATAATATCTTATATGCCCAGTACCATGTTGAAGAGCTCTCTATTACTATGTACGATCCAAGTGGTATTGAGTCTGAACAGTTCCTTAGGCTATTAGCAGACTTTATTTTTACTTCATTTAGCACATTGCCATTCTCATCCATTACAGTTGCATTTATCGTTACCTTATGCAGATCTAATCCAACGTACATGTGTTTTATGTTAACTGATTTCCTAATATCCTTAATCCTGCTCACATATTACTAGTTCACAAACGTTTATAACTCTCGAAACTAGTTAAGTTTGAGGGAAATAAATGTTTAAAGTTGCAGTAACAGGTTGGGAAAAGCTTGATAAAGAAATATTAAGAATGAAAGGGAGCAACCAAGTTAGCGTGTTGCTTTCACTCGAAGTTGTACCTGCTCAAGAAAATATTGATCTACAAAAAGAGCTTAAAAACGCATCCTCGAGCATTGTAGATGTATGCGAGTTTGAGATAGACATTCATGAAGACCATGGAGCATTGAACTGTCAAAAGCTGTTAGAAGACGGTTTTTCTGATATGCTGAAAGACGTAATAAACAAGATCAATTCACTGGGCACTTTGTTTGTGGCTGGCTTTCAGGCAGAAATTTACCGTGAGCAGGATCTCATAGTGATAATGTTTGGAGACAGCTATAACGCGACTGCTATCTATCCTAATGAGAGCGGTAAAAAACTTGAAGTCATGCAACTTGAGTTTACTATATAAAAGGTTTACAAAATGAACGAAAGCCTCACCTCTTCTAGAGGCGGGGAGGATGTCAGAAAAAATTCTGTCGCGTCCAAAAAACCATTAATCGTTATGACTAACAAGTTATAATGTGATCATAAAGTCTAGTCTAGAAATTAATACAACAGAAAGGAAAAATGGTCTATTAACTCACAGCCACGTCCCTTATAATCGATAATGAAATTTGAAAATTAGAAAAATTAGTACGTTTGATTAACTTGCTTTACTAAGGAAAAACCGCTCATAAAACTGTTAAGATGGCAAACCAAATAAAAGCGGACAAAAGTTTTGATTTATTGTAAATTGAGTGTAGAAAGCAAAAACTGATTTTATATAAACCTAAAAAATAAAGGCGATCCAATTTATGAAAATTTTTATAAATTTTCAAAAGAAAGTAAAACGTTTATTAATAAATAATTTTAAAGCTATGCAGGTGAGCAAAATGGAAATTAAGAGAAAGTCTATAATGCTTCCAGGTCCCGTTGACGTCCCCGATGAAGTTTTGATGTCTATGAGCAAGCCCGTTATAAACCACAGGGGTGAAGAATTTCATCAGCTTATGTCAAAAATAGAAAAGATAAGCAAAGATCTTTTTAAGACCAAATACAACGTAATAGTTCTCTCATCTTCTGGTACTGGTGGTGCTGAATCAGCCGTTATGAACATCATAAGACCCGGCGACAAAGCAATAGTGCCAGTATTTGGGGAGTTCAGCGGCCGATTGGCGCAACAAATAGAAGCGGCCAGAGGCAAAGTTGTTAGGGTTAATGCGCCTCTTGGGACGGCTCCTTCTATTGAGCAGATCGAAAAGGCAGTTTCTGAAAACAAAGATGCAAAAGCCATATACCTTGTTTATAACGATACTTCGCCAGGAACTACTTACAGATATGCAAAAGAATTAGGAGAAATAGCTGAAAAGTATGGTATGTTTTACGTGATAGATGCTATATCCGTATTTGGAGGAGACGTTCTTCCGATGGATGAGTGGCATGCTGACGTCGTGATAGCAGGAAGTCAAAAATGCCTCTTCACACCGCCTGGTTTGGCCTTGGTTGGTGTAAGTGACGATGTAATTAACTATGTAAGGAAGGACCCACCATACACTACCTACTTTAACTATGCATCATACGTGGATTTCCTTGCAAAATATGAGACGCCGTTTACTCCAGCTCTTCCATTATTTTACGCTCTAGAAACTGCGTTAGAGAAAATAGCAAGCGTAGGACTGGAAAGGACAATCGAAAAACACAAAATAGGAGCTCAGGCTTATTATAGCGCGTTTGAAACAATGGGGCTTCAACCATTTGTGGAGGAAAGATTCAGATCAAACGTCGTAATATCTATAAAGTATCCACAAGGAGTCGATGACATAAAGTTCAGAAAATACCTTGAAAATAATTATAATATTGTTATAACAGGGGGCTTTGGCGAGCTCAAAGGAAAAATATTCAGAATAGGCAACATGGGTATCATAGAACGCTCCAAGATTCTGCCCACCATCATAGCTGTAGGTTATTCAATGAGAGCGCAAGGCATAAATGTTAATGTTGAAAAAGCTATAGAGGTTGCAGAGGAAAAATTAAAGGGGTTAGATAATGTTTGAACCAAAATGCGTTGATATTAATAAACTATACAACTAAGATAAAAGAAACTGGAGAAGTAATAGAGACAACGATAGAAGAAGTAGCAAAGGCTAACAAAATCTATAAAGAAGGAGCAAAATACGAACCAAAGCTCATAGCTCTTGGCAAGGGCTGGATACTTAAAGCGCTAGAGGAAGAAATTCAAAAGCTTAACGTAGGAGATAAAGCTACGATTGAAGTACCTCCTGAAAAAGCATTTGGTAATCGTGATCCTTCAAAGATAAAAGTTATACCTCTGAGAAAATTCGGAGAAAAAGCAAAGGACGTACGAGTTGGTGATCAGGTTGAATATAACGGACAGATCGGAACAGTGATTTCCATCAACAGCGGTAGGGTTCAGATTGATTTTAACGATAAGCTAGCTGGCAAAACTTTAATATATGAAATCGAAATAGTTAAGGAAATAACTGACATAAACGAAAAAATAGAAAGGCTAATCAAGAGAATGATGGATATTCAGAACCCTGTATATAAGGTCGATCAGGGTAAAGTGAGGATTGAAGTTCCTGAACAGTATTTTCTTATGGATGGTCTTCAGTACATAAAGCGAGCAATAGCTAACGATATTCTTGATGTAATTCCTGGGATAAGCCAGGTAGAGTTTGCAGAAATATATACTAAAAAACAATGAAAATACTTTTTAAAGGAAAGTATTTATTAATTGATTATTTAAGCGAACCTTTAAAAGATTTTTCAATTCTTGTTGAAGATAAAAAAATAATTAAAATAGGAAAAACAGATGAGCTAAGGTCAGAAGCAGAAGAAGTCTACGACCTTGGTAATGTTTTGGTAGCGCCTTCTTTTGCAAACACGCATTCTCATGTTGGAATGGTAGCCTTAAGGGGCATAGGAGAAAATAAAACCCTTTATGATTGGTTGAAAGAAGTTTGGAAAATAGAGTCTAAACTTGACTATGAACTTCTTTACTACGCGAACGTTTTAGGCCTTGGAGAAATGATAAGTTCAGGCGTTACAGCAGTCCTTGATTTTTATGATATACCGCCCATGGTAAGGGCCGTTAAGGCGATAGGTTTACCTGTTAAGGTAAAGCTTGGGCTGGCTTTTATGGATAAGGTTCCCTATATGGAAGAAGAAAGCTGGAAAAGGCTCAAAAACATAAAAAACATCTCAGCTGAGCTTTTTAATGAGGGCTTTGAAGTGTTTATTTCGCCTCATTCACTTTATGCGGTAAGTGAAGAAATGTTAAAAGAGCTCTTCAGCATTAATGGTTTCAAATATCAGATGCACTTTGCCGAAAATAAAGAAGAGCTTGCAGAAATAAAGAAAGTTTATAACAGTAGTCCTGTTGAAATTCTGGAAAAAATAGGCGCGATAAAAAAATGGCTCATATTGGCTCATGCTGTGCATCTTGAAGTCAACGAACTCAGCAAGCTTTCTAGAAATAATATATTTGTTTCTCACTGCCCTTTTTCTAATTCTAGATTGGCGAGCGGCATAGCTAAAATAAGCGAAATGAAAAGATATGGAATACAGGTTAGCATTGGTACTGATGGCGCAGGAAGCTCTGAAACACTTAACATTTTTAATGAGATAAGGCTTGCGACGCTATTATCAAGAGCCTCTACTATGAGCGTTAACATTTCTATAAAAGAAGCCATGCAGATGGCTTCACTCTATGGGCATATTGCACTAGGATTAAACTCAGGTGAAATAAAACCAGGGAAGAACGCTGACTTTATTACATACGATTTGAATAAGATTTATCCGTCGTGGGACCTGGTTGCTTCTCTGGGCTATCAGGGAGGGCCCGAAATAGTTAAGGACGTGGTATCTGACGGATCATTCTTAAAGAAGGATGGGAAGCTATTATTTTATGATCTGTACAAAGAAAGTTTGATTAAGGTTTATGAGTTTATATCAAGTAGAGGCGAAAAGAATTAAGCCATATAATGGAATTACCTGAAATTATTATAATTGGGGACAATACGTTTAACAAAGATAATTTATCAAAATTAATAAAGAAAAAAGCCCTTTTGCTTACAGGACCTAACATAAGCGATATATTTGCTGAAAAAATAGAAGCAGCTTTAAAAGGATTTGAATATGAAAAAGAGGTTGTAAATACATCAACGTACGACGAGGCTGAAAGAATATATAACAAATACCTTGGCAAGGATTTCGAAGCAATAATAGGTTTTGGAGGAGGTAAGGTGCTTGACGTTGCAAAATACGTCGGATATAAAAAAAAGGTTCATATGATTAGTGTGCCAACTTCTGCTTCGAACGATGGCATAGCTAGTCCTTTCTCTTCTTTGAAAGGAGGTAAACATCCTTATTCAATTAAAGTTAAACCTCCTCGCGGGGTAATAGTTGATCTTTCTGTTATAATGAAAGCTCCTAAGAGGTTCATACTGAGCGGTTTAGGTGATCTTTTGGGAAAGTTCACTTCGATCAGGGATTGGAAACTTGCTTCGATTGAAAAGAACGAATACTATGGAGAATACGCTTCTAAGTTGGCATACGAAAGCGCAAAACACGCCATGATTAGCACAAAAGGAATAGAGCTTTTGAAATACGTTTCGGTAAGGAACCTTATGGAAGCGCTTATAAGCGCAGGAGTTGCAGGAGGCATAGCAGGAAGCAGTAGGCCTTTAAGCGGCAGTGAACACCTTATATCTCATGCGCTTGATATCATAGCTCCTGAAAAAGGCACACACGGCGAAAAAGTAGCTCTGAGCACCGTTTTTATAGCTTACCTCTACGGGATTAACTGGAGAAAGATCAAATCAAAGATTCAAGAAGTGAGTTTACCCTCATCTTTTTCTCAGATAGGTATTAAACGTGATGAAGTTGTCGATGCCATTCTTATGGCCCCTTCGTTAAGGCCTGAAAGGTACTCTATACTCCATAAGCTAAGATTATCAAAAGACACGATTAATAACATACTTGATGAAATAAATATTTAATATTAATTTTTTGATATTATTTATTATGCAAGGACTTGACCTAGCTTTAGATTTGATAGAAGAAAAGCTTGTTACTCTTAACAGGACACCCATAATAGGCTTGGGAAGCGGGAGGACTGCATCAAGAGTTTTAAAAGAACTTGGGAAAAGGTTGAACAACAAAAATATAAGGCCTATAGGCGTTCCTACATCAGCTCAGATAAAGCTTGAAGTTCTTGATTATTATCTTATATCAGAACCAAACTTCAGTTTCCTCGACGTTGTCATTGACGGCGCAGATCAGATTTCAAGCTATAATGGATACATAATAAAAGGCGGTGGAGGAGCACTTGTAAAGGAAAGGATAATCTGGGAACTTTCTAAGGAAAGACATGTTTTTGTATCACAAGATAAAGTAGTTGAAAAGCTCGTTTACCCTTTACCGGTTGAATTCATTCCATTTTCTTACTTTCTTGTAAAAGAAAGGTTGAGCAGGCTAGGGCTTAAACCAAGTTTAAGGGTTGACTCACGGGGCTATCCTTTTATAACTGAAAACGGGAATTACATATTCGACGCTTCATATTCTGAAAACACTGACCTCAAAAACGCTTATGAAGAGATAATAAAGATACCTGGCGTTCTCGATGCTGGCCTGTTTATTTACGATATAAATCTTCATGTAATTTAACTTACAGAGATTAAATGGCGAAAGTCCAATTTTGTGAGTTCTGGATAGCCTCTTATAGATAGTTATTTGAATAACTAAAGTAGATTTCTGTATCTCAAAGCATAAAGAAGAATACAAAGATCAGAAAGCAATCCTTAGGCGAAAGTCTCGGTAGATTCCGTTGCTTCTTTTGCATGCCCTAAACCAAAAAGGAACAGGAATGAACTCTTCCTGAAGCTCAAGAATGACATAATAAACAGTGCATCCTATTATGGCATAAGCATTTGATGGTCTCTCAAACCTAGACATAGTACTTAGCAATTCCTTAAATATGATCAGCACCATGATCGAGTGAAATTAGCGATAAATAAGAATTTACCTGTGGGATACAGCCTAAACGCTGGTGACAGGGCAGTGAATTGACGGGATACTAGCTGAGCATAATCTATTCGGAAAAGACCACGTTCGTAATGGCAAGTATCTCATGAAAATGCTTTTGTATATTTATCTAAACTTTAAGTTTAAAAAAATTGTCTTTTATTTGTTTAAATAGATTTGCCTTATTATAATCAGGAAAGTGAGCGAAGATATAGTATTTAAGTTAGCCCAGTACATAATAGAGCAGAAGGAGAGTCTTACACCTCAAGTTCTCTCTGAGTGGTATAACATAATTAAGGAAGATTATATCAAGATTGCACCAGACGAACTGAAGGATAAGCTTGAGATCGAACAGGATCCAATATTACCTATGAAGTTTAACATTAAGGTAAGCAAAAGGGCTATTAAATATTTCATAGCAGCGGTTGAAAAAAATCTTAGCAAGATGCCAAAGCCAACTCAAATATATTTTATGAAAGTCGAAGAGCTTGTGTTAAGAAAATATGAAGAAGAAGTTAAGGGAAAAAGTTAATAAGAAGCATAGCTAAACTGAGCTGATTAGGTGAAAAAGTTGAGTTATAAAAGTTACGTCTCTATATACCCGAAGAATGCATCGTTAAAGGGTAAAATTTTAATAAGCGGATTTCATGGTATAGGCGCAACTGGTTACTGGACTGTAAAGTATCTCGTTCAAAAGCTTCCCGTAAAGAGGTGTTGCATAGTTGATTACGAAGATTCCGCACCGGTTTCTACCTTGCTCAACGGCATGATAAGCACGCCTTATGAAATTTTTGTGTATGAAAACATAGCAATATTTAAGGTTGACGTTCCAATACAGAAAGATAAAGAATTAAAGTTTTACAGAAGCTTTGCGGATCAGATAATCAAAAAAGGCGTTAAAGAGGTATTCCTCGTTGGGGGGTTAGATTCCACCTTAAGGACAGATGACAGCAGGTACAGAATTGCAGCAACAAGCGCATATAAGCTCAGGGGAATACTTTCTGAGGCTAAGCCTTTGGAAGATGAACATATCATAGTTGGACCAGTAGCTATACTCTTGAATTATTTCGAGATAAAAAACTTTCCAGCAATAGCTCTTCTTGCTTATGCTTCTCCTGATAGAGTAGATCCTAGAGCTGCAAGCGTTGCTGTTGAAACGCTGTCAAAATATTATGGCTTTGAAGTAGATGTCACTCCACTTATAAAAGGAGCAGAAACAATTGAAGCAGAACTAGCAAAAGAAACATCACAACAGGAATTTAAGCCACCCACAAACATATATACCTAAAAAAGAAATAATAAACATAAAAATGTTAGCAGGAAAGCTGTTTAGAATAAACACAGAACAGAGCATTGCATTTATAGCGGAGAAGCTAGCGAGCTTTAAAATAACAAGAGAAGACGAAGAAACGCACGCCCAGTTAAATTTTGAATTTTCTGTAAACGGATATGATGAATCATCCCTTAACGGCACGATCTACTATGATAAAGTTATAAAAGTAGGAACAAAAGAGGGGTACAAACCCGAGGTTTCAACGCTGAAGGTTCAGTTTTTCGTGAAAAACATAGGAGGTTACTATTTCCTTTTCATACTTGCTAAAAAGCCTTTTGCCAATTATTTGGCAAACGAATTTAGCAAAGCAGTGTTTATTAGGCCAGGGTATGTAGTTGAAGCAAGAATAGACCCTAACATATTCCTAGATTACTATAATAAAAGCCTCGAAGAAACGAGGGTTGCGTACTTTGATCAGATAGACATACCAAACGTAAACGTCCTTGCCCTTTATGGGGATGCGCTTTCCCAGACAGATCTTTTTAAAATGTACCAAGAACACGGACTTTTATGGTATATAGTAGTAAGAGCTAAAAGCATATCGCAAATAATAGGTTTAACCAGAAATTGTGTTATAACAATGTTTTCAAGAGGAACGGTTGATGATATAGTAAGGTACGCTTTTGAAGAAGTAGCACCGCTCGTAATAGAAAGTATTAATAAAAACAAAAATAAAAACGAGGAAAATAAAAAAACTGTTTGAACAGTTTTGAATCAATAACCTTTTGTTAAAAACCGTCTTGAGGTAATTTTATAAAACAGCTGATGACCTATTAGATCATGCAAATAGGGATAGCCGCTCATAGTGGAGACGTCCCAGAAAAGCTCATTAAAGAAACGCAAAAACTCTTGGAACTTATAAAGAAACATTGTGAAGATCCAGTTTTGCTCTTAGGGGGATACTGGGGTCTAATGAAGACAGTGGTGGATCAAGCTTCCAAACTTAATTTAACAGCTTTACTTTTGCTTCCGATTGAAAACGAAAACGTAAAAGTTCCTAAAGGCGTCTATTTGATAAAAACTGGTGAAGAGTACAGGGCTAGGTCTGTGCCTTTGGTCAGATCTTCAGATTTTTTGATAGCGCTTGGAGGTAGTGCGGGAACTATGATTGAAGCGCTTATGGGTTATGCTATGGGAAAGGAAGTATTTGTTTTAAAAGGCAATGGAATGCCTTCAGACAAGCTAGAAAATTTGGGGGAGTTTCCTGATCAAAGAAAAAATGGAAGACTCAGATTTTACGATAGCGTTGAAGAGCTTGTTAATGATCTTTGTAACTCAACGGCATCAAAAGGGATAAGCGAAATAGGTTAGATTCTTAAGGAAGCTTACCGTTTAAAAATGCCAAAATGCCGGCTCCGACTATAACAGCATCTTCCCTGAGAGTCGCTGTTTTAATAGCTGGCATTCTGTTCATCACGTATTTTTTTGTAAGTTGCGGAAGTTTTTTTAAGAAAAGTTCTTCGTTATGAAGGTAAACACTGCCACTTAATACAATAACTTCTGGATCATAAACGTTTATAATACTGGCCAATCCTGCTGCGTTTATGTTCATGCATTTTTCTATAAACTCTGCAGCCTTCTGATTGCCATCGTAGTACAACTTAAAAATTTCTTCAGGGCTATTAACAATTTTACCTGTTGTTTTTTGAAAAAATTTCGGCATGGACTTTCCGCCGCAAAAAGCTTCCCAATGACCCGTTTTTCCGCATCCGCATTCAATACTATCTTCATAATTCAACACAATGTGTCCTACTTCGTGTGCGTTTCCATCTTTACCTATCAATATGTGGCCGTCCACCATAACGCCAGCCCCTATGCCGCTGCTGAACGTAAGGTAAACTGCGTTTTCTGCCCATTTTGCTTCTCCAAACTTTTTTTCAGCCAAAATGCCTGCTATGCAGTCGTTGGTTATGTAAACCTTGCCGTATCCTTTTAAAGAATCTAAGTAATTAATTGTTAAATTGTTATAGTTTATTAAAGTAACCGTAGCCTTTTTTAAATTCATTGGTCCAGCACTGGCTATGCCGATATAGTTGCATGATTTTGAAAACTTTTCAAGGTAACCGATTATATAGTTCAACGGGTTAACAGAACCTTGCAGTTTAAAAGAAACCCTATCCTTAAGCTCCTTACCTGTGAAAGTTGCCAGCCTTAAGTTCGTAGCTCCTACATCGACAGCTATTGCGCATCTCAACTTACAGCATCAACAAATTCAGCTATTGAAGATGATATATCAAGAATTATGGCTCCATCCCATGGTATAGCGTTAGTTGTAATGACTTGAGTCATGCCGCTTATCGGTTCTGGTGATAATGCAAAAAAAGTGGAAAAAAGATATGTTTTTATTCCTTTTTCCTTGTAGGTCTCGAGTATAGGAATGTATTTTTCAGGATCATCTACGTAGTTATCTATCAGCATAACAAAATCTTCGCTTTTTCCCACAGAATTTTCTATTATCTTCGCCTGAGTCGTAAGTTCTGAATTAAAAGTCATGACCCTTGTTTTTATACCGTTTTCTTTTAGAAACTTGATAAGAGTTGGTATAGCAGAAAGGTTAACTGAAGGTCTCGGCGTAAGCCCTATCTTGCTAACTGGTGTCAAGTCGAAAAATATTATTCTGCCAACAAAATCAAACGCGGCCATTTCTTCCATAAATTTTGATTGATCTCCTCCCTTTTGATATGGCGCTGGGAGCAAAAGCAGTACTTCTATGTAACCCAAATCGTTCAGTTCTTTTAAAATTCTCTGAAGTTTTATTCTCTCTTGTTCATAGTTTGTCCTGTAACTCCAAAGCACCATATACCTATCGTAAATTACATTAGTTCCTGCCTGATATGCTGGTGCTTCACTAATTTTTGATAGAGAAGAAGCTAATTTTTTGAGCCTTGGGTCAAAAATTATCGCATAATTCTTCATTTCTGTTCTGTTTGTTCAATTTGTTTGTTGCTTTCTGATGTTTCTTCAACGGGCTTAGGAGCAGGCGTTATTAAAAGCGTATAACCTATCCATGCAAGGATGCCCAAAATAACAGCTATAACAAGGAAAACCGTTATCTGCAAAACTATCAGGGGATACGTGAAGATCAAATATCCATATACAATTATAGCTATTATGCTTATAATCATTATTGCTGCACCCAAAATTTGATCTGTATTCATATCAAAATCATGGTAACAACGTATTAAAAAGCATTTTGATTCGCAAAGCTCTTGTTTAAAGTCTTGGCATTTTTAATCAGCTTCTTCTATTATGCTTTTAAGGTTTTTCAGCGTACCTAAGTCGTAGCCATCCAGAGTTATTACTTTTAACTCCTGAAGCTTAAAATCGGTAAAAGGCACCTTTGCTTCAACGTCTTCTACATAATATCCAGATAACAGATCGTTAAACGGGGGCATTAGAATTATGGTCTTTTTGTTTTTTCTTCCAACAAGCCAAACCGGATACTTGCTGTTTTCATATTTTATGTAAAAATGCAGATGTGCAAGAATCAGCGTGCTGCTTTTCATGCATTCATCAGAAGGTCTTGCATGGCCGTGAGCAAGCGCAACTTTTGCCCTTCCATTTTTTAGAACTATACCCTCAGCCCCCGCAAAGCTGGCAAAATTCCTTAGAATTTTATCTATGTATGCATCATGGTTTCCCTGTATAATGGTTATCTTAAATAGCTTGGAAATTTCTTCAAAAATTGATATCAGTTCGCTTATTTCTTCTGCATTAGGCATCATTATGCTGTCCTTTACATCTCCAACTATTATAAGCTCTTCAGCACCCGTAAGATCCTTAAGTTCTTTTATTCTTTTTACGTACCTCGCTTTCTGTATTGGTATATGAATACCGTTTTCTCTTTCTGAAATTTCGTATCCTATGTGAAGGTCTGCTATAGCTAAGTATCTGTTAAATATTAAAAGGGCTGGATAGCCCTCCACGAACTTTATGTAAGTAGGCAAAAGTTTATTGTGCATACGCCTTTTCTGTTTTGTCTAATTTGTTACAAAAACAATTAATAAATTCTTCTTTGTATTTTTAAACACAATCTATTATCAAATATTATTTCATCCACGTGCTAGCAGCACTTTTGAGCAATTTTCGGATAAGTACGATAAAAGGAGCGTACTTGTGAGAGTAATGATTATAAGAAAAAATTTTATTAGCAATTACATCATAAAAATAAGGAAACAGAACACATTGAAAGATAGAAAGCAGATAAATAAATGGCAGATAGAAAATAAAAGGAAAGTTGCCACTACGTTACATAAAATTTTTTCTGAAATTAATGATGAAAAAACAATCATTGTAGTTGAGGGAAAAAGAGATTTTCTAGCTATCAAGAGTCTTGGATACAGGGGGAAGATTTTTCAGCTTTGCGGCAGCGGAAAAGGTACAGGAAACCTTGCATCCGAACTTTCATTTTATAAAAAAGTAATACTCATGCTCGATTATGATAAAAAAGGAGAAAGCCTTACCAAGTCTATTATAGAAAAGCTATCATATGGGGGCGTTACAATAGACCTGAACTTAAGAAAAAAGGTCAGAGAAATAGCAAAAGGTGTAAACCATATAGAAGATTTAAAAAAATTCTCTCAGTACTTGGTACAAGAATAAGGTTTTTAAAAATCAAACCTGGCGTTCAAGGTAATCGTTCACAACGGAAAGCAGGGTAAAATTTACAGTGCAAGGATCATCTTCTCCTTCTATGTATATTTTATCTCCATAAGGATAATAGTTGTTTAAGTTTATATAATTCTTCCAAACAAGCTTAAGAAAGCCAAGGTTTTCGTAAGCATCAGGGTTTGCATTACGCTTTAAAGAAGTTTCTGGCTTTATATCGAGTATCAGAGTAAGATCCTGCTTTGGTATGTTTTTCTCAAAGCTAATTATTTCATCAGCCTTTATGCCTTTTGCTACATGATAAACTACGTTGCTTTCGCTCCAGCGTTTTGCTAAAACTATGTTCTTTTCCTCACCTAACCATCTGATAACGTTTTCAGCGTGCTGGGCCCTGTCAAGGCTCCAAAGTATCCATGCCAGCTTTATTGTTTTTTTGTTTTCAGTAAGGTAATATTTTATTAGCCCTCCCAGCCTTGTTTCGTAAGAAGGCTGCATTATGGTATAAACTCTGTAACCTTTTTCGGTTAAAAATTTGCTTAAAGGTTTAACACATCCGCCGCCCGAAATCGTTTGAGTTTCTTTACCAGATTTATCGATTCCAGAGACTACTAAAAACTTTCCTTTTTTTAAATAATTTTTTTCCGAGATGATGTGCCGGTATGAATTGACAACGTCTTCAGCAAGCATTTCATCTTTTACATAAGGTAAAATTTCTTCGCGCTCGATAGGTTTTGTCACTCTGTACCTTTCATAAATTAACGATAAGAGAGCTTCGAGATCTATTCTATTGCTCATCGATTAAGATCTCCCCGCTTTTTGTGTTTACTTTTATTATTCTTTCTTTGTATTTTTTAAGAAGTTCAAAATCGCTTTGTGAAACTATTAAAAGCGGTATATCGCTTATCGCACAGCCTGAAGCAAGGAGCGCGTTTACTGATGAGCATATTATAGCTAAAGGTGCCTTTTTATTTTTCTTGAGGCTGTAAATTATGTACGGAGCTACTGTGCTACCTATCATATAAGGAAAAGAAAGAATAACCCCCGTTATTTCAATAGGATTATCATCAGCCTTTAAAATTCCCGTCTTAGGATTAACCATGCCAAGGAACGAAATCGGTTTATCTATTACTTTTAGCGTAGACCTTATCATTGATGGGCCTTCTACTATTACTTCAGCTTTTATGTTCATTTTTTGATTCGCCAGGTATTTTTGCTTCTCTAAACCTATCTTTGTTTGCTTTTAAAGGTATCGTGGCATCTATGCCAAGCTTGTCAGTCAGAAGCATTTCTTGATCGCTTGAAGGATCAAGGCTTGAACCTTTGGCATTCTTGATAACGAGCAAACCCCTTGATGCCTGAAAACGCGTAGCTATAGCTCTTTCGACATCAACAGGGTTTTTGGGATCTATATCCTCATCAACTACTATTACAAGCTTAAGTGAAGGATGAGCAGCGAATGCCGCTATCATAGCGTTAACGGGCTCGCCTTCAAGTTTTTTGTTAATCTGAATGACCGCATGAAGCCATTTGCTACCTCCTTCTGTCAAATAAACTTTTTTTACCGATGGAACAGAGCTTTTTACTTCTTTGTTCAGTTTAGCTTCTACGGGGAAACCCATGAGCCATCTGTGCTCAGTACTTCCTGGCAAAACATCCCAATAAATTGGTTCGTTTTTACTGTATATTTTTTCAAACCTAATTACAGGCTGTTGTCTTATATGGTCATAGTTGCCAAGCATCTCCACCATGCTGTCATAATCCTTTTCATCTTTGCTTACATATCCTTCAATGATAAATTCCGCTTCGGGTATAGGCAACCCGTGTTCAGGGCTTCTATAAAATTCTAGACCATCAACAAGAGAATTAGCAATATCCATTTCGAATGTGCCCAAAGGAGCTTGATAAGCAGCTGCAAGCTCTACAGCTGGGTGAACCCCTATAACGATGGCTACAGGCATGTCTTTGCCCGCGTTCTTCCACATGTTCCAAATGGTATGAAGGTGTCTGCCTTCTACCATTCTTATAACGCCTTTTTCATTTCCAAGCAGCCTTATCCTGTGCACGCTGGCGTTTAATATTTTTTTATCAGGGCTCTGAGCTATAGCTATGCTAGAAGTAATGTAGTAACCGAGGTCATTTTCGAAGTGCCATACTGCTGGGATATTTTCATCTGAAATTTTAACATATTCTTTTAAATCAGTCTCATTAAGCGAAATTTTCTTTGGTGATTCAACAGAGGAAATGAACTTATCGTGAACGTTTTGTGGATCTGTTCCTAAAGCGATGGCCATAGTTTCTTCTGATATTATAAGGTTAGATACTATGTAGCCATTTTTTCCCTTAGGTCTTAATCTAATAGGTGAGTTTGTATTTTTTTCAAAAAGCGCAACTTCATATTTTGTTTCGGCTTCACCTAAATCTTTAAGCAGTTTTTTATCTTGAAGACTACTTAAGAAGCTTCGCAAATTATTTTTTCCCATCGTTTTAATAATCTATTCTTCCCTTATAAAAACAAAACTCTTGTTGTTTGTTGAATTATCACGAGAGTTTTGCTAGAAAAAGTTATATTTATATAAAATGAAAGGAAAGCAAGACAAATGCCCAACATTGAAAATTTAACCAAAAGAAAGGTTACAGGCGGAAAAAGGAAAGCTTACAGGGGTAGGAGAAGGAGAGAAAGGAAAGCACAGCCTCGTGTAGTTGAAGTGGGGCCGCCTTTGATAAAGAAGAGGAGAGTTAGGGGTGGAAACTTTATATCTTATGTCGTAAGAACCGATAAGGTAAATGTTGCTACTCCTGAAGGAACAAAAAACGTAAAGATAATATCTGTGATTTCAAACCCTGCTAACAGAGATTATGAAAGAAGAGGCGTTATAACTAAGGGAGCTATTGTAGAAACTGAATTGGGAAAGGTTAGGATAACTTCAAAGCCATCAAAAAATGGTGCACTTTCAGGAGTTCTTATTAAATAAACGACAAAGTTAAAAACAAAAGATAACAACCAAATAAAAGGGCCCGTAGCTCAGGATGGCAGAGCGCCCGGCTCATAACCGGGCGGTCGTGGGTTCAAGTCCCACCGGGCCCATTCCTAAAAATCATAATTAATTTTGAAGTAATACTATAATCACTTTTAGGTGCTGCTATTTTATGGAAGACAAGGCATGAAAGCGGTTTAGCAGTGCTCTGTAATAGCATTGTTTATAATGCAATAAAGTTCATCTTGCCCCGTATCTTCGTACTTCTGCAAATGTGGTTACAAAATAAACATAATGGCGCCCCTACGTTCCTAAGGTTGTTCAAAACTTTTTGAACCATTTTTTTCAGCCGTCAACAGATCTTCGTTAAGCTTGAATTTTATGCTTCTGCTGTCGAGCATGCGTATTATTTCATCTGTTGATTTTGATACTCCGCCGAAATTAATCAGAAAGTAAAATATAAAGACGCCGCTGTCACATGCCTTTACAAATAATTTAGATTCGAGGTTTTTAATATGTTGTATTTCTGCGCTTATGCCAGGGACCTCAAAAATTACCTGACTAAGTTTGAGGTAATCCTGACCAAAGTTTAAAAGCGTTGTGAATAAAGTATGAGTGCGTTCCTTCATTGGCTTTACGCCTTTTTAAGAAACAAACTCATAATTTAGTTCATCAAGCCTTTTATTAAGATCATTATAGAAGAATTTATCTGTTGTTGCAGCAACAATTAAGCCCAGCCCCCATAGGTTAACTTTTGATGCCATTTTTCATGTCTCCTTTGGCCATTATAACTGAAATTTTTCTGTAGCCAAATTTTTCATAAATGTTCATGGCCTTTAGGTTCCTCCAGTTAACGTCAAGAAATATCATTTTGGCTCCTTTTGAAACTGCAAACTCCTCGACCCTTTTTATTAGCGCACCTCCAATCCCCATCCCCCTGTAATTGCTATCCACTACAATATCCCAAAAGTCTGCAGTATTGCCCTGTGTGGGAAATTCACGAAGACGGAAGGATTGAAAGAGGCTTGTTTAAGTGTCCTCACACAGGGAAGGTAATAAACGATGATCTGAACGGGGCAATAAACATTCTACATATCCCCGAGTTCTTTGAGGATAGGGTAAATGGCTGAAGGCACAGCCCGTGGTCTATCGCTGGACGAACGGAGCGGTGGGTAACTACTAGCTATGAAGAGATGAAGATGAAGGCGATAAACCACAAACCTATGATCCGCCTTAAAGAAATAGCCTTTTAAGGCGGGGAGGATGTCAGATAATTAATGGCATCTGTTTATGTCATCACTGGGGTGCCTGGAATTGGAAAAACGACAGCTTTGATAAGATTGACAAAAATGCTGAAAAATGCTGGTATAGATGTTGACGGTTTTTATTCTGTAGAAATAAAAGATAAAGGTGAAAGAAAAGGTTTTTCTTTAGTTGATGTAAAGACAGGCGATACTGTTACATTAGCATCAACAAACGGCGAGGGCATAAAGTTTGGCCGTTATAGGGTTAAGGTAAAAAATATAGATCAATTTGTGCCCAAAGTCATTCAAAGAGCTATAGAAAATTCAAAAATAATAATAATAGATGAAATAGGACCTATGGAGCTTTCTAGTAGTTCTTTTAAAAAAGCCGTTGAAGATTTGCTCAAAACAGATAAGGTTATAATAGCAGTTGTTCACAGATCCTTTTCGCACGATCTGATGAAGGAAGTTTTAAAGTCAGCCAAAGCTAAGATTGAAGTCACAGAATCAAACAGAGATGTTATTCATGAGCAGCTTTTCCAAATGCTCAAATCTGAACATGTTTTTGATGAATTTAGCAAATAATTATAGCCTCTTAAGTATTTAATGCAAAGAAACGTACAATAATTTATAATTCCCATAAAAATTTATATCTAAGATGAGCGAGCTTAAAATAAAGAAGCTACAAAACGCTCTAAAAGGTGTTGCTGATTATGCTATAGTTAATGCTGGCCCTAACTTCTTTTATTTGACAGGCGTTTGGCCATTAGCTTCAATGGAAAGACCTTTTTTCCTTATAGTACCTGCAGATGATGAGCCATTTATCCTCGCGCCAGAGTTATACGTCCCTGACATAAAAAACATAGCAGTAGAAAAAATTCTCTACAAGGATGGCGAAGATCCGTTTTTAATATTAGCAAAAAGGCTCAAAAAAGGAACCGTGCTCCTAGACGATTTAATGTCTGCTTCTCATGCTTTAAGGATTCAGATAAACCTTGAAGGCTACTCGTTTGATCTGCTATCTTCTTTAATGTCAAAGCTCAGGGCTGTTAAAAGCGAAGAGGAAGTCGAGCTTATAAAGAAAGCAACAAGTATAGTTGACAAAGCTTTCAAAAAAATTGTTCAAGAAATATATTCAGGTGTAACTGAAATTGAGCTGGCCCAAGTTTTGAACGAATATATGATGTACTATGGAGCAGATGGTTTAGCTTTCGAAACTATCGTTGCTTCAGGTCCAAACTCAGCAGAGCCTCACCACATTACTGGAAAAAGAAAAATAAGGAAAGGAGACGCGATAATAATTGATTACGGCGCAAGGTACAAGGGTTACGTTTCAGACATAACAAGAACTGTTTATTATGGCAGCGTTGAAACGAAATTCCTTGAGGTTTATGAGACCGTAAAAAAGGCTCAAGAAGCTGCAATAAAATTTGTAAAGCCAGGAGTTGAGGCAAGAGAAATAGATAAAGCCGCAAGGTCAGTTATAGAAGCTAGAGGATATGGACCAAACTTCACGCACAGAACAGGTCACGGGATAGGCCTTGAGGTTCATGAGCAGCCTTTTCTCGATTCCCACAACACACTAAAGATCGAAAACAATATGGTTTTTACTGTTGAGCCTGGAATTTATCTTGAAGGAAAATTCGGCGTCAGAATCGAGGATGACGTTATATTAAAAAACAGGGCCAAAAGGCTTACGAGATCTTCAAGGGCTCTGATAACGATCTGATTTTAAAGAAGTAAAAAAATAAATTCTAGCCAAACAACCCTTCAAAGCTATTTTGTGTGCTACGTTTATATAATCTGTTTATTTAGTAAAATTATGAAAAGGTGTTACGATTGTATCTTCTTTTATGTTCATCCAGTTTATTCCAACATAGGTTTATGCAAGCTTCACAACAAGATCGTCGACAAGGATTTTTATTGCGATGGATTTAAAAAAGTAAATTTTGAAGACCTGTTCAATGCGCTAAAAGAAATGGGCTGGGTTTACTGTTCTAACTGTAAGAAGCCCCTGTTTGATGAAGAAGAACTAAAGAAGCACTTGAGTATGAACCACCACGTAACTGTAAGGTTTCTGAAAGATAAAGTGGCGAAAGAAGAGTCTCCAGGAGCCTTTTAAATCTGTTCGCTTAAGTTGGTTTACACTAAAAGCTTATTTATTGCTAAAACATGAGGGTTTACGTTAGAATTGGTCACACTAGAAGAACTGTACGATCAAACGATTCAGAAGTCTAAAAAGAGGAATTTTGAACAGTCAGTAGACATCATAGTAACATTTAACAAGAACAGGGTAAAGGCCCAAACATTTAACGAGATAGTGTATTTACCAGTTAAGTTCAGGTCCCCAGATGAAATAGTTGTAATAGCAGGAGGAGAAACGGCGCTTCAGGCAAAAAAGCAGAACATAAAACTAATTGAGCCTGATGCCCTGGACAGGTTAGCTAGCAACAAAAGGGAAGCTAAAAAATTGGCTTCAAAGAATTACGCTTTTATAGCTGAGGCTTCTGTGATGCCAAGGGTAGGTAAAGCCCTGGGCCCCATTCTTGCCCCTAGGGGCAAGATGCCTATAGCTATTCCTAACGCAGCTGCTCTTAACTCAGCATTTGAAAGGCTTTTGGGAAGCACAAGGATAAGGGGCAGAAACGTCTTTGGCATCCAGGCAAAGATAGGAGTTGAAAGCATGAAGAAAGAAGACATAATAAAGAACGCTAAAGCTTTCTTAGAATACCTTGAGAAAAAACTTCCGCCAAAGTCAATTAGCAAGGTAGGGTTTAAGTTGACCATGGGAGTGCCTGTAAAAGCAAATTATGAAGAGGTAGCGTAAAAATGATGACCACTTATCAAAGAAAGAAGGATTATCCTACAAAGAAAAAAGAGCTAATGGAGAAGATTAAAAAGAACCTTGAGTCGCATAAAAACGTAGCTGTTGTAAACCTTTACAAGTTAAGGTCGATACAGATAGGCGAGCTCAGAAAGAAGCTAAAAGGACAAGTAGTTTTTCTCGGAGTAAAGAACAAAATAGCAGAGAAGGCTTTAAAGTCTACAAAGTATGAAAAACTTTCAGAGTTCATAAAAGGACAAAGCTTGCTGATGTTCTTTGACATGGATCCTTTTGAGCTTAACATTGTTCTTGAGAAGAACCAGGTCTACCTGCCAGCAAAGGCTGGCGATATCGCTACAGACGACATTATAGTTCCTGCGGGAAACACAGGCTTACAGGCTGGTCCTGTTCTTAGCGAGTTTAAGGAGCTTAAAATACCCACAAGGATAGAAACCGGGAGTGTTTTTGTTACAAAGGACACAATAGTTGCAAAAAAAGGAGAAGTTATAAACGAAAAGCTAGCTTCTCTGCTTTCAAAGCTCGGCATAAAGCCTATAAGGTCTGGCCTTTCAATAAAAGCTGCGTACTTTGATGGGCTTGTGATTAAAGGGGAAGACCTGAAGATAGACGTTGAAGCTTACAAGAACAATGTTATTGAAAGCTATCAGAAAGCGTTCAAGCTGGCTTACGCCCTTGAGCTGCCGTATCCTGAAATCCTTAGCCTCGTAATAGCTGACAGGTACAACAAGGCAAAGCGCGTTGCTGTAAAAGCAGGGGTCTATACCGATGAAACGATTAAGGACATAATCGTTGATCGCGAATCAAAGGCTTCAGTCATCAGGTCTTTGATAAAGTAATTTGTCAAAAAGCTAACTTTTTTCTCAGACAAAAACGTTAATTAAAACATCTTTTGTTATATTAGAGCTATGTCGAGCATAAGCGGTTTTTATAAGATGAGCATAGAAGAAAGGAGAGAGCTTTTAAAAAAGTTAGGCTATCTGACAGACGAAGATATCCAGAGTTTAAATAGTGGAGGTCTTGAAATTTCCGTAGCTGACAAGATGATAGAAAATGTAATAGGTATTATTTCTTACCCGCTTGGCATAGCGACCAACTTTTTGATCAACGGAAAAGACGTGCTTGTGCCGATGTCGCTTGAAGAACCTTCAGTTGTTGCTGCTGCAAGCAAAGCAGCTAAGATAGCTAGGAGCGGAGGAGGATTTACTGCAGAAGCTGATGAACCAATAATGATCGGAACAATACAGTTTGTTGAGATTAAGGACATAAACGAAGCAGTTCACAAGGTGATGGAACAGAGAGAAAACATAAAAAGAATGGCAAATGAGATGCTTCCAGAAATAATAAAGAAAGCTGGAGGTTTTGAGGGGTTCGACTTAAAAGTCCTTTATACTGATGTAGGGGAGATGTTGGAGCTTTACTTTTATGTTCACGTACTTGATGCGATGGGTGCAAACACAATAGATACAGTTGCGGAGGGCCTCGCGCCTTACATAGCTGACCTTGTAAAAGGAAGGTACTTGTTGCGCATACTTTCAAACTACGCTTTGAAGAGGATTGCAAGGGCAAGAGCAAAATTCCCGATCGAGGAGCTCGGAAAGGATGGGGATCGCGTAGCTATGGATTTGATTTACGCTTATAACCTGGCAAAAGCAGACGTGTTCAGGGCTGTTACTCACAACAAAGGCATAATGAACGGGATAATAGCTATTGCAAACGCAATAAACAACGACACCAGAGCTATCGAAGCTGGAGCCCATTCATACGCATCAAGAACAGGGAAATATCAGCCTTTGACGGATTACAGGATAGAAGGAAATTATGTGGTTGGGCAGATCGAGCTACCGTTGCAGGTTGCTACTGTAGGAGGTTCAGTAGGGCTTAACAAGGTTAACAAGATAGCCTTAAAGCTCATGGGCAATCCAACTTCAAAAGAGCTTGCAGAGATAATGGCATCGGTAGGCCTTGCTCAAAACTTTGCTGCGTTGCTCGCCCTCGTAACTGAAGGAATTCAGAAGGGACATATGAAACTTCATGCAAGAAGTTTGGCACTGAGCGCTGGAGCTAGGTTAGAAGAAATTGACACTGTGGTTAACAGGATGATAGAACTTAACAGCATCAACTTTGATACTGCAAAGAAGGTCATAGAAGAGATCAGAAACAAAGGTTAATGCTGAACACCTCACAGTTCTGAATAGCGATGTTGAACCCATGAGAGCTGTAACTTATCTGGAAATAAAAGTGGGCAACACGAAGCTTACAGCCCAGTACGCAGAGCTGGTAAAGCTTAAGCACGAATGGGCATAAAGATTAGATTTGTAGAAGATAAAATGCTTTTCTACGATAAAAAGACAGATAAACTAATAAATTATTAGTATTACATTTTTATTTTATATATTTTATAAAGACTAAAAAAGATAGGTTTATATCTGCAAAAAAAAAACACAACGATATTTATGTCAAAGCAAGAAGAAGGGAAGGTAATAACTGACATCCCTCCACGGCTTGACAGGGTTCCTATAACTCGCTGGCACTATTACATTTTCATACTTGGAAGCGGACTATTTTTGGAAGGCTTTACAGTAAGCATAGCTGGTACTCAGCTAGGAACGATAGAAAAACTGCTCCATCTCAGCACTATAGAAGCTCTGGCTGTTACCCCTATATTTCTTATAGGTGAACTTTTTGGGGCTGTTATACTTGGGTACCTAGCGGATAATAAAGGGAGAAAAACGCTTTTTCTTACAAGCCTAGCTATAATAATGACTGGCGACGTCCTTGTAGGAATACTTTTCATAGTACACGGGCTTAACTATGCTCTGTTTGTAACTCTCAGGGCTATTACCGGGTTCGGGGTAGGAGGAGAGTTTGGGGCTTCTATAGCAGCTTTGCAGGAGTTTACTCCAGCAAAGATTAGAGGACTTTTTACGGGAACAGGTAATGCTGTGCTTTTTGACTTGGGTACAGTAGTTGCATCGCTAGTTGCTGCCCTTTTGCTTTCTTTACTGCCAACTTCACTTGCTGTTGGAACTGCATTTCTTGTTGGCGTTGTTATTGCAGCCGCAATATATGTGGGCAGGATAGGATTGCCTGAGTCACCAAGATATCTGCTATCAAAAGGAAGGGTTGAAGAAGCTGAGAAAATAGCAGAGAGTGTTGAAAAGCATGCTACTGAAAAAGGCTTAAAGCTAGAGCCAGTACAGCCCATAGAGCTTGATTTCAGCAAGGGGTCAGAAGCAGGTGGTTACAGAAGGCTTTTCGGTGAATATAAAAAAAGGCTGATATTGGCTTGGACGCTTAATTTTACGGAGACTTGGCCATACTATTCAGCTTTTTCAGTTATCTCGCTTGCGCTGACAAAGGTCTTCGATTTTCCTGGGTCAAAGGTTGCACTGTTCCTTGCAGCTATGACAGGGGCAGGCGTGCTTGGTGTCTTCGTTATGTCATGGGCTCTTGATATAATTGGAAGAAGGCCAACGATAACCCTATCCTACGGACTAGGAGGAATTATTTCCATAATAATCGGCCTGATTGTGACAGCAATATCGTTTTCAGCTTTCCTTGTTCTGCTAGTGCTTATGTATTTCTTCGTTTATGCAGCTGCAGGCGTCCTGTACCCGCAGATAGGCGAAATGTTTCCTACAAAAGCAAGGGGTTCAGCAATGGGGACAGCAGTAGGATTTGGAAGGCTTGGCGGAATAATTGCTCCGTTCGCCTTGGCTTCCTTTGTTGGAAAAATTTCTGGGCTTCTGCCAATATTTGTCATAACTGGCATCGTGATGCTTATAGGGGCATTCGCTGAAATAGTATTAGGACCTGAGCTTGCAAAAAAGAGTTTAGAAGAAGCCGCAAAGATATCTTAAAATTTATTTATTATTTTAATGAATATTTTATCATAAGCATTATTAATGTTTCATTTTCAGATATATTTGTACAAGTTTTTTCAATTACTTTAAATTTAACGCAATATTACTTTAAAACAATTAAAATCTTTTTGTTAATCATTTCTTTTTTAGCTCTTTTATTAGTTCAATAAACCCATTTTTACAGTTTAAACCGTAGATCTTTGCAATCTTTTCACACAACACCGTTTCTATGATCTTTTCAAACGAACCGTAAATATCGTTCAGAGCCTTAACGAACTCTTCTGGTTTTTGTATAACGTCTTCAGGCCTTATACCATGCATTTTTGTAAGGTAAAAGATGACAGCGTTCTTAACTGGCTCTCCCCCGTATTCAGCCAAAGTTTCTTCAACAACCCTTTTTAAAAGATCTTTTGAGCTCTTTCTTGGCATTCTAAACTACCCTGATAAAATCTACTTTACCTTCATTTAATTTGAACTCAAGAGCATATAGAGATCCCTGAGGTGTTATGCTTCTCCAGAACAGCGTTCCGTTCCGAAAGTCCATTTCCCTTATAGAAGCAGCGTACTTTTTTTCTATTCTAATGGATTCAAACCCTTCATAACCGAAGAGAAGCGCCGATATGCCATTTTTTGAATCAATTTCTGTTACTTCTTTCAAAAACTGTTCATAAATTGCTGGGTTCCTAACCGCAAGATCCTCGTATGAAAGTAGATCTACTATTACAAAAGCCCTAGCTCCAACTGATAAATAAGAATCCGATGCCATTTTAACATAGCTCCGCACATCTTTTTCCAATCCATGCGGATCAAATTTGAGCACATTCAACCTTTTTATGGATCCGCCGGTCATTTTTTCTAGTGTTTTAGTAACGCTGTCAACGCTTTCAAATGGGCTAATTACATAGTTTACCGGGTACCCTCTTAATAGCAGATCAGCGGCGACCCATAATTTGTACAGGCTATAGATTGAGAAGTCAACTGTTCTTTTCACTTCGGTAACAACATTTATTGTGACATTAAGCTCGTACTCCGGCATTGCCTCAGGGGGCCTAGGCAGAAGCTCGACTTTGGAAGGATATTGTAGATTTTGTCTATCAAGAGGTCTTAATATTGCAAGCCTTTTACCCATTGTAAAATAACTGTAAGGATTTTCTATGTAAAAATCTCTGTCCTTGACAATTGAAACTCTTCTAGCCTTGCCTCCTAATATATCTTCATAATCAACGCTTATTAAGGCGTCTGCCACAAACCTGACCTGGTTAGATGCAGGGTTAAGTCCCTCCGAAATCAATACAAGGGAACCTTGTTTTACCTTTGCCGTGCCATATATTAGCTGAAGGAATGGTCTGATTTCTTGTTCACCATTTATGCCATAAAACATTGCGTCGAGCGAATCAACAGTTACAATTTCACCTTTGCTTAGCGCATCGGAGATTGTAGAAAAAACATTTGCTGGATTTCCAGTCATAATGCTTACTACAGAAAGCTTTCCTTTGAAATCTGGATCAACAAGCTTCATCTTTTTTATAATAGAAGCTTCAGGTTCAGAGTAAGAAATATAAGTACAACTTCCTTTTTGTGCGCACGCTGCAAGGGCTATGGTAGTTTTTCCAGATCCAGGTTTGCCTTCAACTAAGCTTACGTACGATGGAGTATTAAGTACATCTAAGAATGACCTGCCTTCTGAATACACAATTATTTAGCATATATTATGTAATTTATCAATTTTGCGGTTTTCAGTAGTCCCGCAAGTTATAATGCATCATCTTTACAAGAAAATTTATTAGCGGCTTTATCATTTTTAATGTTTTAGGGCATAAGCAAGATAATAGAGCCCAACAGGAAATTGGCTAGCTGTATAAACTCTGCTTAAAGCTCTGAAAGATAAACTCGAGATAAATGCTGCAAACAATTCAAGGATATGAAAAAGCCTTTAATTTGTATCTCAATAAATAATGCGTCTGCAGAATCTTTTAAATACATTAAGATATTCCCTTCATCAGACAGAGTCATGTAAGGATTTTAACGAAACCGGGGACCATGAGGGGTGCATTTTTCCTGGAATACCGCAAAGATTTCCTTTATAGGATATACTTCAAACCAATAAACGGAAACAGGTTTAAAGAAAGGTTTCGGAATCTCTTTATTAAAAATATTTAATGGACTTATTTCCAGAAAACCGTCGACTGAAACGGAAACATTGTAAGTCTTCAATGGAATCTTGAGACTTTCGGATTCACATGGGACTTCAGATTTAACGACCGGCTTCACTATAAGTTCTCCTATTCTTACATCGTACTTGGCGCAGTGTGCAGGACAAACTGCTGTGGTTCTGTTTACTTCACTTAATAAAGCACAACCCATATGAGCGCATATTGCTTCCATAGCGTAAAATTTTCCCTTGTTCTTAACTATCAGAAGCGGTTTTGAGTTATGCCAGATCAAAAGCAACCTTTTTCAAAAACTATCGCGTGTATATTAACTTTCATGCCGTTAATTTACTTTAACTGTTATTTGTGCCCTCCTGTTTTATAAAAGTGAACTACCTAGGTTTTTATCCGGCATAAAAGTTATTAATTTATTTACTTCATCATTTAGCATTGTTAAAGAAACGAATACTGGTTTCTGCACTTGTAATAATGCTTTTCAATTCAGTTTACCAGTACTCATGGAACGTCTTCGCGATGTATCTGGCAAAATATTACGGTTTATCGGTCATGATAACGGAAGTCATGTTCTTTATTTTTGTTTTTATGAGCACTTTTCTTCAGATTCTTGGAGGTTATATTTCTGATATAAAAGGCCCGAGGTCAATTGGCTTGATAGCGGCTGTCTTCTCTGCCGCAGGTTACATAGCATTTATGAAAGACATAAATCTGCTTTTTAGGTTCCTGCTCTGGGCCGGAGGTTCCGCTGGCGAAGGGATACTTTACGGTATAGCTACAAACTCAGCTTTAAAATGGCACAAGGACAACAGAGGT
The DNA here is from genome assembly GCA_009903795.1 of Nitrososphaerota archaeon. Classification (GTDB taxonomy): domain Archaea; phylum Thermoproteota; class Nitrososphaeria; order Conexivisphaerales; family UBA164; genus CAYFFZ01. Next base: position 53,403 of record WYER01000019.1, on the reverse strand, counting down.
CTTGCTGTTGGCATTGTCTCTCTTGGTTTCGGAGCTGGCGCAATGATCTTCAACCCTGTGTTTCTGGGCATTCACAGCCTTCAGGAGATAAGCGTCATAATGTTTTTTCTTGAAATCATAATTTTGCCTCTCCTTGTAATGAACCTTTCATACCCGGAAAAACTTAGCGGAAAAAGACCTCGTGAAGCAGTCTTTACTTTGCCATTTCTGCTGATTTATCTCTCATATTCTCTTGGGACTGTTCCTTTGATTTCTCTCTCATCAAGCCTCTTTATTTTGAGAAGCGGTTACTCCCTGCTTATAGCAATAATCACTTTTCCTTTAATGAGCGGTCTCGGAAGGCCATTTATGGGTAGATTTTCTGATACGATCGGGAGGATAAAGACTATTTTTATATCTTTGAGCATATTAATGTTAGCAGGAATACTTGGAGCTCTTAACGTCCCACTGTTGCCTGAATTACTCATAGGCTTCCTCGGGGGCTCTTTGATCCCGCTGTTCTTTGCACTTGTAGGAGACTATATGGGTGAAGCTTATTCTGCTTCTCTTACTAGCATACTTTATACGGGAAAAAACATAGGTGGCCTCATAGGAAGTATCGGCATAGGATACGTATCAGAGAAAAGTATATTTTATGGATGGTTCCTAATGGTGCTTTCATCTATTTTATCTTTGCTTTTTCTGCTTATTTTATATAAACTTAATAGCAAAAAGAAAGCTTAACCATATATTGAAAATCTCGATTTTACATACAATAAAAAGTTTAGCGTGTGAATAATCTGTTTGTGCGCTAAAAGGTTTATATAATTCCATTTCTAATTTAATTTAAAATTGGAAAGAGTAAAACTTTCTAGAAAAGTAATTAAGAAGTATTCTGAGCTTTTTGGCGAAAAAACCGTAAACGGTAGAAAGCTTGTTGTTGAAGACGTTATAGCCCAAGTCTACGATGAAGTGAAGGACCTCTGGGAAGCCTCACTAAAAAAGAGGAGAGAAATTCTTGACTCTCCGCTCAAAGTAAGGGAAAAATATTCAATACCAAAATTGGACGAAGTTTATGAAGATCCAGTTACTGGGGAAAAGAGGACTTACAGGGAAATAGTTCAGGGGCTGATCGATAATTTTTTGGGAAAGAAAACTCAGCTTGCATGGCGTTTGAACGATGTGGTACCTATACCAGATTACGCGCATCCGCTTAAGAACCCTGGACTCGAAATAACTGGTCCTTGGAACCCTCCAGACATGGCGATAAAACAGATAAACGCTGATGTTGCGGCTACTATGGGACCTGATGACGAAGATGCTGCTCCCCCAGACTACATACCTTACAATAGCAGAGATAGATCTTCAATACCTCTCTTTGAATCTAGGTTAAACGAAAAGAAGATACTTGCAGGTCAGCTGCTTGAAGTCAAGATGATGAAAAAGGGTCAACTTAGAGTCTACAAAATACAGAAACCAATGGAAAAATGGCCCGCTAGCTTTCACAGGATACCCGGAATCCATCTATTAACTTTTAACGTTAAAATAGACGGGAAACCAGCCCCTTCTTTTATAGTTGATATGGTAATACACGCGTTAAATGATTTTGACTCGCTAAATAAATCTGGAAGGATGTTGTTATTCTACATACCAAAGACTCAAACCCCACAGGAAGCTTTTATGATAGCAAAAGCGATCTGGAAGTTAGAGAGGTTGATGGGAGCTGAAAAGCCAGGAAGTCTCATTAAGTTTAAGGCTCTTTATGAAGAGGGAAACGCTGGTAGGCACCTTCCCGCAATAATGTGGACCTGGAGGTACTGGTTGATAGGGACAAACGTAGGTAGGTGGGACTATACTGCGAGCTTGATCGAAATGTGGAAGAACGAGAGGATCCTTTCAGACCCACAGAATAACTCTCGTATGGGAATGGTTTCACCTCATATGATGGCTTATCAAAGGTACAACGCTCTGTTAAACGTGATGGCAGGCGTAAAGGATGGTGAGCTGAAGAGCGGTGCACCTATAGGTGGAATGGCAGCTGTTATGCTGTATCAGAAATCTGACGCATACAGTAGGTACAGGCACAACGCAGTAACATTAAGAGCAATGAAGCTTGATAAATTAAGGGAGAGGTTGATAGGCCTTATCTTTGTTCCTGAAGAAGACGTTTCTGGTAAAAAAGTAACGTTAGATGATATTATAAAAGGAACAGTAAAAGGGAAGCTGTACGATGCGTACAGACAGAGCTGGGTGGCATCCCCTGATGAACAGTACGTTGCAGCAGGGAACGGGCCCTTAAGGGCCGGCATATTAGAGCTGCAAAAAATGTTAGATGCTCCTGTTATTTGGGAAGAACAAAACGGTGAAAAGGTAGCTCCGAAGGTTGAGAGCGGATTAACGGAAGACGAAAAGAAGCTTTTTTACAGCCTTGGGCTTATAGATGAAAACGGCAAAATAACTCCGTGGATAGTAACAAGAGATATGTTCGAAACGCCTGAAAAGTTCATTGCATCAGAAAAACTTTGGAGGGGAAAAGATCTTTGGAACAGCCTTTACGATATACAAGAAGGAGACGTAACTGTTGAAAACATACAGCATGCATTTTACATGGCAGCAAACTATGGCTTTCAGGTACTTAACGGAAACCTTGCGGCAGCAATAGACGATTACAAAGCCTTTGCTAACAGGCTCGTAAGGTTTATGAACGATCTTGCTACTTACAGGATATTCGTTTCTTGGCTCTGGACTCTTGCTAACAACGGCGCGAAAGTTACAAAGGATGGGTCAATAAAAGGGCCTAAGCTTACAAAGGACGGAGTAATACCAGATGAAGATGTGTACCATATAAAGGCTGGAACAACTTTTGATAAGCAAATGTTCGAAAAAATTTGGGAGCAGCATTATAAATGGACTACAGAGTTTTACAAAGATTACGATAGGTTAGTAGCTTATAGGTTAGCAATAATTAAGATAGGCTTAGACGGGGGCAAAACGTATGAAGAAATAATACAAAAGCTCGATGACGTTTTAAAGGAAATAGTTCTTTATAACTCGCTTGACGAAAGCGCCTTTAAAAAGATAGCAAGCCTTCTTGGATTTCAGTATACTGATAATATGCTGAAGATAAGTAAGAATATACAAGCAGTACAAGATTTTGTTTCAAAAGCTTATGGCAAAGAACCGACATATGAAAAAAAGATCACTCTGAACGAAGCTGCGAGAAACATATCTAGAAAACTTGGGCTTAAGTACAAACAAGCTCTAGAAATAATAAAAGCAAACGAACCAATGTTTGACCGTAGGGAAGCTCTTACAATAATGGACATACTTAAAAGACAAATATTCTCTCCCAAATACATTCAGCACAGCGCTAGAGTTCTATTCTCTTTAGCTGATAAAGATACAAAAACAAGACAAAAGCTACTTGACGCAATATATTACTTGGATAAGAACCTAAATCCGGTTTATAGGGATAAATACGGAAACCCATCAAGAGAGGAGCTAGTAAAGGCTGTTAAGAGAAGGAAAATATCAAGAAAAATTCTGCAAATTCACGATTATATCTATGATTTATTTTAAAAAATTGACTGATTTTATATTTTATAAACGATTTTATTAACGCATTTTAAATCATATTTTATAAATACATTTACAATATTTAACAACAATGAACATTGCAAATGAGCTTGCAAATATAGTTGGCAAAAAGTATGTTTTAACAAAATATGAGGAGATTGTTCCGTACGTTAAGGACGCATCTTACATCGAAGGGGAAAAACCTATAGCTGTTGTTATTCCTGGGAACGTTTTTGAGGTGTCTAAGGTTCTAAAGCTTTGTTACGAAAATGATGTGCCAGTATACGTGAGAGGAGGAGGCACTTCTTTAACAGGTTCATCTGTACCTGAAGGCGGCATAGTCATGAGCATGCTTAGGTTTGACAAAATACTTGAAGTAAACATAAAAGATAGGTATGTAATCGCGGAAGCCGGTGTCAGGGTTGGAGAGCTTAATTCATATTTAGAAAAATACGGATACATGTATCCTCCTGATCCAGCAAGCGATATAGCAGCAACCATAGGCGGATCGATAAACACCAATGCTGGAGGCGTGAGAGGAGCCAAGTATGGAGCAACTAAGGAATGGGTTTTAGGCCTTGAAGTAGTTCTTCCTGATGGCACTATTACCCAGTTTGGCGAAAAGACTCTCAAAAGGTCAGAAGGCTATGATCTTACCGCTTTAATGATAGGCAGCGAGGGCACTTTAGGCGTAGTCACCAAAGCAACATTAAAAATAGCCCCATTGCCTGAAAGGGAAGCCATGTTTCTCGCTTTCTATGATAGCTATAAAAGATTTGGAGATGTAATAAGCACGCTTAATGAGAGAGGACTTATACCGCTGACAGCTGAGTTTTTAGATGAGGTTTCAATGAACGCAGTAAAGAGCTACGGCATACCATATCCGGACAATGCTAAGGCGCTACTTATTATAATAACTTCAGAAATGAGCGATCAAGTTTTAAAAGCGATTAAAGAAACGTCACCAATTGAGTTAAGAACAATAAAGGATAAAAAAGAGATGGACGATACGTTAAAGCTCAGGAAAGGTCTATACTCTTCTTTACTTTTAGAGAGGGAAACCCCTGAGCAAAGAGTTATAATAGGGGATATAGTTGTCCCTCCATCGAAAATTTCAGAAACTATAGAGGAAATATACAATGCAGCTAAATCGATCGGTTTAAAGATTGCTGTTTTTGGACACATAGGCGATGGCAACGTACACGTAAATATCTTCGCCGGCCCTAACGATTTTGATAAAGCAAAAGAGTTGTTGCTTGAAACAGGAATGATAGCAGTAAAACATGAAGGCTGCGTTTCAGCAGAACACGGAATAGGCTTAGAGAAAAAAGAGCTTCTATTAAAAGAGTTCGCTTATAGGAACAACCAGATAAACCTTGAACTTATGAAAAAGATCAAGAACGTATTTGATCCAAAGAATATACTCAACAGGGGAAAGCTCATTGAATGAAGTTATAAGAGCTCTCTCTTCAGAAGCATCAAACTGCATTAACTGCGGCTTCTGTGAAGCTGTCTGCCCTACAATACCTGCTTTTGACTATAAAACATCAATGGGCGCAAGAGGGAGAATAAACTTAGCCAAAGAGTTTTTGAGCGGTAACCATAGCCTTAACTTTAGAGATCCTTTTGAATCTTGCCTTGACTGTTATGCTTGTTTTCAGGTATGTCCTGCACACGTAAACTCTGGTGTTGTCAGTGAGCTTATGAAACAGGCCATAGCTGAGGGCCAGATAGAGAACCAGAAGCATCAGGTAGCCGAGATGATAACCAAAATTGTTTTTAAATACAAGGACCCTTTAGGTTTAAAAAAAGAATTAACCGAATGGTCAAAAGGCCTTGAATTTGAAAATTCATACGAAACTATACTCTATACTGGGCACATGCATCAGCTCATGGCTTACAACAAAAAACTTAGCGAAATGCTGAAATCAATAGGAGAGCTTTACAGATTCTTGGCCCCTTTACTTTCATCTTTAGGCAATCCTTCTTTTATTTTCTCAAAGTTTTACGATAAAAAGATTAAAGAAAGGTCTGAAAGTCAACTAAAGAACATTTACTTTCTCTTAAAAAAAGCAGGCGTTAAATTTTCTTATCTAGGAGTGGAAGAACCATATCCTGGTACGCTGATGATAGATATGGGTTATGTGAATGAGTTTAAACAATACGCTCAGTGGGTTACTGATTTGTTTCATAAAAAAGGTGTAAAGAACATAATTACAGTTGACCCTCACACTTACGACGTTTTACTCAACAAGTATACAAAATATGTAAAAGGCTTTGATTTTAACGTAACATTTTACCTTGACCATCTGAGCACGCTAAAATTCTCAAGATTAGATAAAATTGTAACTTATCATGAACCGTGTCACCTTGTAAGACATACCGATCATAACGTGCCGAAAGGTTTTATTGAAAGCATTACAAATCTGATCCTACCCATACATAATGGAAAAAACACGTACTGTTGTGGCGGACCTATTGAAGCTTTTTATCCTAAAGCTTCTGAAAAGATTTCAGATAAAAGATTTAAAGAACTCAAGCAAACAAAGGCAGAAATCATCATAACCTCATGCCCAATATGTTTTGTAAACCTATATAAAGATGAATCGGTCATGGATATATCTGAGCTTTTAGCAAATCTCGTTACATAAGAACTAATTTAATTATTGACCGTTTTCAATAAATTGTATTATGCTGTTTAAGATCTTCCTGCTGCTTTCTATCTTATGCTTTGCGATTTCTCTGTACTCTTCTCTAGATAACTTAACCCTCGCGTACCCGAGCCTTGCTGAAGCATCAGCAACTGACGCTGCCTCTTCTATAAACACTTCCCATTCATCCATTCTTGGTAATATATAATTTTCAGAAATTCCTTTTATTTCTGCCTGTCTTGCCAGCTCTTCAGCGGCTGCAATAACTATCTGGTTATCAACTTTAGTGCTTTTGCTGTCAAGCACGCCTCTGAAAACAGCAGGAAAGACCAAAGAATTGTTAACCTGATTGGGAAAGTCGCTTCTTCCGGTAGCAACTATGTAGGCCCCAGCTTCTTTTGCTTCATCAGGCATCATTTCAGGAACTGGATTAGCCAACAGGAAAGTTATCGCTTTGTCGTTCATTTGCATTATCCAGCGCTTATCTATAGTACCTGGCCCTGGTTTGCTAGCTGCAACGAGAATGTCAGCGCCTTTAAAAGCGTCTTCTATTGTTATCGCGTTCTCACCGTTTGTCTTTATTGCAAGTTCATATTTCCATTTATGAACAAACATAAGCCTGTCTACATCTTCCCTGTTAGCGTGAAGTGGCCCTTTGCTGTCTATAAGAATTATGTTTTTTGGGTTAAACCCATAATCTATGAGAACATAAGCTGTCCTTATGTTTGCTGCCCCAGCTCCAAAAAGCACAACTTTAACGTTTTCTTTCTTTTTTCCTGCAAGTTTTATGGCGTTTATCAAACCAGCAAGTATAGCTCCAGCTGTACCGTGCTGGTCATCGTGCCATACAGGTATCTTAAGCTTTTCAAGAAGCCTTTCCCATACTTCAAAACACATCGGGCTTTCTATGTCTTCTAAATTTATTCCACCAAAAGAAGGCTGAATTGCTTCAGCTATTTTTAACATTTCATCAACAGTATCTGCTTTAACAGCTAAAGGCACCGCATCTACTCCGCCTAAAAATTTGTAAAGGAGAGCTTTTCCTTCCATGACAGGTAGACCAGCTATAGGACCAATAGGCCCTAGCCCAAGAACCCTTGTCCCGTTTGTTAACACTGCTATTGTATTTCCTCTACTTGTCAGCTCGAAACTTTTATCTTCATCAGCTTCAATGACTTTAGAAACTTGAGCTACGCCCGGCGTGTATATTATAGCAAAGTCATCATAGCTTTTTAACGGTACTTTAGGTATTATCTGTATTTTACCCCCATACTTTCTTGAATACTCTACAGGATCCAATTTAAATAAAAAAAAGCGCGTAATTATATAAATGTAAAAAATTTTTAATCAATAAAGGGCTTTGTTAGTCATTTGTCTAACAAAATAAAATAATAGGTTTATCTGTAAGATAAAAACATTTGACTTCTTATTGTATAATGTCAAATAATTTGAAGAGTTTATTATATTTTGTTTCTTAATTTTTTAAAAAATTGAACATTTTTGCAAAATATGCCCAGTAAATCAAACATATGTTTATCACAAGTTTAATATTTAACTATACATTAAAATTATTAATAGGAATCAAACTCTAAAAATTAAAAGATCTTGTTAAAAACTAGGTTTTTGCAGGTTCTAAAGGGTATCCACAGTTTCTGCAATTTTTCAAAGAGATTGGGTTGTTCCATCCACATTTTTTGCATTTTACTTCCTTTTCTTTGTAAAGGTATGTAGTTTTTTCATTTATATGAAAACCTAACGTTAGCCTTAAACCTCCTTTCAAATGTTTATTAAGTTCCTTTATTTCCTGTTCATTAAAATTATTTTCATCATAAATTTCTAATCCTAAAGAATATGGGCGCAGGCTGAACCTTTTTCCAAGCTTTTGAGAATCTAAGTGCGCCAAACGTTCTCCAGAATCATCTTGTATCCATGAGACAGGGTAACCGATCTTTTCCTGTAGAAGGTTTATAAGCTCGATTTCCTTTTTTATTACATCCTCTTGGTTTATGTTTAACATTATCATACTTTCTTTTAGTCCTGCCAAATTTACTAGTGGAGAAATATATTCTGATGGATGTTTAACTGCTAATTCTTTTAACGTTGGAAGAAGGCCCATCAAAAGCCTGTTATTAATGAGCTTATTCTTTTGCGTAATAGCGTCTTGTAAGATGTCTTTTAATAAAAGTACTTTAACCTTAAAGTAACTTTCTTCGTTCTGAGCCTCATTAGCCAAATGTGGCAGATTTATTGATGCGGATATTATTCCTATTTCAAGGCCTTTTTCTTCGTTCAGTTTAAAACCTATGGAAGTCTTGTTGTCGTTGTTTACAAGCAATAAAGGCGCTTGAACTTTCATGTTTGTGCTAAGCAAAACTTTTGGTTTTTTTACTTTAAGTAAAAACCTATTGTATTCATTGATTATCTCATCGTCAACTTTATCAACGTGTATTGTCAATACAGGAGATCTAGTTGTGCTTGGAAGCAAGCTTTGTAACATAAAAAAGGATTCCTTTTTCAATTTTTCAATCATCGGCTCGTTGATTTTAATAAAAACTTCCGCATTGGCCTCTCTAGAAAGACCATAAACAAGTTTTATGAAATTTTCAAACGTTAAACTTTCTTTGTTTGCTATACCGTCTAGCAAATTAAGGTCTAACGCAATAACATCGGGTTTAAACATCCAGTTTTCGGGAAAAGATAGATGTATCTTCCCGTTAAAGTGGGCATCTATCAAATCTGTTGGAAGATCAGATCTCACAAGATAGTCAGAAAATATTCTTTCAGCCGCTTTGTACACAACGTCCTCAAACCCCTCTCCTTCTTTGCTTGTTTCTTCAAGCATAACTTCCAAGTCATAAACAGGCATGCCTAGCCTGCTTAGTTTTTTCCAATACTGTTCTAAACCTTGCTCTAACAAAATTGAATTTACAACCTCTCTGATGAGCGGCGATGTGAGATATGTAAGTTGAAACTTGTATATACGAGATTCAGCTTCGCTTGCTATGTTTTGAGCTACTTCTAGGGGCACATTGGCTTCTTTTATAAGGCTTTGAACTATTTTTGAGGTATCAAACTCTTCAATTCTTTGTGATGATTCCCTGACGTATAAGCGCCCTGAAGAAACGAGAGACTCCTCTTCGATCTGCTTAGCAAGCGATAGGACAAGCCTACCTAGTGGCGTTATCATGTATTTTCTTTCTTGTTTGTTCTGCACTACTAAATTTTGCTGCACCAGCTTTTTAAGATGATAAGCAAATTTACCTGATTCTCTCTTTGGAGTAAACCCTGAAGCTTCTTTGAGCTCTGTGTACGTCATTCCTCCTTTTGCTGCAAGTATTCTAATTATTTCTAGTCTGCTTTTTGAGGCTAGTACAGAAAAGATGATTTTTAGCCTTTTTGTCATAAGGTTGCTGCTCAAATCTCTTAGACTACTAGTTAATAGAAGTATATAAAGTTATGATTGTCAAAAAATTTTTGTTTTAAAACAAAATATTTATACATAAATTTTGATCGATATTCATGCCCTCCATGATCCATATAGAGCCATCAACCAAGAATTAGCTTCTCTCAGTAGGTTTTTTGAGTTTTTATGAGTTAAAGTATTAAGAGCTTTTTCATAAGATAGCCACATATAACCTATATGTTCGTCGCTGATTTTAACCGTTTGAGAATTTGTTTTCATTAAATAATAAACGACGTCTTTTTTCACCTTGTTACCGTTTTTAAAAAATTCATAAGTAACTGTGAAAGAAAAACCGTCAAACACTTCCAAATCGCTTAATCCAGTTTCTTCTTTTACTTCTCTTATAGCTGCCATCTTTGTATCTTCTCCTGGTTCAATATGGCCCTTAGGAAATTCCCATCTTCTCCTTTTACTTATTAATACAAGGTAGAGAGGGCCGCTCTTACTTTCTTTAAATACTACCCCCCCAGCTGAATGTTCAATTTCTTCGACTGCCATATTTATGATCTTTTAATCAAAAGTTTTAAATGCTACTATTAAATTGAGGCTTTTTACATAATACTTAATGCAAAATAGCTGTTATATTTTAATAAAACCTCATTTAGTAAACTACTTGCTTTTATGTAACCTTTGAGAAAAACATGTAAAAAATTTATTAAAACAAAAATTTTAAATCGTTTACAGAAGGAATTATCGCATCTGCATCAGCTTCCATAAATTTTTGTATAAAGTTTTTCACATCAAGAGAAAAACCATATACGCCAACGAAACCCACTTCATAGCCTAACTCTCTAGTATTTTTTACCATTAATATATCTTCGTATGAATCACCTACGTAAAGGCAGCTCTTAACATTTAAGTTTTTTATTACCTGTTCAATAAGAAATGGATTTGGTTTTCCTAACCATTGTTCTTTTGATCTTGCATAGACATCATCTATGAAAAAAGAACTCTCAGGATTAAAGAAATTTCCTAGCAAATCTTTTAAAATCTTTACAGCAGCTTTTTTAGGCCTTCCGCTAGCGATTCCTATTTTGTTGCCAAATTTCTTTTTTAAGAAAGTTTTTACGTCGTTTTCAAGAACCACCTTTTCATCTTCTATAAACCCTTTTTTGATTTTGAAAACTGGCTCAGCTTGCCAAGTTTCTTTAAAAAGATCCATACCTAGGTAAAGCTCCTCAAAAACTGTAGAAAGAAGGCTTTTCCTAGGCAAATTAGGATAGTTAAGCTTCTCTTTGATCTTTATCAGGTAATTTAATTTATCCTTTTTATTGTAGAGCTTTTTAAGCCCTTCTTCTATGCTCTGTAATCCTTTGCTGTCTGCATACATCAATAAATAATTTAACGCCTTTATCGAGGTTTCTATAAGGCTTTCCTTGTTAACCTTTACCTTTATGTAATCTTTAAAAAACTTGTAGTCAGTAAAAGATAAGACTTTTAGTATCTCATCCGGAAAACCCGAATAAAGTCCCATCAAAATCGTATAAGCGGTATCCCAGTCGTTATTAAAACCGCCGGTAAGCCTGAGCCTTGCTACAGAGCTGTTTATTTCATCCTTTGGAGGTTTAAAGCCAACGACCCACTGATAAAACATAGAAACAGTTTGATAGATCGTCTCGTTATAAGAAACCCTAGAATCAATGAGCGTGCCATCAATGTCAAAAGCTATTGCTTCATATTTTTTAAGTTCTGCATAATTTTTTATAAAATTTAAACCATTATAAGTAGCAAATTCTTTGTAACCTTCTGTCAAATCAAATCAAGAACTTTTGCTTCTCTCTGAAAACTTTCTACTGAGTCGCTTGCATGTATGCTATTATCAGTTAGTCCAAGAGAATAATCGCCACGAATAGATCCTGGTGGAGCTTTTGACGCATCAGTGCTTCCTATCATTATCCTTACAGCTTCTATAGCATTCCTTCCTTCTAGTATAGCAGCAACTATCGGTCCAGAAGTTATAAAATCTACTAAGTCTTTAAAGAAAGGCTTTCCTTTATGAACCGAATAGAAATCTTCTGCTTTTTCTCTTGAAAGCTGCATCATTCTGAGTTCTTTTATTATAAATCCTTTTGCTTCAAAACGACTCAATATCTGTCCGACAAGCCCTCTTTTTACCGCATCAGGTTTAATTACTATTAAAGTTTTTTCGCTCATATCGTTGATGTATGTTTTGCTGTCCATTTAAGTTTTCTCGGATCCTTTTTATGTTCGAGCATATATACTCTGCATCTTAAGCTGCAAAACCTAAGAACGCTGCCGTCGTTCATTATCACTGTTATTCCGGTACCAGGTTTTATCGGCCTTCCACAAAAAGAACATACTTTTTGTGTGATCATAACTTATCACTTTATTTTTCTGGCTTCTCTTTCCGTTTCTCTAAGCATAATTACGTCCCCAAGCTTAACAGGCCCCTTAACATCCCTTGTCAGAATTCTCCCTTTTTCTGGTCCGTCCATAATTTTTAATCTAACTTGGGTTATTTCTCCAGCTACGCCTGTCCTACCCACTATTTGAACGACCTGTGCAGGGGTTAGGTGCTCTTCTTCGCTCATTTAAATTTCATACACCTATTATTTTTGATAACTGCGATGTAATCTGATCAACTATCTGTTTGGCCTGTCCTGGATCGATTATAGCTACAGATGCCGCGCTTACCTGTAAACCTGCAGCAGCTCCTAAGTCCTTCTTTGATTTAACGTACATATAGGGAATCTTTCTTTCGCTACATATCAATGGTAGGTGCGCTACTATTTCTGGAGGATCGACGTCTTCTGCAATTATTACTAACTTTGCCTCCCCTCTTTCTACAGCTTTTGTGACTTCATTTGTTCCTTTTCTGATTTTACCGGACTCTTTAGCCTGCTTTACTGCGTCGAGCGCAGCTTGAGCAAGCTCGTTTGGCGTATCAAACTTTACGTAACTAGGCTTTTGGCTCATAGGCTTCACCTTCGAATGTAGTAGTAAAAAAGGTTATTAAAGCTTTTGGATAAGTTTAGTTTTATAACTGACTCCTTTGCACTATAAATGGCGAAATTTGTAATTTTTGTATTACAAACGTTTCTCTCGTGAAAGGAACATAAGCGCGTTGATTGATTTGTGATCTCACGTAGTTAAAACTCTTGCGAAGCAAAGTTTGCGATTTATTCTTACGTCTGTTGCTTTCCTTAACACATCAACTGAGATGTCGGAATTGGATAAACGCCGTGGCCAACTACAAACCTAAAAGAATCATCTTCATAAACTATTAACCCTAAACCTTTCCACCTAGGATCCTTTATTTCGTGCCAATCAACGTGCCACAATAAATTAAAATGTTCTCTTTATCCACTTCTATCTATATTACTTTTTAGGCTCACTCATTGCAAATCCAGCCTCCTTGAGTACTTGATTGATCATGTTGTTATTAATGCTGTATCATTTCGTTCTGAGAATTTTGCCGATATAGCTCACATTGGCTCTGTACATTTTGTAAAGTTTTGGTTTAACATTTAACTTGCTCAGGCAAAGGCTGTTTATGTCTTCCAACTTTTTTCTGAACATGAATAACCCTGTACTTTTGTATTTGCTGTAAAGCTGTTGCACACTTCTGGTTGATATTCCTTGCACGCTTGCAATTTCCCTGTAATAAGTTTTCCTTCAAGCTTAGCATTAACGATGCATTAATCTCATCTTCGCTAAGCATGCTAGCCCATACCTCTTCATTAGGTTTAGCCAAAATCTGCTTAGTTTGCTTTTATCAGCTATATGTTTAAGACCATGAAATAATTTCCAGATAAGAGAGTGATACTAAAATAATTGTTAAAATTGTATGTTTTTCTCAAATTATTTGACCAAATTTTTTTATTTATTAATGATAGAAAAAAGGCATGGAAGCCGAATGTGAGAAAATTAAAAGGTTTGCGGAGGCAACACTTGGCGAGATGCCTGAAGTCATTGTCCAGCTTTATAAATTAAATTAAGCTGCAGCATTGGAGCAATTTAATGAAAATAACATATTGTATTTAGGCAGGAAAAACATTCCAAAAAAGATTCTAGCTATTATAGCTATGTCTGTTGCACTAGCCAATGGACCAAAGGAATCAGCGAAGATACACTTTAAGTTAGCTAAAAGATATGGTGCAAGCAATGACGAAATAGTAGATGCGATGAGAGCAACAAAAATGGCATTGATGTCATCTACGCTTGATGTAGCATCATCGATAATTGATATGGGGAAAGAAGAGCTTCTTAACAAAGATACGGATTCTGAAATTATATTGAGAAAGCTAAAGGCGGAAACAGGAATTGTGCCAGAAAGGCTATCCTTAACTGCAACGGTTTCAACTTCGTTGTTGAAGGAACATCTAAGAGAAAGAGACGAACTACTAAAACCCAAGGCACTTGATAAAAAATATATATTTGCAATAGCTTATGCCGTAAGTGTTTCCATTCATGATAGAGAGTGTCAGAAGGTTTACTTGGATCAATTCATAAAAAACGGCGGAAATGCTGCTGAACTTGAGGATATCATTGCTGTAACCAGATTTTTGACTGGTAATAGAGCCTTTGTGAATGGGCTTGAGATTCTGCGGTCAATGAATGGTTATTAAAGTATATATAAAATAAAAATACTATTTTTACCTAAACGCGGTGTATGATCAGCCAGTACGGTAAAGAAAACTGATGTCTGCTGTGTTAGCTTGGGACAGTATCGCCTTATGGTCACCTTAGTTAGCTGATAAAAGCCTGCATTTGACTTATAAAGCATATTCTCTATGTTAGAGAACATCGAAGGATTGTAACACGGCCATCGGCACATACCGAAGGTAAAGATGGTCCTTATCTTGTCAGGTACATGCACATGTTTCTCAAGCTGCTTTATGTAACAATGAGAACGCTAAGTTGCTTAATGGGTAGATCGATTTTAACCATGACGTTCTTGACCTGGGTTTTTCTTTCTTATATGACATTGTCCAGCCGAATCTTTAAAGATCAATTAAGTTTATAATCTCCATTAGACTCAATTTTAATCACCAAGGTTTTCAGTTAAAGATGAGCTCATGAAGCTTTTGAGTATATATCATAATATTTGATGAAGGAAGCTGACATCCTCACAGCCCTAAAGGAAATGTGGTTCCTTCAAGGCTGATCATAGGTTCGTGGTTTATCGCTTTAATTGTTTCATTGCTAGTGGTTGCACACCCGCTACAGACCACAGGCTGTGCCTTCAGCCATTTACCCCTATCATCATAGGATTTGGGGATATTTTTCATCATGTTTATTGCTTCATTCAGATCAGCGTTTATTACTTTCCCTGTGCGAGGATACTCGAATAAGCCCATTTTAATTCTTTCATTTTCGTTAGTTTCCCCACACAGAGAACACATTTTATATGTATTCGCTTCATTAACAGGCTTAACCTTTATACCATATTCCTTTGCTGCCTCCTTGATGCAGCCTATTATTGCAGAATAGATCCAGTAGTTTGAATTTATTTCATTTCCTTTGCTCTGAGCTATACCCTTTGGATAGCCTATGTCTATTTCTCCTACACCTTTATCATAGAGAGATTCTACAACTTCCCTAGCTAATCCTTCCCTTACATTCTTTAGCAGGACAGTACATCTATTATACAGCATTTCAAGCTTCCTGCTAGTTTTAAGGCCGTGCTTTGCAAGCCTCTTCTTTTCCTTAACAATGCGCTTTGTTATCTTCTTGAATTCAGATAGCGCTGATCCGCCCTTGAAGAGCATTCATGAACCATCATCAATAGCTACAGTTGCAAGGTTTGCAACGCCTAAACAAACGCTGGTAGGTTCATACACAAAAAGTTTATTAGCCTCGGGCGGGCTTTGAACCCGCGACCTTCCGCTTACGAGGCGGACGCTCTACCTGCTGAGCTACCGAGGCATGTTTTAAACTAACTCATTTTACCAATAAAAACTTTTTTAAAATTTGATTAAAAATTTTGAACCTGCTGCAAATTTCATTATTTTAAGAACTTATCAATTCATAGCTTAAAAGAACTAAACAGGAAATCGCTTTAGTTATTGGCCTCAGATTCTTTCCTTTATAAATTAGCGAACTCGAACTATTTTAAAACATACCCAGTCTGCCTCTGTGAATAACATACATGATCAAGGTATACTGGGTAAAATGCAGGCAGCAAAAAACTTACAAACGCAAAGTGTTAATAAAAAATAAATAAATGGCTTGATTTGAGAAGAATTATTTAATATGAAAACTTTATGGGATTTTTCCCGTTTTATAGGCTCCAGGTACAGCTCCGAGTTTGAGAAGAACTATATAGAAAAGAAACAAGCGTGTTGAAATTCAAAACACGAGAGCGTACTTTTTCAAGCTTATTGTTAAAATGGAAATGACTTTAAGCAGATTAGGACCTCTTAACTAGTAATCTGATCTAAACAGGCTGATATAGAGATCCTAGAACTATAAGTTAGGGGCTAAAATTTGGCCTAAAAAGTTTATAAAATATCATTTTACAATTAAAATGTTGTGTTTGTGAAAGTACTTAAATTTATCATAAAAGATCTTAACTAAATGCTTTATGTTTCGCCTTATATATAAGTGCACAATTTATCACGCGTTAGCAATTAAAAAACATACGCTTGCAATCATTAACCCGAATAAAAATTTAAATAATCTTTAAATATAACTATTTGAGTGGCGATTAAGGATAATGTCTTCTAAAATTGATATACTTAAAAATAAGTATGTTCCAAAACACATTATACTTTCTAAAGAAGAGGTAGATGCGCTATTAAAGAAATATCACGCTAAATTAGAGCAGTTACCTAAGATTAAAGCTACTGATCCCGTAATCAGGGCTATAGGGGCTAAACCAGGTGATGTTGTAAAAATAATAAGGGAAAGCGAAACTGCGGGAATAACTGAATATTATAGAGTGGTGGTTGAAGAATGAAATCTATATTTGAGAAAAGGTGGCCTATAATTAAGAATATACTTGAAACCGAGGGTATAGCAAGGCAACACCTTAATTCCTATAATCAATTTATAAAAAAGGGAATGCAGAGCATAGTAAACGAGGTTGGGGAAGTTGAAATAGAAACTATATCAGGAAAATATAAGATAAAGCTCGGCAAAATTGAAATCGGGAAGCCCAGAGTTGTTGAACATGATGGTTCTGAAAATTATATAAAACCCATGGAAGCCAGGTTAAGGAACCTAACTTATGCAGCTCCGCTGTATCTTGAAATGCAAATAGTTGATTCAGACCCTTCGATTAATAGGCCTTTTAAGGTTCACATCGGAAACTTGCCCGTCATGGTCAAGTCTGACATTTGTGTTTTACATAATCTAAATGAACAGGAGCTTATTGACGTCGGCGAGGATCCAAACGATCCTGGAGGGTATTTTATAATAAACGGAAGCGAAAGGTTGATCATAGGGCTAGAGGACATTTCGCCAAACAAAATACTGGTTGAAAAAGAAAAAAGCGGTTCTTCTATAGTTTACAGAGCTATAGTACATTCTTCTATAGTTGGTTTTAGATCTAAGGTAGAGATGGTAATAAAAAATGATAACGTAATATACGTTAAGGTTCCAATACTTCCGACAGAAATTTCGTTTTCAGTTTTGATGAAAGCTCTTGGTGTGGTAAAAGACGTAGACATTGCAAATGCTGTTTCAACAAGAGAAGACATACAAGAAGAGCTTGTTCCAACGCTTGAAAAGGTTGAGGTCAAAACTCAAGATGAAGCTATAATGTACATAGGTAACAGGCTCGCCCATGGCCAGCCTGACGAAATCAGGTATAAGAGGGCTGAACAGCTAATAGATATGTATATTCTCCCACATTTAGGTAGGACGCCTGACACAAGGTATGATAAAGCAATGTTCCTAGCGGAAATGGCTAACAAGCTGATTCAGTTAAAGCTTGGTTATATTGTTCCAGATGACAGGGACCATTATGGAAACAAAGTAATCAAATTTGCAGGCGAACAGCTTGCTGATATATTCAGAACTTCGTTCAAGAACCTTATTAGAGATATGAAATATCAGCTTGACAGAGCAGGTCCAAAGAAAGGTCCAAACATAGTATCTGCTGTAATAAGGCCTGGAATAATAACGGACAAGATTACTAACGCTATAGCTACTGGAAACTGGGGAAGAGGAAGAGTTGGAATAACGCAGCTCCTTGATAGAACCAACAGGCTTTCTACGATAAGCCATCTTAGAAGAATACAATCGCCTTTAAGCAGGACGCAGCCTAACTTTGAAGCAAGAGAACTGCACGGAACGCAGTTCGGCAGAATATGCCCAGTTGAAACTCCTGAAGGAAGCAACTGTGGTTTAGTTAAGAACCTTGCTCTTTCTGCGATAATTTCTGTTAATCACGATTTTGAGCCCCTTAAGGAGAAAATAATTACAACTCTTACAGGAAAGGGTGACAAAGTTTTCCTCGACGGAAGGTTTATTGGGTATACTGATGTAGAAAAAACTGCAAGAAAATTAAGAGAAATGAGAAGAAACGGTGAGATCCCTTACGATGTAAGCATTTTTATCTATTATCCTGCTGATCCGCGTGGCGAAAAAAGGCTTTTCATCAACGCAACCGCTGGAAGGGTTCTCAGGCCTCTTATCATAGTTGAGAAAGGAAAACCAAAGCTAACAGATGAACATATAGAGAAGATAGAAAACGGAGAGTTAACCTGGAAAGACCTTATACGTCTTGGTGTAATAGAGCTTCTAGATGCTGATGAAGAAGATAACATGTTAGTAGCAGTTGACGAATACCATATAACGCCAGAAACAACTCACATGGAAATATATCCGCCTGCTATACTTGGCGCAGTAGCTTCAATAATTCCGTACATTGAATATAACCAGTCGCCCAGAAATACTTACGAATCTGCCATGGCAAAACAGGCTTTAGGCTTTAGCGTCGCTAATCTTAACCAAGCGCTTTATGTTAGGGGTCATCTACTTGAGTACCCGCAAAAACCGCTCGTCACAACTAAAGCATTTAACTTGTTAAACCTTAACGAATCCCCAATAGGTTTTAACGCTGTCGTAGCAATAATAAGCTTTGAAGGATATAACATAGAAGACGCTATAGTGATTAATAGGGCAAGCATAGAAAGAGGCCTTGGAAGATCATTCTTTTACAGGCTTTATGAAGCTGAAGCACAGCAATACCTTGGAGGACTAAAGGACAAGTTTGAAATACCACAACCGGAAGGCAATGTAAGAGGATATAAGGGGGAAAAATATTACAGAAACCTTCAAGCAGACGGGGTCACATATCCCGAAGCAGAGGTCAAAGGCGGCGACGTACTTATATCAAAGCTTAGCCCACCAAGGTTTAGTGAGGAGTACAAAGGAATTGAAATAAAAGGCCTTTACATGAGGGATACTTCAGTATCGATGCGTCCAAGCGAAAACGGAGTTGTAGATACCGTTGTGATGTCAGAAAGCGTTGAAGGCAACCGCATGTACAAGGTTAGAGTAAGGGATCACAGAATTCCTGAGCTTGGAGATAAGTTCGCATCAAGGCATGGCCAAAAAGGGGTAATTGGCATGATAGTTGACCCTAAGGATATGCCTTATACAGAAGATGGCGTCATTCCTGACATAATAATTAACCCTCACGCTTTTCCATCAAGAATGACTGTAGGTCAATTCCTTGAGTCTATAGCTGGCAAAGCTGCAGCTTTAAGAGGTAAAGAAGTTGACGGCACTCCTTTTGAAGGTGAGAACGTTAAAGATCTTGGAGAAATTCTCAAACAGTACGGATTTTCCCCGACTGGAAAAGAAGTTATGTACGATGGTGTTACAGGAAGAAAGTTTGAGGCTCAAATATTTATAGGTATAGTATACTATCAAAAGCTTCACCACATGGTTGCTGATAAGATACATGCAAGGGCCAGAGGGCAAGTACAGATGCTTACGAGACAGCCTACAGAAGGAAGGTCTAGGGGTGGAGGTTTAAGGTTTGGAGAAATGGAAAGGGATTGCCTAGTAGCTTACGGCGCAGCTATGGTTTTGAAGGACAGGCTGCTAGAAGAGTCAGATAAAACGACCATTTATGTTTGTACAAAGTGCGGACTTTTAGCCCATTACAACGCAAAAACCAAGAAGTTTGAGTGTCCTCAGGATGGTTCAGACGTTAAAATAGTTCCGCTGAACGTAGCATATGCTTTTAAGCTACTTTTACAAGAGATTATGAGTCTTGGGATTGCGCCTAGAATTAAGGTTAAGGAGGAGGTGTAGCGAAATATGAGCGAAAACGTATTTTTAAACAAAATAGGTGCAATCAAGTTTACTTTAATGTCTCCTACTGAAATAAGAAAGTACGCAGTAGTGGAGATAACTGTTCCAGAGACGTATGATGAAGATGGAATGCCAGTTCAAGGCGGTCTTATGGATAACCGCCTTGGAGTTCTTGAACCTGGACAAAAATGTAAAACGTGCGGAAATACAGCTAGCAACTGTCCAGGTCACTTTGGGTACATAGAGCTAGCTGAACCTGTATTGCACATTGCTTTTGTAGACGACATTC
The DNA here is from genome assembly GCA_009903795.1 of Nitrososphaerota archaeon. Taxonomy (GTDB): domain Archaea; phylum Thermoproteota; class Nitrososphaeria; order Conexivisphaerales; family UBA164; genus CAYFFZ01. Next base: position 33,212 of record WYER01000019.1, on the reverse strand, counting down.
ACAAGTTCCTCGTAACTACGTGTAAAAAATGCGGCAGAATTCTTTTGCCTGATGATGAAATAGAGGCTTACCGAAAACAGCTCGACGAAGCGCGTGGTAACCCAATCGTTCTACAAAAGATAACAAAAGAAATAGTCGCAAAAGCAAAGAAAACAAAAATATGCCCCCACTGTGGAGCAAAGAAACTTGAAATCGAATTTACAAAGCCTCATACGTTCCATGAAATAACTGAGGATGGAGCGCCTGTAAGGTTGATGCCATCCCAGATAAGAGAGTGGTTAGAAAGGATTCCTGACTCTGATGTTGAAGTTTTGGGATACGATCCAAGGTCTGCTAGGCCAGAATGGATGGTTCTTCAAGTGCTTCCAGTCCCTCCAGTTTCTGTAAGGCCTAGCATAATACTTGAAACAGGTACAAGGTCTGAAGACGATCTAACCCATAAGCTAGTTGACATACTGAGAGTTAATCAAAGGGTAGCTGAAGCAAAGGAATCTGGTACACCGCCGCTGATAATTCAGGATTTAGCAGATCTTTTGCAGTACCACGTAACAACTTATTTCGATAACGAGGTCTCAGGAATACCTCAAGCTCATCACAGGTCGGGAAGGCCTCTAAGAACTTTAGCGCAAAGGCTTAAGGGTAAGGAAGGGAGGTTCAGGGGAAACCTTTCTGGGAAAAGGGTTGATTTCTCAAGCAGGACAGTCATTTCACCGGATCCAAACATAGATATAGCTGAAGTTGGAATACCTATTGAAGTAGCAAAGAGGTTAACGGTTCCAGAAAGAGTTACTCCATGGAACATCGAATTCTTGAGAGAACTTGTCAAGAACGGGCCAGATAACTATCCTGGGGCTAACTACGTCATAAGGCCCGATGGAATTAAGATAAGGCTAGATTATGTACAGGATAGAGAATCTCTGGCAAACACTTTAACATATGATTATGTTGTGGAAAGACACTTAATGAACGGCGACGTTGTTTTATTTAACAGGCAGCCTTCCTTGCACAGGATGTCGATAATGGCACATTTCGTTAGAGTTTTGCCTGGCAGAACTTTCAGACTACATCCAGCTGTCTGTCCGCCTTACAACGCTGACTTTGATGGTGACGAAATGAACCTTCACGTACCTCAAAGCCTTGACGCTCAAGCAGAAGCAATGCACCTGATGGCAGTTCAGAACCAGATAATAACGCCCAGGTACGGAGCGCCAATAATGGGAGCAATAAGGGATTACATAACGGGCGCTTATTTGCTTACTAGAGATAAAACAAAGCTGAGCAAACAGGATATGATGAACCTTGCATACGTTGGAGGTTATAAAGGTGAAATACCAGAAAAGCAATATTATACTGGAAAAGAGCTCGTGTCTTTGTTCCTGCCAAAGGACTTTAATTTTGTTGGAACGTCAAAATGGGTAGGGGGCGGTAAAAATGACATACTTGTTAAAAACGGTCAACTGATTTCTGGAGTTCTTGATAAGGCTTCGCTTGGAGCTGAAGAACCAGATAGCATGCTACACAGGATAACAAAAGACTACGGCCCTCAAACTTCGAGAAATCTATTGAACTCGCTGTTAAAGATATTCATAGAATACCTAACTCGCAGAGGCTTTTCTTACGGATACGATGAGCTTGAAATACCTGAGAGCGTCAAGAGGCAGCTAAAGGAAATTGTTAAAGAAGCGTACGAGAACGTTCTTAACTATATAACTCAGTACAGGGAAAACAAGCTGCCTATACTTAAAGGAGTTAAGCCAGAAGACATGCTTGAAAACTACATAATGAACGAACTGAGCAGAGCTAGGGATAAAGCAGCCAAAATAGTTGAAAAGGTAATTAGCGAAGAAAATAGCGGCTTTATAATGGCCAAAACAGGAGCTAGGGGAAGCAGCCTTAACCTCGGGCAGATGATGGCTATGCTTGGACAACAAAGCATCAGGGGCAAGAGAATAACTAGAGGTTATACGCAGAGGGCTTTGAGCCACTTTAAGAAAGGAGACATTACTCCTGAAGCAACGGGCTTCGTGAGTAGCAGTTTCAGGGATGGGTTGAACGTACTTGAGTTTGTGTTCCATTCGATGGCAGGAAGGGAAGGCTTAGTAGATACAGCTGTTAGGACACAACAAAGCGGTTACCTTCAGAGAAGGCTCATAAATGCTTTGGAACACACAAGGGTTGAGTACGACCTTACAATAAGGGATCCTGAAGGGGGAATTATACAGTTTAAATATGGAGAAGATGGAGTTGACGTATCAAAGAGCGACCATGGCCTTGCAGTTAACGTAAAGAGGCTTGTCGAAATAATCAAAACAACAGATTCTGGAAAGCCAGCTTCAGCAAGTTACATAAAGTCAGAAGTTGAAAAAGTAAAGGAAAAATTAAACCCGAAGCTCGTAAAAGATCTGGAGAGCGCTTTGCTTAATTCAGGATTAAGCGAAAAAGCAGTAACTGAAGTATGCAACAAAACGGTTGAAAAATACGTTAACAGCTTAGTGGAACCAGGAGAAGCTGTCGGAGTTGTAGCGGCTCAATCTGTTGGAGAACCAGGTACGCAGATGACGCTCAGAACTTTCCACTTTGCAGGAGTAAGAGAAAGAGATGTAACGCTTGGTCTGCCAAGGTTGATAGAACTCCTTGACGCGCGCAAAGAACCTACAACGCCGGTAATGGAGATATACCTTGATGAGGAATACAGATCGTCAGCAGAGAAAGCTCAGGAGGTTGCAAGGTCAATAATATTTACAAAGCTTGAAAACGTGGTTTCTGATGCTGCAGTGGAACCTACTGAGGGAATAATAGTCTTTACTCTGTCGCCGCAAAAATTAAAGGACAGAGGCCTTACTCCAGAAGACGTTGCAAAGGCTATTGAAGGGGGCAAAAGAAAGATTGAAGTTAGCGGCAATCAGATAATTGTGTACGCTAACACATATGAACTTACAGCGCTTCAAGCCATACAGAAGAAGATGCTTAATTCTAGAATAAGCGGAGTTCCAGGAATCATAAACGCTTCAGTCGTTAACAAAGAAGGAGAATGGATGATAGAGACCAGCGGGTCCAACCTTTCAAAAGTGCTTGCTATTCCACACGTAGATCCTACAAGAACTATCTCCAACAACATTCATGAAGTTGCAAACGTGCTTGGCATAGAGGCCGCAAGAAACGTGCTCATTAAAGAAATACTTGAAGTATTGAATGAGCAAGGTCTTGAAGTCGATTATAGACATATTTCGCTAATAGCTGACATCATGACGAGCAGGGGCATTGTGCTGCCAGTTGGAAGGCATGGAATAGTTGGATTTAAGACTAGCGTGCTTGCAAAGGCAGCTTTCGAAATAACTGTTCCAACTATTGCAGAAGCTGCGGCCAGAGGCCTTTCAGATGAACTCCTTGGAGTAACAGAAAACGTTATAGTTGGCTCCACAATACCTGTAGGCACTGGCATGGTTCAAATATACATGTAGGTGAAAAATATGGGAATAGAAGAACTTTTAAAGGTAATCGCGCAGGAAAAAAAGATAGCCATGGGCTTGAAAGAAGTAAAGAAAGATTTAAAAATGATGAAATTAATCATCTATTCCAAAGACTTGAAGAAAGATGAAGTTGATTCTATAATGTCAAAGGACGCTAAATTGTTAGTGTACGATGGATCCCCATACCAATTAGGTAGAGCTTTGGGAAGAAACCATCCTGTAAAGGTTGTGGGGTTGAAAAACTTGAGCGAAAGGGTAGAGCTAGAACTGAAAAAGGTGAGCTGAACTGTCAGAAATCAAGTATACGAACGAGGACATCAATTTTATGAAGCTGTTTTCTTCAGTAACAGGAGTATTCCCAATGGACGTAATAAGGGATGACAGGTTTAACAGGATGATAGTCGTAGTAAAAAAGGACAATGTAGCAAAAGCTATCGGAAAAGAAGGTATCAACGTAAATTATATAAAGAAAACAATAAAGAAAGATGTAGTGATTGTTGGTTATTCTGATGATTTGACAGAGTTTGTAAAGGGTATGGTGGGGGAAAACGTGAACTTAAGCGTTAAAGAATCTTCTTCGCCTAATGGCGAAAAAACTGTAATAATTCAAGTTCCGCAGGAACAAAAAGGTATGGTTTTTGGAACTAGGGGGCAAAACATAGAAAAGATTAAGTTATTATTAAAACGTTATTTTAACGTGTCTTATGTCAAGGTGGTTTAAAAATGGGAAAAGGTAAATCTCCGTTAGGTGAATTTGGTGCAAGAGGTCTTAAAAAGAAAAGACAGAAGTTCAGGTGGTCTGATAAGTACTACAAAAGGAGAATGCTACAGCTCGACATTAAGGCTGATCCTCTTGAGGGCGCACCCATGGCAAAGGGTATAGTCATAGAGAAAGTTGGGATAGAATCAAAACAGCCAAACTCAGCTGTAAGAAAATGCGTTAGAGTACAGCTCATAAAGAACGGAAAACAGATTACTGCATTCCTTCCAGGGGATGGCGCTTTGAACTATGTAGATGAACATGATGAAGTACTTGTAGAAGGCATAGGCGGATCACAAGGCAGATCCATGGGCGACATTCCTGGTGTAAGGTGGAAAGTCGTAAAAGTTAACGGGGTACCGTTAAAACTTTTAGTTTTGGGTAAAAAGGAGAAGCCGAAAAGATGAGCGAAAAAATACTTCTTTTTGATAAATGGGACTTTTCTGAGGTACAAGTAAAAGATATAAGTCTTAAGCAAGTAATAAGCCTCAACCCTGTTTATTATCCGCACTCTTTTGGCAGGCACGCTAAAAGAAGGTTTGCAAAGGAAAAAGTAAACATAGTTGAAAGGTTGGTCAACAATTTAATGCACTATGGAAAAATATGGGCAAAAAACACAGGAAGGATGGCTGGAAAGAAACAGAAGGCTATAAACATAGTAAAGTCAGCTTTTGAAATGATCTACCTTAAAACGAAAAAGAACCCTATCCAAGTTCTTGTTGACGCAGTTATAAACGCAGGACCAAATGAAGACACTACAAGAATAAGCTACGGTGGTGTCGTTTATCACGTTTCAGTAGATGTATCTCCTAACAGAAGGCTTGACCTTGCGCTTAGGTTCATTTCGCAGGGAGCTAGAATGGCATCTTGGAAGACAGGCAAACCTATCGAAGAAGCTTTGGCTGAAGAGCTCATCCTTGCAGCAAACAATGACCCGAACTCATATGCTATAAGAAAGAAGCAGGAACAGGAAAAAATGGCAGCTGCTTCTAGGTAATCAAATTGGAAAAAATACTGCTCGACACAAGCGTTATCATAAACGGTTTTGTTTCAAAACTTATTGAAAAGGGAGAAATTAAAGAGGCAACCATTATAGTTCCTAGAGCTGTTATTGGAGAGCTACAAAATCAGGCTACGAAAGGTCTTGAAATAGGATTTAAAGGTCTTCAAGAGTTAAAAAAGATAAGAGAACTAAGCGTTGAGAAAAACATTAAGTATGTAGTAAAAGGTTCTTTGCCTTCGATCGAAGACATAAAGCTTGCTCATTCTGGAAGAATAGATTATATGATACTGGAATTAGCAAAAAAGAACAAAGCAATCCTTTACACCTCAGATTACGTTCTGCATCTGGTTGCAGAAGCTGAAGGTGTAAACTCAAAGTATATGATTCGAGAAGAAGAGAAAAAACCTATGAAAATAGAAAACTATCTCAAAGAGGATGTAATGAGCGTGCACTTGAAAGAGAACGTGCCCCCATATGTTAAGAGGGGGAAACCTGGAGACTTTAGACTTGAGAAAGTTTCAGATAAGCCAATTACTGCTGATGAGCTTGAGGAAATAATTTCTGAAATAAACGAAAGGGCAAGGGTCGAACCAGATTCATTCATAGAAATGAAAACGGGGGGCGCAACTGTCATACAGTTAGGAAACTACAGGATAACAATAGCAAGGCCACCTTTTTCTGATGGTCTTGAAGTTACTTTGGTTAGACCAATAATAAAGCTCACCTTAGAAGATTACAATGTTTCAGCAGCTTTAAGAGAAAGATTGGAAAGGGCAGAAGGAATAATAATAGCGGGTCCTCCAGGCTCAGGTAAGTCCACGCTTGCTGCGTCTCTTGCTGAGTTTTACACTAAAAAAGGAAAAGTTGTTAAGACTTTAGAATCTCCAAGAGACCTTCAGGTTAGTCCAGAAATAACACAATACGCTCCCCTGGAAGGCGACTTTGAAAAGACTGCTGAAATACTTTTGCTAGTAAGGCCAGACTATACTATTTTTGACGAGGTAAGAAAAACTCAGGACTTTAAAGTCTATGCTGACATGAGGCTTGCTGGCGTTGGTATGGTCGGGGTTGTTCATTCAAGCAGCCCTATAGATGCAGTCCAGAGACTTATTGAAAGAATAGACATAGGTATGGTACCAAGGATTGTCGATACTGTAATATTCCTTCAGAGCGGGCAGATCAAGACAGTTTACGAGCTAAACTTAGTAGTTAAAGTTCCTACAGGGATGACTTCAGAAGACCTGGCCAGGCCTGTAGTCGAAGTGAGAAATTTTGAAACCAAACAGCTCGAATATGAAATATACATGTATGGGGACGAAAAGGTTGTTGTCCCTCTGGGAGCAATAAAAAATAAGATACAAGAAATGGTGTCACAGTACGACAAAACAGCTGTAATAGAAATAGGAAAAAAGAACGTTATAATAAGAGTTAACCGTGACGTTATAGGGAAAATTATAGGCAAAGGCGGAGAGAACATAGAAAAATTAGAGAAAGAAGTTGGTAAAAGGGTTATAATCAAGCCCAAAAAAGATTAATTTTATCAAAATAATAAAAATTTTGTGCGAAGCGTTTTTTAAGATCTTCATAAAAAATACTTTATGGACTATAACGTCTTACTTACCGCTGATAAAACCCTCTTCAGTGAGTACAGAAATATACCGCTCCTGCAGTTTCTAGGGTGTGCGCCTGTTGAAAAAGTACCAAAGGTGATCTTTGACGCCCTTTCTCCGTATACAGAGCTGCAAGATGGTTTGCCAGTTAGAGCTCCTTATGATTTAAGGCTTGTTGAAAGCGTCCTTGTAGATTACCTTGGGAGAGAAAAAGTCAAGGTCGTCACGCCAAAGAACATAGAGAGGTACATAAATGATAATACAAAAGTAGTTGGCGTATCAACAATGGACCCGCTAGGGCTTGGTCCTGTAACTATGATGTTTACTAATGGCGGTCGTGACACAGGGTATACAAAGTATTACTTTTATCAGCTTATGAGAAAGCTTAACGTTCTAAGAAATGCAAACGGCAAAAGGTTTAAGATAGTGGTTGGAGGTCCTGGGACGTGGCAGATAGAGATAAGAAGTAAAGTGATGGATGAACTAGGAATAGACCACCTTGTTGTGGGAGAAACAGAACACGTTCTGCCCCAGATAATGGACGATATTGTTGAAGGCAGAGCTGACAGGATAATAAGGGTAAAAGATTATCCAAAAGTAGACCAGATACCTCTGATCAAAGGAGCAACGTTGCATGGACTGCTAGAAGTTAACAGGGGATGCGGAAGAAACTGCGAATTCTGTTTGCCTAACTTAAGGAGCGCAAGGAACTTACCTATTGAGCACATACTTAAAAACATAAGCGTTAACGTTAAGTATGGAGAATATAACGTTTGGGCTCAGAGCGAAGATATATTTCTCTATAATCTCGAAGATCACAGGTACATGAACCCTAACTGGGATGCGCTTATAGAACTTTTCAGCGCCATAGTAGGTGCGGAAGGCGTACGACATACAAACCCAACTCACGGAACGATTTCAGCGCCAGCTTCAAACCCGGAAGCGTTTAAAAAGCTTTCTGAAGTCATGAAAGCTTCCCCTGACAACATAATCGGGCTCCAGCCTGGGCTTGAAACAGGCTCTGTAAGACTTGTTAAAAAGTACATGCCGAGGAAAGCGCTTCCTTTTTCAGCAGAGGAGTGGCCAGAAGTGGTTTTTGAAGGGACTAAGGTGTTAAACGAAAACTACTGGGTTCCCGCATATACAGCGATAGTAGGATTTCCAGGAGAAACTGACGATGACGTCATAGATACGATAAGGCTTATCGATAGAATGGAAAAGGAGCTTCCTGAAAAAATAGGGGAAAAAGCACACTGGACAGTAACAGTTCTTAGTTTCGATCCTCTTGCAAATTTAGCTGACAGCGAATTCTTTGACGTAGAATCGCAGCTTACAGAAACAAGGTTTTACCTTATATACAGAACCTGGAGACATACAGTTCTTGAAGTTGAAAGGTTTTTACCGCACGTAGTTAAGAATTCGTTGGCAAAGGGGATCTTGACCAGGTTCTTCAGGTACGGTTCTAAAAAAATTTTGGACGCACTTGGAGCTTGGGGAAGAGCAAGGGGTTACGACCCGGAAAGAGCACTTACAATAACAGCGTAAACTACCCAGCTATAACTCTTCAGAATTTATAAATAAAAGAATCGAGGTCAAGCTGCTGATCTGAAAAGGCAAAAGCTCTGAACCCTAAGCTTCTGAGCTCTTTTGCAAATTCTTTATCAAAACCGTGAACTGTTATTATCATTTCAGGGTTAACTTTTTTGACAAAACTAATGAGTTCATCATGATCTGCGTGGTCGCTGAGCGGCACAGCATAATTGCTTATGTGCTTAGCCCATCCTGTGAACCTTATGCTAGCGTATACATTGTTTACATTTTCATAAGTAGGCGCTACGTATACATAAGGCGTATCCGGAAAATGTGAAAGGTTTTGTACTATGACATCTGGCTTAGGTATGTTTATCCCAAACTTTCTGTAAACTGCGTTCATTCTTTCTATGTTTCTGTGTACTACAAGGGGTCTCCAGCTCTGAAAAAGGTATTCAATAAGCTGCGCTTTGCCCAAAGTGTAGCCGTGAAGAGAAACGCCCATCCCTGCATCATATGCTTTTGATATAATCTTCATTACGCTTTCTATTATAGTCGCAGTTGGCGGAAACTTGTAACCTTTTTTCCCGTAAGTGCTTTCTATGATGAGTAACCTTACGTTCACAGGTTCAAGCTTCTTTAAGAAACCTCTATCCCTTTGAGAAAAATCTCCTGTATACATTATTTCATTTTTTCCGATGATTATTGCTCTTGAACCAAGTATGTGTCCGGAGTCTATCAGCTGTACATCATCAAAAGCTTCAACAAAGTTCCGTATTTTAATTCCTCTTTCCCTCGCAAGCTCGATAGTCTCCTTTGAAGCTAACACAGTATTTTTTTCGTTCTTTAACAGATGATCCATATGAGCGTGTGAGACAAAGGTAAGGTCAGCCTTTACCCTTTCTTCCGGATCCAAAGCTATTATTTTATCGTTATGTTTTATAAGAATGCCAGCCCTGCTGAAAGCAACTTTATTATGTATCAATTATAGTATTGAGAGTATCTTAAAAATGTAAGAGATCTTTAGATCCACCCCAAGTACGTCCTTAAACTTAATCGCATCCCTTACTATGCTGAAGACGCTTATGGCATCGCTGAGAGCGTTCCCTTGCCCTTTCATTTTTTTGACAAGGTAATCGTATGCCTTTTTATAAGGCAAGAAATAGTTCTTAAGGTTAACTATATACTTTCTAACGTTAAGGTCGTTATCATAAAGTATTTTAGCCGAGATCATGCTGGGAAGTATACCTTCACCCAACAAAGGGTAGACAGCGCCCGCAGCCTCGCCGATTGCTACAGCGTTCATAAAGTAAAGAGGCTCCATGTATTCAGTTGGAAGAAGCCTTATTGCTTTGCCTACTCTTGAACCTTCTACAATTTTTCCCCGGTGTTTTTTTATGAATTCTAAAACTCTTTCTTCGTGGTTCAAATATACATCTCCGGCACCAACGAAGTACTCTTTTTCAGACAGCGGAAAGTACCAAAGATAACCTGAATAGCCGCTAAACGGTTCTATATAAAAATCGTCAAACGGAGGGTTTTCAAATTTAACTTTATACTCTATTGTTGGAACCAAAAAATCTTTGTTGGGCCTGCCTAAAAGAGTTCTGTTGACCCCTGTGGCATCTACAGCTAATATGTAACGTGACTCAAGATAGCCCCTATCGACCCTCGAACTAAAGTGAACCTTTATGTTCTTTGCTAAATCTTTCAATAACCTTGGTTTGTCAAACGTGCTAAGGCCGTACGCATCAAATTCTATAAGTTTCCCTTTCCATCCAACGAAGATTTTTTTACCTTTATGCAAAATATAATCATCGAAGTTTAAACCGGTTTGTTTTATAAGGTCCTTCATACGATAATAACCTGTCCCCCACGCACAAACCGAAGTAAACCTTTCCTCTTTCTGTGCTTCGAAGATTTCGGCTTTATCCTGCAACAGCGCTCCGAGGTAAGCTCCTGCAGGACCTAGCCCTGCTATACCTATAGATGGCATCCTCTTCACCACTTATAAAATATGTGTTTACAAAAAAATTTAAACGATTTGTATAAATCTCTAAATTTTTGCACGCCAGTACTTCCGCAAGTATAACGCTTCACCTTTATAGGAAATTTATTATAGGCTCATCAATCTTATTTTGAATAAGAGGCCGTTTGAACTATGAGCTAAGGATTAAAATTTGATTTAAACAAAGCTACGTGGTTTTAAGCCAAAGTTAATCAAAAACAAAATAATTTATTGCATTGTTAATTGCAATTAAATGCTGTACTTGCGAGGGAACTGAGTTAGTAGGAAGCTTAACGGCATAAGGTCAAGCCTGGAAATGAAGCAAAAATCACTCACAAAGAAAAGGAAAAGCTCTTATAGAATGTTAGGGGTTTTTGGGAAGCAATAAAATTATGACCTTCAGAACATATGATGTGTTAGAAATTAATCTTCTTTATTATTTCAAGAAGTTCATCCAAGCTGTGTATTATGTAGTCTGGCTGCACGCTATTTGTTTTGCTGTATTGATCCCTTACAATTAATGCTGTAAGTGAACCGGCCCTTTTACCACCTATTATGTCATATTCTCTGTCTCCCACAACGATGCCCTCCCTTGGCGTTAAATTCATTTTTTCAAATGCCTTTAAGAATATGTCGGGCTCTGGCTTTGGGTTTTTTACGTCTTCACCGGTAACCCAGCAGCAGACCATCCTATCAAGGTTAAAGTGCTTTACTATTTCATCAATCATATCCCTGCCCAAGCTTGTTGCTATTGAAGCATTGACCCCAATACTCCTTAAATTTGATAAGCAGGAAACAGCATCTGGAAACATCTTAATTCTATTTATGTTTTCTATAAAGTACTTTTTCCTTAAGCTCTTTATCCTTTCTAAATCATCGTTACTCAGGTTGCTCATGAACTTTGAGATAAGCACAGCTGGCGAAAGACCAACATACTTTCTTATTTCTGATGGCTTTACATCGTACCCAAACTCTTTAAAAGCTTTAGACCATGCTATTGCAAGCTGTTCTGCACTATCTATCAGCGTCCCATCAAGATCAAACACCACGCCAGAAATCATAACAAGCCTTGAATATTTTAAGATTTAACTTTTTTGGGTTTTAAGGGGCAAGATTCCCAGATGAGGTTGTTGTAAGTATGCAAAGTTTCCTAAATATTGGACAAAACAAAAACTTATAGCTAGAGGTAGCGGGAGAAGTACACAGAGTTTGGATACAAAAATACAACAAAATATTGCATTCGATGACTTATAGAAGGTTTTCTATAAAAAGCTTGCCGAAGACCTTAGAACAAGCGTTATTGGGTTGCTAGGTAACGATTAGCTTTTATAATAGCTACAATAATAACGCTAGTTATGGGAATGGGTTTAAGAGTTTGATCTAGTTATATTTTTAATTTTCCATAAAATATTTGTCCCATATCTCTAACGCATATCCTGACTGAACAAAGCCTTGTACTAACTTAAACGTTCTTGTTCCATCTTTTAGCCTTTCAGGGGTTAATAGAATTGCCTTATTTTTATTTTCTTTAATAAAATCATATATGAAGTCCTGCAAAAACGTAACGTAAAAAACAGTAATTTTGCTATTTATTAGGGCAGATACAACTTGTTTAGCTACTACGGATGCCTCAACCTGGTTAGTTGATGAGAAGCTTTCGTTCATTAAAACATAGTCTCCAGCCTTTAGCGACTCAATTATTTTTCTGAACCTTATTATTTCTTCTTCAAATTTCCCATATGACAGTGTCCTTTCCTCCTCTCTCTGAAAATGAGTAAAAACATTCCCCGATGATGGAATTATAAAATTATTGGCCGGCACAAAGAGCCCAGCCCTTGCAAGCAGTATTGCTTGACCTATAGCTTTTAAGAATGTAGTTTTGCCGCCTTTATTGATCCCACTTATTATGAATGTATTTATGTTATGGACATCAAGAGAATTTGGAACAGGTTTTTCATTTTTTGATATTGCCAAGGAGAGGCAGTATAGATCGCGAAATGATATTGTACCTTCAGAAAAATCTGGATAAGCCAAAGGTAGTTCGATCTTTTTAAAGAAATCGTAAAGGTTTATGGCGCCTACAAAGAAAGCCAGTTGCGTATGTAAGGTTGTGAAAAACTGCAATAAATGCTCATAAGCCTTAAGCATTGTTGGAGCCAAACCACTTAAAACCCATTCATTAATCTTCCCCAAAATTTCTGCACCTATTTCATCCCGCGGCTCTAATCTAAAAACGTAATCATTTTTTCTGCTAATTATTCTTTTCAATAAGCTCCTTTCCTTTTCAGGAATTAAAAATACAGGGTCACTTAAAGTGTTGTACGTGCTCAACCTAACAGAAAATTCTATTCCACTTCTAATATCAAGATAACTCATTAGTTCTTTTGCGGAAACTATAAAATTATCATCTATGTTCTCTTTTATAGAGCTTATCAGTTCCCGAAAAGCTTCAGATGAGAAGCTTGATCTATCAAGAATGTCTTTTAAATCTTTTAGCGCATCTATCATTACCTTTATCCCATTTGCTGTATCGTAAACTATTAACTCTGGATTATCGTACGTAACAATAAATGTCGCCCTTTTTGTCCTATCTATGACCTCCCCCGTAAATTTGTACAAGTTTAATACTGTATCTCTATTCTGAATAGCATCTTTAACAGCTTCCTGTCTGTATTTTATAGAATTGATATCGGCTTTAGATAACAAAAGCACGTGTTCCCATACCTTTTTTACCAGATCATCCTTTTGGGCTATTGTTTCTATTATTTTCTCCAGCTCTAAATCTTTCTTTAGATTATTTTTGTCTTCAATTTCAGGGGCATCGCTTAGCTTTAGAAGGTCAAACTGAATCATTCAAGATCACTTTTTTAATATCTTCATAAAGTAGGCGATGCTTAGATGCTATTTGAATTGCCATATATTTAGGAAGAGGATTGCTTTCTATGATTTTGAAAGTTGGTTTCTCGTCTTGAATTTGTGTCACAAGACTGATAACGTTTTCAAGTGTGGCTATCTTTGTAATAAATGTCACGTAAATAAGATATGATCCTTTGCTTGTTATTTTTTCTATAAAACGCTTTGCAAGTTCAAAGCCTTCCTCTGAAGTTGTGGAAGAGAAAAGCTCGTTAACTATGATGAGCGTTTTATCATCAGCTGTTTTTAAAATGTTGTATACTCTTTCTACATCCTTTTCTAACCTGCTTAAATCTTCCATTTTATCCTCTTCTATTGGAAAAGCCGTCATAATATTAGAGAACAGGCATATTTTGGCCTCTTCTGCAGGGACAGGCACGCCTATTAAAGAGAGAAATGCTAATTGTCCAAAAGTAATGGCAAACGTAGTTTTTCCCCCGCTATTTATGCCTGTTATTATAAATACCCTTTTATTACCTGTAGTATGGATATCATTAGCTACAGCAACATTTTTCCTAGCCAATAACAAATTATAAAATCCTTTGACGTGTATTGAGCCATCTTCGGTAAATTGAGGTATCGAAAATTTGTATCCATTAGATTGAATGCTTTTCATATATTCGATATATTTAAGATAGAACTCAAACTCATTCGCAAACGATTTGATGCCTTCATCTACTATGTCTGGGAATTCGTCTTTTAATTTTTTCATAATGTTAAATTCTTCTTTAAAGATCCTATAAACACCATTTAATATTCCAGCGTGTATATGAGTAATTTGCTCATAATATCTATCAAACTTAAGTTCATGGACCTGCTGCCCTTTAAATCTCGAAAACAACTGTTCAATCTTAGATGTTAAATCTTCTCCGTTTTCTTCCTTTGCAACCCTTATTCGGTCCCCGTTTATGTTTATTTTGACCTTTATTTTTTCCCTGGCAGTCTTTGCTTCATATGTAATCCTCTTCAAAGCCTGAAATCTATCACTCTGAATCAGATTTTCGAGATAGTTAATGAAATAAAGTATACCATCTGATTTTATATTTAATTCGCGCATCAAATTTAATGTATTTTCTACAGTGTTTATATAAATTAGAGCTACATCAATATGAAAACCGTACTTAAACTCTTCATATGTTTTAGCCTCTAAATCCATCAACCTGTTGCAATCTTTTATTTTATTTACAAAATTTTTTATGACATTATAAATTTTTTCATCCATAAGATCGTTGAATATTTTTAGCCTAAAATCAATTGCATTCTTGTCGCTTAGTGGCTCTTTAAATACATCAATTAAAAACTGGTTTTTATCATTCCCCAAAATATCATTTATGAGTTCTTCTATTCTTAGGTCTCTAATTGTCTCTTCATTGGCCTTTGATCCTTTTGAACCTAATAGGCTTTTATACTCCAATTAATATCGCCTCGATAGGAGTCATCAGCCTAAAAGGCGGTTAATAGGGGACTCCATCCCGTTTATGCTCCTTTAGGAGCATGTTAATAAACCGCTCCAAGTAATATTTAACCATATAGGAACTTTTTGCAGTGAGTTTTATTCCCAAATTATTACACCCCTTTCCAGCATATCTAAGAATGACTGTTCAACGATCTCCTTTTAAGCCTCTTATAATAGATTATTGTTGGAGTTTCAAACCTTTCAATGTCAAACGCTTCAAGAGGCCTTATGAAGCTGTACCATTGCATGAATTCATCAATAGAATCGAAGAACTTAAACCTTCTTCACAAATATGTCGAAGAACCCATCTTTTACGTTCGTTTGAGGATGATTAACCTTCCCAACCATAAATGTTATCTTCTCCCTTACATCTTATTCAAGGACCGTTTATGCCTTCCAGCCTTTTTCTTAACATTTAATGTGCCTTTTGTATTCGTCGTAAAGCTGCTGTAACCTACTGATTGATAAAGTGAATGACAAACCTCGCCATAAATGGCGGGGCAAAAGCTTTTAAATTAAAACTGCTATTTTGTTTTGAGATGCTCTCCTCTGGTCAACTCTTAGGACATGAGGGGCGGGAGCCGAATTCTCCCGCAATGCCAGAGGAGGGCATCTACGAAGCTAAGCACACGAATAAGAGGACAAACGTCGTGTGCCTTTTTCCGAACGGTTTTCAGGAAAGGAAACTAAAAAGGTTAGCGAATATATCGGCGAAACTCTTCAACGAAATTAACTACGAAAGGAGACAACAGTTCTTTCAGCAACACCACGTGGACTTCAATACAACGTGGGACAAATACTACGAAAAGTACAAAGAAGAATTAGGAGTTAACGCTCAAGCAGTCATAAAAAAGAACAACGAAGCTTAGTCTTCCTTTTTCTCCTTGCTGAAGCTGAAGAAAGAAGGAAAATTGCCACCATTCATAAAACGCGTTAGCCCACCGAATTACTGGAAAGACAAAGAAAAAAAGGAGGAAGCTAATTCTCGCGATAAGGCAAGATAGATACATTGTAGACGAGCAGAACCATAAGTTAATTCTTAAAGACTTCAACATGGAAATTGATTTTGCAGGCAGGTCAAGGTGGTACGGCAAACAGGGTAGGCTTGAGATATACTACGACGAAGCAAAGAATGCGTGGTACGCTTCAATCCCTGTTAATGTAGGAGTTGAAATAACTAAAAAGGGAAATAAAAGCAAATATATCGTTCACGGTGAAAGGAAAAGCGTTCAGGTTGAATCGCCTAAAGGAAACAAAATGGCTTCAATAGACTTAGGTATCAACGTTTTGGCAAGCGTGATAGTAGAAGACGGAACTTGGTTGCTCTATAAAGGCGTTAGGGCTAAGGAAGATTATTTTTACTTTGAGAAGAAGATAGCAGAAGTACAATCATTGGCAGACAAAACGAAAAACATGGGTAAATATAAAGCGTATGAGGAGTTATTAAAAGAGAAGAAAAGGTTGCACGGGAAGTTAAAGAGAAGGCTTCGTCACTTGTACAAGAACTTAGCTTCGCACTTAATAAAAGAGTTACATAAACAAGGCGTTTCAACTATATACTTAGGCTACCCTTTTGAGATAGCTCAGGAGAAGGGCAATAAATTTACAGTAAACTTGTGGTCTTATCGCAAGTTAATAGATGCAATAGAACTTAAGGCTCAAGAGTATGGGATAAAAGTGTTTGAGGTTGTTGAGTATAATACTTCAAAGAACTGCGCTTATCATGATGTAGAAGTCAAAAGAATACCAAGAGGAGTAGTTATTTGCCCTAAAGGACATAGACTTCATTCAGACCTTAACGGCGCATTGAACATTCTCAAAAAAGCAGCGAACGTAATTGTTTCAAAAGTAAAGAAGCCTATATCTTTCATAGTAGATCACAAAAGAGTAGCACCCGTAAAGGGGTGTAACCCTTGAGACCTCAGGAAACCCTCGCCTCTTCAAGGGCAGGGAAGAGGTCAGATTGATAAATTTGAAATATTCCAAATATTAAATGAAAATCAAGTCTTTGCATTTAATCTTTCTGGGCTTATGTCACAATTCTTAATTTTAAACAAGATAAAAAATTTATAAAAATCAAAAATAAATAGGCTGATGGAAATGCACACAATTCTGAGTGAGTTCAAATATGAGTAAGGGAATAAAGAAAATAAGTCCAAATTTAAAGCTAATAATTCTGATAGGTATAGTGAGTTTTTTTGCTGACATGACATACGAAAGCGCAAGAAGCATAATACCGCAATATTTTACATATGTGCTTGGCGGGTCCGTATTTGCCTTAGGCATTGTAATGGGTCTTGGAGACTTTTTGGGATATTCATTCAGATCCGTGTCAGGAAAGATTTCAGACAAAACAGGAAACTACTGGGGGATGATGTTTTTAGGTTATATAATAAATCTTTTTGCAGTACCATTACTTGCGCTAGCAAATAATTACATTATTGCGGCAATTTTAATCATTATGGAGAGGTTGGGTCGTGCAACAAGAATTCCGCCAAGGGATTATGTTATCTCAACGATGGGTTCTGAAAATAGGATAGGCTATTCATTTGCATTACAGAATTTGCTTGATCAAGCTGGTGCTGTAATAGGTCCCTTAATAATTTCTGCGATGCTTTTTTATAATTATGGTTTCAGGCATGCATTTCTATTTTTGGCAATACCAGCAACTTTGAGTATTCTATTTCTATATACTTCATATAGATATTCAAAAAAGGAGAAAAACTTTGAAGCTCGAAAAAATATAGAAAAAGGAATTAAAAAAAGACATCTTATGTACTATGTTCTAGGAATAGGCTTGAGCGCAGCTGGAATCTATAATATCCCATTTATATTGGTTTCGGCTCAGGGATTTTTAGCACGGTATGAGGTAACATTGATATTCACGCTTGCTATGGCAGGTGAAGGTGTATTCGGATTTATCTTTGGCATAGCATACGATAAAATTGGAAAAGAGATAATAATTTTTGGTCCTATATTAGCAATATTAATCATTTCAATGGTTAGTTTTCACAATATTTTGTTTTACATGTTACTTGGTCTATTATTTGGTGCATTTACTGGGATCAACGATACAGTTGCAAGATCAATAGTAGGCAGTTATGTAGAGGAGAAACAAAGAGGATCCATATTCGGGATATTAAATACTTCTTATGGATATGGGTTATTAGTAGCTGACATCTTAGTAGGATATTTTTTCAAGCAAATTAGTATAATCATTACATATATTATCATTCTTCAAATTTCTTCGATCATTTTATTATTAAAATTCTTTAAAGAAGTAAACCATGAACAATATAATACAAAATTATAATGCTCTGTTGATTAATTCCTTTTTATTTTAGTTATACGCGAAGGTGCCGTTAACTTAAGCCTTAAGGTTCTTTTATTATGTGCTCACGAAGAAATTGGTTCAGTGCAACATCAAAAATCAGCTTTCAGAACGGATTAAGTCAATTTTGTTGATTACATAAGGTAAACGGGTTATGAGCTTAAGTTAACGGCACCGAGAACACAAGGATAAGAGGAAAGAAACTTCGTTAGAAAAAAGTCATAACGAATGAGCTGATGCGTTAAGTTCAGCGATGAGCTTAGAAGCACTAGGTAGTTACTTAAATCTGAACAAAAAGGATAAAAACGGACCAGGTTTTAAATATAAATGCGGGCCGGTAGTTCAGGGGTAGAACGCTCCCGTGGCATGGGAGAGGTCGGGGGTTCGAGTCCCCCCCGGTCCATCGCGGGGGTCGCCTAGCCTGGTCAATGGCGCGAGGCTTAGAACCTCGTCCCGTTGGGGTGCGTGGGTTCAAATCCCACCCCCCGCAAGGGCCCGTGGCGCAGCCTGGATAGCGCGGCAGCCTCCTAAGCTGTAGGTCGTGGGTTCGAATCCCACCGGGCCCGTTAAATTTTTTATTTTCTATTTTAAGGCTTCCACCATTCGAGCCCTATAAAGAGTGGCTTTTCTGAAACTACAGCAAAAATGTACTTTTTCTTTACGGATCTGGCCAACCTTCCTGCTAAAACTATTTCTGTTACAGAAAGAATTTTATCTTTTTTTATCACGTTTAAAATGTACGGAGCGTGTTCAAGTCCTGGACCCTTTCTGTAAACTGCAAAGTCTCCACCAAACTTTATCCCTGGCAGAACAACATAACCTTTGTCCCTTAGATAAGAGTAAACCGCATACTTTTCCTCCAAATTTTCATAACTTTTCTTAAAAAAATCCATGAGCTTTGCTGGCCCAATCTTTTTATCTCCATCATAAACCTCAAGCTGGTTTTTTTCTGAAAGATAAATGCTCTCTATTGGATCAAGCACCAACGGTTCTTTAAAAGGTCCCTTTGGTTTTTTT
The DNA here is from genome assembly GCA_009903795.1 of Nitrososphaerota archaeon. Classification (GTDB taxonomy): domain Archaea; phylum Thermoproteota; class Nitrososphaeria; order Conexivisphaerales; family UBA164; genus CAYFFZ01. The sequence continues at coordinate 14,114 of WYER01000019.1, read as the reverse complement.
ATGTTCATTGGTTTTCCAAAGAATCCTGAAAAATAGATAAAATTAGCTTGATCGATGTCCCAGATTATCACGTTTTTTTCAGATAAAATTCCTTTAGCTGGTTTTATCAAAGCCCTATCGAAATTATCATTATAGAATCTGAAATTGAAAGAACCAGGTCTGAAATTTCGTCGATTCTTTCCAGTATGTCTTTAATCATTATGTAAAGCTTTGCATCGCTTATGTTGTTAAACGCGTCAACAAGCGTTTGTCTGTATGTATTGTCTATGTCTTTTTCGATAGACTCGATCCCTGGTAGCATTTCAACGACTTTTTCTGGGTTTATCTGTAACATTTTTACCATGTCGTTAAGCTTTATTATCATTTCGATCAACCTATCACTAAGTTTCGTTAATGTGTCATTAAGCCCATACTTTGAATATTTTTCTGGAGCTAACTGCTTAAGCCTGAAAGCTGTACCCTCGATCAGGCCAAGAAGATCCTCAATTTGATACGCTGCTCTCATTATGTCTTCTTTGTTTATTATCATGCTTCCGAGCTCAGCAAGGCTTCTAGTAAGAGCCCTTCTGTAGCCGCTTACATCTTCTGTAGCGCTCTTTATCTTTAAGTAACTTTCATCAGCATTCCTGCTATCGCCGATCATCTTCGAAAGTTCCCTTATGGCATCTACTGATTTTCTACACTCATCAACTAGTACAGCAAGTATCTTCCTCTTTGCTTGAATTTCTGGTTCTCCAACATACAATTTTATTCTATAAATTATTATTATTATAAAAATATAAACGTTTGTTAAATTTATACAAGCTATTACAATTTTTTAATCCTATTACAGCCCTTATTCACGTTCATAGAGGATAAAAGTTATAAGGACACAAAACATATATATAATGAAAAAAATGTTCATAAATCTCTCATTTTATTTTATTACCCTTCTAGGATTAGGGTATAACTACAGCGTCCTAGCTTTTCCTTTGATAATTTCTTTAGTAGGTTTGTTTTATGGAGGCTACATGGCTTATTGGGTTCTAAAACAGGACCCTGGAACCGAATACATGCAAAAAATAAGCTCCTTAATAGCTTCAGGTGCAAGGGCTTTCCTTTCAAGAGAATATAAAACTATACTTCCAGTTGGGACTTTGTTGGCTTTGTTCGTTGGGGCTGTTTACTTTTTTGGCTTTAACAGCACGACGCTTGCTTTTATGGCTGTCATATCATTTGTGCTAGGGGCTTTGGGCAGCGGTCTTGCGGGTTATTTTGGAATGTACATAACTACTAGAAGCGCTTCGAGGACAGCCCAGGCAGCTAAGAAAAATGGTCTTGGAGGAGCATTAAGCGTCTCCTTCAGGGCTGGCAGCGTTATGGGAACTATTTTAGCAAGCATAGCTCTACTTGTAATATCAGTTTTGTTTTTGCTTTTTGTTCGGAACCAGCAGTGGGCTGAAGCTCTGATTCCAGTTGCTTTTGGAGCCAGCCTTATGAGCCTTTTCATAAGGGTTGCAGGAGGTATCTACACAAAGGCTGCAGACTGGGGAGCTGACATTGTAGGGAAGGTAGAAGAAAACATTCCTGAAGACGATCCAAGAAACCCGGGAACGATAGCGGACAACGTAGGAGATAACGTAGGAGACGTCGCAGGGATGTCCAGCGATGTTTATGAAAGCCTCGTAGTAGTGGTAACCGGTTCTATGTTCATAGCATCTGTTTTCGGTATGCAAGAGAAGTTTTATTTCCTACCTCTTATAATAGTTGCATCTGCGCTTTTAAGCACCATAGCTGGTTTGCAGGTTGTAAGAGGCAAAGCCGAAAATGCAGAAGATGTCATGAAGAAGCTTAACTTTTCGCTTTACTCTGTTACGGCAATTACAGCTATTTTAGTCCTTGGATTTCTTTATTATTTCTTTGGGCTTAACACGAGCTCTATAGCTCTTTGGATATGCGACCTGCTTGGAATGATAACAACCATAATGGCTTTACACATAACAGAGTACTATACGCATTATACTCACAGGCCTGTAAAGGATATTGCAAAGCAATCAGTTATCAGCCCATCCAACGTGATAGTTACTGGATACGCTTACGGGCTTATGAGCGCAGTTCCTGTGCTTTTAACAGTTTCAGCTGTACTTGGCATAAGCTTTTACCTTGGGTACTTTTTGATAGCTTATCCCACACCTGTAACAGCAGGTATATACGGCACGGCAGTTGCATCTACAGGGCTTCTTTCTATGGCAGGCATAATAATAACTTTAGATTCTTTTGGGCCTGTTTCTGATAATGCTTCAGGACTCGCCGAAATGGCAGGTTTGACTGAAGATGTAAAAAAGCATACTGATGTTCTGGATGCTATAGGTAACACTACAAAGGCAACAACAAAAGGTTATGCAATAGCCTCTGCAGGGCTTGCCGCTATAGTTCTCTTTATAGGGTTTGTTTATGAAGTAGTCAAGAGATCTTACGTTGGCTTACCAGTAACTAAAATAATTGATCTTGCGTTTTCAAGCACTTCAGTGCTAAACCCTGATCTTATAATAGGGGCTTTTCTTGGAGCTGTATTGGTTTACACCTTCAGCAGCAGAACATTGGGCTCAGTGAGCAAAACAGCTATGGAGCTAGTGCAAGAAATAAGAAGGCAGTTCAGAGAAATACCCGGAATACTAGAGGGAAAATCAAGCCCTGAATACGAAAAGGCTATAGACATAGTTACAAGACACGCGCTTGCAGAGTTCATGTTTCCAGGATTACTTGCAGTAATACTGCCGATAGTTGTTGGAGTATTTCTTGGATGGGTTACGCTTGTAGGGCTTATACTCGGAACTATCATAGTAGGCTTTCCAAGAGCTCTTCTTATGGCTAACGCAGGGGGCGCGTGGGACAATGCAAAGAAATTCATCGAAGCTAATGGTGATCCTTCTCTTGGTAGTAAGGGAAGCCTTGCACACAAGAACGCTGTAGTTGGTGATGTAGTTGGCGATCCATTTAAGGACACAACAGGACCTTCACTTAACCCATTGATAAAAGTTGTAAATACTGTTTCAGTGGTTTTTGCTTCAGCTATAGTCATCCTCGACAAGCTTTTAGGGACTTACTCTTTATCTATGTCGCCTTATCTAACAGCAGCTATAAGCCATCTGCTTTTTTAATTTAATGATTTGTTTTCTAATGTTTTTCCAAATTTTATTAACCTTCTTTATTAAACCCATTGTATGATTGTTGCAGTTGGCACATCTAACGCAATAAAAGTTGAGGCTACGCTTGAAGCTTTCCGAACATTTTTCGAAGACGTAAACGTTAAAGGCGTAGAAGTAGATCCTGAAGTGCCGCCCCAGCCCTTTAACGAGATGCTTTTCATAGGAGCAAGGAACAGAGCCTTAAAGTCAATAAACCTTGTTCCTGGTGCTGAGTATGGTGTAGGAATAGAGGGTGGAGCCCTTGAGCTTTATAGCTATAGGTTCATAACTACAGCAGTATGCATAACACGGAAAGACGGCTTGATTTCATGCGGAATGACTGGCAGCTTCCCTGTACCTGATAGCGTTTGGATGAGAATTAAAAATGGCGAAGAACTAGGGGATGTCATTGACGAAATAACTGGCATGAAAGGCCTGAAAAAAGGATTAGGTGCTATAGGTATATACACAAAAGGAAAAGTAACGAGAAAAGACTATTTAAAGGAAGGAATCGTAATGGCGCTTGTCAGGTTTATAGCAGGTGAAAATTGGCGTTAATAAAAACATTTTCAGAAAAATAAATATAATAAAGATAGAAACATCTGAACGTGTCTTATGAAGTTGCGATAAAAGAGCTTGTTCAAAGGATTCGTGAAAATGATAGCTTAAAAGATCTTGAAAAAATGAAGATAGAGGTGGCGAAAAAGTATCACTTGGATAGGGTGCCAAAAAACTCTGACATAATAAGGTTTGCTAAGATCGAAGGTTTAAACCTAAACCTCGTTGTTAAACCAACGCGAGCAATTTCTGGAGTAACTGTAATTGCTGTAATGTCAAAACCTTTTCCATGTCCTCCCCAGGCCCAGTGCATATACTGTCCAGGCGGAATTGAATATGGGACGCCTAAATCTTATACTGGTTTTGAACCTGCTTCAGCTAGGGGTAAGCAGTTTAACTACGATCCTTTTCAGCAAGTTTATCACAGGCTAGAACATCTTGAAAGCCTTGGGCACACTACAACTAAAAACGAAATAATTATAATGGGGGGAACGTTTTTAAGCTATCCGCAAGATTATCAAGAATGGTTTGTCAAGAACATCTACGATGCTTTGAACGGCAGGATAAGCGCGACTCTTGAAGAAGCTATAGAAGAAAACGAGAAAGCAAATCACAGGTGCGTAGGGCTTACAATAGAAACGAGGCCAGATTTTTGCAAGGAGGAGCACGTTGATATGATGTTAAGGTATGGCGGGACAAGGGTAGAAATTGGAGTCCAGACCCTTGACGATTCTCTTCTTAAAAAGACTCACCGCGGACATACTGTTGCTGATACTGTTGAGGCTTTCAGGATAGCCAAAGATGCTGGCTTTAAAGTAGTAGCGCATATGATGCCCGGCTACCCTGGTTCTGACAGGGAAAAAGACCTAGAATCTTTCAGGAAACTTTTCTATGATGAGAGGTTTAAACCTGATATGGTAAAGATCTACCCTACGCTGGTTGTAGAGGGCACTTTGCTAGAAAAGATTTACAAGAAAAACCTTTACAGGCCTCTAACCAACGAAGAGGCTGCTGAGCTCATAGCTGATGTTCTGGAGATTACGCCTCCTTGGGTAAGGGTTATGAGGATACAGAGGGATATACCTGCTTTCAAGATAATCGCAGGCCCTACTGCCGGTAACCTAAGAGAGCTTGCGGTCAAAATACTTCAAGAAAGGGGGAAAAAATGTATGGAAATAAGGTGCAGAGAAGTAGGGCACAGAAAAATACCAGAAGAAAAGCTATCAGAGTTCATGATCAAAAGCATTGTTTACGAAGCTTCAGAAGGAAAAGAACACTTTATTTCTTTTGAAGATGATGAAGGACATCTAGCAGGATACTTAAGGCTTAGGATTCCATCAAAAAAGGTTCACAGAAGCGAATTAAAGGGTGCAGCTATAGTAAGAGAACTCAAGGTTGTCGGGAAAGTTATACCTATTTATGAAAAGGGCTCAGGCTGGCAGCACAAAGGAATAGGTAGAACGCTTTTAAGTGAAGCTGAAAGAATAGCAAAGGAAGAATACGGACTTGAAAAAATAGCAGTAATAAGCGGTGTTGGGGTAAGGGAGTACTACATGAAGCTAGGATACTTTAAAGATGGACCATACGTCTCAAAAAAGCTTTAAGATTTCTGTAAGGCTTTTAGTTTTTCTAACATCAATATCGTCATAAAAACCGTTCCTGTCAAGAAGTATCGGCTCAAGTCCTGCTTTAGCAGCACCTAAGTAATCTACCTCAAAAAGGTCGCCGACATAATAGCCAGTTTCTCCCGCAATCCTTATACCCTCTTTAAATATTTCTGGATCAGGTTTTACTTTCCCAAAGCTATAAGAGGCTACCAATCCGTGCAGATACTCTGATATCCCAGTGTTCTTGATGATTTCGTTTACCTTTTTACTCGCGTTGGTTATTACTATGATTTTATAACCTTTGTTTTTCATAAAAGTCAAAAAAGGTATCGTATCATGGTATAAAGTGTAAAAGGAGGAAGAAAACTTTAAAGATAACAACTCTTGCATAGTAGATGGATCAACCTTCATGTTCATGATCTTTAAAATTTCTTCAACGTCTATGACCGGGTTTCCTTCTACAACAGGGAGGGTGCTTTTGCCCAAGTACTTTGATACAGCTCTGTAGACATTCTTGAGTTCAACATCGTAGCCGTTTTTTAAAAGAATATAATAAATGGGTTCGTGATACGTAGGCCTAATATCAACTAACGTCCCGCCAAGATCTAAAAAAATCGTGCTCATTTAAAAAGATAAAAAAATTAGCTTTTTAAACTTTGCTTACAGATGGGCTCCAATAGCTCCACGCAATTACAACTGCCAGCGCTAAGAATGAAGTTGCTAATCCTACAAGCCCAGCTGCAACTATCTGACTGTTCCCAAATATTCTCGATAAGTAGGCTATCAGGTAAGCCAAAGCGTTTGTCTCTGCGAGAAGAAGATAACCTAAAAACCCAACTACGTATCCTATAAGCCATATACCGAACAGCACGGCAACTCTTCCCATTTTTACTTTCACCTAACACAGAAGTTTGTTATTACTTAATTAATCAGATATGGCTAATTTTTTAGACAATTTCGTCAATAATCTATGTACATGACTTCTTTTAACAAATTTTAGATTTAATGTATTATTAAAAAACAAAGTTCATCTTGCTTCAGAACGACCTAGGAAATGTTAAAATACTAAGTTTAGCAATAATAAAAAATATGGTAAAACTATATGATCTTTCTCAACCGCTGAACGCAGACTTTCCTTTCTGGCCTCTATACCCTCCTTTTGAAGTTAAATACATAAAAAGGAAGTCAGAGCACGGAGTTAACGCGCAATATATAATGACTTCAAACCATATAGGCACGCACCTTGATGCTCCAAGACACTTTATAACTAACGGAAAGACTATTGACCAGATACCGCTTGAACAGCTTTATGGAACAGGAGTAGTTGTCGATGTTACAGAAGCTGGAGAACTGGGACTCATAACGCCAGAAATGGTTGAATCAAAGATAGAAGTAAAAGAAAGAGATATAATAGTTTTCTACACTGGATGGGTCAAGTACGCATGGTACCAGCCAACAGCTGACGAAGAAAAGTACACCCTTTTACATCCTGGTATGGGAAGGGATATGGTAGAATGGATGATCAAAAAGAAGATAAAGTGGTTTGGTGTTTACACTCCTTCACCAGACCATCCGATGAACCTACCTCTAGGAAGGTTTTTACCAAGAGCTTCTGACAAAATTAGGAGGCTTTCAGAGCAAAAGTTTGGAGGTCCTGAAGCTATAAAGAAGCTTTTCCCTGAGGAAGATTATCAGCTTATGCACAACGCTCTTTTCCCATACGATATTGTTCACGTAGAACATATTGGGGGGCAGATTGAAGAGCTGCTGCACGGCAGGAAAGCAATAAGGACAACTCTTGGGGCATTCCCGTGGCTGTTTAAAGGCGGAGAAGCTGCTTTCTGCAGGGTAGTCGCTTTCGTAGAAGAATAAAATTTTATTTTTGTTTTTATTTTTATGCTGGAACAAAATAATAACCGTTTATTTCTTTGCCGTCTTTTACTCTAAGCTTTCCGTACTGTGGTTTTAGTTTCATGCCAACCTGAGGTTTATCTGTCATTATCTGTCCAAACATCTTGGCTCCATTGTTAAATTCCACTATTCCCAGGACGAGCGGAAATCTTTCGATCCCAGCAGGAACAACGTAAAGCACAGTGTAAGTTATGAGTTTGGCTTCATCACCAAGCTCAGTTTCGTTAAAGCTTGTGGATCCACAGTTTATACAGACCTTTCTTTTGTACGTATAGACTTTTCCGCATTTATCACATACATACCCCTTCGTGTTTCAGTACCTCCTGTAAACTATGCTTACAGCGTTTGAACCAAATCCTCCCATGTTTACTGTAAAGCCTATGCTTGCATCCTTTACCTGTCTTTGATCAGCTAATCCTTGTAACTGCCAGGTTATTTCAGTAGCCTGAGCAAGCCCAGTTGCTCCTAGAGGGTGACCCCTTGCCTTAAGCCCACCTGATGTGTTTATTGGCTTTTCTCCATTTATTTTTGTAATGCCGTTCTGTAAAGCAAGCTTGCCTTCACCTTTCTTAAAGAATCCGATTTCTTCGCTTATAGCTATTTCCAGAACAGTAAAGGCATCGTGAACCTCAGCGACGTTTATTTCTTTAGGTTTTATTCCGGACATCCTGTAAGCCTTTTCAGCTGAAAGCCTAACAGCTTTCAGTTCAGTAGGATCATCCCTGTCCTGGAGCGCCAGGGCATCAGTTGATTCCCCGATTCCCTCTAAAATTACTGGTTTCTTTGTATAAGACAGAGCTGTATCCAGATCAGCCAAGAGCAGCGCTGCTCCTCCATCAGTAATCGGAGACATATCATAAAGCCTTAGGGGTTCTGCGACATAAGGGTTAAAAGATTCGCTTCCGGGACCTATAAGCTGCTCGAGAGTTACTTCCTTTTTAAACTGAGCAAAAGGGTTCTTCATAGCGTTTGAATGGTTCTTTACAGCTACCATTGCGAGATGTTCAGGCTTAACGTCATACTTCTGCATGTAAAGCCTTGCAAACAGGGCTCCTAACGAAGGCATTGTTGCTCCTGAAGGGTATTCAACATCAGGGTGAGACATCATTGAAACAAGATCGGTAACTACATCTGTTGGGGCAGTCCTCATCTTTTCAGCTCCTGCAACAAGCACCATGTTTGAGTTACCTGAGGATATTTCCATGAAAGCATACCTTATAGCAGAAGCTCCGCTTGCTGGTCCGTTTTCAATTCTTTCAGCTACAACGTTCTTTAAGCCAATATAATCAGCTAGCGCAGTTGCAACAGCTGTCTGCCTTGAGCTTATCTCTCCTAGTAGGTTGCTAACATAAACAGATGTATGCTGCTCCTTTCTACCTTAAATTCCTCGATAAGGCTCTCTGAAGGTTCTACGAGCAGATCCATAAGCGTCTTGTCTATCAGGTTTCCGAACTTTGTCATCTTTGCGCCTATTATCGCTACTTTTCTTCCCATAAGCTTCTATTAAATCCTTGATAATTTAAATTTATAACCTTGCGTAAAAGGCACGAAATTCCTCTTCCATTAAAGAAGATCACTGGACTTCTAAAATCTTGATCGCATCTGTTACGCCCTGCTTTAAGCTCCTGGTCACGATTACCTTTTCTCCGGCTTTCAGAAACTTTAAACCTTTTAAATCTTGAACCACCTGTTGATCGTTCTTTATTGAGCTGAGCAAAACAGGCACAACTCCATATGTCAGCTGTAGCTTTTTAAAGACGAATTCGCTTTCACACACGGCCAATATTTCGCTCTTCGGCCTGAACCTGGCAAGCCTCATGGGGGTTTTTCCTGTAGTCGTTATTGCAACGAGCTTCGCATCTATGAGCTCGCTCATCATAACTACGCCTTCAGCAAACTTATCGTAAATGTCAAGGCTTTTGCCTTTTACTCTTAGATTCTGGTTTCTTTCAGCTTCAGAAGCTATATCTTTTAACCACCTTATTACGTCAACGGGATGCTTTCCGACAGCTGTTTCCCCTGAAACCATAAGGCTATCCGCGCCCATGGTAACCGCGGTATAGACATCAGTTACTTCAGCTCTTGTTGGTATTGGGTTTACCGTCATGCTATCAAGAAGCTGTGTTGCAACGATAGAAGGTTTACCGTGGTTAAGGGCAACTTCTATTAAATATCTTTGAATTTCTGGGATCTTTACCAGAGGAAAATGAGAACCAAGATCTCCCCTCGCAACTAGTATGTAATCTGATGCTTCTACTATCTCCTTTATGTTGTTAACTCCAGATATCGTTTCTATCTTTGAAATAGTAAATACGTTGCCGCCAGAGGATTCTACTATTTCTTTAACTTTCAAAACGTCTTCTTTATTCTTTATAAATGATATAGCAATACCTTCTATTCCTGACTTTATCGCAAACTGGATATCGCTTATGTCCTTTTCAGTTGGAGCTTTTAACGGATACTCTTTGCCTTGTATTGCTATCGTCTTTCTAGAACCGATAACCCCTTCAGTCATAAACCTAACTTTTAACTTTCTCTCGTTCTTTTCTTTGACTTTTGCCCAAAACCTGCCTCCATCTATTATAATAGTATCTCCGGGTTCAACAAGGTTGTAGAAAACCTCTTCATTAACTATTATCCCTTCGTTCTCCGAAATAACGTAATATTCCTCTCTGTTAACTTCTATATCGTTGAAGTCGCCAAGCCTTACAGTTGGCCCCTGAAGGTCTGCTATAATTGGAACCCTGCTGTTCGCAATCTTTTCGGCAGACCTTATTAGCTCAACTATCTGTGATGCCTGTTCGTGAGAGCTGTGAGAAAAGTTTATCCTGAATGCGTTGACGCCTTCCTTAAGCATTTCAACAATAACATTCTGATTCATTGTAGCAGGTCCTATCGTGGCTATGATCTTTGTCTTCCTGCTGAGAACATTTTCCATACGTTCAATTTAATTTTTATGTTATAAAAACGTTTAAGGTTAAAGCTCAATAATAGAATGAATAATAGTTGCCGTCAGAAGTAACCACTTTTATTATGTTAGAGCCCTGAACAAAGTAATTTGAAAGGTCAACCTGTTGACCGGGCATCAAAGTTATAGAAACGCTAAAGTATTTTGGAGGGTTCGAGTTGTCCCAAATTCGTATTATAGTTATTGGATAAGAGCCGACGTTTACAACTATTACGTGAGGAACAATAGCTTGAAGTATAGCTTCCCTGATTATAGTGTTCTGTGAAGCTACAACCTTAACGTCAAGAGAGCCATTGATTGCAACGCTTGTAGGAATGTTGATGTAAATACGTTCCTCTTGTTCAGGTTTAAAGTTGTATGTTTTTGTAATACCTGAAAATGAAATGTTAACTGTATCCGATGAAGATATACTAGGATTATAAATGTCTATGCAGAGGCTCATGTTTTTCGAAGCTGGAAGTATATTTTTGTAAATAAAAGTGGCGCTTGTGCCTTGCCAGTTTATTAAATAGAAATCTGTTGCATTTGGATAGTACGTAGTATAGTTTGTCAATGGTAATGGAAGAGAAGCTGTTACAGCTATCTTTGAAAAGATAAAATTCTTCATTGTGCTCTGAATGTATTTAGTTCCTATTAGCGTAGTTAGAATATAACCAAAGAGCACTTTTGGCATATAACCATTAGGAGGTGATGCCCTTACCAGAACCCAATAGAAAGGTCCCAAGGTTAAGGATGAAGATGCTGAGGTTTTTGGATTATAACAATAAAAGTAGATAGGTTGAGAAAAGCTTGAAAGTTGGGAATCTGTTATTTCATTTTCATTAGAATAATTTTGAAAGCCATATATGTTATTGTTTATCAGTTCTAAAAGCCAATCATATTTTCCTGGACTGTATTTAGGAATAGTTGTTGTGTTTGCTTCTAAAGTGACTTTATTGTTACCCGGAGATGTACTGCTAAATATTATATAACTATTAGACCCAGGATATCCCAATCCGAAAGTTTCTTGTTGCCCTGAACTCGATGATGTTATAATGATGTTTCCTAAAGCTTCAACCGAATAATCGTCTCCAAAATTATTTGTAGAATACAAGTAAGCGACTTGTCCGCCATAACAAGTAATTGTCAACCCATGGTTTACAATTATATTTCCATTTCCTCCTTCTTTCCATTTACTGCTGTTTAATGAAGTAAAATTATCATAAAAGATAAAGACGTTTTGCCCATTGTCGTATTCTCCGTATATGGGTGAAAGTTGCGGCGCTTCGCCTACTTTTCCAGTATAAAGCCTGTAAAAATTTGTATTCCACGCTCCGATCATCATCTTTATAGTTAACCATGAATCTGCAGGTATCCCGTTCTGTAACTTTATCCACCATATAAAATCTCCGTGACTATCTTTTCCCTGAAACCAGCTTGGTATTAAACTTCCGTTTAGATATTCGAAAGCTACATTGGAGCCGTTTGGATTTACAAGCTGAGCTATCTGGTTTGTGCTCGTCAAGTTAATCATTTGCTGAAACGGAGCAGGTGTTGGAGAGTTCTGCATGTTGAATATAGTTAAAATGATATAATTTTCAGCGTTGACTACAGAGCCAGCAGCATAATTTGCGATCTGTGAAGCGTTAAGCTTTAGCTGGACTAGGCCGTTAACTATAAAGCCTGATGATAGAGGAATGTTAAGCTGGAAAGGTCCAGGGGGCAATACATATCCTTCTATAAGCACATAATCTCCAGTAGAGTTTTTGGCGTATACAAAAAGGTTTGTAGCGTTAAGGTTTCGTGAATATCCGTAAAGATCTAAGACATAGCTCTTAGCCTTTATAGGCACAGTTATGTTTATCTGCGCTGTACTTACGTTTAAAGTTACAGGAGCTATACCGTCAAGCTTATAAAGGTATGATGAGCTACCTAAAGAATTAGTTGAAGATACGTTAAACTGAACGTTCTGTGCTTGTACGCTGTAATTTTCTACAAGAATTTGAGCTTGCGCTATATGCTCTTGCTGAATTTTCTGATTTTCAAGATAAGCAAAGTTTGAGAAATCATAATACATATAGTAAAATGTAGCAAAAGCCATAACAAGTATTATAATGAAGAAGAGGGCCCCTATGATTTCAGCTTGACCGCGTTTCTTCATACTTTGCTCACCGCGGTATTACCATCAGATGCAACAACCTTTACTGTATAAACGCTTCCTTTGGCTAGCTGCAACCCGTTCACTGTAATCTTTGATAAACCTGAAGGAGGCACCATAACGTTGCATTTATAATTATAGCTGTAAGTTGAGTTATATACCATTACGCTGATAATCTGTACCCCGGTTTGACCATAATTTCCTACCCAGACAGTCAAAGTGTTAGAAGAATTTTCGTATGTATATTCAATGTTAAAATTATCAAGTAGCATTTGGGTTTTTGTGAAAAATATTGAATTAAAACCCGTTTGTTGCGAAGTAAAAAGCGACATTCCCCATGAAAGTATGACTATGCCAAAGATAACCGTTATAACGATCACTATCAGGCTTCCTATTATTGTAGACTGCGATTTATCCTTACGCATTTGTTAATTTTTACACAATTCAAAGATAAAAACGTTTTTAATGTAGAAGCAAAAATGCAAAAAGCTTTTAGCTGAGTCTTTTAAAAAATAGACAGAAATATGTTTGTAGAAGTTAAGATAACCAACGTTGGGGTCCTAGATGAGAGCGGAACTGAGGGCTTCATAGAGTTCACTGCTGAGGACGGAAGGAAAGTTGTGATGGGATCTTTCAGCGGCGAAGTGTCATACCACATAATAAGGTTCATGCAGGGTGACAGAAAATCTTTGCCGACGGTATACAACTTGATAGAAGAGCTTGCAAACTACCAAGGTCTGGAGCTTGAGAAAGTTGAAATTTATGCGCGTGGAAACGTCTTTAGAGCTAACATTTATTTTATAGGTAGAAACGGGAAAAGTCTTGTTCTTGAAAATTACAGAGCCTCTGACGCTGTAGCATTAGCTACTTTTTATAACATGCCGATTTATATGGATGAATCTTTGCTTTCTCAGTGAACGTCTTCTTTTGCTAAAGCAAGCTCTTTTATCCTTAAATCTCCTCCGATTTCTTTTATGTATTCATAAACTGGATCAGGTACCAGGTCTTTCCAAGGCTCACCTTTTATTATCCTTTCGCGTATTTTTGTAGCCATAAGTTCTTCCCTCTTATAAAAAGGAACAGGTATAACCTTAAGCCCGGCTTCTTCTCCAAGTATCTTGACGAGCCTGTTGTTTGAAAATATATAGTCAAATCGTGGTAAATAAGATATAAGGTTTCTGACCCACAGGTTGTGATTTTCTATGTCATCCATGTGAGTTATAAGTATAGGCTTCTTGTAATCTTTAGTCTTTAGATACCTTAGTATCATTTCATACCTTTCGCCTGCTGTAAAAGGGTTTTCAAGCTCGTGATTTTTTTGCGCGCTACCTATTACGATAACCAGTTCATCTGAGTTTTCTAAAGCAAACTTTATCGCTTCACTATGACCGTAATGAAAAGGTTGAAACCTACCTATAAAGACTCCTCTTACCATGCTTAAAAAATATCAAAAATCAAAATATTAATATTATCATTATAATTTTCAGAAGCCTTGTTTTTTATAAAACATTTTTCCACAAGACATAGTAACGTAAAATCAAAAACGTTTTGTTCTCCTTTGTTGAATAATTATTTATCTTAACTAATAGGCTTTAATTGTTCATGTCATTAGCATTGCATTCTTAGCATGACCAATTGCATCGTATGCCCAAACTTTTTGCATAGCTTCCGCTAGCAAACCAATTATACTTCTTGCCCTAAGGTCTTCTCCAAACTTTCTCTGTATAGATGAGAATATCCCTTATATAGCCCACCTAAGGCCATAC
>WYER01000029.1 GCA_009903795.1 Nitrososphaerota archaeon | reverse complement strand
ACCAACAACCAAGTACATAAAGCTTAATGGAAAAGAGCTCGGAGTTAAGGACCCGAACGAGGCTTTATTTGACCCTCCAAGGTTTTACTGGAAGAGCACGGGAGAATTTTTTGTCTTATTTTTAATTGTTTTTATGTTGCTTATTTTTAGCTAAGTTTTTTAAATAAAATATGCTAAAGAGCTTATTTCCCCATTTATAAATGCATAAAATAATCTGAAAGTTCTGAACTAATTCTTTATATTGTAAATCTGAAGCTTCTGCAGGAGAATTAAACGCTTCTGTACTTTACGCATCATTTTATGAGGTTCTTCAGGCTCTGAACATGAGCAAAATGATTAGCGTCTGTCCTATCCTTCAAGAATTTATTACTACAAAAAATATTATTAATGTAAATTACCTACATTTAGACCAGCTCCTATATAAAATAGCAATCAGATAGTTCTTATGTCAGTTAACGTTAAGCGACAGCGCTATGATTCAATTGCCACCAGCTCTAGCTCTTACATTTATTTTTAAATAAACAATGAATACAATTTTACATAATGTTTATCGGCGTCAAATACAAATGATTAATTTTTTTCGATTTCCACATTGTAAAATTATTTGCTCGAAAATATTAGAGGTAAATATCAGGGAAATAGGACGTAAGCGAGGTTGGGATAGTTTTTCTAGTTTTATAATTATTTGAAATATGGCATTGTTAAAAATTTTCAAGCATTAAGTTAATTGCACCGCTTACATTTAACAACCTCGCTCACTAAATGGGTGATGCTGTTTTTCGTATTTTTCTTTTAGAAATCTGCAATTAAAAGAGCCTAAAAAATAAAAAGTTTATAATTTTAATTTACTGGTTTAATATTCGCCCGATGGCACAGCTATGCTTACTCCTTTTCCTGATTCAACTCCCCATATGTACCATATAATAGCGGCGGCTAAGCCAGCAACCCACCAGATAACGTTGAGCAACATGTACTGAGAAAGGGTTAGGACAGAACCTATGTAAAGGAACGGAATGGATATAAGGAAAGTTATTCCCCTGTTTAATCCTAAAAAGGTCCCCCTCCTTATTGTTGGCCAGATTTCAGATTTAAGAGAGTCAGCAGATTCCCATGCAAGTTGTGGCCAAACTTCAGATAAAATCAGCAAAATCCAAAACACTAACAAATTCTTTGTCCATACAGATACTAAGACATAAAAGAGGGCAAAGCTAATAAGCGAAAGAAGATATGAATAAACAAGTACTTTCTTTTTGCTCCACCTATCGGCGCCGAACCCAAGCAATCCTCCAAAGAACGCAGCTAACGTTCCTATCATCAGAATTTCTGGTATTAGGCTTGGAAAGAAAACTGGTCCCAAGGTGTAAGTAACGAGCCCATAAGTTACGGTATTTGTATCTGCAAGTATCAAAGCTATTATGAACCTGAATATTATGCTTCTTGAGCTAATAGCCTTCGCAGGTTCGGCGTTGATAGCTTTTGCTGGCGCCTGTACTGCTGCATTTACTAAAGGAGTAGCAGTCGAGCTGATATTTGATATGATCGGCTTGAAATATTTATTTGCTTGGCTTTCAGCGCTATCGCTTCTTCCAGAAGCTTCAAGCCATCTTATAGATTCCGGCATATGGTACCTTATAAAAACTAACATAGCTATAATTACCAAAACTATGACGCCTGCTACCTCCTTGCTGAATAATGGTGATGAAGAGAAACTGAAGGAAGCTACTATGCCAGAAATAACTGATCCGAGCTCTATCGTGTCCAGAGTTATCATGTAAGCTTTGTTCCTGTGCTTTCTCGGGTAGTATTCGTGCATAGCTGTCATGATGACGTTCTGTTCAGCACCTCCCGCAAATGTCAGAAGACCGACGGAAAGCAAAGCCAGCACATAGTTGTATGTTAATATTATGAGGATGCCAGCTATTGCAAATATAGTCATAGAAATGTAGAAAGTTTTTTTCCTGCCTATTTTGTCAGTTAGAGGCCCAAATATCATGACGCCTATTGCGAGCCATAGCGATGACCACATAACTGATAATACCCTAAAGAAGACAGGCAGTGTGAACCATGTCGATACTACTGAAGAAAGCGCAAAGGAGTAACCCTCAAGTATCATTCCAACTGAAAAAGAAGCAAAGATCCACCAGTGTACTTTTGTCCATCCACTTTCTTCCACTTCTTTGGAAATTTTAAACTGAGCCATGCATTAGATAACCTTTTTCTATATTATAAGCAATAACTTTAAAAAAATAAAAATATTTAAAGTAATCCCATAAAAATAAAATTTCACTTTTGTAAGGAAAATTACAAGGAGATTTATTATGGGCTTCCAATTTAACAGTTTAACGTATAACAAATAACAAATGAGGCCTAACAAAAAATGAGCTGTATAAACTTTGCTATAAAGTCTTGCATTATAAACCCAGTAAACTCTGTAAAAAGTTCAAAGCATTATCTATATACTTTTTAAGCACATTTTATTTTTGAGATTATAAATAACTTTAACCGGAGTGTGGTCTCCTAAGTAATTATTTGAACGAGTTTGCACTATATTTGCGGGTGCTGATTCAAATAAAAAATCCTTATAAAAAGCTACTTAAAGTCCCCTGAAAGGCTTTCGCCTGCTTAAACCTGTTTTTATGTTAAAAAATAAATAAGCTGTCTATTCTACCAGAGGACCTATAACTGTTCTTCCAACTAACTTGTTAATTCTATCGACTTCGAGGTCTACTTCTTTTTGTATTTTTTCTATATCCTCTTCTGTAAGATGACTAAACCTTCCTTGAAGCTCAAAATAGTGTTTTACGTGCTTTCTTCTAGGAACGCTCACTGTTACACTAAACTGACCTTCTTCTTGTTGCCAGTTTATCCAGAGAGCAGTTTCTGTTGCTAGCCTGGCTAAAACTATTCCATATCTTGGATCAAATTTCCAGCCAGTAGTGCATGGTTGCAATACGTGCACAAAAGATGGTCCTTCTACTTCAAGACCCTTTTTAAATTTATTCATCATGTCAGCAAAATATCCTGGATTTGCAGTAGCTACATATGGTATTCTATGCGCTGCTACTATTTCGGCTATGGGCTTTTTTTGCTGAACCTTTCCTTTGAGTATTTTACCGACTGGAGTTGTTGTAGTCCAGGCATATTCTGGTGTTCCACCGCTTCTCTGAATTCCTGTGTTCATATAGGCTTCATTATCATAAAGCACATACATTACTTTGTGTCCTCTTTCTAACATGCCGCTTAATGCCTGAAATCCTATGTCGTAAGTTCCTCCATCTCCAGCTAAAGCTATTATGTTTATTCTTTTTGCTGGGTCTATCATTCCTTTTGCTTTTAAAGCTTTGAGCGCAGATTCTATGCCGCTAGCGACAGCCGCTGTATTCTCAAATGCCACATGTATCCATGGAACTTTCCAAGAAGTGTAAGGAAATGGTGTAGTTGAAACTTCCACACAACCTGTGGCATTAACCACTATGGTATTAGGCCCAGCTACTTTTAAAAGAAGCTTAACTATTGTACCAGCAGTGCATCCTGCGCATAGCCCATGCCCAGGTGCTAGATATTCTTCTCTTGGGACGTCATAAACGGTTCTAAAATATGGTTTCGCCATCATTCTCTAACACCCCAGTAAATGCTTTCCTTTTGTCTTTCATGAGAGGCAAGCATTTCTTTTACCTTTTCGTATATAGCGATTATATCTTTTTCTGTTACTGTTCTCTGACCTATTCCTACTATAAAGCTGTAAACGTTTCTTTCAATACCTCTTGCATAAAGAGAGCTGATTATTTCTCTTGCAACAGGTCCTGAAATATTAACGCCAAATGTAATTGCCCTGTCAAGCACAACTAATGCTTTTGCCTTTTCAGCTATATCAGCCAACATTTCTGAAGGGAAGGGTCT
The DNA here is from genome assembly GCA_009903795.1 of Nitrososphaerota archaeon. Classification (GTDB taxonomy): domain Archaea; phylum Thermoproteota; class Nitrososphaeria; order Conexivisphaerales; family UBA164; genus CAYFFZ01. Next base: position 2,108 of record WYER01000029.1, on the reverse strand, counting down.
GAAAAGCCTTATTCTTGCTAACCCTATTTGTTCTCCCTTTTTCCTTAGCTCTTCAATGCTTTCCTTTAAGGTACCATAGAGTCCACCATAAGTTACAAAAGTTATGTCTGAACCCTCAACCCCTTCTTCTTCTATTATACCGTACTTTCGCTCATACCTTTTTCCGTATTCGTCATCAGCTTCCTTTACGACATCTAAGGCGTTCTTCATTGCCACTACTTGCTGATATTTAAATTCATAAAACCATTCAGGGCTGGCCATAGCACCCATCGTTATTGGCTTTTCTGGGTTTAATGTATACCATCGAGGATTCTTTGGTATATAATCCTTAAAAGCATCTGATTTTTCAGAAACGTAAACCGGTTCATAAGTGTGACTCATAGCATAACCGTCGTATGCGACTAACACAGGCAAAAAGACCCTCGGATCTTCAGCTATCCTATAAGCCTGAATTACTGAATCATAAGCTTCCTGCGCTGTAGAAGCTATAATAATTATCCATGAAGTATCCCTTACATTCATTACATCGCTATAATCTCCCCATATGCTTAGGGGTGCAGAAAGCGCTCTTGCAGCAACAGACATTACTATTGGTAACCTTAAGCCAGAAGCTATATGAAGAAGCTCATGCATGAGCTCAAGCCCCTGAGCAGCTGTTGCCGTAAAAGTCCTTGCACCAACTGCGCTTGCGCCTATTGCAGCGCTCATAGCGCTGTGTTCGCTTTCTACGTGTATCATTTCAGCTTTAAGTTCTCCGTTGGCTATAAATTCTGATATTCTCTCTACAACTGTAGTCTGTGGCGTTATTGGATAAGCTGATACTACGTCTACATCAGAATCTTTTACAGCTTGTGCTATAGCAAAATTAGTACTCAGAGGTAATCTTTTCCACGTAACCTTAAGCACACTTTCCATTTTTATTTCTCCTCCTCAATCCAGTCTATTGCTTTAGGCTCGCACTCTTCAACGCACATTCCACAACCTTTGCAATAATCATAGTTAACTTCTACGCTGAATTTGAACTGTCTTCCACTTTTTGTTGTGTATGGTTCGTCTATTATATAAATAGCTGGCTCAGGACATACTATCCAGCACCTTAAGCATCTAGTACATTTATCTTGTAATATTACTGGTTTAAAAGTTCTCCAGTCACCTGTGTACCTTCTCTCGCTGTTACCAGGTTCAAGTATAGCTCCTCCAAGTGGAAGCTCTTTCCATCCTAAAAGTTTTTCCTGTGTCAATTTATTGTTCTCACCTTCTCATAAGATGTTTTAACTATCTGGAAATTTAACTCTGCTATCTTTTTATTGAACGTCTCATGCAACGCTTTTTCTAATGAGTCTAAAGTAGCTAACGGTAAAACCTTAATAAGTGCACCCACCATAGCAGTATTAACTATAGCTGACTTTAAAACATTAAGAGCTATATGTGTTGCGTCTACTACAGCAATCTTTACATCGCTCCTTCCTATCAACGATTTTACTTCTCCATCGCTCTTTGATGTATTTATTACAACCATGCCCCCTTCTTTCAAACCATCCAAATATATCGATTTATCTATGCTCGGGTCTAGAACCACTACAACGTCTGGATTTATTATAGGGGATCTGGAATATATTGGTTTATCAGAAACCTTCGTATATGCTTTAACAGGGGCTCCTCTTCTTTCTGCTCCAAATTCTGGATATGCTTGCGCATACTTTCCATCCAATATTGCAGCCTCAGCAACAAGGACGCCAGCTGTTACTGCGCCTTGACCACCTCTGCCGTGCCACCTTATTTCATATCTTTCTTGCATTACCAATCTTACTTATCTATCTATATGATGTTCTTAAAAACTTTATTAATAAAACTTAATTATATTCAATCTTTTGAAAAATAAACGCCTTTATGATTCTAAATATTTTAAAAATTAAAACTATCATGAACCACCTACATGATAATAGATCAAAACTTTTGTTTGATTTTATGATGAAATTATTCTTACTAGTTTTATAAGCGACTTTGAAAATAGCTTTAATAAAACAATTTTAATCAAACACGCTGATTTTTAAATTCCCTTAGTTTTTATCATTAATTATAAAAGATGCGTTGCGAAGCCAATCCCT
>WYER01000008.1 GCA_009903795.1 Nitrososphaerota archaeon | reverse complement strand
AGAAGCTGCTTTTTTAAAATATGCATAAGCTAGATCATAGAAGTCCTGCTCATCTACAAGCGAGCTAACTCCTAAGTAATAAAGGTCAAGGAAAGACTGAAGATCCTTAAACTTATACGCGTTTTTTACGTCTTCTATGCTCTTATAAGGAAGCTTTATCCCGTTCTTCTTAGCCTTCTCCAGCATAATCTCAGGCTCAAGAGTCCCTTCAAGGTGCAGGTGAAGCTCAGCCTTTGGAAGCTTTGAGATTAACTCCTCTAATTTAGTAACCATAAAAATTTAATTTGTAGGAAAGTATAAATATTTTTCTCCCATAAAAAGGACTCCCGCAAGTACAAACTATCAATTGTTAATTGTTGATGATTATCTGTTTATGATAGAACTTTTTCTAAGGCATTTAGTTTAGCATTAGGTCAAATTTGACGTTATCAAGTGAAAAGGTTTCATTCATACTTTACAAGCCTATGTGGATGGTGCAACAATTTGCTAAAAATAGAGCTTTGTTAAAAAATTAAGTTAACGGAATCTAAAATGTCCTACTCTGCTTTTATTTTTATAGCTGGCTTTAGTGCCTGAACCCATTCTCTTACGTTAATAAGCATTGGCGCGTTGCGGTCAATATGCTGTCTATAAGCGTGACTTAACCTTACCGCAAGCGGAGGTATTATAGCTGCTTTATCGAGAAGGTCCTGGTCGGCAAAGAACTGCCTAGTGGGTCCATCAAATATTACTTTACCCTGATACATGACCACTACCCTTTTTGTATGTTCTGCAATCAGGGTCATATCATGGGTTATGGCCAGTATTGTTGTCCCATGTTTATTAAGCTCTCCCATCAAATTCATTATATCTTCTGACATCCTAAAGTCTTGCCCTGTTGTTGGTTCATCAACAATGAGTATTGATGGCTTCATAGCCAATATTGAAGCAACTGCCAGTCTCCTTTTTTCACCCTTCCCCAAAAATAGCGGATCTTCATCTATCTTTTCCAAGAGGCCAACAGATGTTAAAGCATCCCTTACTCGCTCTTCAATCTCTGAGCTGCTTAAACCTATGTTTTTAAGACCGTAAGCAACTTCATCATAAACCCTCCTCATAAATATCTGATGATCTGGGTTCTGAAACACGTATCCAACGTACATGGGAATTTTATCAGCTATCTTTTTGTCCCTTATGTCAATTCCTAGCACTTTAACTGTGCCCTTGTAATTTTTGTATATGCCAGCTATTATCCTTGAAATCGTTGTCTTTCCTGCCCCGTTTTGGCCTATTAATCCAACAAATTCTCCTTCATGTATTGTAAAACTAACCCCTTTTAGCGCATGCGTTCCGTCTTCATACCAAAAGTTTACGTTATTGACGTTGATTATCTCTTTTTCACCCTTTACTATTTCATCATTAAGGTTAACGTTAGAAAAGTTTGGAGTGATGCCGCTCATTGCTTTAAGGGCTTCGTCTACATCAAAAGGCACCCTTTGATTGTACTTTAAATTGCTTTCATAACCAATCCTTGCAATATCTGAAGGGTAAAGCCCATGTTCGTAAAACAGTTTGACGTCCTTATACACTTCTTCTGTTGTTCCATAAGCTATCATTTTTCCCTTGTCCAGAGCCAGAACTCTATCAGCATATTTCAGCATTATCTCTGGGTTATGTTCAACGACTATGAGAGTGAGCTTGTACTCTTTTCTAATATTATCTATGGCCTTAATTATGCTCAGCTTTCCTTCTGGATCAAGATCTGATGTCGGTTCATCTAGTATTAGCACTTCCGGCCTCATAGCTATAAAAGAAGCTATAGCTATTCTCTGTTTTTGACCTCCAGAAAGTTCTGAAGGATGTATTAAATCTGCCATGGGCCATAGGGAACTGAGCCCAACGATTTCCAAAGCCTCCTTTGCTCTCTTTTCTATTTCGTCAGGGGGCAATCCCATGAGTTCCATACCAAATGCAACCTCATGTAAGAGGTCCATCCTGAGGAACTGGTTTTCTGGATCCTGTAGCAGCAACCCCATTCTTGGTGCAGTCTGCTTCATCCCCATAATTTTTGCCTCATTCTTACCTGTAGTTGGATTGTATACGGTTTCAACCTTTGTCAGCAACTGACCAAATGCGTAAATCTCACCCTTAAGATCCTCTGCTTCTTTACCCATCTGAGGTTTAAATACATGTGGTATAATTCCAGTCAACGCATAGCAGAGAGTCGTTTTGCCGGCACCGCTTGGGCCTATAATTCCAAAAAACTCCTCTTTTTCAACCTGAAAGTTCAATCCGTCAAGCGCGTAAGGATTCTGATTTCCTACAAATGCAGGATATCTCCATGAAAAGTTTTTAACTTCAATTATTGGCGCCATTTTTATCACCCCGTTATATTAACCTCATCACAGTTGCTGTAATTGACTGGTGTAGAACAACAGTATAAATTAATAACCCGATCATTATAATCCAGATTATTATGTCCATATAAGTTAAATTTTTTGTCTCCTTGTACTGGGTCATTTTTGTTGAAGCTTCAAAACCCCTCGCATAAAGAGCAACTCCCATTTCAGTCGCTCTCCTTATCATTGTAGCTACAAGAGGTACTGAAATGTATGCAAGGTCAATTATCCTTGAAAATATACTTTTTCTTATAATCCCTGCCCCTCTTGCCCTCTGAGCTATCCTTATGTTCTCGTAATCTAAGAGAATCAAATTTAAATTCCTAAACATCAAAGCTACAAAGAAAGCCTGCTTGAATGATGCCTTTAATTGAACGAGAGCTCCCGCGATTTCAGTGTCCCTTGTTGTGAGCAGAAACAAAAATGATGTGTAAATTAACACAGCAAATCCCATCGCCTTTGAAACAGCTACCATTTCAGCTAAAGAGCTGGTTAACAACCCAATAGGCCTGCCAATAGGAAATGTAAACCAAGTCGTTATTTTTGACGTATCTAAATCTCCGGGAACGATAAATATATACCACACTATTAATGCAGCAACTAATGATGAAGTAATCTTCCTTGTCTTAATAAAGACAAGTCCAAATGTTAAAATAAACATTAAAGTAGAAAGCCCTATTGGTAAAAAGCCTGGCCAAGCATAAATGTAAGTTGGTGAACCTGGTAAGTTTCTGTTAAAGACAAGCCACCAGATAAATTCTCCAAGAAGCACTGGAAGCGCCAGGGCCAAGTATGATGTTACGAGGTACTTTCCTACCCTCGCCACTAACAGTAAAGAAAATACTATTAAGATAAGAAGTGCCAGGCCATATATATCTGGAGGTACTTCATCAAACATATAAAGAGCGATTACCGAAAGGACGATTATCATCATAGCCTTGGTTATAACGTGAAGCTTTTCTACTGCTGTACCTATTCGCATCGAAAAAATAAAAGTCCTTACATACTTCTTTGACGTCCTAGCTTCAGCGTCCTCCTTAATTTTATCGGTGTTCGACATACTTATGAATTTAAGTGTTGAAATTTTTTAAACTTTTCTTTTTAGCCAGTAATCCTATAAGTGTAAAATTTCACTTTTATGATAAAATTTATTAGTGTTTTCATTTGTTTTTAACGTTTTAAAGAATAACAAATAAAGCCTAACAAGAAATTGGCGAGCTGTAACAATGACAACATTTTTAAACCTATTGTTGGTATGGGAACAATAAGCTGACAAGGGCTTCTTGAATAAGAAATTAAACAAGTTAATGTAAAGCCATCAGTTTTAACTAAGGGCTGAAAATTTGGTCTGAAAAAGGCAACATAAGGTTAAACCAAATGTTAATCAAAAAATAAAAATTATTGTTAATTATAATTAAAATGCTGTACTTGCAGGTGTACTAATATGATCACGTAATCCATCCTAGATTTACTAATCCCTGCCTTTCTACTAAGTTACTCAGCCCCTTGACAATTATTGGTGTTATTATTATAAGAGGTATTGCATCTGATATAAACCAACCCCACCACCAGAACCAAAATGCACTTGGAGGAATCAGCCCCAAGGCATACTGAATCCCTACACCAAGTTCCGCACTTGGTATATTGAATATTATTCCGTTAAGTAGTATGAACCATCCCCAAGCTGCCTTTCTTTTAGCTGGCGTCCCATGAATTTCCTTAAATACCAGATCCCTCCACAATGGATCAATTCCTCTTTTTGCGAGAAATCCTCTGTAAGCTATAAACGCTAGTAATGGATACACTAAATCACCTGTTGCATATAGAAGTGATGGAACTACTCCTAATCCTACCATCAACCCTGCACCGATTACAGCTCCAAGATATGCACCGAGCATACCCCATAAGCCCCACCACATAGAAAATACCATGAAGAATGGGGTTACAAAGTAAAACAAAGATATTCCAGAATAGCTTAATGGTCCCAACAAAACTACGCTCAGATAGGATAATATTATTACTACGGCTATCTGTACTGCGTAAAGCACGTATTGTGTTGTACTTACATTTTTTCTTGGATTCCAGCTTAACCCATATTGAAACCATGGATAAGATTGCTTTGTAGCTTCAGACATTTTATTATCCATAGTAATGTTATTTTAAAATTTTAATATATAAACCTTTCTTTTTAGTCAATACTCCTACAAGTATAAAATTTCGCTTTTTTAAAGAAATTCATTAAGGCTCCGGTTTTAACGATTTAGCAAATGAACAAGATAAGGCTTAACAGGAAATTGGCTAGTTGTATAAACTCTGCTTTAAAGACTTACATGATAACCTTAAGATAAACTTTGCAAAAAAGTTCAAAATATTATCGCATACTTTTTTAAACAAAAGGCAACATAAGATTAAACCAAACGTTAATCAAAAAATAAATAAATTATGTTAATTTATAATTAAAATGCTGTACTTGCAGGTGTACTGATTGTTAGGGTTCTGTTCGCTAAAATTTATTTTCAGTGGGTCCTATTTCTGGCAAACGATCATTTAAACCAGAAAAGCGACCCGATAGCACTTATAATCTATGCTTTATTTCTCAAGTTTGAGGATAGCTGTCCTTGAGCCAATAATAAAGAGGAGTCATATGTTAGTAAATCAAAAATTATTCATCAGTGCTGGATTTAAGCATGAATTAATACGCATTAATAGATGAAACAGATATAAATGCTGTAGGAAAAAAGCGTGGGTCTGGTTCACCTTTGGACAAAGCTTAAAGCATCTCTTTTTTCATTAGCTTGTATACATTTTCAAAGATGCGCACTATAAGCTAATACAGTAAGAAACCTGTATACATTATACACAGATGGAGCTTTATGGTACGCAGATGCATGTAGATGGGCTTAGTTGATCACTTTGTACGTGATCAAGACCTTAAGAAAATTATAGATAAGGTTGAATATATGAAGCATAAAAGTGTTGGCAGAAGGCCACAAATGGTCCATGCAAGTAAACCAGCAAGCATTCAGGTTCTTCTATAATTATGTATTCACGAACGAGGAAATTGGTATAGCGCCACTCTCCAATGATCAGCTTCCAGAATGGATTAAGCCAATTTTGTTGATTGCAAGCATGAGGTGATCAGAATGAGCTTAAGTTAACGGAACCGTCAAAACTATACGAACCGATATATTTAAAAGTATCGACACAAAATATTAATTTTATGATATTAGAACAAAATCTTTTGGAAGAATTAATTTCAATTTCCTTAGGCGAAAAGGCTCCCGAAATTGTTATAAAAAATGGCACAGTCTTTAACGTGTTTACAAAAAAGCTAGAGAAAGTAGATGTTGGAATACATAAAGGTTACATCACTTCATATGGTGATAGCATTAAAGTAAATCAAAACACACGGATCATTGATGCTAATGGTCTTATACTTGTGCCAGGTTTTATTGATGGACATATACATTATGAAGTTACAAAATTATCTATTACAATGTTTGCAAAACTTGTTTTAAAATACGGTACAACCGCTATCATTAGTGGTCTTGATGAAACATATTCAGTTCTAGGAAAAAGAGGTATAGAAGAAACTATAAATGAAGTTAATTCGATACCTTTTACGCTTTTTTGGGGAGTACCGTCAAAGTTACCCTATACAATTCCATCTTCAACACTTGCTTATGAACTTGGTTACGATCAGGCTTCAGAACTTCTTAATAAAAATTATTCTTGGGGAATATGGGAAACTGTAGCTGAATTCATAACAAATAAAGATACTGATGTTATGCGCTCAATAATCTTGGCAAATAATTTGCATAAACCTATATTTGGCTGTTTGCCGCTGGCTAATAATAGCAAAATAAATGCAGCCTGTTTAGCTGGCGTAAGGTTAGATCATGAAAGTTATAGTCCAGAAGAAATGTACGAAAAGGCACGTAGGGGAATGTATGTTATGATCAGAGAATCTTCTGTTACACATTTTTTAAAGAAAAACATAGCGATTATAAAAGAATTTGGAATTCCAACTGATAGAGTGGGATTCTGCACAGATGATGTATATGCAAAGGATGTAATAGTACATGGACACATTGATAAAGTAGTTCGTATGGCTATAGAAGAAGGTATTGCACCAGAAGATGCATACAGAATGGCATCATATAACGTTTCCAACATGTACATGATCGATAGTATAGTTGGTTCTATATCACCAGGAAAGCTAGCCAATATAATATTTCTTGAAGATTTTACAAAGGTAAAAATAAAAGGCGTTATGAGCAAGGGAATTTTAGTAAGCTGGAACGGAAACTACATTTATAAATTCAATCCGCCAACGAGGCCAGAGTTTATGCTTACTACATTTAAAAATGCAAGAAAAATCTCAGAAAATGATATAACCGTAAAAGCAAAAGGAGAAAAAGCCAAGGTACTTGCAATTGAAGTAAATGATGAGAATCCCTTTAGGAGAAAAGGGAAGATTTTTGAGGTTAAAACTGTTTCAGGTGAAGTTTTAGCTGACCCAGAAAAAGATCTGCTATATGCAGTAGTAGTAGAAAGACATAAAGGAACAGGAAAAGTCGGCACAGCGTTTGTAACTGGGTTCGGATTAAAGGAAGGAGCTATGGCTTCATCATCAGCGCCTGATGATAACAACATAGTAAGTGTTGGAACAAACAAAGCTGATATAGTAAAAGCTGTCAATTATATAATTGAAAATAACGGCGGTATGTCTTTGGTAAAAAACGGAGAAATAATTTTGAGCCTCCCGTTGCCTATTGGCGGAATAATAAGCGATCAAGAACCTGAAAAAATGGCTGAGATAGAAAATAAGTTTGATAAAATTACAAAAGAAATGGGATCAAAACTTAGTTCAGCTATTTCAACCATGACGTTTTTACCCATTACTGCTATACCAGATTATGCTCTGACTGACAAAGGGCTTGTTGATTGTATAAAACTAAAGATTATATCGCCGGTGCTTGCGTAAAAAATTAATCCCAATTAGTAGTTCCACAACAGTACTCCCAATATAATGCTTTAGAAATGTATGTACCATCGCTTTGAATAGTTTAATGTATGAACAGATGAGGTCAACAGAAATTCAAGTTCAGAGAGTGCCTAGCATAAGGAATGCGAGGAACTCTGCTGAAAGCATAAAAAATCACGGTGGAATAATTATCTGTATAATAAGGTTTAGAATATCTTTCAAGGATTCTTTTGATACCGCGTGCTAAAAGCACGCTGCGAATATGTTGATTTAACCAGCCTGCTGTGATAGATGAAGATCATCATAAAATTCACCCAAGGGAGCTATCATATTTCATGAAAACTGAGTATAAGGTTTACCTGATAGGAAAATTATAAGTCACACTGCCTGCAAGACTACCGAGCGAAGTAATAAATATATAAATGAGTGATATACATATTATATTGTTTATATGGGCAGGGACTTACTTGATGTTATAAACACACCGGGCTATGTTACTCTAATAGAGGGCGACCCAGGAATTGGAAAGACCTCGCTTGCGCTGGCTTCATGCGCAAGGAGGGGAAAGTGCACCTACATATCATATGCTGAGCCTGAAATTTCACTCAAAAAAGCTTGAAGTGTTTGGCCATTCTGCTGACTTGAAGGTTATAAGCATGATGAGCGGTGATCCTTCAGCTGCATTTTCCAGTGTTGCACAGGCGCTTGAAATGGGAGATCTTGTTATAGTGGATTCCCTTGATGCCATGTTTTATGGAGTAAAGAATGAAAGCGAGATAAGGCCTTTCCTTCAGCTAGTTTACGGTTCTGCTAAAAACAAATCCGGCTCGTCCTGATTTCTGAGGGCCTTAACCCAGTTGCTAAGGTGCCTTTAACTTAAGCTCATAGCTTGTTCACGTTATGAAATCAACAAATTGGCTTAATCCATTCAGAAAGCTGTTCATTTGAAAGTTGAGCTGGACCAATTTCCTCGTTTGTGAATACATAGAAGAATCTGAATGCTTTAAACCAGTTCTTTACGTGCTCAAATTTTGGCCTTCTGCACGGGAAAAGGTCGTCAAAAGCTTCTGTCCTGTCCTTTATGTGTTCATACTTTTCATTAAGTTCTTCAGGCTCTTATATGTAAGATAATCTTCCCCCAAGAGCATCAACATACCAAAGAGCCTCTCTATAGAAAGAAAAAACAGAAAAACAAATAGGTACTCAGGTTTCAAACCCTTATAGGTATTCTACAAACCTGTTTCCTGATTGTGCTATTTGTGCTGATACAGGGTGTTTCAAACCCTTATAGGTATTCTACAAACACTTTGTCGTGGACACGGGTTTTTTAACTATATACGGTTTCAAACCCTTATAGGTATTCTACAAACTTGAAGATTACTTGTTGGAGAAAGGTGCTAGAAAAAGTTTCAAACCCTTATAGGTATTCTACAAACAGCATTGTTTTTGGCTCTATTTAAGCTTTTAAGCTCATTTTGGCCCTCTTTTTTGTACCCTTGCCGGTCGACCTCTTGCAACAATGTGTCACGCATGGGTCGACCGGGTTCGTTTCATGTAAAAATTTGCATAAAAATTTGTCAGTTGCCTAATCAAAAAACAGGGGGTCGACCGGCTAATTGGGCACAATTTTATCATCCCAGATGTTTTTCCCGTGTATGTTGTCCTGAAGCCTTTTTATCAGGGCTTGTTTCATTTGAGATGAAAGCACTTGAATGTCCCTTTCCTGAAACGTATTGCCTACCTTGACAGGAACCGTTTTTACTTTGTAGTCCGCTTGTGGTTTGAAGTTAAGTATTCCGTTTGCTATGATGTAATTAGTGAACCATTTAGCTTCAAGAAAGATGTAGTTAAGGATAGCAAGCTTGGTTTTGGAGATCTTGCTTTTATCAAATTTCAGCTCAAAAGTTTTTGTCTCTTGAGTCCTTCTTCTTAGAAGGTTTGCTTCCTCTTCTCCCTGATCTTGACATTTTTCTCTAAGTTTGGCACTAAAAATGTAATATTTTTGTCAAATAAAACCTGTTGTAAAGAGCTATCTAAAGCTCACGAAAGGAGACTTTCGTCCCTTAACCCAAAAAGTTAAAAAATGCTTATGTTGTTTTACGCTTTATAAACCGTGTGCAAGGGCAACAATACGCCATAATCATCCCAACTTTTAACGAAAGTGAGTCTCTTAGAACACTGCTTAGTTTAACCGGCAAAGCGCCTGTATTTGTGGTTGATGATGGCTCAACAGATGGAACTTAGGAAATTGTTGCCATGCACGGTAACGCAAAGCTGATTGAGCGCGGCAAGAAGATGAGGCTAGTTTCAGCATACCTTGCAGGATAAGCGAGGCCATGAAGTATGACTACGATTACTTTGTGGTTATGGACGGTGATGGCCAACATGACCCACTGCTAGGGGAAGAAATGGTTAAAACAGCTATTAAAACTGGAGCAGACCTAGTTATAGGGTCAAAGTACATTGACGGTGGTGATTCAAGCGGGGGTTCAATTTTTTAGGAAGACCGTGAGTAGGGTTGCAAATTACCTTTTTAGGTTAAGTTTAGATTCTGGCGTAAGGGATGCCACATCTGGCTACAGGTGTTACAGCAGGAGGGCTGCGCAATACCTTCTTGAAAACACTCCAAGGAATGGCAGCTATGCTGGGCAAGTTGAAATAGTTGAAGAGCTACACAGGGCAGGTATGAAGATTGTTAAATACGGAATTAAGTTCAGAAGGAGAATCTCAGGAAAGAGCAAACTAACTGCTGGTAACATTTTGGGGGTACTTTTACTTTTTGCTTATAAACGGCAACCTATGGAAGTACTTGCTTGTTGGCCTCTCAGGGATAGCAGTAAATGAGCTATCGTTGTACTTGCTTGCTGGATTTGTGGGCCCCATCATTGCTGACATACTTGCAATTTAAATTAGCATAATCACAAACTTTGTATTTAACGAATACTGGACGTTCAAGAACAGGAAGTTGAGCAGGAATACGAGGTCAGTACTAAGGAGGTTTTACATGCACAATGCGGCTTCGTTTTTTGGCCTTACAATTAACTTTGCAGTTTTTGTACTGTTGAGCTTTGCAGGCATGAACATTCTTGTTGCAAACATGGTAGGAATTTTAGTTGCGTTTGCGGTGCGCTACCTTCTGTCTTCTCAGGTCGTATGGATTAATGAAAGAGATAATTGAAAAGCTTGAAGGAATAGGGGCTGGTACAGCCCTGATAACAGCAGGCTATTACATATGGATCATCGGCGGTTACCTAAACGTTTACTTTATGATTCTGGAGTGGGCGATGACAATAGGCGGCGCGCTGATAGTGCTAAAGGCCCTTACATACGACCACTTTCTTGCAAACAGGCTTTTTGAGGGGAGGATGGGGCTTGCAGTTGGCTCAGCCACACTTGCGTTGGCGGCGCTCATAACTGAAATACAGGGCTGGTCACAGCCCGGGTTCATACTCGTTGAATTTTTTCTCTTCTCCCTTTGGCGCGTTTATAATTATAATCAGCACAACTAGGACGCCGGCATTTTACAGTGAACTTAACGTAAAGGTTGCGACCCTTGTGGGCTTCTCAACCACATCTTTCATATTTGCGTACTATGCTTTAACAACGTTTCCAGGGTCACCAGTCTACCTGGCATTTGTGGCAGCTGGCATAGTTGGCGTTGTCTGCATAGTGCTAAAAAAGGCAGCATCATCACTTTCGCTCATTTTAATAGCAATGATAGCCGTATTTGCTGTGCTGTTAATGTACATGGTGCCTGTGCTTTCAACCGATGAACTTGCGCTTGACTCCTATGTAGCTCACCTTGTACTTTTGGGGATAAATCCGTACCTTCCTGGCGTTATGAAAAACCATTTTCTTACTATCACCTTTTCCTCTTCTATGAAACGCCAATTTCCACGGGGGCTATGTGAGCTGGCTTTCATATCCTGTGCTTTCGTTCCTAGTATTTATTCCCACGGTTGCCCTTGGAATTGAATCAAGGGTCGTGCTAGTTGCCTTGACTGTTGCCCTTCTTATCGCAATTTACTTAAGGTACAGAAGGTTTGGATGGCTTTCAATTCTGCCCATACTTATAGCGCTAGTTGACGTCAACCTGGTTTATTACCCTGTTGGCTCGGTGCCTGACGTTGTATGGGCGTTTCTCCTTGGACTTTCTTTTGTAGCAATTAAGCGCATAAAGCTATCTGGCGCCCTTTATGGGCTTTCACTTGCTGATAAGCAAATACCGTTCATAATAGCTCCATACCTACTCTACATGATCTACAAGGAAAATGGTTTAAAGGAAACAATTGTCTATGCAACTACAGCTTCAGCCTCCTTCCTGCTAGTAAACGCACCATTCATTTTGCTTTCCCCAAAGTACTGGTTGTCTGCCATGCTTGCGCCGGAAACAGACAACCTAATAGGCATAGGACAGGGCATAGGCATGGTTTCATTTATAGGTTATTATCAGCTTTCAGGAACTTACTTTAAGCTCATGGAGTTATTCACTGCACTTATGCTATTAGTGCTATACATTAGGGAATATCCAAGGTACAAGTTCTCGTTCATCGCTTTTCCCATTCTCATCTTTTTTTCAATTATAGGTTCCTTTTTAATTATGTAATTTACTGGCCTCTCATAGCGCTTGTTGTTCTTCCAGACACGCTAAATGGGGCTGCTAAAAGGGCAAGTGCATGGATAAACAGGAACGAGGGAGCGATTGTCATTGCGATGCTCGCTGTCCCCCTTTTAACTGCTCCGGCATTTCATGTGCAAAGCAGCGCAAAGATAAACTCCGTCGGCAATTTTTCTAACCCACTTGGGCTGCCAGGTTACGTGACCATGATGAATGTAAACGTAAGCGGAATAAACAACCTTAAGTTCAGGATATTTACACAGGGTCAGATGATTTCCGTGAATGGACTTCTATGGAAGGCAGTCAACGTTACATATGGGGATGGCTGGTCAGTGTACACCATGAACCTCTGGACCCACGGGAATTCCTTCCACAGGGCGTCAGGTCAGTTCTAGAGGCCTACAGCGGCTCAGAGCAGGCATACATACGTATTTGCCCAGTGCACATTGCTCCGCCGCTTATAGAAAACCCTGAATTTGTTGAAGTGGCTGGACAAATACCTGGTTGGTCTTTTGTTCCAAACACGCAGGGAGGAAGCGTGTCTCTTATACCAGTTGCCGGAGGGGTTGAATTATCAGTGAACAAGGTTAGGCAGGGCTGGGCAGCTTCGCAGCTGGTGCAGCAGGTCAACCTCAGCGCTCTTAACAACTGCACTCTTTTCTATCAAATATTGACAAACTTTTACAGTAACGTGAGTAGTAGTGGCAACCCTGACATAGCAATAGGCATACAGGTTGATTCGGGCAATTATGAAGTGTGGTACCTTTATTCCAATAAGCAGGGGGTTTACAGGCCAAACCCTTACACTGTGGTAATATTATCCAACTCTACGGCGATCAACTTTTCTCAAGCAATTTTAATAATGAAGTCCATGGGTTGGATCGAGCAGCCAACGGGAACTTTAATGCTCATAGTTGGCTCTCAGTACACCAACGCGAACTACACAGCAACTTTTAGGTTAAATCAGCTTTACAACCCAAATTATCCATGAAGGCATTGCGCTACGAAACATGTCCTTCTCCCATTCAGTAAGTGGTTTGATTATCTTCGAGAGCAAAAGAAAGGCTACGATAAATGCAATGACATCAGCGAAAACGTTGAACATTAACCTCATGTTCCCAGTAAGCAGCTGAGCGCAAAGAACTGCAAGCGCAACGAGAGCTGAAAATGTGACCTTTCTCCATGGTACAGAAATCGTGTATCCTGAGTGTGACCTTATAAAGTGGTGTGAGAAAGCAAACGATGATGCTGAGGATATGAAGCTTGCAATCGCAACGCCCATTGGCCCCATCAGCTTTGCAAAGGCCAGGAGCCCTGCAAAAAGCACGGCAACTGTAACTATTCCAACAATAAGTTGTCTGTCAGTCCTCCCCATTGACTGAAGTCCAGTGCTGTAAACCCCTCCAAGGGCCCCAAATATGGTTGCTATTGCTAAGACAGAAAACGGGAGGCTGTCTGCTGCGTAAGCTGAGCCGTAAAACAGGGTCAAAAGGGGCCTTGAAGCAGCCGCAACTGAAAGTGAAACTGTTAGCGTTACATAGAAGACAAGCCCTTCAACAGCCCTTATCGTGTCCCTTATTGCGCCGTGCCCGCTTTCCCCAAACTTATAGCTCATAGATGGAAAGAGCACTGAAGTTAAAGGTGTGTAAAGTATTCCAAGGAGGGAAGCCGATGAGGAAATTAGGTAGTAAATGCCTATCACTGAAAGGCTACCTGTCACCGCATAAAGCGCCGATATGCCAAGCCACCCCTGTGCAAAGCCAACCAGCGCCAGAATGTAAAGAGGCATTCCGTACTTCATTATGTCCTTGACTCCAATTTTCCTTTTAGCTGCGTTTGTGTTCCTCTTAAGAATGTATGCCGGGTAAAGAGTGCCAGCAACTGAGCCTATAATCCATGCAATTACAACGCCTGCTGGTCCCATAAATAATGCCAGGGCAAGGGCAGGAATCCTGCTCATGGCGTAAAATATTATGTTCTGTAGCGCAACTTCCCTGTATTTAGAAAGCCCATAAAGCGCGCCTCCAAGCAGTGAGCTAAAGTTTGATATAAAACCGGCTATTATAGCGCCTACAATAAGGTAGATGCTTAACCCAGTCATTGAAGATATCATGGGCGATAAAGCAAGGAAAGCTATGAATGAGATAGCTGATATTATTGCTGTAGTCCTTAGGGAAGCCCTAAAAGCTCCAAACGCGCCATCATTGTCACCTTTCCCTAAGAAGTAGGACATGAACCAAGTAACGCTTAAATTCAACGCAAACAACGTCACTGTGTTGAAAAGCGAAATAACCAGGAAAATCAGTGCGATTTTCCCAACGTCTGACGTTCCAACTATTCTTGCTATCGTGGCATAAAAGAAGAAGGCAATGAGAGAATTTATGATGTTCATCACGGTTATGTACCCTACACCCCTTCCCATGCTCTCTGCGGTTGGTCTCAAACCAAAATTATTGGATACTTTATGTTTAAAAACCCAGCGATTTTTATCAAAAAATCATTTTACACCTTCAATGTTCTCCAGTAATGATGGGTTCATTATAACTTCCTTCTTAGGAAGCCTTTATAGTATATACTGCTGGAGTTTCAAGCCTTTCTATGTCAAAGGCTCCATGTGGCCTTATGAAGTTGTACCAATTCATGAACTCATCAACATAATTGAAGAACTTTACCTTCTATTAAAATATGTCAAAGAACTTCTCAACCTTTCCGTTTGCTGAGGGTGATCAACCCTGCCAACTATCAAAGTTATCTTCTCCTTTATCAAAAACTTTTCAAATTCTGTTAGTCCTTTTTCCCTTTCATCTGATTCAACAGCATAGAAAGTTGTTCCGTGATCTGATAAAATCTCCTCAGGCTTGCCGTACTTTTCTATTGCCTTCTTCAATACATCAACTGAGTACTTAGATGTCGGAGTTGGATAAACTCCATAGCCAACTATAAACCTAGAAGAATCATCTTCATACACTATTAACAATAAACCCTTCCACCTAGGATCCTTTATTTCGTGCCAATCAACGTGCCACAATTAATATGTTCTTTTGCATCTTCTTTTTGTGCTACTTTTTTGGCTCACTCATTGCAAGTCCCTCCTTGAGGATTTGATTGATCCTGTTGTTGTCAATGCTGTATCCGTTCGCTCTGAGAATTTTGCCGATATAGCTCGCATTGGCTCCGTAGATTTTGTAAAGCTTAATGATTTCATTCTTAACGCTCTCAGGCAAAAGCTGTAATGTCTTTTAGCCTTTTTCTGAACATGAATAACCCCTGTACTTTTGTATTCGCTGTAAAGCTGTTGCACACTTCTGGTTGATACGCCTTGCACGCTTTCAATTTCCCTGTAGTAAGTTTTCCTTCAAGCTTAGCATTAACGATCCACTTGGCCTGATCTTCGCTAAGCATGCTACGCCCATACCTCTTCATTAGGTTTAGCCAAAATCTGCTTAATTTGCTTTTATCAGCTATATGTTTAAGACCATGAAATAATTTCCAGATAAGAGAATCTCTTCTGTTGTGTTTATCTCAACAACCTTAAATTTTCTCAGCAAAGAGCTCCTCGTCCCTTCAGGAACATAAGCAAGCTTTCCCTCGGGCAGAGCTTCAGCCCCTCCCAGATGACCCAGATGCTCATGCGAAAGGAAAAAGAAGCTTGCGGATCCTAAATCGACCCCGAGTTCTTTTGAATTGTGCTCTATTACGCTGGGGGAACTGTCTGAATCAAAAAGAAACTTCAGGTTTCCAGCTTCTATAAAAAGGCTGAGCCCCCACTCATTTATAAAGCCTGGCGATCCTTCATTATCGTTAAGAACATATACCTTTAATCTTTCAATCAACATTAACTAATTGTTTTTTCTTAACTTATCCTTTCCTCTATTTCTTCAAGCTTTAATCCTTTTGTCTCTGGTGCCATTACTGCTGTAACTGCTGTTGCTATAACAAGAATAGTTATGAAAAAGACCATCCCGTAAATTAGTCCGTATGACTTTATGAAATCCAATGCAAATATGCCAGTTATCGCTCCTACCCTGCTTACTGATGTCGCTAGACCCTGCGCAAGACCCCTAACCTTTGTTGGAAAAAGTTCTACAGAATAGGAAAAGGATAGCAAACCCCCAGGCCACTGCTCTAAAGATGCAAAGACTATAAAAAGGGGTAAAAGGAAAAACGGGCTTATCTTGACAAGCGGTACAAGAACAGCCAAAACTGCTATCATGACAACGAACCCTGCAATTGCTGGTATCTTTCTGCCAACATTATCGATCATCTTCATCAAGCCAAGGTATGATATAATTGGAAATGGGGCGGTCAATGTTCCGAAGAGCGCGATCAACCGAAGGCTCTTTATGCCCAGCTCGTGATAGAGGGTAGGAGTAAAAAAGCCAAAGCCATAAGAGCCAAGGGCAAAGGCGAACCATGTAGTCAGAACAAACGCAAGAGGCTTTTTATAATTTTTAAACAGTTCTGACACCTTTACATCTTTTTGTGGTTGAACAGAATAGCCTTCGCCCATGACCTTTTTTGCGATTTTTTCAGCTTCTTTGTCCTTACCAGATGCTTTAAGCCATCTGAACGATTCTGGCATTAACCATCTTGCTATTATCACCGGCACAGCTAGGACAGCGCCAACACCAAGAGCGAGCCTCCACGCTATTTCAGCGCCAAAAGGCAATACAAGATAATTTACAGCGCCAGAAACAAGAACGCCTAACCAGTAAAACATTATACCGTACATCAGAAGCATCCCTCTGTTAGAAGTGGGAGACATTTCAGCTATAAGCGATGAGCTAACCGGATAATCGGCGCCGATCCCTATACCCATCAAAATTCTGAATATTATAATTTCTAACACGTTGACAGCGAGCGCTGAAAGAGCTGTAAAAACCACGAACATTATTATATCTATAATAAACATTGATTTTCTTCCTATTCTGTCAGCAACAGAGCCGAAAATAACACCTCCTATAGCCATACCTATCAGCCCGCTTGATAGCAAAAGCGGGTAAAGAGGACTTGAGACACTTATTTTATATACTGAAGATATGATCAGTATGCTGAAAGCTATAACGTTAAGGTCATAACCGTCAAGAAAAACGCCCATAGCTGATAGGGTGCTGATCAGCCAGTGTACAGGCCTAACTTTTTCAGGCGAAACCATGAAAAATTTTAAATTAAGTATTTTTTATATATTTTGGTAATAAAATATATATCAATATATATTTTTTATTTTTAACAAAGTTACTAGCTGTAGCCTTAACTTCAAGTATTAGTTTTTATTAAAATGCCTTTTATATGCGGACTACCATCTTTACAAGTAGATAAAAACTTTTAGCGTAAATGGCGTTTTAACCTTATGGAAAACGTAAACACTCGCGCGTTCTTATAGCGGTGAAGCACATTTTTCGTTAATGAAATTTTGATCTATTATTAGAGATTGAAAATTTACAAACTTCAGCAAAAGTTAAGATTAATAGAAAGTTGGTGCTATATTTCTGCGTGAAGACAGTCATACTTGCTGGAGGTAAAGGAACAAGGCTATGGCCCCTAAGTAGGGAGGATTATCCAAAGCAGTTCCTTAAGATAATTAACGGGGAAAGCCTAATACAAAGGTCTGTAAATATGTTCTCAAAGCTTTCGGAAATTTATATAATTACTTCAAAGCAGCTTTACCCCTTTTTTTCCTACGAAGTTAAAGGAATAAGCCTTGAAAACGTGTTACAGGAACCGGCTGCGCGGGGAACAGCTCCAGCCATAGCTTATGCACTCAGCATTCTTGAAGATGATGACTACCTTTTCGTGCCTTCGGACCACATGCTTGACGAAAGCTTTCTAGAACTCGTCAAGAAGGTAAAACCTGAGGAAGGCGAAATACTGCTTTTCGGGCACAAGCCTGAAGGGCCGGCAACTGGTTACGGATATATAAAGAAAGGTCAGAGGATAAACGAAGTAAAGTTAAAGGCGTCAGGGTTCTTTGAAAAACCTGACTTGAAAGAAGCTGAAATGTTCTACAAAAGCGGGGAATACTTGTGGAACATGGGCATGTTCTACATGAAAAAAAAGACGGCTGAAATTGCTTTCAAAAGACACCTCCCTGAGGTTTACGATGTAGTGTTCGAAAAAAAAGCAAAGGGGTATGAGGATCTACCGGAGGTTTCGTTCGATAAAGGCATAGTCGAAAAGTATGATAATGTTTCTGTTGCAGAGTTCACCGGGCTGTGGAAAGACATGGGATCATGGGAGAGCTTTTATGAAGTTATGAAAAAGGACAAGGACGGAAACGCGGTGTACGGGGACGTTTATGCTCTTGATTCCCATGGTTCGCTCGGAATTTCTGAAGGAAGGCTTACAGTGCTTTATGGGGTTAATGATTTGGCTGTGATATCAACAAGAGACGTAACTTTTGTAATACCTAGGTCGCTTTCTGAAAAGACAAAAGAAATAGTGAAGGCGCTTGATGGCAGAAAAGAGGCAAAAAGGT
Organism: Nitrososphaerota archaeon; assembly: GCA_009903795.1. Lineage (GTDB taxonomy): Archaea > Thermoproteota > Nitrososphaeria > Conexivisphaerales > UBA164 > CAYFFZ01. The sequence continues at coordinate 67,737 of WYER01000008.1, read as the reverse complement.
CGCCTATAATGTATAGATCCTGGGGATATTACATAATTCTCGAAGAAGGACCCAGGTACAAAGTCAAGAAGCTTTACATAGCTCCCGGAAAATCGCTTAGCTATCAGATGCACTTCCACAGGGCAGAGCACTGGGTCGTTGTAAGGGGTACAGCCAAAGTAACCTACGATGGTAAAGAGGTTATAGTAGCGGAAAACGAAAGTTTTTTTGTTCCGATGGGGAAGAAACACAAAATTGAGAACCCAGGAAAGATACCGCTCGAAATCATAGAGGTTCAGACAGGGGAGTACCTAGAAGAAGACGACATAGTCAGGTTTTGAAAAAACAGCTTAGCTTATTAATGTACTGTTATTTTGTAAAGATAGTTGAAGTCCAGAAAATACTTCATCTACCTTTTGCTGCTCTTCATCCTTACTTTCTTTTGGAGGGCCACAACCAACGCTTATTCCACGATGCTGCCGCTGATAGCGAAGTACGAGTTCAACTTTCAGCCTTCCCTAATAATGTATTTGGGCGGGATAGGCGGGATAGGCTCTTTCATAACTTCGTTCTTCATAAACCAAAGGATCAAGAAGTTAAGGCCTTACTTTATTTTATCAATAACGCTCTTGCTGATAGTTATAGCTCTTGTTCCCTTTTATACAGGGGCAAACGTGTGGTTTTTCATACTGGTTGAAGGTCTAGCAACAGGGGCTACAAGCCCTTTGATAATTTCTTCAGCAGGAACTGTCGAGGATCCAAAAGAAAGGGAAAGGGCAATAGCTTTTTATTCATTGGCCCTCTCCACAAGTTTAGCGGTTGCACCTTTCATATCCTCAGGCTTTTTAGTCTTAACGAAAGAGAACCTGAAGATCTCACTGGCTATGTTCTCAGCTCTGGTTTTGATAAGCATGGTATCTGCCTTTTTCATGAGGCTTAGCGGCAGGAACGAAGCTAAAATAAATGGATCAGGAATAATAAAAAGGCCGTATTTCTGGAAGGCCGTTGCTTCAAACGCAATCTACACTTTTCCTTTTGTGGCCATGACGTACTATGGAGCGATACTCGCAAGGCAGGCCTTTAAACTTAGCTACTCTGTTTCAGTTGCTATGTACTCTGTTTTCTTCATAACTTCTTTTCTAACCAGGTTTTACCTCACGCTCAGGCCTGTTCGCTCAATAGATCGTTCTGTAGCACTCGGCAGCCTACTTACTGTTCTAGGCCTTTTACTTGTGGGAACCCACTTAAACCTCATGCTTTTTATTGTAGGATATGCAATCCTTGGTTTCCCTCATGGACTGTTCTGGCCGGTTTCACTGATAATCCTGAGAAGGTCTTACGGCGATGAAGAGATCTATGCGGCCAACTCTTATTATATATCGATTAACAACCTGATCTGGCTTCTCACGCCTTTCATATCTGGGATTATAGCTTCATTTGTAGGAATATCTTTAACTTTTATAGTCGTGATAGCGCCAACAGCCGCGATCTACCTGATCTACATGTACCTTGCCAAGATTTCAAAACCTTCAGCTATTTCTTGATAGCTTCCCCTTTTATTAAATCAAAACTTTTTAGCATAATTGCGTTTAACGTTTTTGCAAATCACTAACAATATTATATATGAATATTAGAATATTATATATATGATAATTGTAAAGCCCAAACTTTTTTCAGAAATCGGAAAAATCTATGGACAATGCTTTTTTAAACCTGTACTGAAAGTAAACAATCTAAAGCAGCAAATGAGAATGTATAAATAATTCATTATAAAGAAAAGAAAATAAAAGATGTTGTCATGCCCAAAAATCTCTTATCGTTGAGATTGACTTTCGCGACAACTGTATTGTGATCATAAAGTCTAGGTTTTAAGGAAAAAATTCAAAAAATGGTATTGGCATATCAGCTTGCAACTGCATCCTATGGAAAAATTTAAAATAATTTGAGTATCCCTATATTTGATTAATCCACTTGAAAGTTTAAAGCTATTTAAAAGAAAGCTGCTTACAAAAACTGTTAAGTTGGGAAATTTATTATAAAATTAGACAACAGCTTTGATCTAAAGATAAGAGCGTGAAAGGATCAGCTTGACTGAAAATTTTTACAAACTAAAAAACATTTTTTACTTTGATACTTAAAGCTTCAGCTTATAAAAATTTTTCATGAACGCTTTACTTATATCGCTTTTTATAATCATGATTGGGGCAGCTATCATAGCTGTCGTGCTGATAAAGAACGGATAAAACAGTTTGCGTTATATATAGCGTTTTTGAATTGTTGATGTGGAAAAGAAAGAAGGACTTGCCTTTTCCTGGCTGGTTACATTTTGGGCCTTGAACTACACTCTTGTAAAGATAGCCTTAGCCTTCGTTAACCCGTTTTTACTTGCGTTTTTGAGGCTCCTAATGACTGTTGCTTTTCTTCTAATAGTAACTCCAAGAAGCTTTGTCCCATTGAAGGGCTTAAAGGCAAACTTGTACCTTTTTATCTTCAGCTTCCTCGGGATATACAGCAGCTGGACCTTATGGTACGTTGGAGAAAGCTACATATCGCCATCACTCTCAGTGATTTTAATGTACACGTATCCCGTTATAGCAGTCATTCTCTCTGCAATTATACTAAAGGAAAGGGTAACCAGGAACAAGATCATCGGAACGCTCATTGGCTTTTCTGGTATATTCATGATATTTTTCAGCGAATCAAGCTTTAACAACATCTTCGCGATGTTGTTAGTTATCGGGTCGGCCTTTTCATGGGCCCTCAGCATAATCGTCTACAAGAAGTACCTTTCAGCTTACGATTATAAGCTCGTTAATGCATATCAGATGCTGTACTCTCTGCCCCTTTCGCTTGCTCTTTTCCCCTTTTTTAGGATCAGCTCAGCCCTTAACGCCTTTTTCTGGGGGTCATGCTGATCATAGCCATTCCTGGGACAGCTTTTACCTTTCTGGCTTATGTTTACCTTTACTCTAAGCATGAAGTAAGCAAGATAACGCCCTACCTTTTCCTTGTTCCGGCAATTTCCGTTGTTTTTAGCTATCTGATCTTCGGGGAAACGCTTTTGTATACAGAGCTTTTCGGGTACATCCTTCTGGCGGCCGGCATATACATATCATCAAAATAAATGTACAGTTTTAACCTTACAAAATGAACGAAAGCCTCGCCTCTTCTAGAGACGGAGTAATATTTAAATTACTAAAACATTATAAAGCGTGCGCCGTAGGGAAATGTCTCACGAGGGCTTTCCCTATACTGAGTTCTTTGAGGATAGGGGTAAATAGCTGAAGGCACAGCCCGTGGTCTATCGCTGGACGAGCGGAGCGGGTGGGTAACCACTAGCTATGAAGTCATGAAGATGAAGGCGATAAACCACAAACCCATGATCCGCCTTGAAGTAACAATCGCCTTTTAAGGCGGGGAGGATGTCAGTTGAGTAACTAAAGGAGATTTCTATGTGTTCAAACTTAGAGGAAAGTGCCAAGATCAGGGAAAATAAAAGCAAAAGCTATTACTAGAAAGGAGGCTTTACAGCTTCTTCTAACGCCTTAAGCGGGAAGAAGTTACAAACTAATGAGGGTCAAGTTCCATAAACAGGGGACTCCACTATGACAAAAGCTATTCGATAGTAACCGAGCTTCGATAGAGGAATTCGCAACGCCTTGAAGAGGAATGCCAGAACTCTGATAAATTAAAAATCAGCAATAAACGTGGCTTTGCCAGTTGGACGTAGCTAGACGCGTATGGATGAGAACTTTTCTATTATGAAATGCAAGTTATTCCTCACGTAAGCGCATTGATGCTGGGAAGCTTAGGTTTAAGGTCAGGGTAGTTTACTATAATTTTTTTAAGAACGTTTATAGCTGAGATTTTTCATTTAACCTTTAAGATGAGCTTTATAGCTGAGATTTTAACGGCTTTTATAGTTCTGATAGTCCTGATCATAGTTCTTAGCGGCATCAAGATACTAAACGAATGGGAAAGGGCTCCAGTGCTTACTTTAGGTAGGTACACCGGCATGAAAGGACCAGGTATAATTTACGTAACCCCTTTTATAAGCAGGATACCTCTCAGGGTTAGCACAAGGCTCCAGACATACTCTTTTGTGATAGAACAAACTTTAACAAAGGACAACGTCCCTGTTGACGTTGACGCTGTCATGTACTTTATGGCTGTTGACCCTGAAAAGTGCGTGCTGAAGGCTGAAAACTACATAGAGGCAACAAAGTACGCCGCCCAGACAACTCTAAGAGAAGTAATCGGTCAGACGATGTTCGACGAGCTTCTAACCGAAAGGGAAAAGGTTGGAGAGATCGCTAGGAATATAATAGACGAGAAGACCGAAGCCTGGGGAGTAAAGGTAACATCCGTTGAAATAAGGGACATAAAGATACCTCAAGCGCTTCAAGAAGCGATGTCGAGGCAGGCACAGGCTGAAAGGGAGAGGAGGGCAAGGGTTACCCTCGCTTTAGCAGAGGTCCAAGCAGCTGAAAAGATGGTCGAGGCCGCAAACCTTTACAAGGATAACGACAAGGCATTCCAGCTAAGGTGGATGAACATGCTTTATGAGCTAGGTCTGCAGGGCAAAGGCCCTCTCATAATAATCCCGGCTAACATACCTTCTGCAGGCGTTACAACACTGGGTCTTTTCGGAATAAACGAGCTAACAGGAACTGAAAAGAAGAAAAACGAAGAAAAATGATAAAGCCTACTCTGGCTTTAATTTTTTTGGTTTTATTGCTTTCAGCTATGCCAGCGCATTCCCAACAGGGCCATGTAGTGGTTGTAATAAATTTTCACTACACTGTTGACCTTGGAGCTTCGAGCCTTTTTAGGTCAGCAGTAAACTATGCGATCCAAAACAGAGCAAAAACTATACTCATAATCATGAACTCACCAGGAGGTTACATTTCAGACATGCTTAACATAATTTCTTACATTAGGGAAGCTAACCAGTCAGGAATTCCTGTTTACACATACGTGATTCCTGATGGGCTAGCAGCTTCTGCTGCTTCGTACATAGCGATGGCTACGAACATGATAATCATGGGCCCAGGCTCTGAGATAGGGCCTTCAACGCCAATAGTAGTTGGAGGAACGCAGCTCGAGCAGAATCATACTGAAAGCGCCATGCTTTCTCTGATGCAGAGCGAAGCGCAGGAATGGGGCAGGAACGTAACAGCGGCATCTGTAATGGTGCTTTATGACAAAGCTTATTCGGCTCAGCAGGCTTACAACGTAGGCCTAATAAACGGGCTGGCATCAAATCTGACTCAGGCTGAAAATATGCTTGGTATAAGCGGGTTCCCTCAGGTTTACTTTTCGGAAAGCTATTACGATCAGTTCCTTAGCGTGATAAGCAACCCAACAGTAGACGGGCTTCTGATCCTTCTGGGGATGGTACTTATAGCTTTAGACGTTCTGCACCCAACCTTTCTGATGAGCGTTCTCGGAGGGATAGCTCTGCTTATGGGACTCGTTGGGGCCGAGCTAATCGGCGCTTCTGTGCTGGGCTTAATCCTTCTCGCTGTTTCAGCCGTGCTGCTTGTTATGGAGATCAAGACCGGACACGGCATCTCTCTGATCGCTTCGGTTCTGGTCGGTCTGGCCGGGATCTACCTTCTTGGCGAAGGGATTCAGGTTTCCCCCCAGCCTTCTTACCTTGAGTATTACATTATTGCTGTAGCTTTAGTGGCCTTTGCCGTTTTTGCAGCTATATACATCAGGAGCCTGTGGAAGTACAAGAGGAAGTATCCTTTCACCGGAAAGGAATCTCTGATCGGCAAGACCGGCGTTGTCGTGAAGGAGCTCAATCCGTGCGGGGAAATTAAGGTCGAGGGGTTCATATGGAAAGCCTGCACAAAAGGGGAAAAGGTGAAGAAAGGGGAAGAAGTTACTGTAATTGGTTACAAGGGCCTTTCTATGATAGTTGAGAAAAAAACAAAAGGATAAATAAGCTGAAGCCTTTATTTTAAAGGTGCTCAAAGTAATCCCAGTTGCTTCTCCATTAGCGAGGAACGAAGACATAAATTTGGTTGTTGAAGGCTTCAAAACGCTTTACCATGAGATAAGTGTGGGGAAAGTAGTCAAGGACAAAAGGGATGCCGAAATAGAATCAAAAGGGCTTGACGTGCTCGGCCTGATCATAACCGGGGGAACAGAGCACATCATGGGGGCTCTGAAAAGCTCAGCCAGGTCCTTTTCAGCCGTTTACCACGATTCGCTCAACAGCATGCCGGCAGTTCTAGAAGCTTCTTCAGCTTTTGGCTTCAAAGCATTTCACATTAAAGATCAGGATGGAATAAACAGCTACGCAAAAGCTGTTAAGATAACTGAAGAAATCAGGTCTGAAAGGCTTGTCCTCTTTGGAGACCCGAGTCCCTGGTTAGTATACAGCGGTTACAGCCAAAAACCAGAAGGACTGATAGAAGGCGTTGAAAAGCAAGATATAGAAGAGCTAGTAGAGCTGGCAAGGTCTCTTGATGTAAACGATGAAGAAGTCCGTTCAAGGGCTGAAAGCTTTGGTCCCTCTTTTGAAGATTTTAGAACTTCGCTAAAGATCGAGAAAGCAATAAGGAAGATGCTTGAAAAGAGGGGGAGCAAGTTCTTTTCAATAAGGTGCTTTGACCTGCTTGAACCATTAAAAGGTACAGCGTGTTTGGCCCTTTCAAGGCTCAACGATGAAGGGTATGTTGCAGCGTGCGAAGGTGACATAGCTGCTTCAGTTACCATGCTCCTTCTCAGCAAGGCTTCAGGATTGCCTTCCTTTATGGGAAACGTTGTAAGCGTTAAGGGCAAATCCATCTTCATTGCACATTGCACTTCTCCCACGAAGATACTTTTAGCTTTTAAGTACATGACGCACTTTGAATCGGGAATGGGCGTGGGCATAGCTGGTACGATAAAAGAAGGCGAAACTGTAACTGTTGCGAGGGTCGACACAAAAAAGAGAGTCCTCAGGGCAGGATCAGGGAAAGTTCTTAGTGAGCCTTTCAGAGAAGACGTATGCAGGACCCAGATAAGGGTTGAACTTGAGAACCCCTCTCTTATTGTTGAAAGGCCAATCGGAAACCATTACGCTTTAACCATCGGGAACCACTTGAAGCTCTTGGAATCATTTGCATATGTTGAAGGGTATAAATTTGAAAGAATCTAACGCATTAAACTTTTATAAAAGGGTTAAAAAATAATAACGATGGAAAAAGACAAAGCGTTTAACGTCTGTCAGTACTGCGGAAAGCAAACCTATTTACCTTTCAGATGCCCATACTGCGGTGGATTATTCTGTGAAGAGCACAGGCTTCCTGAAGCTCACAACTGTCCCAGCTTAAGGGAAAAGAGATACGTGCCTCATTACTCTGCAATACACGTCGAGTATAGCGAAAAGCAAAAGAACGGAAAGGGGTTTGAATACATAGTTTACGCTGTTCTTTTGATTGCCATTATTGAGTTTGTTTTCTGGGCTGTAAAGGCTTTAGTTTGAGCGACATATTTATTTTTAAGTTAATAATATTATTACAATGGAGAAAAGGCTAATAAGCTGGAGGGACCTAGGCCTATTAACTAAAGCTCTTGTTGATAAAGTAAAAAAAGGAGAAAGGCCAGACGTCGTTGTTGGCATCGCGAGAGGCGGTCTTATACCTGCAATGGTCATTGCAGACAGGCTCAGGGCCCCCTTGGACATCATAAACATAAAGTCCTACAGAGCGCTGGGCGTTAAGGGAGTGCTCAAGGTTTACGACGTGATGTACGAAGATGTAGCTGATAAAAAGGTGCTTATAGTTGACGATGTTGCAGACACGGGCGAAACGTTTCTCTTTGTCTCCGAACACATGATGAAGAAAGGAGCAAAAAGTGTGATGCTGGCGAGCATATTCTTGAAGCCATGGAGCAGAGTGAGGCCAAACTATTTCGTTGAGGAAACTGACGAGTGGATCGTCTTTCCTTGGGAGCTTGGTGAGTTTGAGATGCTGGACAGAGAAGAGCTGCTCTTCTGAGCTACTTCAAAAAGCTTAACGTCCTCTTTATAACTAAGGTTATGATCTCCCTCATCCTTCTGGAAAGAGCTACGCTAACTCCTGAATAAACCAGGACAACAAATATGAAGAGAACAACAAGCCTGAAAAGTCCGAGGTAAGCCGAAACGGTCGGAGGAAATGCCAGCTCCAGAGGTTTCCTGAAAACGAACAGGACGAACGAAGATGCAGCCAGGGGGACTATGTAATCTGCAAAGAAATCCTTAAGCTTTATGTAGTTCTTGATCTCTGGGAAAGTTTTAACCCTTATTGCTAAAGCGAGGAGTATTGCTATCAAATTTGCGACGAGCACGCCTTCAATTACGTAAAGGCTTAAAGAAAACGCCTTCAGCAGGAATATCATCGGGACTATGAGCGTAACGTAGCTTATCGTGCTAACCAATTCAGCAATATGCGCGTAAAAGATAAGGCTCTTCCAGTAAGTTTTAAGCTCTATTTCCTTTTCAAAATCGACCCTTTCGACGCCCTGCATAACGTTTGATACGTACTGTGAGATGGTGTTCACTATACTGGTCAAAGCCCAGAGCACGATCGGGGCATAAAGCAGGCCTATGAGGTAAAGATCTGTCGGTCTCAAAAAGGCTATTATTTCGGGCTCAAAGAATATTATAAATAGGGTTACAGCTGTAACTGTAAAAAGCACAAAAAGAAAGTCCATGTATATTCTCTTCAGCCTTTCCTTTTGCTCTAGGAGCTCGCCGTACGTTATGCTGTAAAGCATGCCCCTAAAAGAATAAGCCGAGCCTGCAACTCCCAAAACCTGCCACAGAGAGTTGTCAAATATACCGCCGATGCTCGCTATGACAAAGCTGTCAATCGACTTTATGTTGCTCGAAGCATACCCAAGAAGTGAAACCCAGGACCCTGATATGAACTCCTTTGCCGTCTTCTTGAAGCTTCCTTCAGCTTTCACATAGTTAAGAGAGCTAAAAAGGGCATAGAGCATCCCAGAAAAGTTTATGACAAAAGAAGCTATCATGACTGATTGAAGCGACCAACCTGAGCGCATGATGTAAAACACTGAAGCAAGCTTCACACTGGAAGTTACAAGTGTTGTGTAAACCAGCCTTTTCCTGTTGAAAACGGTCAGCCCTCCGGTAAACGTTGAGCTGAAAGAGCCGGTTATTATGCTCAAAACCGTCAGGATGAGAAGGATATCAAAGAACTCGGAAGGTATCCTGAACCCGATCAGAAAGATGAAAACCGCAGATATCAGAACGCCGATAACCCCAAAGATAAAAGAAATCCAGAGAAGAGAAACCTGGATCGACCTGTACTTTGCTGATAGCCTTGGCGACATAAAGCTGACAATTCCAACAGGGAGAGATCCAAAAATTATCGAAGCGGAATACACGTTCAGTATGCCAAGGTACTCGAGCGGGAGCTTCCTGGTCACTGCTATTGCAAAAACAAAGCTAGCAGCTATTGAAAGCAAGCTACTGAATATGGCAAGAATCCTTGTCCTTATTCTGCTCAAATACAAAATGGTTGATAAGTCAAAATTTAACTATTATGGGAGTTAAGGGGGCGAAAGTCTCCTATCGTGAGGGTGGGTAGTTCACCTATTATGGGACACATTACCCATTTTTAATGCGTTTTTCAGCTTCTTTCTGTCTGTTAAAAGCTTTATTGTTGCAATCAAGTATATTATCCAATCAGGTGTTACAAGGCCCTTAAAAGCTAGCCCTATAATGTAAAGGAAGAGCGTGCCTGAAAAACCAAAAATTATTGAGACTGACGCTAAGATCAAGTCAGCCAGAGAGCTTGGCCCTCTATAAAGCCTGTAACCCGAGTATATTGACGTTATTCCGAAAATAACATATATTATAGCCAGTAATGAGAAAACCCTGAGGAGAGCATTGAAAAGAAAAGTTACGATGAGTATTGTTCCTGATGTAATCAAAAGTAGTCCTGAGCCTTCAAACCTTTCCCTCTCCTCCTGAATCAGCTTGTAACCGCAGTTCAGGCAGTATTTTGCTTCTGGAGGGTTTTCATAACCGCACTTTGGACACTTTGTCATTAAAGAAGTTTCTATATCATAAAATATATATAATTTTTGTATATCATCAGTGCTCCCGCAAATATAATGCTTTACTATCCTAAGGAAATTTATTATATTAGTTAAAGAAATGATAAAAACAAATTAGGCCTCTTAATTGATTATTTGAACGAGCTGATATAAGGCCCATAGTTCAAACTAAGGGCTAAAATTTGACCCAAAACAAAGCTATCTAGTATTAGCCAAAAGTTAATCAAAAACAAAAATTACATCGTTAATTACAATTTATATGCTTTACTCGCAGGAGTACTAATGCTGATGCGTACCTACTTTCCCCTAGGTAAATATAAACCATAAGCGAATTGCGCTAACCGCACTCTTTGCAATTAAGCTTTTTACAGAAAAATTTTATTAAAAAGCAATGGAAATTCTATGCGATGGCATCTTATGGATTAAGGGATAAAGTTATTAGGTCATTTGATTTTTCAACATCTTTTTCAGAATATTTTAGCTCCTCTGGGTTTAAAGTTTATTCACGTTCAAAAAATTTATTCGTTATAGATTCACAGGAAGGTAGGGAAATAGCATGTTATCCTCAAATTCTTGGCGAGGAATTTGAACGTTTAAACTATAAACTTGCAAAAAGATTTATAGAATTTTTGGACAGAGAAGGTGTTTTTTCTGAAAGGATAATGATGCAACACGTACTCAGGGCGTCGCTTGGATATAAGGTTTATGATGTACTTAAGGAAAAGGGCATCGGCTTTATAAACTCATGGTCAAGACCGCTCTACAAATATGTATCATTCAGGAAACATCTACAGCGTGAACTTACTATGACGTACGATGATCCGCCAACGTTACCTTCTGGGGAATATGTAGTTTTAAAGCCAGATACAGAAGCTACTGGTAATACATCTCTTTTTGTTCTTGACAACCTTTTTAGAAAGTGTTCATCTAGCGGATGTAAAATAAAAAAAGTTATTTTTTACGGGTTCATTTCAGATAAAGCAATAAAAGTTCTTGAAGAATACCTCAAAGGAAGGGGCGTAGAAGGAGTTTATTATGCAATAGAAAACATAACGCCGCTGGCCGAAAACGGGTACGACATGCCTTTGTATGGGCTAGATGAATCTCGTTACGAAAAAGACGGCACAAAGAGCAAACTTGCAGCTTCAGTACCCGAAGAAGTTTTAAATAATATGCTTGAGTGCTATTACCCTGGCATGGATCAGCCAGGAGACTGGTCAGAAAGGCAAGTCAGGCTTTTTGACGGGAGAGAGTGGAAAGACGTAGACCCAAAAGTTCATGCTCAAAGGAGCCTAAATGTTTTAGAAAAACTCAGAGAGATAAGTAAAGATGAAGAATGGTACGATAGCGTACATGAAAATATTTATAACAAAATAAAAGAGGATCTTTTAAAGATTTTAGGTGTGACTTAGAATCAGTATAGCTATAACTATTCCGTAAATAGCCACTGCTTCTCCAAGAGCAACTATAATAAGCGAGAAAGTTCTTACCTCTGGCCTTTCAGGATGTTCAGCAACAGCTGCTGCAGCTGCTGCGCCAGCACCCCCTATCGCTATACCCGCTCCAAGAGCTGCTAAGCCGAAAGCTATACCTGCGCCAACTGTATTTCCGAGCGCGTTGAGCGATTGGTATATTAACAATATAAACGGAAGCATCAATTCTCCTGTCATTAATTATTTCTCACTAGCGGTTTTAAGTTTTTTTATTAATTCATCTTTTAAGTTTTCATACTCTTTTTCTAATGTCCTGCTGTATTCTTCGTGTTTCTTTTTAATCTGTTCCTTAGCTTCTTCAAACGCTTCCAACGCCTGTCACCATTTTATTTCTTACCTTTTTTATTCTATTAAGCTCTTCTCTGTCCCTTTCTTCTAGAGTAATAGAAATAGAGGCTATTTTTTTCTCAGTTTCAGGTATTACTACTTTTTCAAGAGCGTTTATGAGCTTATCAGTGTCTCTTAGATCTTTAATCAGCTTTAGTATAAATGATTTCAGCCATGCGGCTTCTATGATCATATTTATAATTTTTTCTGCGTCCTGAAAAAAGTTGCTTTGCGCAAGCGTCGTTGGCGTTATAAACTTTTTAGAGACTATAACAGGTTTCCAATAATGAACGTCCATATATCTTTCTTTTTTTAGGTCTAATTCCAGGCCACCCTCAAGGATTTTGGAAAGAGCCAGTATTTCGTCATAACTCATGCTTGCAACCATTACAGCATAATCATCGTAAGCTGTTTTAAGTTCCTCCAGAAATTTTCCGAAAACGGATGAAACCTGAGGACCTACCTCTGAAACTTTCTGTAATATCACATCTTTTTTTGTTGATAGAATTTTATCTACATCTTTTGTAGCTTCAAGCTCTCTCTTTTGCCTTAACAGTTCAGATTTAGAGATTACGTTTCTGAACGACACTCATGTACACCTTCTTGCTCTTTTCACTTATGTTGGTCCACTCGCTCTCAGGGAGTATGGATAAAACGTCCCAAGCTATGTTAAGTGTTGTATCGATATCCCTGTTTTCGTACGGATCCTGTTTTATGAACTTCTTCTCAAAAGCATCAGCGAACTGAAGATATTTCTTTGACGATTCTGGAATACCTTCTTCCCCAACTATTTCTGCTAAGGACCTGATTTCCATAGCCTTTGAGTACGAGTTGTAAAGCTGGTCGCTCAGCTCTTTATGATCAGCCCTCGTCTTTCCTTCCCCAACGCCATCTTTCATGAGCCTGCTAAGGCTCATAAGGACGTTGACAGGCGGGTAAATGCCTTTATGATAGAGCTCTTTTCCAAGAACTATTTGCCCCTCTGTTATGTACGCTGTTAAATCAGGTATAGGGTGCGTTATATCATCTGCTGGCATCGAGAGTATTGGCAACTGGGTTAGGCTTCCCTTTCTTCCTGTTATCCTTCCAGACCTTTCAAAGATAGTTGCTAAGTCAGTATAAAGATATCCGGGATAACCTCTCCTGCTTGGAACTTCTTCTCTCATCATGCTAATTTCCCTCAAAGCTTCCCCATAGTTAGTCATATCAGTAAGTATAGCTAAAACGTGATATCCTTCTTCAAAAGCAAGGTATTCAGCTGCAGTCAGTGCAACCCTCGGCGTTACGATCCTTTCAACTGCAGGATCTTCAGCCAGGTTCAAAAAGAGAACGCTTCTCTTTAAAGCTCCAGATTCTTCCAGCTCTCTTCTGAAGAAAATTGCAGTATCTGCAGGAACACCTATTGCCGCAAATACCACCGCAAACTCTTCACCCTTTGCTATCGTAGCCTGTCTAGCTATTTGTGCAGCAAGCATATCGTGTGGTAAGCCTGAGCCTGAAAATATTGGTAGCTTTTGCCCTCTTACCATGCTAAGCATGCCATCTATGACAGAAACTCCTGTCTGGATAAATTCGTCAGGGTATTCTCTTTTGTATGGGTTTAGGATCTTCCCATTTATGTCAAGCTCTTCGGAGCCGACAGGTTCCGGCATGTTATCTATTGGCCTTCCGAGACCGTCAAATATCCTACCCAAGAGCTCGTTCGAAACTGGAAGCTCAAGAGGCCTTCCGAGAAACCTTACCTTTACGTCGCGAGGGGAAAGCCCTTGAGTACCTTCAAAAACTTCAACTACAGCTATATCTTCGCTTACTTGTAAGGACCTTCCCAGCCTTTTTTCGCCATTGCTGAGCTCTATTTCAACAAGTTCCTCATAACCTAGTTTTCCGTTGGTCTTTATAACCATGAGCGAACCTCTTATGCTCTGAACGCTGCTAAAAGTTATACTTCCGCTCAAAACTCCATCACCTTCTTCATAATTGCATCAAAATCTTCTTTACTCTTTACGTTAAACCTAGCCCTTATAACTTCAAGGTAAAGGGGGCTTGACCTTATTTCTTCTACTGTTGCTCCTTCTGTAAGTTTTTCTTTTGCCTTTTCATAGAACGATATTATAAGTTTTAACAAATAATACTGTACCAATGGAGGCGTATACCTGTCAACTTCATGATATGCGTTCTGTTTTAAGAAACCTTCTTTGAGCATGTTTGCGGCCTCTAGTAATAGCTTCTCATCTTCAGGAAGGACTTCTGGACCCAATAGCCTTACGATGTTCCTTAAGCTTTCTTCTTTAAACAATATGTCCAAAGCTTTCTTTCTCAACGTTTCAAATTCATCTGAGACATTTAAGCTCCACCACTCAGAAAGCGATTCTACATATGAAGAGTAGCTTGAGACCCAGTTTACAGCTGGATAATGCCTTGAGTAAGCCAGATTTGGATCAAGCAACCAGAAGGCTTTTACATACCTTAGCGTATGGGTTGTTACTGGTTCCGTAAAGTCTCCGCCTGGAGGCGAAACAGCACCTATTATAGATACGCTCCCGAAGTCGCCAGAAAGAGTTTCAACGTATCCTGCTCTTTCATAAAATGAAGCAATTCTGGAAGCCAAATACGAAGGGTAACCTTCTTCAGCCGGTATTTCTTCAAGTCTTCCGCTGATTTCCCTTAAGGCCTCTGCCCACCTGCTTGTAGAGTCTGCAAGCATAAGAGAGTCATATCCCATGTCCCTGTAATACTCTGCTAACGTTATCCCAACATAAATGCTTGCTTCCCTAGCAGCAACTGGCATGTTGCTTGTGTTAGCGATCATTATAGATTTTTGCATTATAGGCTTACCGCTTATCGGGTCGTTTAGCTTAGGAAAAGTTTTCAGTAGCTCAACCATTTCGTTCCCCCTTTCTCCGCAGCCAACATAAACAACTACTCTCGAGTTAGCCCATGAAGCCATTTGATGTAATAGCACAGTTTTGCCGGTTCCAAATCCCCCAGGAACAGCGGCAGAACCGCCTTTTGCGAGAGGGAAAAATGTGTCGATTACTCTTTGTCCCGTTATAAGGGGCTCAGAGGCAACAAGCCTCCTTTTTATTGGTCTAGGTATCCTTACTGCCCATCGCTGAAGCATTGATACGCTTTGTTTTTTGCTATCCTGAACTTCAGCTATCTGGTCAGTAACCTTATAATCCCCTTCAGGCGCCACATACGCCAATGTGCCACTAACGTTTGGAGGAATCATTATGTAATGCCTTATCAGCTCTGTTTCTTCCACATAACCAATTTTTTCTCCTCCTTGAACCTTTATGCCAGGTTTAACTACAGGAACAAAGTGCCAGGTTTTATTAATGTCAACAGCTTCAGCTGTATAACCTCTAGATATCGTGTAACCTTCAAGCGTGCTTAAAGGTCTCTGGAGCCCATCATATATATTTCCAACTATTCCTGGCGCTAAAGTGACTGAAAGCGGTGATCCTAAACCTTCAACAGGCTCTCCTGGTTTTAGCCCAGTTGTAAATTCGTAAACCTGCACGTAAGCGCTATCGCCTTCAACCCTAACTACTTCACCAATAAGGCCCATTTCGCCTACTTTTACCATTTCGTTCATTTGAATGCCAGATACACCAGACGCTTTTACTACTGTACCTTTAACTTCTGTTATTCTACCTTTTATTTTCAATTTCGTTCACCTTGTTTATTATCATCCTCTTTAACTCTCTCTTTATGTCGTTTAACATTCTATCTAGATCATACGTTATGCTTTCATCGCCTTTTTTAAAAGAAAAACCTCTCTCAAAATCTGTCACGCCGCTAACCTCTATGCCGTATTTTCTTGCAATCATGGTTAGTTTTTCTTGATCAAGCTTACCAGCATAAACTTCAAAACTTCCTCCCATATCCTTTAAACCTTTAGAAAACATTTTTTCGAGTATTATGCCGTAGTTATCGCTTTCAAGAAATTCTTTATATGCCTCAGAAATAAGCTTTTCTAGAAGTTCATCTTCTTTCGTGCTTAAAATTCTTTTACCTTCAAGTTCTTGCTGTGAAGTCCTGATCAGCCTTTCCTTTTCAGATGATTTTTTGGCTTCTTCAATTATTTTTTGCCCTTCTTTAAAGGCTTCATTTTTTTTATCTTCAATAATCTTAAGTGAATCATCAAGCGCACGGCTCAGCGTTTCCAACGCCATGTTCTTTTCCCTTTCAATTATAGAACGTATGCTTTCCATATCAGAAGACCTTCATAACCTTTTTTACTTCGCTTTCTACGCTTGCAGCAGTTTCAAAAACTCTATAAGGAGGGTCCAAAACTAGTATAGGTGGTTCAACTTTCATAGAAAGTTCATCAATTTCTTTTTCTATTCCATTTATTACTGACCTGTCAATTACGATTAAACCGTAGCTGGATATTTTTGATCTTATTTGGTTAAGCACTTCATTTTTGTCCTCGTTCTCAATGCCTACAAACCCAAGTAACCTAAAAAATGTAACAAACCTTTCAGAACCTATTGCCAAAGCCTTCAATTTCCTTAAGTTTATATTAAACTGCTGCTCTTTTTAATTTTTACTAATTAACAATTTTTAATATATATATAAGGAATAATAAACAAATGTAAATTTTTAAAAGTTTTATTTCAAAATTTTTGAATATGAACAACCATGACCTTAAGGTCATGGTATCCTAGCATTGTGACTAGGGTTTCTTGCTTCTTTCAGGAAACTTACTATTCATTCTCCCACGTGAAGGACTTCGTCGTATTAACCTTCATAAGGTTAAAAATATTTAAAAATATATGCGAGTAAAACAATGGATAAGGGTATTTTACATTTGCAAAAATGAAGCCGATTAAAAGAGGATTAGTAATAATATATCATGGTAATGGAAAGGGTAAGACTACAGCGGCAATAGGCATGCTTATAAGAGCTTTAGGACACGGTTATAAAGTAGCGTATCTGCAGTTTTTAAAGAATTCTGTTAGCGGTGAGACAAAATTTTTGTCTAAAATTTCTGAAGTACTTTTCTATCAAGGCGGAGCAGGTTTTGTCGGAATCATGGGGGATAAAAAATCTTTTGATGAGCACAGGAAAAAAGCAAAGGAAACGTTAAAATTTGCAAGCAAAATACTCCAAGAAGGCACTTACTATATCGTTGTTCTTGATGAGATAAACTGCGCTTTAAGCCTTGGTTTGCTCGATCTGGAGGAAGTTTTGCAGGCTATAAATTCTAGAAAGGAAAACGTCAACGTAGTTCTAACAGGATGTGTTGCGCCAGACAAGCTTATAGAAATTGCTGATATAGTAACTGAAATGGTAAAGGTCAAACATATATACGATCAAGGTTACCTTGCTAAAATTGGTGTAGATTTCTAATATCTTTTAATATTTACATTTTTTACATTTTTAGTAGATAAAGCTCTGGACATATTTAAAACGTAAATGCCATGGTAATCGCCGTAAGAAGATGCGTCTATGCTTCCTGCAACTCGCTTGTTCAGCGCTATGAATGGACCTTCTTCCCACTTGACTGCCTCAAATTTTTTGTATAATACTGCGGACAGTTCAAAAGATTTTTTTAAATACTCTTCGTCGCATAGAAAAGCTTTGTCATTTGTGCTCCCAAAAATTTTCCTATAAATTTTTGATATGTTGTCTATGACTCTTTTTTTATTAGAAAAAACTACAGTTTGTTCCCCAGCTTGTCCAGCTATACATGCAGGCGAATACATATATAGCGATTCGCCCAAGGCTAACTTTTTTGATGAAAAAGTAAGATCTACTAATGAGGATTCGGGAAGCATATGAACAACGTCTAATTTTAAACCGAACCTGTTTGGTGATTGAGCAAAAACAGGAAGGTTTTTAGGGATATCCTCTTTGTTAACTCTGTAAGGCCTTATATAAAATGACCATGATAAATCCTCCCAAGATCTTCCGACCGGATTTATCAGAGCTATTCTTTTGTTCTTTAAGGAAAGCAGCCATGAGATAAATACTTCCTTTCTACTTCCCATCACAGTTACATAATCGGCTTTATGAAAAGATTTGAGCTCTTCTACGCTAAAGATTTTTTGTTCAGTACTTATATCTACTCTTTCGTATTCAGAATCTTTATAAAACCCAAGTGACCAGCCCTGAGCCCTTAAAGAGTCTAGCAAAAAAACATTTATCAAGCCTTCTTCTACCTTATTTGGTTTTAATCTATTATAAATTTCTGCTTCTCTCTCGTAATCTTCAAGTTTAAATCCTCTTAACTTTTTTATCTCCCCTATCTTTCTTACTATAGACCTTCTTTTTCTTAACATTCTAATACAGTTATACAAAATTGTGAAGGCTTCCTCCCTCTTTTTAGAAAGTTCTTCATCTTTCACTTATAAAACCCCCTCTAAGAGCCATATCTGCAAGCACAAAGTAGGTTAAGGCCTCTGCTATTGGGACAGCTCGTGGTACAACGCAGGCATCATGCATCCCCTTTAATTGTAAAATGCCCTCTTCCATCTTTTTTATGTTTACTGTTCTTTGAGGTTTGTAAATAGAAGAAACGGGCTTAAACGCGATCGTTGCTATAAGTGGTTGACCGTTAGTCATTCCGCCAAGAATACCCCCGGCGTTATTTGTAAGCGTAGTTATCTCATTGTTTCTTAAAACGTATATGTCGTTGTTTTGTGAGCCCCTAAGCTTTGAGGCTCTGAAGCCTGCACCAATTTCTACCCCTTTTACTGCAGGTATAGAAAAATAAGCTTTTGCGAGTTCAGAATCTAGTGAAGAGAAAACTGGTTGCCCAAGTCCTACGGGAAGCTTACCAGTTATTATTCTTATTGTACCACCTAAACTGTCACCCTCCCTTTTAGCTTTAAGTATCTCTTCCTGCATCAACGCATCGTGTTCTGCTGAAGGACACCTTGTCTCAAACTCATACCTTTTTCTAGCGTTCTCTATATCAAGGTCAGGACACTCTATTGGTCCTATGCTTTTTGTATAACCAACTACCTCTATTCTTAATGGCTTTAGTATCTCTTCTGCTATCGCTCCCGCTATTACAAACCCAACAGTTATTCTGGCGGAAAATCTCCCCCCTCCTCGAGGATCATTAAACCCTTTATACTTAACATAAGCAGGATAATCCGCATGACCTGGCCTTACCCAGCCTTCTTCAGCAAAGCTGTAAAAATCGTCAACATAACCTTTATTTCTCACAATGGCTACAAAGGGAGCGCCAGTTGCCTTTCCCCTGTAAACGCCAGAAAGTATTTCTACAATGTCATCCTCTTTTCTTTTGGTAGACGCTAAAGATGTACTTGGTTTGCGCCTTGCAAGCCATTCGTTTATTCTTTTTTCATCTATTTCTGTACCTGCAGGTATTCCTTCGATAAGAACGCCTACAGCATTACCATGACTTTCTCCAAAGCTCACCATTACAAGAGATCTGCCTAATGAGTTATCGCTCAAATAACTTCACCTTAAGACCATTTTTCTTCATTTCCTCAAAGAATCCTGGAAAAGATTTCTTTACTGCTTCATAACCATCTATAACGCATTTTATCCCTTGTGCAGCGCATAAAATCGATAAGGACATGACAACCCTATGATCTTTCCAACCTTTTAATTCTACTTTCTCAGGTGCTGAGTTAGGTGGCAATATCTTTATTTTATCGTCCTTTAATTCAACGAAACATCCTAACTTTGTAAGTTCAGAACTCATAGAAAGTAGTCTGTTGCTTTCTTTATACCTTACATGAGATATACCGGAAATTTCTAGAGGAACCTTATAACCTAAAACTGAAAGTGGAGGAAAGAGGTCAGGGGCATTTTTTAAATCAACGTTTAATGACGCTTCCGGAACTTTTCCTTCTACTTGCATCCCTGGATCATCAAAGTAGTATTTAACATTTAAAAAATCGAGCACTTTTATGAGCTCTTCAAGGTCCGCCTGAATGGGCTCCCTTTTAAGGTTGGGAATTTTTACTGTTCTTCCGGTAAGAATACCCAATATTACAAAAAATGATGCTGACGAAGCGTCTAATGGGACCACAAAACTAGATGGTTTGTACTCTGATGGTTCCACAAAATAAGAATTTTCATCTTCATAAACTTTAACCCCAAAGTGATTCATCACAAACTCTGTCATCTTTACATAATGTTCTGAAACTTTGTTTGTCCAACGAATTTCTGTCCTATCTTCGTTTTTTGGCGAAACCAGCAAAAGTGCGCTTACGTATTGTGAAGATTCAGAAGATCTTATTTCAGCCCTTCCTCCGTTCATCTTTTTACCTTTAACTATCACTGGAGGCCTACCATCTTCACCAGCAGTGATTGCAAACCCTCCTAAAGCGTTTATAGCTTCTGTTAGAGGTCCAAGCGGCCTTTTTATAAGGCTGCTGTTGCCTGTGAGGACAGTGTATCCGCCTGTGGCCAAAGTGGAAAAGGCTGTCATGAACCTTATTCCAGTTCCAGAACCTCCCATGTTCAATATATTTTGAGGGCGTTTTGGCTGTTGACCATAAACTTTATTGCCGATTATTTTGATTCCCATTTTTTTGAGCGCCCTTATCATAAGAACTATATCTTCCGGAAAAGGCCTGTTCATACTTATAATGCTTTCACCGTTTGCGAGAGAAGCCGCAATCAGCGCTCTTTGCGCATAACTTTTGCTAGGGGGTAAATTAACTGTTATTTTATCGCTAACAGAACCTTCTATTGTGAATTTCATCATATATCACCTGTTATTTCGATGCTGTATTTTTCGTTAGCTGGTCTGGTAAAAATGTTTTTCATATCTTTAAATTTGTAATTATAACCTTCAGAAATCGCAAAATAAGCTGGACCATTACCGGAAATCCCAGATATTGCACCTTTTTTTACGGCTGTTATTATTGGCTCTATTGGGTACTCGTTTGCAGATGCAACTATCAGCGAATTTAAAAGCGAGGCAGAAAAATACTTTTCATTTTCTACATAATTAACTGCAAGAGTTCCAAGGTCGCTAAAAACTTTTAGAAGTTCTGGGTTTACCTTTTTTCTCATGCCTTCTTTTAGTCCCACCGTTACCGCCCATTTTGTTGGCGCTTCCCTTCTTTTTAA
Source organism: Nitrososphaerota archaeon (assembly GCA_009903795.1). Classification (GTDB taxonomy): domain Archaea; phylum Thermoproteota; class Nitrososphaeria; order Conexivisphaerales; family UBA164; genus CAYFFZ01. Next base: position 46,810 of record WYER01000008.1, on the reverse strand, counting down.
TAGAGAACCTGTACGATTATCGGTAATCACTATTCCTCCGTATATAGATGCGTACGCATCATCATAAGCTCCAGTGTAAGAAATACCCATTTTTTTACTGACCTCTGCTGAAACCTTTACGGCTTTTTCTGGATCCACATAGCCTTTTATCGCCTGCGCACCTAAAGCTAAAGCAACTGTATATGCGCTAGAACTCTTCAATCCCATTCCAATAGGTATTTCTGAAAATGTAGAAACAGAATAAGGACCTTCCACACCTGAAATTTTGAATATTTCCCTTGCTATCTCATCGCACTCCCATTCTTTGCTTTCTCTTATTATAACCTTTAGAGGGAGGTTAATTGCCATAACTGACCCTATCCCACTTATTAATGCGTTAATAAAACTTATACCTCCCCAAACCCTAACCTTTATTTCCATACAAAGCAGACCTCATATCTTTTCTGTCAACCTTTATTCCTTTCCATATTTCGATTGAAAGAGCTGCCTGTTCAATAAGTATATCTATTCCTGAGATATAATCTTTTGCCATTCTTGAAAGAGGAGTGCCGTTAATATCGTAAGCAAGATCAATGACAGTTTTATAATTACCTTTTGTATATAAATTAAGTAAAGCATCATCATTAAAATACATACCCATTGGTGTAGCGTTTACGAAAGCGTCTGCATTTTTTGGTCCTTCGACAACTTCAGCATAAGCCCCCCAGCTCTCTATCTTTGATTTTAAAGACAAAGCTTTTTCTTTTGTTCTGTTAAAAATAAAAAACTTAGAGCAGCCCAAATTAAAAAGCGCAAAAGCCGCAGCTCTGGCTCCACCACCTGCACCAAGGATCATTGCTGTGTTGATCTTTTTCCCGCTAGCAAGGTTCATAATTGCTAGATAATCTGTGTTGTATCCGTAGGCTTTTTTCTGCTCAACTTTAACGGCATTTACAGCGCCGATTTTTCTTACTTCATCGCTTATATGATCTAGGTATAAAATCACAGATTTTTTATAAGGTATCGTTACGTTAAAACCTTGAGATAGAGTCTTAAGGCTAGATACAACGGCAAAAAGGTCTTCTGGAGCGGTTTCAAACGTAACATAATGATCTCCGAACCTATTTAGAATTGCGTTGTTTATTTTATATGAAAGAGAATGTGATAAAGGAAAGCCTATCAGACCATAGAGGGCCAATTTTTTAAGAACTTTACAAATTCATAAGCTTCGTATTCTTCGGGCATTCCTTCTACTACTCTTTCGTTTTTTAAATGCGTGTAAATAAGCGGAGACCCAAGAACTACAGAAAGGTACCTAGTAAAGCTCCATTTATCCCCTATAGAAAATGCGATAAGCTTTCCTTTTTCAATTCCAGAATACAAAGAGAGAACCATCAAAGCTTCTGTTATGTTTTCAGGATTGTTTACTATTTTCAAGTACTTTGCTTTATCTTTATACTCTGATATGAAAGAGTTAAGATCCTGCGCTGTAGGCTTCGTAAAAATATAGTGCGTTGAAATTATCATGTTAAGACCGCTAGTATCAACGCTGTTTGAGATCTTTTTTAAGCTTTCAGCTTCAATATCAAAAAGGTAAGGATGATAATCTTTCATAAGCTCAATGAGCTGTATTAGGTTCGTTATTTTATAATCTTTACTCATTCCACCTTCGGATGGGCTCCTGTAAGTTATTATGGCCCTATCCATAACCGAACTGAAGTAAGATGGCACATCTTTAGGATTTAGGCTTTTTATAGAATCGAGCCTTAACTCAAGTAAGCTATTTTCGTTTGTCCTGCTTATCTTTTTGTACATTTCTTCAATAGTGTTTCCTAACAGAGACACAACTATTCTAACCATTCAGATCAGCTCTCCTTTATTTCCTCTTTTACCTTTAACCCAAAATGCCTTCCAGCAGGCTCGCTTGTCATGGCCAATATTTTATCTCCCTCCTTTATTTCTGTTACTGGAATAGGTTTGCCATCTTCCCTAACAAGGGAAACAGTTTCAGCGTATTGAAGAATTACAGTACCAAAAAGACCTTCGCTTTCAGCCATAATAAGCACCATCGGCCTCCTTTCAAGCTTAGACCTCCCTACAAAAACTATTCTGGCGTTCCCTTTATAGTCAGATACCAACACTTTATCTCCAGACTTTATTTCTGAAAGATACATGGTTTTTTCTTGATCGACCAAAATGTAGCTATGAACGGCTCCAGCATTTACCCTAAAAGGTCGTGGTGAAGTATATTTAGATGCAAAAACTTCTGCATGTACTAAAAATAAAAATGATGAAAATGAACCTACAAGCATACCTTCTCCTGGATTAAGCATTTCTACTGTATCGACGCAAACCCTCGATCCTTCACCTATAAGCTTAATTCCCTTTATCACTACGGGTTTTAATGTAACTTTCTTGTTACCTATGTTCAATGCTTCAACATATGACAAAGCTTCTTCAATGCTTCTTGGAGAAATTATTACATAATCTACACCCCTTTCTAAAACTCCCTTTAAAGTTAAAGCGTCCTGTACATCTTTAGCTTCAGCATAAATTTCTAGTTTACCTGCAACTTGAGCTATGATGTTTTCAAACGGTATAACTCTCCAGTCAGAAGTCTCTACCAAAACACCATTTATTTTTTTTGAAATTAAGTCTTTTAGCGATTCAATATCTTTTTGAGATTCTACCTTTACTTTTTGTACTGAGCCCAACTCATCATATGATCTTATAAAAGTATCTACGCCGTATTGTCTTAAAACTTCTTCTATTTCTTTTGCCTTTTTTTGTTCTTCTGGGAGCTTAACTATTACTTTCTTCATTGTAAGTTCTTACCGCATCATCTACATCAAGGTTATTAAATATTATCTTGCCAAGTGCCTTTACAACAGCTTTAGGGTTTTTATCTTGAAAAATGTTCCTGCCAAAAGTTACGCCGATTGCGCCTGCTTCTATGGCGGCTTTTGCCATCTGAAACACAGCCTTGACGCTGTCAAGCTTTGGTCCTCCTGCTATAGCAACGGGAACCAGAGAGCCTCTCACAACTTCTTTAAACGTCTCTACGTCCCCTGTAAATGGAGCCTTTACTATATCTGCCCCAAGTTCACCGCCTAATCTGACGGCCCTTTTTATCAGTTCTGGATCGTACTGATTCTTCACATTTTCACCCCTTACATACATCATGGCTATAAGCGGCATGCCCCATCTGTCAGCTTCGTCCGCAACTTTGCCAAGCTTTGCAAGCATATCGTTTTCCATGTTTGCACCTACGTTTATGTGTAACGAGATTGCATCGGCTCCAAGAATTATGGCTTCTTCAACGCTCGAAACCAATACCTTGTGATAAGGCGTTGGACCGTAGCTTGTGCTCGCGGAAGCGTGCATGATTATTCCCAAATTTGGCTGATATTTAAGTGCCTTTATAGACCCTTTGTGAAGTATTACAGATGTTGCTCCTCCTTCGTCAACATCTTTAACTATTTTGTTTATATCTTCGAGACCCTTTATAGGACCGTCACTAACTCCGTGATCCATAGGAACACAAAGTATTCTGCCATCTCTCAAAATCTTTGAAAGCCGTCTTGCCTTACCTGTAGTCATACATCCACCCCTCTTTATGGAACATTTCTGCAGTCAATATTGTGTTTCCAGCGGCGCCTCTTATTGTGTTGTGAGACAAAAGCACATACCTTAAAGAGTGATCGTCAAGACCTTTCCTTATTCTTCCAACAACTACACTCATGCCAGGTATGGACCCTGCATATCTGTCAAGCCTTGTCTGAGGCCTGTCTGGCTCTTCTCTCACTATTATTGGCTGATCTGGAGCTGTAGGCAGTTTTAGCTCTTGTGGTAACCCTTTGAAATTTCTTAAAACCTCAGCTGCATCTTCTGGCGTTATTTTTTTCTCAGTCTCAATAAATACGCTTTCCATGTGGCCGTCTATAGTCGGAACTCTATGACACATTGCAGCAACATCTATGTTCGCAAACTCAACGCGGTTGTCGACTACCTTTCCGAGTATTTTGTTAGTTTCTATAAAGACCTTTTCTTCTTCGTCCTTTATGTATGGTATTACGTTATCAAGTATACTCATGCTGGCTACGCCCGGGAAGCCTGCACCGCTTACAGCCTGCATGGTTGCTACCACTACCTTTTTTATTTTAAATTCTTCATGCAACGGCTTTAGCGTTACATTTAAGCCTATCGAAGTACAGTTAGGACCGGTTGTTAAAAATCCTTTCCACCCTCTTTTCTTCTGTTCCTTGATCAAGACCCACTGTTCGGGGTTAATTTCTGGTATCAATAACGGTACGTCTGGTTCCATCCTGTAAGCTGATGCATCGCTGAAGGTAGGGAAGTATTTTGCATACAAAGGTTCTAACTCTCTAGCAGCATCAGTTGGAAGACAGCTGAAGAACATGTCTGCGCTTTGCTTTTCAGCATTAGCTTCCTCTACTACCATCTCCGATATTTCTTTAGGGGGTTCGTAAGACGTTACCCATTCTCCGGCCTTGGCTTCTTTAAACTTTTTACCTGCAGACTTTTTGCCTATAACATACTTTATTTTAAACCATGGATGGTTTGCAAGCATCCTTACGTATTCAGCACCCACCATTCCTGTAGCTCCTAAAATCCCAACTTCTAGCTTTTCCTTCATTACTTCTCTACACCTCCACTTTTTGCCTTATAAAATTTAACGCATCTTCTGCGTTATTTGAACTTACATAAATTTTTATCGAACTTGTTGCGGTAATAACGCCGTAAATGTTTATGCCTTTTTCTGCAAGAGGCGAAACTACCATGCTAAGATAGCCTGGAGTTGCTTCAAGATCGAAAGATTTTACAGTTATTTCAGAAAGGGAGGGCATTACGCTTATGGCTTTTGCTTCTCCGCTGTTTACCAGTTTTTCATGAACCTTTTGGTATAGATCGGGTTTTTCTGAAACATAAAGTAAGATCGCTTTCGAACCTATAAAAATACCGTATATTTGTGAACCGATCGAATTTATTACGCTTGTTACCTTTTCTAATATTTCGGGGCTATCATGCTCAGGTATTATCGTGACCATGCTCACGTCTTTTGCTGTTATAGAAACGCCTATTCCGTTTGTCGGATTAATAATAGTTCCGCTTGCAAGACCTGCATCTAAGCTTGTCACTCTTAGTACGGTGTTCAAGTATTTAAAGGCCTTGTAATGTATAAGACCTGAACCTCCAGCCGACAAGGCGAGCGCCTCGTCAATATCAAGCTCGTCAAGGGCCTTTACGTTTTGAGCTTTTTTTGGATCTCCTGAGAAAGCTATACCTACGTCTTTGAAAAGAACGACCTCCCTGGCTTTAAGAGCATTTCCAAGCACTACTGCGGTAGTGTCACTTCCTCCTCTGCCAAGAGTCTGTATTTTCTTCTCTTCATTTACGCCTATGAAGCCACATACAACTGGTACTTTTCCACTTTTTATTAGAGGAAATAGCTTTCTTTGAACGTCTTCTTTTGTTTTTTCTATGTCAACGTCTGCATTAAGGTAATCTCCAAAACTGTGTATGGGCCAAAGCTCATTCTGCGGATCTATTAGTACTGCGTCTATTCCGTTTGCTTTAAGCGCACCGACCATTATTCTTGCGCTTACCCTTTCTCCCATAGAAATTATTTCAGCTCTGTCTGCCTTGTCCTCTATATGAAGCTTGTTAGCTATATCGTCTAACCTGTTTGTTTCTCCTTTAAGGGCTGAGACCACAACAACAACGCTTTTTCCTTCAGACACAATTTTTTGTATTGTAGAAATTGCTTTCTTTATTTGATCGGGGTCAGTAAGGACGGATCCTCCCATCTTCAGGACGTATATAAAGTAAATCACCTTCCACCATTTTCCCCTCGCAAATATTTTATTGATGGTATATTAAAACGTTATGGAATATGTGGTTTGACAATAAATTTTTACATACAATCGCTTAATATTAATAAAAGACAAAGATGCTGCTAGCCAATGCCATGGCTTATGAAAAGGCAAGTAAATGGTGCAGCATTGCAACAAAATAATCTGTACAGAACAAACAACACGAAATCCATTGCGTTAGCTTATTTAATGATTAAATTTGGGAATAAATGGACAAAACCGGAATATGTAAACTAAAAAATTTGACGGATAAAAAGCGTTAGAACGACCTTGCTACTATAACCTTTTTGATAGCCTTTTCTCCACACCAAGAGCATTTTTCTCCGGCTTTTTCTGTTTCGCCGACCAGTTCCCCTCTTATTTCGTATCCTCCTGTTGTTTTCTTAAGGTCTTGTGCACATTCAGCTCTTCCACAGAAGTTAATCTTGATTATGGGGTATTCTTTAAGCAACTTTATTACTTCATCTTTGTTATTTGCTTCTGGAATGCTTTTTATAGTTTCTGACTTATTCTTAAGGCTAACCTGCATGTTCTCCAATGTCTCATCCAATTTTATTTTTAGATCCTTTAATGGTACTGTAAGTTTTTTCCTTATATCTCTTCTAAAAATCGTGACAGTGTTATTTTCTGCTTCCTTTCTTCCTATTTCAATTCTTAACGGAAATCCATAAAGCTCGCTTTTGTAAAATTTTTCTCCTGGTGTTTCTTCTCCAAAATCAGGAATAAAAATGTGAGGTTTAGCATATTCTAACACTTTTTGAACGTATTGTTTAACTGCTTCCTCAGAACTTCCGTAATATATAGGAATTATTAAGCCTTTAACAGAAGAAAGTTGAGGCGGAATATAAAGTCCGTAATCGTCTCCATGAACAGATATTATTGCTGCAAGTATTCTTGTTATTCCTATTCCAAGTGTGGTACTGTAAGGAATCCTGTAGTTGCCATTTTGGTCTAGATATTTAACTTCGAATGGCTTAGTAAAGTTCTGACCCAAATAGTGAGTTGTAGCTACCTGCAAAACCTCTCCGTTTGGCATTATCGCATCATAAGCGTAGCTCTCGTCCGCACCCGGAAATCTATCAAAAGGTTCTCTTTTAACTATTAAGTAGGGGATTCCTAATCCCTTAAGCTGTTCGCTCATCATACTTATGTCTTCTTCCACGTGCTTCCTTGCTTCCTCTTCGCTTGAAAATACGTTGTGGGTTTCTATCCAAAGGAATTCTCTGCCTCTAAAAAGAGGTCTAGTTGCCTTTGTTTCGTACCTATAAACAGCAACTGACTGATAAGTCTTCATTGGGAGATCTCTATAGCTCTTTATCCATATAGAAAACATTGGATAGAAAGCTGTTTCAGATGTAGGCCTTATTATAAGGGGTTCCTCAAGCTCTTTCCCTCCAGCCTTATTTACTATAAAAACTTCTTCTTCAAAACCTTTGATATGCTCTGCCTCTTTTTTGAAGGAGCTAAAATTTATAAAAAGAGGAAAAAGGTATTTTTTATGTCCTCTTTCCTTTAGTTTAGATTCAAAAAGTGAATAAAGCGAATCTATAATTTCCATTGCTTTAGGTTTATAGACTACAGTTCCCTTTACGCCATATCTTATGTCAATAAGGTCAGCGTTATAAATAACATAATCATACCACCGGCTAAAGTTTTTTTTGCTAGGTCTTTCTTGCATGCCTTTTTTAAATTCTGATTTAAATATAAGCGTTTAATCATTATCTGTATGGACAAAGGTTTGGGAAAATTAAGAATTAAAAGATCATTAAATGGCTTTTCTTCTGAAAACTATACTTATGCGACGGCCCCAGCGATAGGTCTGCCTGAAGATACGCTGCCTTTTTTCTCGCTTTCTTATGCCCTAGGCAACATTTATGCAAAATTTTCAGAACCGCTTTACGTGTTTGACGAAATTTTATTGCCACCAGATGATTGTGAAAAAGCAATAAAATTATATGAAACATACCTAAAAGAGGCCGAAAATTTTGATGTCAAAGTAATTGGCGGACATACAGGTTGCTATGATGGCCTTGAGATGCCCTTGATAGTGACAAACGCTGTAGGAAGAAAAGTAAATTTAAATCGTGAAAAACCAACTTTAGGCGATGAGGTTCTTCTTATTGGCAAACCTTTTTTAGAATCAGAATGGCTCGAATACTTGGCAGGGAAAAGCTACAATGTAATAGAGTGGAGAAAACTTACGCCAGTAAATTTTTTAAAAGCTTTGTATAAAACCAATGAAGTAAAACTTCTGCACGATGTTTCTGAAGGAGGGTTATGGGGCGCGCTTTTAGAAATACAGGAAAACATTGGTTTGGGCATAAGGCTTGATGAAAATTTTTATGAGCTTCTTGGTGGAAGGTCTGCAGCTGATCCTTCTTATGGGACAGTTATAGCTATAGCTGACAAGGCACATTATAAATCTATATGTAATAAATTTGAAGATTGCGCAATAATTGGCGAAATAACAAGAAGAGAAGAAGGGTTAACCGCAAAATTTTCTTCTGAGCTAGTTGAGCTATACGGGGCTGTTAGCAGCTGGGATGTTAAGCTTAACAAGCTTGCTGTTTTTCTAAAAAAAGTTAAGACCATAAAATGTTTGAGCGAGCTCATTCCAGAGGTAGGTACCAACGTAGTTTTAGCTGAATCAGCAGGTGATCCAGTTGAAAAGATAGCAGGGGTAGACGGAAGAATAGTCAGGAGCGTTAAAGGTATAAGGGTAGGAAAACCGGCTTATGGTTCTTCAAAACATATGGCGCTAGTGCTTAAAGAAGCAATGAAAAGTGATCCAAGCATCAGGATTGCAATAAATTTAAGGCTTCATGAAGGTGTTGTAAAGGTATTAAAAGATATGGGTTATGTGTTACAGGAGGTTAAAAGCACCGATTCTTATTGTCCGGTTTTGGAAGAGCTCAAACAAAAAGGGTTAAAATCATGGGCTTTAGTGGAACCGCCAGGATATGGACTTGAAGGAAATATAGTGCTATTTTCAAAAGATCTCGATGAGCTTTTGAAACTTTTAGCAAGAATATGCGAAAGTTTACAGAAACTTTTTTCATAATAAAAGTTTTGCTGTTTTATTATGTTGATTCTTAACTTTGTACATTGATTTATAACTCACAACCATTTTTTAAAAACGTAGATAAAAACCTTGGTTCTTTCAATCCACGCTATAAATTGCGAAGCTTTCAGCATTTGTAAAATGAGAAGAACTAACTTGGGTTTAGGATAGTTAACTTATGCTGCGTAAACTCCTTCTTCTATAATGTATTTTTCGCGGGCCAAACTCATCATCTTTTTTGTAAAAAATATGCTAAAAAGAACTACGATTATTGCGAATACTAAAGATGACCATGCAGCTAAACCTATTTTCCCTTCATAAGTGTAAATGTCAAGCATCTTCATGAGTCCTGCGTTAGCTATTAAGCTCTGCCCATCATATATCTGAGGCCAGTATTCGCCAATCATAAGCCCTCCCCAAGCGCTGTTTATTGTGCTGGAAAGGCCAGCTATCAGATATGGAAATGTCGCAGGGAGTATCACCTTTCTCATTTTCGTAAAAAACCCCATTTCGTAATTATTCATTATTTCCCAAAATTCTACGGGTATTGCCTGAACGCCCATCCAGAAACTATAAAATACATAATAAAAGGTGCTGATAAATCCTAAGAAAATTATGTAAAGCTCAGTGCCTATAGGGCTAATCATAACATATTTGTAGGTTAAGAAGAATACTATGGGAAAATAAATTGGCGCTGGGAATGCAGATATTATCTGAATAATTGGAAGCAAGAAAGATGCAATTCTCTGCCTTATAGCTAAAATGTATCCCAGAGTTATTGACAAAACGAGAGATATAACAGCGATTATTGCTACTCTAATGTAATCTATACTTAGGTTGTAAAGTATAAGTGGAGTGTGAAAGAATAAAAAGGACCAATAGTTTAAAGGTATTGTAATTACAAAAGACGCTATCTCCCAGCTTATTAAAACAAGAATAAAAGCGCTTGCAGAAAGAATTAAGTATTTTGTGCTTTTTCTTAACCTTTCCCATCTCTTACTTACAGGCTGTCTAACTGGCAATGGAACTTTTGCAATGCTTACAAAAAACCTCGACAAACGCTTCATAGGACCTGTAAGTGAGTTCCACCTTTCGGAGCTTCTCATCAGATTTATCCTTCCTCTTCTCCTTACTGGGGTCATTGTATCCAAACCATACTTTGCGACTGCATATCTTGAATAAAATCTAAAGATTAAAGTTAATGCCGAAACCCATGCGGCTAGAGTTGCAAGACCTATGTAAACTAGGTTCCATTTTCCTTCTGCTATGAGCATTGGCAGTACATATCCTATACCAAAAACGTGAAATGAAGTCGTACCTACAGTAAAAACTTCGCTCACGGTTATGTAAAAAAGAGCATCCGCAAAACTAGGAAAGAGGTTCGCGGCTATCTTAGGCAGCGAAAACGGTATATAAAGATGCCTAAGCTTCTTAAAAAACCCAAATTCATAATTTTCAGAAACTTCAAGCAAATCTGAAGGTATCGTTTTAAAAGACTGGTACTGAGCTACCCAAATGTTCCAGACAACTGCAGTAAAAACCAAAAAGTCAGCGGCTAGCTCAGTGCCTAGGTATCCACCTATTCTGTAAACAAATATTATAAGAACAACAGGAAAGAACGTTATTACAGGAACCGATTCCATAGCGGCAATAGTAGATATGTAAATGTTTTCGAAAATTTTGCTCTTTATAGAGGCATAAGCTAAGAACCACCCAAGAATTATTGAAAGCATTATTAATCCCAAAACTCTGCTGATGGTTGCGAGAGTTGCAAGTTGTATTACTATAACCTGATTCATGCCGCTCATCTTATAGGCGTTAAAGAAGAATAAATCTTATCCAAGTATTCATCAAATTTTTTATCTTTTGCGCTTCTTGGTCTTGGCATGTCTATTATTATGTCATCTACTATTTTAGCAGGAGAACCGTTCATAACGAGCACCCTATCTGAAAGTTCTATTACTTCGTTTAAATTATGCGAGACGAGTATTACTGTTTTTAGCGTTGTATCCGGATTAAATAGTATGTCATATATTTCGTGCCTTAAACCCTCAGCAGTAAGTTCATCCAGATGGACAAAAGGCTCATCCATCAAGAGAACCAAAGGATCTGCTGCAAGAGCTCTTGCTATAGCAACTCTCTGTCTCATGCCGCCGCTCATTTCTTTCGGATAAAGGTTTTCTGCACCTCTTAAACCAACAACTTCTAGCGCTTTCATAGCTTTGTAATTTATTTCTTCTTTGCTAAGTTTTCTGCTTATAAGCCCTAGCTTAACGTTTTCCAAAGCTGTCATCCATGGAAACGTTGCTATAGACTGGTGTATGAGAGCTATTTTATAAGTAGGCTTCAAAACCTCCTCCCCCATAAGAAATATCTTGCCCGTTGTTGGAGGTATAAGACGACTTATAACTCTTAAAAGAGTGCTTTTCCCTATTCCAGAAGGACCTACTATTGAAACAAATTCATTTTCTTGCGTAGAAAAACTTATGTTCTTAAATACCTCTTTCCCGCTTGGATATTTATAACTAACATCTAATACGTTCAGTATTTCTGCAATATTACATCGCCTTATACTCCTTTGTACTAAGGATATATAATTATTTGTGAAAAAAATAAGAATTCTGACCTTTTAATTGCCATGAAGCAACTAGGGTTCTTGAGGTCTAAAGGTTACATCTTTTTACGGGTGCTATTGCGCTATGAAACATAACATATAAGAGCAGCTGGACACAAACTGTAGAAGTGTTTGGTTTTCAGCAAAAGCCATTACAGCCTGAGCTTAATTCTCAGGCACCCACGCTTTAAGTTGACCAGTTTTGCCGTAAAAAGGTCGAACGATTTATAAAATGATTGTTGCCTGTTCAGGCTTTATCGTTTCGTTTTGCGTAAAAAACTAAGCCTTTAGCCATTATAAAGTACAAGTTCCTCTTCGTATATCCTTCCCGCATAAATACTGTAGGGCGGAAGCACCTTTTTCGGCGATGATTCAATTAATCTAGATAAAATTTCGTAAGCCTCCTGATCGTTAAACTTTCCAGATAAAAGCTCCAATGGACATCTTAAATTTACTGGCCTAAAAGGTATAACGTGTCTGGTTGACTTTGGAGGAAATAGGGTTCCGGTTAGACCTGCCTTTATAACCTCTTCTTTTTCAGGCTTTTTAACATACAAAATAAGGAATCCGTTATTTAAGTATTGTTCTATCTCTTTTTCCATTATTCCAGAATACTCTTTTATTCTTTTATCAAATTCTCTTATCAAGTTAAATCGTTCAAATCCTGTCGCATTTAAAGAAGAAAAATAGCCTACATTGCCAACTAAAATTGCTATTGGCGATTTCTCGTTATCAACAGCTTGCATAGCCTCTAACTGGCTAGTAGCTTTTTTTAGTTCAAAAACAACCTTAAGCTCATCCAAAAGGGCCATTGAAAAGTTTCTTACAGCCCTAAGCCATCTATGAACCTTTATTTTTTCATCGAAATAATCAACCTTTGCGACCATTATTCTTTTAGCATCAATAGCCCTTAAAGCCAAAATTCTGTGCATTCCGTCTAACGCTACATTAGTATTTTTATCCACAATAACAGGATCTATCTGAACACCATCCTTTTTTATAGATTTTATGAGTTCAGATGCGTTCTTTTCAATTATTTCTTCATGCGGCTTTACTTCAGAAATTTTTAAAAATGTTATCGTAAAAGATAACTGGTCCATCCAACTGTTACTGCTCAACCTTTTCTACCACCTTAGACCTTGCTACAATTCTGGTTATATAACCAGCTACTTTATTTCTTAAATATTTTGATTTGATTTCCGCTATTTCGTTTAAAACTTTTTTATTTTCTTCAAAATTATCGGTAAATTTTTCACTATACTGTTTTAATAATTCTTCTGCTAATTTTCTTATCCTGTTCATTTACACTTCCTTAATAATTTTAAGTTTTAAGTTTTTTCTAAAAAGGAAGCTAACCTCTTCGGTTATCAAAAAAGTAGATAAGAAATTTTGTCTGATTTTTATAACGAATTAGTTATATCTTACCTGTTTATAAGCGGTTTTTCTTAGTAAAGCATGTTAATCAAACGTGCTATTTCCCAAATTCAATTAATTTGCATTCGATTGCAAATGATGCGGTTACAAATTGATAAGCCAACCCTTTTTGTTCTATTAACTCCTAGATTTTATGATCGTAATAAATTGTGTTATGTCGGCCAATCTCAACGATGGCAGGTTTTGAATATGCAAGAATCTTTCATTATTTTATAATAATTCGTTTTACTGTAGATCATCAGGCTGTTGCTTCAGGGGTTCCTTTCTGGCAACATAGGTCTAAAAACAAGCATTATTCATAGATTTTTCCAATGTCTAAAAAATATAATGCGCTTTATCATTATTGTATGCCATGATTTTTCATAATTTGTTTAAACGTTAAAACGCTGTGTTAAAAAGTTTTGGTTTACTGTTATGGTTAGGGTAGTTTTCGATATTGTTCTGTGAATAATGTGTGATGATAAATAAATATAAAATACTACGATGTGATATGTTTAAATACGCATAACGAGTAATTGTTTTTATGCAATATGCAAAACTTGGATGGAGCAATGTAAAGATCTCCAGAATAGCTCTTGGTGGCATGTCTTATGGCAGTAAAGAGCCCTGGATGGCACAAAAAGAAGACGCTCTTAAGATCATAAAAAAAGGGTTTTGATTTAGGTATAAACTTTATAGATACTGCTGATGTATATTCAAATGGGGAATCAGAAAAAAATAATCGGTGAAGCAATAAGGGGTTATAACAGAGAAGAAATAATAATAGGAACCAAAGTGGGTCTAGAATTTGAAAATGGAATAAATAACAGTGGACTTTCAAGGAAAAGGCTTTATGCACAACTTAGAGGTTCTTTAGAGAGATTAAATACGGAATACATAGATATATACCAGATTCACAGATGGGATTACTCTACAGATATAGAGGAAACGCTTTCGACGTTATCTCAATTTGTTAAGGAAGGAAAGGTAAGGTATATTGGAGCAACATCTATTTACGCATTTCAAATACAAAGACTATGGGATCTAGCAATTTATAAAGGGTACGAAAAACTCGTTTATTACTCCCCTCGCTATAACCTAGCTTACAGAGAAGAGGAAAGAGAAACGATACCTTTATGCAGAGAGCTAAACATAGCTATAGCTCCTTATAGCCCTCTAGCAAGAGGGTTTTTGACCGGAAAATATAAAAGAAATCAAACGCCAAACACCGTTAGATACCTTACTGATAAATATCTTCCTACTGGTTATTTTAGGCCAGAAGATTTTGACGTCGTAGAGAACTTAGAAGAAATAGCAAAACAAAAAGGAGTGAAACCGGTTGTTTTGGCATTAGCTTGGCTTTTTAATAAGCCATACATAACTACAGTTTTATTAGGTGCAACAAAGCCTGAACATCTTGATGATGCTGTACAGGCGCTTGAGATAAAACTTACAGAAGAAGAAATGAAACTTTTAGAAAAACCGTATAAGCCCCATGAACTTATGGGGCCAACAAAATCCCCATTAGCTCCCTAAAGCTTTCTTTAACATTTCTGCTATTTTTTCAGGTCCAACGTCTGCTATATAATAGCCAAGCCTAGGCCCGTTATCAGAACCAAAGATTATTTGGTAAAGCTTTTTAAAAAACTCTGAAGGTTTTAAGCCCGTAGATTTTGCGATTTCGTATATTGAATTCTGTATAGACGTGCCATCTTTGTTAGTTTTTAAAGCTTCAATGAGCTTCCTTACTGCTTCTTTTTCTTGATCGTTGAGCTGAACCTGAACTTGGACTACTGTAACGTGATCTTTAGCCATATTGTAGGCAAGCTGAATTTTTTCAATAAGTAGGTTATCTATTTCTTTGTAACCGTATGAAATAAGCCGCTTTTTTATAAAATCTATATAGTTATCTTCTGGAGCTATCGTTGCAAGTTGCAAAAGCAATCTGTAAGGAACATGCACCGGCATTTTATCTGGAATCTTTAACAGATTTACGTATTCGTAAAGCCCTTTTAATTTAGGAGGAAGAGAGTTCCTAAAATAACCTTCTTCAAGCCTGTCATATTCTTCCATATATGTTGGTACATCTTCGATTGAAACCTCCCTAGCGCCCTTTATTCTTTTGTACATTAACAGCATGAGGCTCTGCTTTGTTCCATACCTTAACCATGCCTGCGGCGTTATTACGTTCCCAGCTGACTTTGAAAGCTTTTTTCCGCCTTTATCAAGAAACATTTCATATTTAACGTGGTACGGGTGCGGATAACCAAGTATTTCGTCAGCTACCCAGTCATTAAACTTAACTGAATCTGCTATATCTTTTCCGTATGCTTCAAACCTTATATCTAGAGCTGACCATCTTGAAGCTAGTTCTACTTTCCAGCTTAGCTTGCCTTCGCCTTCTTTTATGTCTATATCTCCTTCATATCCACAACCAGGAATTACCTTGCCTCTTATCTTAGTTCCTTTACACTTAAAATGAACCTTATCGGTCTTTGGGTCGTAAGAAATCGCTTCTGTAGTATATATTCTACCGCATTTAGGACATATAACAAAATAAGGTAAAGCCTTTGTAAATTTCTCCTGCCCAAGAGTTTCCTTTAGCTTGTTTCCGATTTTTTCAGAATTAATCAATACTTTTCTTATTTGCTCTATCAAAAGACCTTTTTTATAAGCTTCTGAACCTCTCATATATTTGTATTCGATGCCGACTTTGTCCAGAGACTCTATCAACAAAGAGCCGATATGCGCGCCAAAGCTGTCATGACAACCAAATGGATCTTTTATTCTAGAAACTGGTTCAGCGAGATGCTCGTTCAACCAATCAGGGAAACCTACAGGAACTTTTCGTAGACCATCCATGTCGTCAGCAAAAGAAATAAGCTCGCTTTTAAACCCCTGTACCTCCAAAGCCATTTTTACTCCGTAAGCTCTAGCAACATCAGAAAAGCTTCCTAGATGAGGTATACCTGAAGCACCAAGACCGCTTTCGACCTTTATTAAGCTCATGTCTCTTCCAAGAGATTTTTCTCTTTCTATCACATGATAAGCAACTTTATCCAGCCATGTACCTTTGCCTATTATCACGGCTAAAGGTAATTATAAATAAAATTTAAGCTGATCGAAAATAACTTTTTGCTTATCTATAGTATGGAACTGGAGCTTTTTCCATAACTTTTCCTTCTCTTGACGCTCTTACTCTCTTTATGGCTTCTTCAAAGTGTTGCTGTAATATGAAAACTTTCTCTAAATCTTTCTTATAATCTTCCTCATTTTGATGCGATTTTAGGTATTCCTGTAAAACTATTGAAATAGCAGTGTTAACTACTGATTCGAGGTCAGCGCCGCTAAAGCCTTCTGTAGCTTCTGCTATTTTTTCTAGGTTAACAATATCGCTTTCGTTGCAGAGCCCATTGATTGCTTCGTTGTGTGTGCACAAAGGTACGCCTCTTGTATGAATCTTTAGTATTTCTATCCTTGCCTGCTTGTCTGGCATAGGAACGTATATGAGTTTGTCAAACCTACCAGCTCTGAGAAGGGCAGGATCTATCATGTCAATCCTGTTCGTTGAAGCGATAACTACAACACCGTGCAAAGGCTGTATACCATCAAGTTCTGTTAAAAGCTGAGAAACAACCCTTTCTGTTACACCGCTGTCAGTTGAATAACCTCTTATTGGAGCCAATGCGTCTATTTCATCAAAGAATATTATGCACGGTGCTGCCTGTCTAGCTTTTCTAAATATTTCACGAACAGCCCTTTCTGACTCTCCAACCCATTTGCTTAAAAGTTCTGGGCCCCTTACACTGATAAAGTTAGCTTCGCTTTCCGTTGCAACAGCCTTTGCTAAAAGAGTCTTCCCTGTGCCTGGTGGACCGTAAAGCAGTATTCCCTTAGGTATTTTGTAATTAAGCCTCTTATAAACTTCTGGGAACTTTAAAGGCCACTCTACAGCTTCTCGTAATTCCGTCTTTACTTCTTCAAGTCCTCCAATATCTGACCATTTTACATCAGGAGTCTCAAGATAAACTTCCCTCATAGCAGATGGCGTTATTTCTTTTAGAGCGTCTAAGAAGTCTTGCATCGTTACTTTTATTTCGTTTAAAACTTCAGCCGGAATTCTTTCTTCTTCCAAGTTTATTTTCGGTAAGACCCTTTTTAGAGCCTTCATAGCAGCTTCTTTTGCCAAATATTCTAGATCGGCTCCTACGAAGCCGTGAGTTTGTGAAGCTATCTTTTCAAGATCAACGTCTTCGGCTAACGGCATGTTCCTTGTGTGAATCTGAAGTATTTCTAGCCTTCCTTGTTTATCAGGTACTTTGAGCTCTATTTCTCTGTCGAACCTTCCTGGCCTTCTTAAAGCAGGATCTATAGCGTTAGGCCTGTTAGTCGCCCCTATTACTATAACTTTACCTCTTGTTTCAAGCCCATCCATAAGAGTTAAAAGCTGACTTACTACCCTCCTTTCGACTTCGCCAGTTACTTCGTCCCTTTTCGGGGCTATTGCATCTATTTCGTCTATAAATATTATAGATGGAGCTTTTTCTTTCGCTTCCTGGAACTTCTCCCTTAGCCTAGCTTCTGATTCGCCGTAAAACTTACTCATTATTTCAGGACCAGATATATGTATGAATGTAGCATTAGTCTCATTTGCAACAGCCTTTGCTAAAAGAGTCTTCCCTGTGCCTGGTGGACCGTAAAGCAACACTCCCTTAGGTGGCTCTATACCTAATCTTTCAAAAAGCTCGGGGTGTCGAAGCGGTAATTCGACCATTTCTCTTATTTTTTGAATTTCTTCTTTTAAGCCTCCTATATCTTCATAAGTTACCCTTGGAACGCCTTTTAAACCTTGTCCCCTGCCTGTCCTTTCAATTATTGTTTTTTGATTTATTATTACGGCTTCTGCATTAGCAGGAGACGTTTGAATTACGTTGAAAGTAATCCTTCCTCCAAAATAAGGAACTATAATATTATCTCCTTTAACGACTGGAAGACCTTCAAGGGCGTCAGTTATATACCTTTCATCTATATAAGGTACTTCCTCCATTGGAGAAATTACTATTCTTTCTGCAGGTACAGCCTTAACTTTTCTTACTGTTACGTTATCTCCTATGGCAACCCCAGCATTTGACCTTATAAGACCATCAATTCTTATTATACCTCTACCTTCATCGGTTGGATATAACGGAAGAACCTTTGCAACGGTTCTCCTTTTACCTTTAATTTCTATAACATCACCACTCTGAAGGTTAAGCATATCCATGACTTCATAATCAACCCTTGCGACGCCCCTTCCGACATCTCGCGTATAAGCCTCCATTACCTTTAATGTTACCATACTAGAGGCTGACATTAACCATTCATGATAATTACACCTTAGAAATCCTTTTATATTTTTCCCAAATAATTTTAGAAGAAGTAAATCTGAACCGAAAATGTGAAGTATCCCGCTCAGAGCTTATAAGTTAATTACCTAATTGTTTTGGCAGTTTTGTGAACCACATTACCATTACGCTCAGAGCTTTTGGTTTATTGCTACTCTTTAACATCATAAGAAATACTTTATGTTTTATCATGTAATTAGCACGATCATCTTTTAACTGGAAGTGTTAGGAGACAAAACCCTTTCGTGAGCTTTGGATAGCCCCTTACAAATGGTTTTTATATAAAGAAATTTTATATTATTGATGCACAAATAGGCTTCCCCTATTTAGCGTAGGGTAGGCGTCAAGTATTCCACACGTATGCGCATCAATGAAACGGAAGCTCAAATTAAGGGCTGGGTTTTGTAGTTCATAAACTAAGTAGATCTTCAAACGGTTTATAAAATGTGTAAAAGTATTTAACTATAACGCCACATCATTTTTTAGAGCGGGGGTCGCCTAGCCTGGTCAATGGCGCGAGGCTCAGAACCTCGTCCCGTTGGGGTACGTGGGTTCAAATCCCACCCCCCGCATGGTTTAATAGTATGAAGATAATTGACATTGAAGAAAAAGAAAGGACAATAAAAATTAGAGTCGATAACGAAGATGATCTATGGGAGGTTTATAATATTCTTTATAAAGGGGATATTGTTATAGGAAAAACAACGCGAGAAATTAAAACACAAACATCAAGCTGGAGAAGACCTGTCACTTTAACGCTTTTTGTAGAATGGGCGGAAATGCAACCAATGACTAATAGATTAAGAATTCACGGGACAGTTATAGAAAGCCCTGAAGATTTAGATATAAAAGGCAAACATCACACTATAAACCTTGAACCAGGAAGCGTCATAACGATAATAAAGAAAGAAAGTTGGAATGAGCTTGACCTTAGAAGGCTTAAAGAAGCAGAAAACAGGACTCTAGTAAATGCATTGCTAGCTTCAATAGACAGCGAAGATTTCGCTGTCGCAAGGTTAACGAACTCTGGGTTGCAAACAATTTACGAAGATAAAATAGATTTAAGATTTAAAAATAAAGACCTTTCTCAGGAAAATGAAAAGAAAGAATTAGAAAAAGTCGCAAAATCAATTAAAAAGCTCGTTGAAGAACTTAAGCCTAATATAGTGGCTATTTCTGGTCCATCTTTGTATTTAGAAAAGCTTACAAACGTTTTAAAGAATTTTTTGAAAGATACAAGAATAGTAACAGTTGAAACATCGTACGGGGGATCAGCAGGGTTAAGGGAGGCACTTAAAAAGGAAGCGCTTAGGCAGGCTTTAAAAGCTAGCGAAGCAATACAAGAACAAGAGCTTATGGAGAAGTTTATGTATATGGTAGGAAAGGATCTACCAATAGCTTATGGTCTTAAACCAGTTGAAGAGGCGGCACTAAGAGGGGCTGTCGACTTGCTTTTGATTGATAGAGACATAATGAACGATCCAGAAACAAGGTCAAAGATCGTAAAAATTGTAGAAAATGTGATAACATCAAAAGGTAAGGTTAAGGTTTTTACGACAAACCAAGAAGCAAGGTTCTGGTTAAAAAATATAGGGGGCATAGCAGCTATCATGAGATATAAAATATTCTAAGACATTTAAAAAAGGATTATTTTAATAACAACTTCTTACAAAAGCTGAAAGTTAAGCTTTTCACAGCAGATAAAAAACTTTTTTTAATTTTATAATGAGCACGTTAACTTACAAGTTTTATGAGTAGCTTTTTCTTAAAATAGCTTTAGTATTGTCAAGCGAGTTAATCAAACCTGCTGAATCTCCAAAATTCTCTTAAAATTTCTAATTTAATTATAAAAGGTTTAATTACAAACTTTTATGCACCTCTTTTGTTCTTTTTATTAATTTTTACACTTTATGATCAAATATGCATGATGTCTCAATTAATCACAAAGGTCGCAGATTTTTTGAAAACGCAATCGCCTTTTATTAAATTTAGTTATATTTAGTTATACACATGCATTACAAGGCAACGCTTAAGGTTGTTCTTTACTGTCTGTAGAGGTTAAAAAGCATTCTCCTAGATTTTCCACGTTTAATTTAACGTATAATGCGCTTTACCATTATTAGGTTGCAGGATTGTATGTAGCTATCAAAAACTGTAAACGCATCCTGTGCTAAAAATGTTTTTAACCGTTTTTGAGAGGGTTAATTGGTCAGAAATAATCTACCAAATTTATTATTTTATAGTTTTTTAACCTTTCTCTTCCTTTTAAATAATCTAAAACAACTATAAATACTAAAGCTGAAACATTACCTTTAAGTTGTTCAACTAGGTTTATAGCAGCCAAGCTCGTACCACCCGTTGCCAGAAGGTCGTCTACTATTGCAACGTTTTCTCCCGGCTTGATAGAATCTTCATGAATTTCTATAGTTTCTTTTCCATACTCAAGATCATAAGTTATGCTCCTTTTTTTCCAAGGCAATTTACCACTCTTACGTATAGGAACAAAACCTACATTTAACATTTTGGCTAATGGTGCGCCAACTATAAAACCTCTGGCTTCAATAGCAGCAATCTTATTTATCTTCATGTCCTTTAACTTATCGTAAAGCTTTTCTATAGAATAATTAAAGGCTTCTGCACTTGCAAAAAGTGGAGTTAGATCTCTGAATATAACACCCCTAACAGGGTAGTCAGGAATATCGCGAATATATTTTTTTAGGTCTTCGTTTTTATTTATCACTCCTAAGAATAGAATTACTTTTTATTTAAATTTATTTGAATATGCTTTTTAGTTTTTCGTTAAACTCTATTATGTTTTTCCAGTGAGAACCGAACCAATAAACTTTTCCGCAATTAGTGCAAACGTAAAACTCTTTATATTTGGACTTAGTATTTTGTGGTATATTTTGATTTTTAATTATTTCTTCTTTATTCATTTTCCTAAGTTTACCATTACAAACTGTACACCTTGTGGCTTTCAATACAGGCTTTATTTTAAGCGATTTGAAAATATGAGTTAAAGAATCAAGTTCATTTTCTGATCGCTCTATAAATATTGCTTTTCTTCCTAAACTAAAACATCGTTTATATAATTCTTTATCGCATGTAAGAAGAACACGATCTTCAAAATTTCTTAAAAGGCCTTCGTCATCACCTTTTTTATAATATAATACATCAAAGCCAAAAAGCCTTAGCTTTCTAGCTATATTTCCAAGCATAGAGTCTGTTATAAACTTTATATTTTCTTCGTGATAGTAATGTTTTTTATTGTTCAAAATGCGTTAAAAATATTTGCGAATAAAGTTTTTTAAATCTTAAAATCTTCATTATGTTTTACCGAAAAGTTCCTCACGACATTCTTCGCACAAAAACTTACCATCAACTTCTAGTAGAAAATCTGACCACTGCCCGCAATTGTCACAGTATCCAGATATATATTTTTTTACGCCTCCGCCTTTGTAACTTTTTAGCTGATATTTTTCTGAAGCGATTTCCATTATTTCAGGAAAGAGTCCAATTATATCGGTCATTGAAATTATGCCAATCAATTCTTCTTTGTATATAACGCCCAACCTTTTTACGTTATATTTGTTCATTATCTTTGCAGCATCGATAAGAGAACTTTCAGCCTTTATTGTAATTAAAGGAAAGCTCATTACTTCAGATACCTTCACCGAGGAAGGAATAAGGTCTTTGCTAACCACCTTCTTTATAATATCTCCTTCAGTTAGAATTCCTATAGGTTGGTTTTTATCGACAACAACAACGCTTCCTACCTTAGTTTCGCTCATCTTTTTTGCTGCTTCAAGCACTGAGTCTGTAGGGGATACTGTAATAACAGGTGAACTCATAACCTCTCTAACTTTCACGCTTAATGAAATGCTGTGTTCGAACGCCATTACATTTAAAACTAACTTCTTGCCCCTTTTATATTTTACTAAAACGTTTAAGCCTTATTTAATGACTCGCGTATCTTTTCTTTTAGAGCGTTTGTGAGTATTTCCTTTATGTCCTGTTCTGGGGGTTCGTAAGGTTCAAGGAATTTTTGTAAAGCTTCCCAACCTATTTTCGCTTTGTTAGCCCATTTAAATTTTCTTCTTAACGACGAACTGTAAACCTTTTCTATTGGTAAATTAACTTTTCTTGCCCATGCTATAACAACTCTTGGGTCTATGTAGTTTTTGAGGGATGTGTTTAAATTATAGCCCTTCACCATTTTCTGGATTTGAATCTGTATCTCGTACTTCCTTATCTTTTTCATATAAGAATCAGGTAAACTCTTCTTGGCTTTTACTAACATTTCATAAAGCTTACTTATCTTTTTTTCTAATGAATCTTTATAATTTGCAGGAGGTGTTCTTTTGTGGTTTAACCTTATAGCAGCCATCAAATTTGCGACCTTAACATGGTACAAAGCTTCATCTTCATCCTGAATTTCATCTTTAACATTATTTAAATAAGAATAAAAAGTAAGCGTTCCATGGTAGGTCCTAAAGACTTTGGCCGTTAAACCTGGAACTGCCTTGTTTAAAAATCTGTTAACAGCTCTAGAATTTATACCTTCAAATATCTGTCCGCTCTTGGACTTTTCTATAAAATACCTTAAGTTGTTTAAAAAAACTTCTGGAGGATTGATTATCTTCTTTTCCCAAAGTACGCTATCTTTTCCTAAAAAATTAAATTTTACTTCATTCACTTCAATAAAAACATGCTCTTTCCTTAAAGTTGTTGCGCCGACGGTATCAGCTTCATCTTTATCCTTTTCGTCTCCAACCCTCATACAAAGAGTATCTATAAGGTAAGCAACAGTAGCTATCTTTCTTGTTTTTATATTTCTGGATTTCATTCCTTTCATTATTAGTTTTCTGATTTTTGCTATCTTTTTACCTAGGTAAAGCGCAGAATCGTACTTGTCTTTGTTCCTTTTCTGCATTAAGTGCACGGATTCGTGAAACCATACATATTTTTCTTTACCAGTAAGCTTATCTTTCCAGTAGGCAACCCATAACACATCTGGTCGGTGAACTATAGCTTTCCATTTTCCTGGGGGTTTTGGAGCATTTTTGCTCATGTTCAACACTATATCTTCCTTAAGTACTTGGGGTTTCCACCTACCCCTCAAAGGGTGGTTTCCTCTTCCTATAAAAATTCCAGGTTCTTCAACTCTCCACGCAGAAAGCTGAACCTGTTTGCCATCCAGAAGCGCAAAAGCGTATTTCTTCTTTAATTCATCTTTTTCCCTTTTTTCCTTTTGTTTTTCTTCTTTACTTTTGTTTTTCTTTATTTCTTTTTGTAACATAAGCTCTTTTTTGAATTCTGAAAAGTCCATATCTCGTACACTGTAAGCTCTTAGCTCTGGCGGTAATCTTTTTTTGAAATCTTTTTCAAAATTTTTTATAAAAACTTCATCATTAATATATTTATCCATCTTAGCAGCAAAATGAAGCGCCATCAACTCAGCTTCGTCGTTAAGGTAATATTTTTTTCCGTTTACTATGAGCGGTATCCCTTTTGCTTTATAAGGTTCTGGCACATATATACCGTTATGAATAAGCGATGACCAGTTTTTATCTGCCATAAGGCGGTCGCCTTGTTGCATAAGATAAAATTTAAAATCAATTATCGTTTAAAAACTTTATCTGCATTTCTACGTTATGTTAACTTTGTGGGCTTAAGCTGGTGGAAATACCTTTTGAGCTATCTATGCAGACATACGCTGCCCTAAAAGCTTTGAAGACTTTAGGAAAATCAGAATTGTTTAGGAAAAGGTTAACATTCTGATCTAGTGAAATCAACAGTAAACTAGGCTTGCTTAGCGCATGCTAGAGGCGAATAGATTATTTAGCCAATATTACGTAACATAAAGTATCTATCATGTAAAAACCTGAAAACGAACCGGTAAACACTTACCGTGCGATTAGGACAGTCAGCTCAGGCTGTTTTCTGTTCACATCAAACCCATGATTATTTCTTCTGCTTTAGCCACAGGGTTTGGATCTTTCATTACTGCGCTGGCCAAACCAACGCCTGAGGCTCCAAGTTCGACAGACCTTTTTGAGTCTTCTTTACTGCTTATTCCAGCTCCAACAAGAAGTTTTCCACCAACTTTGTTTATTTCTTCTACAGATTTTATTATAACCTCAGGTTTGGCTCTTGAAACAGATATACCTGTGCCTATAAGTTCAGGAGGCTCTACTAGAACATAAGTTGGAGATAAAAGAGCTGCTGGTGCTACAAGTTCATGTCTATCAACGCACAAAACCGATTCTAAGCTTGCAAAGTGAAGATATTTTATTGTCTCTGCAATTTCATCCATTCTTATCCTTTTTTCACTATGATTTATCATACTCCCCTTAGCGCCAGCTTCCTTTATCATTTCAGCAGTTATATGCCCTGTATAAGCACCATCCTTTACTGGATCAACATGCTGAGCATATACTTTTACATTTTTCACTGATCTGGAAATTCTTTCAATCATGGTTGCAGGAACAGCAAGTATTATCTCTATCTGCTGATACTTTTCAGCAAGCATATCAATCTGTTTTGCTAAACTTATGGCTTTTTCCCCGTAACTGTTTGGATAAGCCTTAAAGTTTAGCAAAAAAGTTCTCTTTAAGCCCATAATTAATCCCCGAGGTCTTTGAGCGGTTTTGTTGAAAATAGTTTTTCCTTAAGTTCCTTCTCAAATTCTGGATCGTTTCTTCTTAGCCATTCTATCAACAATGTTGCATGTTCCTTTTCATCATCTCTGTTATGCGCAAGAACATCCTTTAAAGTAGGATCATCAGTGGCGCTTATCCTTTCATCATAAAACATGATTGCTTCTAGTTCTTCAATCAATGACTGCCTTGCCCTGCTTAGATCTGCTACTTTTTTGCTTATATGATCTATATCCTCATATTTTGGCATGCATAATATTGCTTGTAGGAAATATTAAAAGTTGTCTAATGATGATTTTACTTTTTTAAAAAATTTCGTAAAAAGACGCTTTCAATAACGTTAATAATCCCTTTTAAGAACCTAATAATATGCCACTTCATATAAAAGCGGATAAAAAAGATATTGCTGAAAGAGTTTTGCTTGCAGGTGATCCTGATAGAGTTAAAATGTTATCCACAATGCTTGAAAATGTCAAGTTGGTTAATGAAAACAGAGGTTACATAACTTACACGGGAGAATACAAGGGAGAAAAGATAACAGTTTCCTGCCACGGTATAGGGGGGCCGTCAATAGCGATAGTTGCAGAAGAACTGTTTTCGCTTGGGGCCAAAACAATGATAAGGTTCGGCACTATAGGGGGCCTTGAGTTTGATATGAACTATGGGGACCTTGTAATTGCCACTGGTGCATTTGGTCCTGTAGGCAGCACAATCTGGCAATATTCAAAGGACATACCTTTACCAACTTCTCCCACATTTGAAATAGTTGAAATTTTAGTACAAGAGGCGAAAAAAAGAAATTTGAAATACTATATAGGACCAGTTTATTCTGACGACGCCTTTTATGCTGAAGCGGAAGACTATGTTAACAAGTTGAAAAAACTTGGGTACATAGGCGTGGAGATGGAATCTTACACCCTTTTTGGCCTTGCAAATCTAAGAAAGTTCAAAGCTGGAGCTTTATTCATGGTAAGTAATAATCTTTTAAAGAAAACTCAATTATTGAGCGCTGATGAACTTAAAAATTATTTAGAAAGAGCCGCGCAATTTGTTCTTGACTCCTTAATAAAAGTTCAAATCTGAGTTTTTAACTTTTTAACCCCGATACGTTAAAAACAAATGTTATCTTAGATTTTTAAATGTTTCATTAACGTATAATACACTTTACCATTATTAGGCAGTAGGAACGCGTATTGTTTCTGTAAACGTTAAAATGCTTTCTGCGCTAAAAAGTTTGATCTACTTTAAAGAGCGAGTTTTGTTATTCTATTTGTTATGGAAATTAAAGAGGTTTCTAAAATCATTTTAAACAGCAAATGCACTGTTGCTTTGACTGGAGCCGGCGTAAGCACCGCTAGCGGAATAAAGGATTTTAGGGGACCACAGGGTATCTGGAAAACCATAGACCCTGAAAAATTTGAAATAAATTATTTCATAAATCATCCAGACGAAGTCTGGAATCTTTTTATAAAAACTTTCGCATTAGAACAAGAAGTTAATCCTAACGCTGCACATTTTGCGCTTGCTGAACTTGAAAAAATGAATTTATTGTGCGGAGTAATAACACAAAACATTGACGGACTTCATCAAAAAGCTGGTTCTATAAACGTAATAGAACTTCACGGAAACTTGAAGAAAGCTGTCTGCTTGCAATGTAACAAAACTTATCCTTTAAGCGAAATTATAAAAAATTTTGTTGGTAAAAGTCCTTTGTGTCCTTATTGTAAAGGTCTTTTAAAGCCAGATATTATATTTTTTGGCGAACCGCTCAAAGAGGAAGTTATTTTTAAGGCCATAGAGCTGTCTAAAGCAGCTGATGTCTTTCTTGCTATAGGTACTTCTCTTTCTGTATATCCTGCAAACCAGCTTCCACTGTATGCCAAACATAAAGGTGCAAAGCTAATAATTATAAACGAGGGTCAGACCGAAGAAGACGACTTAGCTGACATAATAATTACTGGGAGAGCTGAAATTGTTCTTCCTAAAATTATTAATGAAATAAAAAATGAACTTAATATTAAAAAATGAACTTAAAGCGCCGGGGGTGGGATTTGAACCCACAAGGCCGATTACGGCCACAGGCTCTCCAGGCCTGCCCCATACCAGGTTAGGGGACCCCGGCTATCATTTTCCTCATATCTTCATACAATAAACCTGCCTTAATAACATTTACATAAATTATTATAAAAGGAGTTTGCCTAACTATTCTTCCATTATATTTCTCTATTAGCGGTTGAAGATTATTAACGTTAATTGGGTCTTTTTCTAACGTTATAAATACTTCTTCTGGTCCTTCGTTTGTTTCAGCAAGTATAACCTTGTTTTTTGACTCATCCCACCTATAAACCCATTTGTAAATAAACATTAGCTGAGATAAACTTATCATGCCAGTTCCTACAATTCTTATGATAAATCCTTCATCGACTAGCCTTTCTCTCGTGTTTATTACCGTGTTAAATATAGAAATCAAGCGGCGCGTTTCTTCTACACTTTCATAAAAAAGTTCTGTGTTAAATTCTTTTTTTGAATCTATGCATGCATTAAAAGCCCTAGTAAACTCATTTTTTACGAGTAATGGTTCAAGCATAAAAAGCATATCTCTTATACTATAATCAAAAGAGGACTCATCTGTATATGCTCTGCTATAAGATTTTCTCTTTAAAGTCTTTGTTGTTGAATACCTTTCAAGTGCCTTTTCAATAATTTTAAGTTCTTCTGGTTTAAGATCTCGTAAACTTATAAACCTGCCTTCTTTAATGTAGTCTATGCCAGCAGATTTAATTATTGATACAGCAACGTTTTGATTGCCTGTAATTCCCTTAAAATAAGGATCGTAGCTTAAAGCTATCGAATCCTGCAAAGGTAAGAGACCACCAAAAGGGAGCTCAAACTTTTCTTCTTCAACTATGAGTTTGCTTAGAAGCGCTTTTTCTAAAACTATTTCGTTAAGACCTTTTAAAGACCTATCCTCACCTGTATCTTGGAATGATGAGAAAGCACCTATCAGAGCTAAATGATATGTGCTTGCTGGGTTTGCTGATATCTTTTCCCTCAAAAGTTGAGCCATAACTGAAAGGGATCCTCCAAAAAGTCTTTCATAACCAAATTTATCCGGTGTTATACCTTTATCTATACCAATGAGCAGGTCCGCACCTTCAAGATTTACTCCAATCCCTATTTTATAGTCGCTAGAAGGAATTTGAGATTGTTTAGCTGATCCTTGAGAAAACCTGACAATTACTTTAGCCCCTTGCTCAATAAGAGTCTTATAAAGGATCGCAGAAGCCGCTATTCCATCTAAAGTTTTTACTGTTTCGATGTAAAAACGTTTATTTTTTACTATCTTTAAAATTAACTGAGCTATCTCATCAAATATACTATCTTGCGAACCTAATTTATAAGTCATTCAAGTTGTGCCACTACGGCCTTATATTTCCAGTCTAAAGGTAATAAACCTTTCCTTTTATAATATTTTGCCAATCTATGTATTTTGGCTTCAAGAAGTTCTAGCGCATGTTTGTTTTTTCTGTCAGTTTTATGAACCTGCAGGTGTCTTATAAGCCTTTGAGCTTTAGTAAGAAGATTAAGGAGATCTTCTGGCATAGGGTCAACAAGCTTGTTCTCTTCTAAAACCTGTTTAAGGCTCTTGTTAAGAACATATTTTACGCCAGGTACACCATATTCGTCTCTAAGCGTTTCTCCTATCTGGCTGTTAGACATACCTTCTTTCTTTAATTTAACTATTAAAGCTTCGACTTCTTCTGGTTGCATATTAACCCAAGTAGCTTGTCTACTGACTGGTGGTTTATGACTTTGAGATTTTCCCTTCCTTCTTGCATGTAGCCTAGCCATTCTTCTTCCTTCACAGCTATGCTTTTCTTATATTTATACATATCGCAAAATAGTGTGATATGAAAGAATTTTGTATGGCTACATGTTAAGGTTAAAAATAGGTTATGCTATAGCCTATTCAAAATAAAACTACTAAATTCTATCTTCTTTTCTTTGTGCTATTTCCTATCCAAACAACTTGTCAACGGCTTCAGAGTTCTCCTCTTTATAGTCTTCAAAGTAATGAAACTTATTTATTATAAATTCTTTCCTTACCTTCTTAACACTCATCTGTTCATTAATTTCTCTTTTTCTAAGGCATATGTTTGAACGGCTTAGACTGTTAATATTAAATTCTTACAACAATTTTGTCCAGCATCCCAATTTATGGCAATGTTTTTATAAGGAAAAAATAAAATCAAAATCACAATTGCAAACATACTTTGATCTTATTAATAGAATAAAGGATCATTTAAGGAAGGACTCGACAGTAGTAACTCAAAGGTTGAACGTTCCTGCTCCTGACGTTATTATCATAGGAAACAGGACATTCTGGCGGAACTTTAAGAGTATAGCAGATATAATTAGAAGAGATCCAAAGCACATGATAATGATAATAGCAAAAGAGCTTGGAACTGCAATGATTATGGATGAAGAAGGGAAAGTAACAATTTTTGGTAAAAAAGACTCTGCGTCTATAAAAAACGCCCTTAATTATTACATTAAACTTTATGTAACTTGCCCAGTTTGTGGCAGTTTAGATACAAAACTCATTAAAGAAAGAAAGATAACTTTCTTAGTTTGTGAAGCCTGTGGTGCAAAATCGCCAGTTGGCTAAAGAACCAGGATTTATAATAAATATAAAAGCTTCCGGGAATTATAAAGTACTTAACATTATAGATGAAGAACTGATTGGTAAAAAGCTTACTGAGGGAAGCTTTTCGTTATATCTTGATCCAAGATATTTTTTAGGAGAAAAAGTTTATGAAATGCAGTTAAAAGATTTAATTTTAAATAATTCAATAATAAATTTAGTTGGAAACAGATCTGTTGAGTTTGCTTTAAAAATGGGCTTTGGAGCTAAGGAATCAGTAAGGGTAATTGACGGCGTTAGCTTTTTAATCATTTACAAATTTACTGATAATTATTAGAATTGCCAAACCTGTTTAAAGAAAAAGCAAGAGTGCTTGGTATCTCTGAATCATTCGACCTAAAGCAAGATGTAAGCTACTTAGTTGGGACCGTAATGAGAAAAGATTTGGTTTTAGATGCGTTGTTTGTTAAAAACCTAAAAATTGGAGGCAATGACGCCACAGAAAAGATCATAGATGGTTTTTATACCCTTAAAAGGAATGATGTTTCTTGCATAATGATAGACGGCTGTATCTTAAGCATGTACAACATAGTAGATTACATACATATAAGCAGCGAGTTAAACATGCCAATTATATGTGTAACATCCAAAAAGGGGAAAGATCTACAAGAAACGTTCATAAAAAACAATCAATTAGATAAACTAGAGCTTTATAGAAAGCTTGGGCCTCAACGTAAAATTTCTGTTCTGGGATACGATTATTGGGTTAGATTTGCGGGAGCTGATGAATTTGAAGTTAAGCACATATTAAAGAGTTTTGTTATAAGCGGAAAGACGCCTGAACCTTTAAGGGTTTCAAAAATGATAGCAAGAACGTTTTTAAAGTATCATGAAATAAAGGACGAAAGTCACCCTCCGTGAACTTTTGATAGCTACTTACAATGATTTTGTATTTTTGAGAGATTGATGCCCAAATGGGCTTTCTCTATAGAAGGTAGGGGAGATATGTGGGATAAAAACGCCTCTGCGATGAGGGAATGCTTGCATTCCACACGTAAGCTTATCGATGAACCGCGAAGACCAGCCCTTAGGGCTGGTTTTGGTAGTTCATAAACCCTTAAATCAGAAATGTTTAAGAAAAGTTTTAACTATATAATATAACTAATGTTTAAAGTACCTATAAACACTCCAATAATGGATAAAGAAGAAGAAGAAATCGTTCAAAAAGTAATAAGCGAACGATACTTTACAGATCAATCTTATGAAGGTGGTAAATACGTTAGAGAATTTGAAACGGCGCTTGAGTCATATTTAAACGTAAAACATGTTATAGCTGTTAGCTCAGGTACAGCGGCTCTTATCGCGTCGCTTTATGCTGCAAAAATAGAACCAGGTGATGAAGTTATAATTCCTTCCCTTACATTTGTGGCAACAGCGAACGCGGTTAAAGCTGTAGGAGCCAGACCTGTTTTTGTAGATATAGATAATTATTATACGATAGACGCAAAAGAAATAAGAAAAAAAATCAATAAACGCGTGAAGGCAATAATTCCTGTTCATTTATACGGCCATGTAGCGAACATGGATGAAATTCTTGAGATAGCGGAAGAATTTGGTATAACTGTTATTGAGGACGCTGCTCAGTCTCTCGGAAGTTCTTATAAGGGAAAAATGAGCGGCACTTTATCAAAAATGGGATGTTTTAGCTTTTATCCGGGTAAAGTTATGACAACTGGGGAGGGTGGCGCTATAGCTACAAATGACGATGAACTTGCTGATTCGCTAAGAAAGATAAGAAACCATGGATTTGATAAGACGGGCTCAATAACAACTTTTGGGCTTAATTTTAGAATGCCTCAAATAAACGCTGCAATAGGCAGCGTTCAGCTTAAACGTTTACCTCAGTTCCTCGTAGCACGCGAAAAGAATGCATTCATTTATCTTAAGTATCTTATGGAACTTTCAGATAAAATAACATTACCTCCGATAAGAGATGGAGCAAAGTACAACTGGTACCTTTTTACGATTCTTCATCCAAAAAGACAGAAGGCGCTAGAAAATCTAAAACGGGAAGGGATAGATGCTAGAGTTTACTATGATCCGCCTGTGCACAAGACCCCATCTTATAGCTATGGAGGGCCCTTACCAAAGACAGAAATGGTTTCAAAAACAACCTTATCGCTACCTGTCAATCCAATTGTTAACGAAGACATAATAAAAAAAGTAACAGCGATTTTAAAAGAAAGCTTAAATTAGGGCATATAAAAAGTTTTTTAGCATGTCAGAAGAGGAAAAAGCGGGTATACTTTTCGTTTGTATGAGATGCGGAAGAAAGACGCCTTTGAGCGAGCTCGAATCTTTACCAGAGATTAAGTGCATATGCGGTTACAGAGTGCTTAAAAAAGATAGGCCTCCTATGGTAAGGCAAGTAAAAGCTATTTAATAGCAATCTTTTGAGTAATCTTCTAAATTTCCTGGATCTTTCTTCATAGGTGATGAATACCTTATGAAAATAGCTTTCACATTTGTTGAACACTCCAGAACTCTTATCGCGCGCAAAAAATTGCTTAAAAAAAGTTTGTACCTTCTTCTTCCATACTTTTTCATAAACATAAAACTTAAAGTATCGTATGAAATTATGTACAGTTCTTTCGATTCTAAAAGCGAGTCAACCAATGAATTAATAATTTCTATTAAATCAAAAGAGGCTAAAAGCTTACCGTTTTTATACAACTTATAATAGTATCCATCAAGATCCAGCGCTTTTCCCTTTAAAGGGCTTAAGCTTTCCCTTTCTATCTTTATGATTGACACCATTTAAGGTACCGTTAATGTTGTGCCATCTACCAAAATATATGGCGATTTTACAGGTGTTACTACTTCTCCCCACCATTTGATCCAGCGAGTATTTTGAGATATCATCTTTATCGAGTTTAATAACCTTGGTAAAGAATCTGAAAGCCTTATGTTTGCAACAGGATGGCTAATTTCTCCGTTCTTAATATAGAAAGCGGCGTCACGTATTATTGTAGAAAACTCGCCAGTTCTATAGTTGTTAAATCTCGTGTACCAGTTGTTTGTTATAAAGACCCCTTCTTTTATTTCTTTTATCATTTCGTCTATATCTGCATTTCCGCCTTCAACTACTACGTTCCAAGGCGATGGTTCTATTACTCCCGCATTTCCTGTTGTTTTGGTTCCCCATTTTTTTGCTGTAATAGAATTGTGTATCGCAGAGACAAACCTTCCTGATTCTATTAGCTTTGTAGTGCTGGTAGGAGTTCCTTCATCATCAAAAGATCTGCTGTTAACCCCATCCTCTATCTGCCCATAATCTGTCACGTTTAGTTCCTTTGGCGCTATAAATTCCCCTATTTTATCTTTCAGAAATGAAAAACCAACATCTATAGAATAGGCAGAACACATTTCTGCTACGAGCTCAAATATAGTTGAAGCTATTGGAGGGGAAAGTATGACATTGTATTTTCCTTCAGAAATATGCTTCGGAGCTTCTGACTTCACTGCATACTCAGCGGCTTCTGTTGCTGCAACGCTAGGGTCAAAACGCTTGATCGATGTCGAAACGGAGTTACCAAAACCACTACCGTTACCTTTAAAGGCTCTTATATAATAAATATAATCTGTCCTGGTCTCTTCTTTTTCATTCCCAGTTGATGTTAAAAGATAAAATTTTGTCTTGTAAAGTTTTGCTATTCCCGCTGTTCTGTCTATTCCTAATTCATACGCCTGTTCTATTGAATTTATGACTTTATTCAGAGCTTCTTCAAATTCTATCTCTTTATCTGAAATTTCTTTACTAGAATATGAGGCTTTAGGATATATTTCTGGAACTTCTCCTTCTTCTGTAAGTTCAAGTATCTTTAACGCATCCTCAACGCTGTTTTCTAACGAGTTCACGTCAGTAATGACTTTAAAAACTTTCTTTTTGCCTTTAGTTGCTAGCATCTGTAAATATAGAACCTTGTTTTTAGCCGCTATTGATACTTGTCCACTATAAAATCTTACAATGTACTCGTCGACATCATTTTCTATTATCGAGAACTGATCTACAGAATTTTTAATCAAATTTTTAACTTTATCTGCGATCATTTTTATCTCACCTTTAGATTTAGCCCTTTAAACAATAAATATGGCCCTCCTGTCCAAACAGGAACTCCTTGTTCAGGGTCGCCTTTTCCGCATGTAGCTGCAGAAAACTCTAATTCTTTACTCCTTGCATAAAGCTTGCTCCACAGGTTTAAGGTTGTTGTTTCTATAATTACTCCTTTTACTGGTTCAGATATTTCTGAATTAGTTATTTTATATGCTTCGAACCCAACATATCTTTGATTAAGCCGTCTGTCGTCTATATTCCATTCCATAAAGGAATTTATAAACAGACCATTTTTTACATCTTTTAACATTTCTTCAAATGTCCATTCACCGGGTTCAACATATGTATTTGACATTCTTATTATCGGTTCCACACTATAATTTGCTGCCCTTGCTGATGCATTACTTTTTATACCTAATTCGCCCGCAGTTTCTCTGTTATGTAACAACTCCTTAACTAACCCTTCTTTAACTAGCTCTTTTTTTCTTGCTTTAACGCCTTCTTCATCAAAAAGAAAATATCCGTATGAAAAAGGTATTGTGGGGTCATCTGAAATGTTAGTTTCAGAACTACCTATTTTGTTAGATTTTATATCCCTTAGATATGATTCTCCTCCCTGTGCACCTTCTCTTCCTCTTATTCGGTCAGCCTCAAAAGGATGTCCTATAGATTCGTGCGCCATTATGCCTGCTACTTCCGGTCCTACAATCACGTCATATGCGCCTTCTTTTATAGCGTTTCTTTTTCCAACGATTTTAGTCATAGTTTTTACCTCATTTTTAAACTTCTCAAACGTATTAAGCTTGTCAAGTACTTCAGGTCCACCGCTTCCACCTATTTCAATAAACCTCTGAGCTATGTCTGAAGATTCGTAAGCGGTAATAAATGCTGTAAAAAGGTATCTTGGTATCCTCGCTCTAACTATCGTGCCCTCAGAGTTAACGAAGTACTTCAGCTGCAGACTTCCTTTTAACTTGATGAGCCGCTGTTTTATTTTTGTTTCACTTTTTACAATATCGTCTAACTCTTTAGCTTCTTTTAAGAACCAATCTAAACTTAAGTCTTCGAACCTTGTTCTTTCATCTACGGTCCAATTAGCTGTTAAAACATCCTCTTCAGACATTTTTATCTTTTCGTTCTTTCTGGTTGCAGCAACGCTTTCTAGTGTCCTTTTAAGGTCTTCTACTGCTTTACTTACAGATTCTTTCGTAAGAATATTTGTAGAAGCAAAACCCATTATGCCTTTATAAATCCCTCTGATTCCAATTCCGTAAAATTCGCTCTTTAACGGTACATCTGGTGCTCCGTTGTTTAAACTTTGAGATATATAGATATCTTGCTGCACTCTAGCTTCACAGTATTTAAAACCAAGCTTAGATGAATACTGAACGGCAAAATGCGCAATTTCTTCATCTATCATGATTAAATTAAATAGCAAGCATTAGATAAAGTTTTTGAGAATAAAAATCAGTTTTTTTTGTCATCATTATATCAGACAAGTCTGGTTTCTTCATTTTAACGTTATATCATTCTTATCCTGGCCTTCTTTTACACAGCGACGACTTGCTCACTGCCCTTAGTGCGTTGGCTGCCGACGTCTTAAGGGTTAAGTTCTTTGCGTTATTATTTAATTATGGAATAGCTAATAAAAATATTTTGCCTAGGTTTTAAAAGCGTTTCTGTACGATATTCTATAAATAATTAAAAAATTAAATTTTGAACTTTTGATACAACAAAAGCTAATGCTAAACCCATAACGCGCATAATATGTTTTCAACGTTTCCTTTAAAACAAATAATGTTTATTCATAACATTTTTATTGCAAATAAAAATTGTTACAGCATAAATCAATGATTTTATAAAAATTAAAAGCACCAAACAAAATCGTTTTAAAGTGTTTTACTATATCTCACATATATATAATATTGCCTTTTATTGCAATAACAGAAATTATATCTCTAAAAAATTATTATGAAAGAAAAATCTATAAAGACAATGTATCAACTTTTGTCTGGCGATAAAAATGTTAACTAACAAACAGAATTATCCAAAAACAGCGTACACGCTATCTTTAATAGCTGGAATACTTATGATACTGAGCGGCATTTTTATATTATTTGCTATTTCATTCTTTTTAATATTTGTACCATATCACAGAATGATGTTCTTTTTTGGCCCACTTTAGCTTTTGGTATAATGCTCTTTTTAGGCCTAATACCAGGCACAATAGTGTTAATTTCGGCATTTATGCTTAAATCAAAACCAGAAGAAAGCACAACATGGGGTATATTAATAA
This sequence comes from Nitrososphaerota archaeon, assembly GCA_009903795.1. Lineage (GTDB taxonomy): Archaea > Thermoproteota > Nitrososphaeria > Conexivisphaerales > UBA164 > CAYFFZ01. Next base: position 10,751 of record WYER01000008.1, on the reverse strand, counting down.
TAGTGTTTTCAATCTTCAGTTTTTTCGGAATGGGAGGTTTCGTAATAGGGGCTATTCTCGGAATAATAGGCGGGGCTTTCGCGCTTTCCTATAATGAATCTTAAATAAAACTTTAGTTTTTTGCTTTTTTATTTTTTTATATTTAACCTAATAATATTTGTGTTACCGCGTTTTTCATGAGAAAACACTTTAGCAAGGACGGAATGGTTCAGCATCCCCGCCTCTAGAAGAGGCAAGGCTTTTGTTCATTTTGTAAACCTAGGGCATATTTTCTGCGCGTGATGTAAGGTTAATTGCTTTTTCTTAAGAATTCAATAGCGCTTGTTTCATCTTCAGCAATTATAAATCCGCAGAAAGGGCATGCGAATCCACTACATTTTTCTTCGCTTGTTTCAGCTTTTTCATAACATCCATCAGCTGAAAGCTCATATTCAGTTGATTCGGTACATATCCTTTTAAGATATGATAAAGGTTTACCGCATTTTGGACATTTTGGACCTTCTTGCATGGTATACATTTATTGACATGTATTATTTACATTTATTTGTTAACCTTAAAACAATCAAAGTTCATAAAGCTCAGGACGCCTTTGATTGAGTAAGGGTAAATATTTTCTGACCTGATCCAACCTTTCTCTGCTTATTTTCACTTCTATTGTTTCTTCGTTTTCGCTTGCTCTCGCCTTTATTATTCCTGCAGGGTCTATTGCAAGCGTTATTCCTGTATAAACATTTCCAATTTGGTTAGACGTCAAGACATAAACTGTATTTTCCATAGCCCTTGATTTTGTTAAAGTAATCCATTGATCTTCTTTATTATAACCTTTTAGCCATGCGCTTGGAATTACTATGACATCAGCACCATTTAAGGCCAAGCTTCTGGCGATTTCTGGAAACCTTACTTCATAGCAAATCATGATTCCCAGTTTAAAATTGTTTATTTTAAAAACAACAAAGCTATTGTCAGAAGGTTTTAAATATAATGATTCGTCATAACCTAATGCTCTAAAAAGATGTGTTTTTCTGTATTTGGCTATAATTTTTCCTCCTGGCTCGATAACGTAAACAGTGCTATATACTTTGGGATATTCCTCACTTTTTTCATAAACTCCTATAATAACCCACTTTTTATTATTCATTGTAGCGGTTATTATTTTATTCATAAAGTCAGAATTGTCGGTTTCTGCCATATCATAAACTTCTTTGGGCTTAAGGTCTGAGACATAAAAGTTTGAGAATTCAGGAAATACAACCATGTTAGCTTTAGAACTTTTTATAATGTTTTCTATTTTAGATAGATTTCTTTCTTTTTCTCTGCTAGTTTCTATTTGTGCCAGTTCAATAGATAGCATTATAAAAAATTATTCAATAAAATCCTTTTAGCAATTGCGGATAAATTGTCCTAAATAAAATTAATATTAAAAGGGAAACTATAGGGACAGCTATGTTATCATCAATAAAGTTTTGCTTTTCGGCCAAAGTGCCAGCAAAGGCAGAAATCAATCCGCCATAACCCATTATTATGCTGAAAGGTAGTATAGAAATAAACATAGCCAAACTCCCTTCGATGCCTTTGTATCTCTTTCTAGATATTATAATTCTCACTATTCCAGTTACGCCATCTCCTACAGACATGTATATAGCTGGCAGGACGCCTAACCAAAGAGTTTTATCGAAAAACCAGCCTACAAGTATTGAAAGCCCCCACATGACCGTAAAGTCTACTTCGTAAAAGTTGCCAGCTTCTTGAAACCAGTCCATCATTTTTTTCTGTCTTCTGTTGAACAAAAGTAAAACAGTTAAAATAAGGCTTAGAATAAATGGTGTTACGGGTTCTTTATATACAAACGGTACAAACACAGCAACGACTCCACCAGCCAGTATGTGAATTGTTTTTCTGCTCAAATATCTTGCAGAAATTTCATCATAATTTTTTGAAAGCGAATAGCTATAAACCTTTTTGGAAATCACTGTAATAACGTAAAAGACCCATAAAATAAAAAACGAAGTTATAAAAAGATCAAAAAGAACGTAATTCACGATTAAATTTATATCCTGTGTATTAATAAATTTATCCTTTTATGTTAGGTGTCGCTCAAACAAGCGACCTCCCGAAAAACGTCATTTACTTTATTAAAAGGCTTCGGCGTGTTATAAAAGCTGCCGTAGTCTGCAGTTTCAAAATAGATAGGTTTGTGTTTCTGGATATGAACGATTTGTGTGAATGGGCAGTAGGGTGGTAGCAAAGACACAAGACCTCCTTTAGAAAGAGAGAAGGAGGGGTACGTGCACACATATAGGAGGAAGGGGACTGAAGATGGTCGGGTTTCCCATGAGGACATAATGAATGGGTTGGTACGTCTAAACAGGAGCGAAAGACTCCTGATGAACTCGTGAGGGAGTTGCATGAAGCTGTGAAGCCCAAGCTCTACGCGTATTATAGGTATGCTGATGCGTACCTATTCGCGCCTACGTAAAGTGAAACCCAGACTACTTTCTCTCATTATAAAAAAGCTTTAAGACATATCCCTGCTTAGGTAGAAGCCCTCTTTTATAAAGATTCAATAACCTGGCTATTCTTTTTTTAACTGGCGGGGTAAAAAGTAGTAAGTCAAACTTTGATGGAACAAAACCGCTACCTGTATGCCAGCTTGGTTCGATCCCAGATACTTTAAGAAGAGCACTTACTAATGGTTCTATGCCTACCATCTTAGCAGCCGATTCATCTGCTGCATATTCTGATTCTATTTTTATTAAGAAAAAGTTTACTATGTTTAGAAAATTAAATACAGTACCGGCAAGAGAAATTAAAGAAAAGAGAAAGTTTTCATTATCGTTATTAGCTATATGAGCTAGTTCGTGAGTTATCGCTGCAATAAGTTCATCCCTGTTAAAAGTTTCAAAAGCGCCTACAGATATAGCTATGTAAGGTTTAGATCTGTTGGCGTTAGTGTAAAGCTGTGGTTCCGCAGTATTTAAAACATAAACCTTGGGTGGGGGTATTTTTAATAAACTTGATACGCTGTTTACTATCTTTAAAGTTTCTTCGTCGTTTAATGGCAAAAGAAAAGGACTTCTGTGCTTAGAGGTTATACTATAAAAAAGGATCAGCGCGCTTATAGAAATGCCCCAAAATATAGGATCGTGTTCTACTAGCCAAAACTTCTTCAACATTAAAATAAAGTCAATCTTTGCAGAAAGAACCGCTCTTGCAATTATCATAAATTCACCTATTACAAAACGTAAATCTACAAAAATATATGGTATCAAGGAAAGCATTGAAAATGCCATTAGCAATTTTCCTGCAAAATTTTTACTATTCCGCCAGAACAAAAAGCTTAACAACCCTATGATAGATATAGTAATGCTTAGCTTAATTATCAATGGTCTTATAATTATTAAATATCCAAGGATTTTTACAAAAGTTATTAGAATCAATTCATTCTTCTAATGCTTTAAATATATTTTCTAGTTCATCAGGTGGTATATCGCTGTTTGAAGCAAAATAAAATTTCATAGGCTCCTTAAAAGCCTTTAGAAAATCTATAATTAAAGACATGGTTTTCTCGTTTTTAGATATACTTGAAGAAACCCTGTAAACATAAGATGGCTTTCCATCATATACTAAAGTCCTTTCTACAAGGCCCTTTTTAAAAAGTCTGTCAAGAACTGTTGCAACAGTAGTAATTGCAATGTTTCTGTAATCTTTTTGTAGTGAATTATAAACTTGTTTTACTGTAGCTTCTTTAAGCTCCGATAAAACAGAAAGTATCTTTATCTCCAATGGGCCTAAACCGCTTTTTTTCACAAAATATTTTTTTTCAAAGGTAAATATTAATTTTTCCTTATTTATCCTTATAATTATTAAAGATAAAAATGTTATAAAAGTAAATAAGGTACTTAAATCATAAAACTAACTATGAGCAATGTAGCAAGCGAAAAAATTGCTGAGTTGGATCTTTCAAAAGAGTTCAGCGAGATTTTTGAAGCTGAAAATGGTATAAAGAACTTTAAGTTTTTTATTGATGGAAAATGGGTGAACAGCCCGCAAAAGGATGCTTTAAGGTCTCCTGTAGATGACAGCCTTATAGGTTATGTCTATAGAGCGTCTGTAGATGATGTAAACCTAGCTGTAAAATCTGCTAAAGAAAATCAATATAAGATTAGAGAGATAGCTGGAATAGAAAGGATAGAATTGATGGAAGAAGCAAGACATCTGCTAATGGAACATCAGGAAGACTTCATAAAAGTTCTGATGCTCGAGGGAGGAAAAACTAGAGAGGGGGCCAAGGGAGAGGTTGAATCGCTTTTCCTCAGGATGAAGCTTACCATGGAGGACGCAAGGAAGATATTTGGAGAATACCTTCCCGGCGACTGGTCAAAAGATACAGCTCAGAAGATAGCCCTTGTAATACGGGAACCGATCGGCGTTGTTGGAGCAATAGGTCCTTTTAACTATCCACTTTATATTCCTGCATCTAAGATTATTCCCGCTCTGCTTGCTGCTAACAGTGTAGTAGTTAAGCCAACATCTGAAACTCCGCTTTCAACTCTTATGTTCGTTCAAATTCTCAATCTAGCTGGTTTTCCCAAAGGTACGATAAATGCAGTTACAGGACCTGGTTCTGTAATAGGTAATGCAATAGCCTCACACAAGGACATTGGTATGATAAGTTTCACGGGTAGTACTGAAACAGGCAAATTAATTAGTTCTGTAGCCGGCATAAAGAAGCTTCATCTAGAGCTTGGAGGAAAGGCTTACTGTATAGTTCTTGCTGACGCTGATTTAAAGACTGCCGCTAAAAAGATAGTCGCCGGTTCGCTTTCTAACGCCGGGCAGAGGTGCGATGCTATAAGCGCTGTGCTGCCTGTAAAAGAAGTTGCCGATAAACTAGTCGAGCTTATAGTTGAAGAGGCTAAGTTATGGAAAATCGGTAACCCTATAACTGATCCTTCTGTAAAAGTTGGACCAGTTATATCAAAAAACGCAGCACAGCGAATAAAATCTCTTATAGATGATGCTGTAGCAAAAGGAGCAAAAGTGTTGCTTGGCGGAAACGTTGAAGGAACTTATGTACAACCAACAGTTTTATACGATGTTCCAGAAAACGCTAGAATATTATGGGAAGAAATTTTTGGGCCTGTAATACCAATACACAAGGTTAATAATGTTGATGAAGCGCTTAATCTAGCCAGAAAAAGTGAGTACGGTTTGGATTCATGCGTTTTTGGAAATAATTTCTACGATCTCTGGAAAGTTGCAAAAGGACTGCAGGTTGGCGAAGTCACAATAAATGACATGCCAAAGCACGGGCTTGGATATTTTCCATTTGGTGGCAATAAGAATTCTGGAACAGGAAGAGAGGGTGTTGGATATAGCATAGACGAAATGACAGTTCTTAAAACAATAGTATTTAATTTAGAACCAGCACAGCTAGGTAAAAAAGTACTGAAGTAAATCAGACTAGGCGGTCAAATTTTTTCATTATTTCTGGATAATAATTTATTACATCAGTTGCAGTAAAATGAAGCCCTTTTTCTTTTAGCGCAAGATCGCCTGCACTACCGTTTACATAAGCTCCTATAGCTGAAGCTTCAACAGCTTTTATTCCCTTTGAAAAAAGACATGTTACAAGACCTGCGAGAGCGTCCCCGGTCCCGCCGACGGTCATACCAGCATTACCGGTTGAATTAAGGTATAATTCTTTTGAGTCGGTGATTATATCTATAGGGCCTTTAAGCAACACAGTAGCTCCTTTTTCTTTTGCAAAATTCATAACAACCTTTACTTTTTCATCGAAATTCTTGTCACTAAGAACATGATTGCTGATCCTTCTGAACTCACCTTCATGAGGCGTTAATATAAAATCTTTTCCGGAACCTGAAAGCGCATTAACTACTTCTGGTAACAAAGCGTCCGCATCGAGTACAATTTTCTTTACAGAAGTTTCTGTTAAAAATTTCTTTAGGCCGTCTATTATTCCTTTCCCCATTCCGTTGCCTATAAGAATAGCATCGACTTCAGGCATGATTTTTATTAACCTTTGTGCGCTACCTTTTGTAAATTTATAGTCGGGTAAAGGAATTACTATCAAGTTTGGATTCATTGATCTTATGGCGTTTGATATGGGTTTTGGTACTGCAACGTAAACCAGGTCTACACCACAAATTAAAGCGGCAAGAGATGCTATATATGGAGCCCCGTGGTACAACCAGTTACCGCCTACAACTAGAACTTTACCGTTTTCGCCTTTATGTGAGTCTTTTTTTCGGGAAGGATAAATACTTCTTACAAAATTTTCATCGATATATATTGGTTCAATATCCAAGTTTATTTAACCACCCTTTCAGCCACTCAAAAGCTTCAGCATCACTTGTTGCCTGAACCGGTGGGTGTTTAAACAGGAAAGAAGAAGGTTCTATAAGCGATCCCTTTAAACCTTTATCCAGTGCGACCTTCATAAGCCTTATTGCGTCGATCATCACTGCTGCGAACATTGACTTATCGTCGACAGAAAGTTTAACCTTAAGCTCGACCGGAAAATCTGCAAAGCTTTTTCCCTTTAAATATATGTAACAGATTTTTGTATTGCCTAGAAATGGCACGTAATCACTTGGTCCTATTCTTATCTTTCCCTTTTCTTCAAGCTCTTTCCCATATGGAAGTATGCTCGTCACGGCAGAAGTCTTGCTTATTCTCTTACTTTTTAGCCGCTCCTCAACAGTCATGTTAAGGAAATCCGTGTTCCCACCTATGTTAACTTGGTACGTTTCTTCAACTATAACTCCCCTCATGTGGAATAACGAGACAAGGGTTCTGTGAAGTATTGTAGCTCCAACCTGACCTTTTACATCGTCTCCCATTACAGGAACGCCAGCCTTTTCAAACTCTTTTGCCCATTCTTTATCGCTTGCTATAAACACGGGAATGCCGTTAATAAAACCCTTTTTAGCTTCCAGCGCAGCCTTTGCATATGCCCTTGTTGCTTCTTCGCTCCCTACTGGAAGCAGGTTTATCAGCATATCCGCTCCGCTTTCTTTCAATTTATCTGCAACAAATGATATTTCAGATCCTTTTTCAACAGGCTCAAACAATTCCTGCATGTGCGGAGCTACACCGTCATACACTGGACCTGGTTGTACTATAACTCCTAGCTTTGGCACATCAACGAACTTCTTAGTTAAGTTAGGACGTTCAAAAATAGCTTCGGAAAGATCTTTGCCAACTTTCCTTTTTGAAACATCAAAAGCGGCTACAAACTCTATGTCGGAAATGCTATAAGGGCCTATTTTGTCGCTTATAACGCCAATAGGCTCTTTATTTGAATAATAATAAACGCCTTGGACTATCGCAGAAGCACAATTTCCAACACCGGCTATAGCAACTTTTATTTTACCCATTATCTATACTTGAGAGATTATGATTGATAAATATAACGTTACTATGAGGTTGCTTTTTATGAGATCTTGGGCTTATTAAGTATTTTTAAACTAAAATCTAAGGTAAGTAAATTGGGAATCAGCAGGTTTGATTAAACCGTTTAACAGTATAAATTTGTTTTAAGGAAAGCTACTCATAAACTGTTGAGGTAGCAAATTCGTCATAAAATCAGACAAAAGTTTTGATCTACTAGCAAGGGCTAGGTTCTCAAGTGATGCAAATGAACTAAAATGGAATGGCCGCCACCGGGAGTTTCGGCTTGGATGCTATCGAACCCGGGCCAGGAGCTCCACAGGCTCCTGTGCTACCACTACACCATGGCGGCCACAAATTGCATTATATGCTAAGCCTTTTTATTCTTTGCTCTGCAATTGGCGGGAAAGTTAATAAATAGTTGCGTTAGTAGTGCTTAATATGGCCGCTCAAGTTCTGAGCGGAATATCTATAAAAAGAGATAAACTTGAAACTAACCCATGCGGGGTTAAGCTTGCTTTTGAGACATTTTTAAATTCCGGTCTTAACGTGCTTGACTTAAGGGATTCTTGGATAAAAATGGAAAAATTTGAAACTTTCCTGAAACCTCTTAGAGAGAATAAAAATATAATAATTTTGGCTAGATTTTATGGAATTTATCCCAATTATGAAAACATACTTCATCAAATATCTATTTTTAAAAATATACTAGGGCGACCGCCTGACGTTTTTGAAGTTAAAATGCCAAACTTTTTTGTTAGTTTAAAGGAAATATTAAAAGGATTTAGAAAAGCTCTTGATGACGGAATGATAAATGGTTTTGGAGTTATAGGCTGGAAACCTAGCTATATTAAAGAAATATATCAAGAAGATCTTGTAGAAAAGTTTCATCACATAAAGATAGACTTTAATGCTTTGACAAAAAACAAGCTGTATATTGTAAAAAAACTTCAAAGTTTGAAAGTAAATGTTTTTTCATCTTCACCATTAGGCGGCGGCATACTTACAGATAAAGGTTATATGTCGTTAAAAAACAGAATTATTCACGGACATGTTTTGAATAAGTTAAAAAAAATTTCCGAAAACAAAGGTTTTAGCATTTCTCAAATAGCTCTTTCTTGGTTAAACTTTTTTAAAGTATCTTATGCACCATCTACTAGTGAACCATTGCATGTTAAAGAAATTTTAAGAAGTTTGGAAATAAAGTTAAACGAAAATGAACTCCTTATGCTGTGATGTTTTTTATGTTAAAAGATTATAAGAAAAGCTTGTTGTAAAATGAGTAATGTCTCAGGACTGCGTTTTTTGTAAAATATCAGCTGGAAAAGAGCATGCTTACAAGATTTTTGAAAATGAAAAAGTTATAGCATTATTGGATAGGTTTCCGATAGCTCCTGGTCATTCGCTTGTCATAACAAAAAAACATTATCCTGATTTTATTTCAGTTCCTGATGAAGAGCTTTTTGACCTTGCAAGGGTATCAAAAATAGTTGGATTAGCGGTCAAATCGGGGATGAACGCTGATGGCATAAGGCTTTTTACTAACGTCGGCATGGCGGCTAGCCAGGTAATATTTCATGTACACATACATATAGTGCCCATGTGGGAAAAAGAACCAAACTTTACATGGTTCAGAAGAAGGGCTGAAATAACACCAAATGCAGCTAACTATATTTTAAATAAAATAAAACCTTACTTGAACGAAACTTTATTTAGGCCATAATACATTTTATTTTAGAATGCCTAAAACAGCTATACTTTGTGGCGGAACTTCTGGTGCAAAAGTTGTTGGAGGCCTTTATAGAAATGGCATAGATGTCAGCTCTATTGTAAATACTGCAGATGACGAATATTTTCTTGGGCTCTATGTTTCACCAGATTTTGATTCAGTACTTTACTCTCTTAGCGGTTTGTTTGACTTTAAAAAAAACTGGGGAATATTAGGAGATACGTTTAACGCTTATGAGATGTTGAAAAAAATGAAGGTTGAACCTTACATTATGCTTGGCGATAAAGATCTTGCCGTCCACATTTATAGAACTTACCTTTTAAAAATAGGTCTAAAGTTAACTGAAGTATTTGAAAAGCTTCTTAATGTATTTGAACTAAGCGTAAAAGTTGCTCCTCCTTCAGACAGCAGGTTAAAAACTGTTATAGGGACAAAAAAAGGAGAAATTACTTTTGAAGAATATTACGTAAAAAGAATAGAAGAACCCATAATATATATCAAAGTAGAAGGTTCAGGGAGCGCAAAAGCTTCGCAGAAGGCATTAGAAATTCTCGATGAATCTAAAATTTTGATTATAGCTCCAAGCAATCCTTTAGCTTCAATACTCCCAATAATTTCTGTGAAAAAAATAAGAGATAAAATAAAAAGATTTCATGGGAAAAGAGTTGCGATAAGCCCGTTTAAGGGCGGGATTACTTATAAAGGCCCTGCTTCAAAGATGATGCGCGAAATAGGTTTAGAACCTGATCCTGTTGGTTTAGTAAAAATCTATGATGGTTTAATAGACTATCTAATAGTAGATGAAAGTGATTATAACGAAAAAGCAAAATATATTGAAAATGTAAAAATAATCCCAGCTAATATAACTATAAATAATGATAATGACGTACTCAGCTTGTACAAAAAAATCTTAGAATTATGATTTGGTCAAAAATTAAAATAAGCTTAAATCATTCTTTTTTGAAATGTATTTAGCCGGGGTGCCCGAGCGGCCTAAGGGGCTGGCCTCGAGATCTATTACAAGAAAGCCAGTGGGCTTCGGCCCTCGCAGGTTCAAATCCTGCCCCCGGCGGATTTATCTAAAGTTAACGTTCCCTCGGCTTTTAAAGGGGTTCCTCATCATAATAACGTGAAGGACGACATCTACAACACTGAAAGGTCTTTATAGCTCCTCCTTAATTCGCTCGCTAAACTTGAAAAGAAAGAAGACGCTGAACTCATCAAAGCGTTCGTGAAAGTTTTGGAAGCACAAGGTTTGAGCAAAAGGAGGGTCTTAAAATACGTTTCACACCTCAAGCTCGTATTCTCTTATCAAACAATTATTTCACCCTTATAAGCTAGCAGTACGTTTGAGCAAATTTTGGATGAATATGTTAAAGAAGTATAAACATAGCGTGCTTACAGATGACTAGATAAAGTGGATAGTTAAGCAAAAGATTGAAGGCAAGTTAAAGAATGAAGAAATAGCTGCTGTTCAGGGAATTTCTGTAAGGAGAGTACAGCAGATATATTCTTTATACAAGAAGAATGGAAGTTTGCCAGTCTTGAAGAAAGCTGGAAGGCATAAAGCAAGCGTTACCGAAGAAGTTATTATCGAAGCATATGGACA
>WYER01000033.1 GCA_009903795.1 Nitrososphaerota archaeon | reverse complement strand
AAAGGCTTGAAACTTCAGCAGTTATATTTTATCAAAGGCTACCTAAGAAGGAAGTTATAATGGACCCATCATTACTGGAGAACATTGGAGGGGTGAAATGATTTGCAGATAAAACAGGGTTAACATGTTAACCATATTATTTTTATTTTTAGATTGCCAATAAAAATTGCATGACTCATTTAATAACAAGTTTAACTAATGAGCAAAAACAAAAGGTGTGGAAAACCATAAAAGATAAAACGATTGCAGTTATCGGTTACGGAAACCAAGGCCGTTCACAGGCTCTTAACATGCACGACAGTGGCTTAAACGTTATAGTAGGTAATGTGAGGGATAGCTATGCAGAATTGGCTGAAAAGGATGGTTTTAAAGTGTATTCTATAGCTGAAGCAGCAAAGAAAGCAGACGTTCTTTTTATCTTGATACCAGATGAAGTACAGCCGGAGGTTTTTGAAAAAGATATAAATAAAAACATGAAGGAAAACAGTACGGTAGTTTTCGCTTCAGGCTACAATTATTTTTACGGCTTAGTCAATATACCAGAAAAAACTAACGTGCTGATGATAGCTCCAAGAATGATAGGCTTTGGAATAAGAGATCTTTTCCTAAAAGGTCAGGGTTTCCCAGCATTAATTGCTGTGGGAAAAGATTACACAAATGATGCGGAAGATCAGCTATTGGCTTTAACGGATGCTATAGGTGTTTTTAAGCCTAACGGCGTTGCAATCTGGTCAAGTTTTAGGGAAGAAACTTTGGTTGACCTGCTTACCGAACATTCATGGGCGGGCGCCTTGCTTTATATCTTCAGGGCTTATTATGAGGTCGCTACAGAACTTGGCGCATCTCCAGAAGCAGTAATACTTGAATTATATGCATCGGGCGAGCTCGAAGAAATAGCGCGCTCCATGAAAGAACAAGGACTTTTTAAACAGCTTAAAAACCATTCAAGAACGAGTCAATATGGACAGCTCACTAGAGGACCAAAGTATGCAGATGAAAAAATTAAAGAAATTATAAGAAACGAAGCGATGGACATACTAAACGGGGCTTTTGCAAAAGAATGGACGCTGGAAAGACAGGCTGGCTTTATACATTTTAACAAGCTTTATGAATTAGCAACAGAACATCCTATGGAAAAAGAAGAAGAAAAATTGTACAAAATACTGGGTAGAATAAAATGATAGAAATAAAAGGAAATAAAATAATAGATCTTACACACACGCTATATCATGATATGCCAGGATGGCCAACTCATCCAATACTTTCTGTTTCACAATTAAAGCAGATAAACATAGATGGGTACAATGTAAAACAGCTAATAATTAATACCCATCATGGAACTCATATAGATGCTCCAGCCCATATGTTAGAAAATGGTTTGACTTTGGATAAGGTTGACCTTAATAAATTTGTGGGAAGCGGCGTTGTCTTGAACCTAAGTTATAAAAAAGAAGGGGAAGCTATCGAAAAAGATGATCTGAGCGCTTTCTCAATAAATGCTGACGACATAGTCATGCTTTATACAGGCTGGAGCAACTATAGAGGTTTTAATCAAAAATATCTATATGAATGGCCATATTTGGGTGTTAGCGGGGCCAAATATTTAGCTGATAAAAACATAAAGCTCGTAGGAATAGATGGTCTGAGCATAGGGGCATGGGGTGGAAAGACTGCAGTTGCTAACCCGATTGCGGATACTGCAAAAGAAGTTCATGAGGTGCTTCTGAGCAAAAACATACTTATTTTAGAAGAAGTTGCAAACCTAGATAAGGTTCTTGAAAATAAAAAAGAAGTAAGGGCAAACTTTATTATACTACCTTTAAATATAAAGGATTCAGACGGATCTCCGGTTAGAGCTATAGCTATATTATAATAATTAACTGCTATAACTGGCTTAAACGCCATAAAAAATAATGGCGAATAAATGTTTTTTGAAAAGTTTTTAAAAACAAAAAAGCCAAACTATTGACGGATAATTAAAAAATAATTCAATAATGCTTAATTTTATTATAGCCTGATCAGATCGTAGCTTGCATTAGTATAGAGTTTAGCTCCTTCTTTTTCTACCATTAAAGTATCAACTAGTTTAAAGCTATAATCACCGAAACTAATCCATGGGTTAGTAGAAATCGCTTGATTAAGTTCGATGTTTTGGTTTATGTTAGGCACGATAAATGGCATTTCTACGAGCTCAACACCTACCCCTCTTCCAAGCGCGTGCGTTAATTGTGAATTTAGTTTTCTATATTCGTCTGAAATTTTTTCAACAATAGAGCCTATATTTTGGTTAGGTTTTAGCATTCCTATTAATTTATTATTTATTCCTTTAAACGTCTCATATTTTTCTTCAATGTCTTTGCTTATTTTTTCTATGTAGAAAATTCTAGCTATATCTGCATAATAACCATAGAAATTTACTGAAATGTTAACATTTAACATGCCCTGTATCTTTTTTGTATGTTTTGGGAAATAATGAACATACTTTAAACCGTCAGATGAAGTTAAAAGACCCCACGTGCCAAATCCTTCTGCGCCTTCTTTACGCATTATTTTTTCAAGTTCACCCTGAAGTTCTGCTTCCGTCATACCTTCTTTATAAATATTTGGTACTTCGTTGATTGCATGCGTCAGGATTTCTGCAGCTTTTTTTATGAGTTCTTTCTCATATGAATTTTTATAAACCCTCGTTTGAGAGATTATTGTAGAAGCTGGCCTCATTTTGTAGGTTGTGCTTAATTTTTGGTAAAGATAATAAAGTATTGAATTGTCTTCATAACCTATTTCTTTTACTTCGTTTAATTCTTGATTTATCTTGCCGATCAGGCCTTCGGAACCATATTTTTCTATTTCTACCCAGGATCCGTAGTCGTTAAGCCTTCTGTATTCATCTTCGCTTGTAATTACTCTAACTCCGCTATTATCTACAATGGCCGCATAAGAATCGCTGGTAGCTCTTAACGATATTATTAACGGAAGCGCGCTAACATATCTTATGTTTTCTTCCCTAAACAAGACAAGATTCTCTAAGCCACTTTTTTGCATTGTTTTCAAAAGCGAGCTATATGCTTCTTTAGAAGCTTGTATACTTAATTCTTTATATTTATCGTTTTGCATATATAATATTAAATTTATTGCAGAATATTTATTGTAAACGGTTAACATATTAACCTAAAAGTAAATATAATCTTATGAAAATATCAAAAATTAAAATGGACAACACATTACCTGTTGGTTATTTTGCTGCACATGAACAATACAGTCCTTCAACTTTGCTAGAGCATGTAAAGCTCGCTGAGCAATACGGCTTCGACGACGTTTGGTCAAGCGATCATTTTCACCCGTGGGCTCATACAAACGCAAACGGGGGTCAAGCATGGGCGTGGATAGGCGCAGCACTTGCATCGACTAAAAAGATCAAAATAGGAACAGGTGTAACTCCTCCAGGTTACAGATACCATCCAGGGCTTATAGCACAAGCTTGGGCAACTTTTGATGAAATGTTTCCTGGCAGGACATTTCTAACTCTAGCTACTGGTGAGGCAATGAACGAATCGCCTCTTGGCTTTCCATGGCCTCCAATAAAAGTTAGACAAGAAAGGTTAGAGGAAGCGGTAAAAATAATAAAGATGCTGTGGGAAAAAGACTTCGTAACATACAAAGGAAAATATTTTAGTCTAAGCACAGCAAACTTGTACACTAAACCAAAAACAAAAATTAAAGTTTATATCGCGGCAAACGGTCCAAAGACCGCATACTTGGCAGGCAAATATGCAGATGGGCTATTAACGCTTCCTGCGCCTTTTGACTATTATAAGACTAAACTTTTCCCTTCATTCGAAAAAGGCGCAAAGGATGCCGGCAAAGATCCTTCAACGTTAGAAAAGATTATAGAGATAATAGTTTCGTACGATGAAGACTTTGATAGAGCTGTTGAAGGAGCAAGATTCTGGGCCGGAGCTTTGGTGCCGTTCTTCTTCAATTATGGAGTTTATGATCCTAGAGTAATTGAAAGCGTTGGAAGGATGATAGCAAAAGAATACATCGCTCAGGCTTGGATGATAGTCACAAATCCCGAAGAGGCAATAAAAAAGACTAAAGAGTATTTAGATGCAGGTTTTACCCATGTACAATACTTGAGTTCTAGTCCTGACGAAGAAAAATTCATTAAAGTGTGGGGACAGAAGGTCATACCGGCGTTAAAGGAACTCAAAGGGTGAATACAAAACCATGATGGGCGGCTGGCTGCCTACAAGTGTGACAATTGCGCTTGGACTTTTAGTAATTAATATGATAGGCTGGGGCTCATGGGCAAATACTATGAAAGGTACTAATGGATGGAGGTTTGAATCTTACTATTTAACGTACGCCATCGGACTTTTTGTGTTTGCATTGCTTTATCAAGTAACGCTTGGTCTAATACCCAATCCAATAACAGGACTTAATTCATTTCAAGCTTTAGCTTCTGCAACCCCTATACATATATTCTGGGCTTTTCTGGCTGGCATAGTTTGGAACGCTGGTAACATACTTCTAGTTGCTGCGATAGCTATGGCCGGGTTCAGCCTTGCATTTCCAGTTGGTATAGGACTTTCTCTGGTGATTGGCGCAATATTATCTTATATTGTAAGGCCTTACGGAGTTGCGTGGCTTGAATTTGGCGGTCTTGCTTTAGTGATGATAGCAATAATAACGGACGCGCTAGCTTATAACATAAAAGGAAAAGCAAGCGGAGAAAAACGTCAAAGTCAATATATCAGGAGAGGTTTGATATTAAGCGTAATACTTGGAATTTTAATAGGAATTTTTGATCCACTTTTTGCCCTTTCAATATCTGGAGTAGGTGCAATCGACAGCTATTCAGCAGCTACATTCCTAACGCTTGGGGCCATGATAAGCAGTTTCATATTCATTCCGATTTTTATGAAAAAGCCATTAACACCAGGTGATCAGCCAACAAGCCTCTCTAACTGGACTAAGGGTAAGACATCGTGGCATTTATGGGCTTTATTAGGAGGGTTTGTTTGGAGCACCGCTACTGTCATGAACTTCATTTCATCACCTGTAGCAGGAGTTACTATATCTTATATTCTTGGACAAAACGCCACTATGATATCGGCTATATGGGGAGTTTTCGTATGGAAGGAGCTCAAGGGCGCACCTAGGTCTGCTTGGTATCTGATTGCGCTAATGTTTATACTGTTCATAATAGGCATAATAATGGTAGCTTTAGCATCGCTGCTTGCAAAATAAACCTTAATTAGTTTCCATCAATATTTTTTTGATTATTTTTTCTTCTCCTTTTCTAAGATTTTTTAGCAATGCAACTTTGCTTATGTTAAACATTTTTGATAATTTGTCCAAGTCGACCCTGCGTGGCCAATCATAATAACCTAACTCATATGCTTTTAGAATTATTTCTTTTTCTTTTTTGGACAAAATTTCAATAGAAACAGATTCAGGACTTAACTTGAAAGGATCAATCGTATTAATTTCAAAATTCTTTATTTTAGCTATTTGTTTTACTCTTTCGAGAACTACATTAAGCTGATTTTTCCCAAAAACTAAAACTCTCCAATTCTCATTTCCATTGATTATTTTTTCCTTCCAATAAGGAATTTTTGTTTCATAAATTATGCTTGAAATACTAAGGTCATATTCTGATTCAAAATATATTAGATAAACGCCATTCTTTTTAAATTTAACAATGTATTTAACTTTTCTTTTAGAAGGATAACTTTTGTTAAAATGATTAACAAATTCATTAAGAATTTTCTTGTCTTCGGCATTAATTGTAGCAGTCGCTACAAGCTTACTTTCGAACGGATAATACATGACAGAGTTTACCTGAACGCTCAAATTGTAATCGTATGTAATAGTGCTCCAACACGAATCGTGATACAACTTTAACTTTAGTTCATATATGTTCATCTATAATTTTATTGAGATAGCACTTCCTTAAATATTTTTGCGTCGTTCAGTACTCCCGCAGGTAATGGTATTTCATAACAATTAGAGATATAATGATTTTTGGTTTTTGATTAACTTTGGTTTACTGCTACATAGCTTTGTTTTACCCATGTGAGCTGCTTATTAATTTGTCGGCAATGTGGCTTCAAAACCTTTATGTCTTAAAGTAAAAAAGTCCCTACACTTAATAGAATATTCAAGAGTAAAATAAATGAATACTTTGAAGAAATAGAATGCCCAAAACTTAAAAATTAATCAATTCATTAGCTAACTATCCACTCCTTAACAATAGATAAAAAATTTGTTAAATGTTTTGTGCTTTTGTTATCACATTGTATTTTTAAACGCGATTTTGACCTGATAAAAAGGACAAGTTACCTTTGCGCAATTTTTTTCACAAAGCTTTTTATTTTGCCTTTTGCAATTAAAGAACAAATGGGACGGAAACAATATTTGAAAGGTAATGGCTTGCCCCTGGCGGATATCATAATTGCTTAAGCCTTCTAGGCTGTTTTGCTTTTTAAAATTGTTTCGCTTATTTAAAATCGAAAAAATATAATTTGAAACCCCTTTTTGGTATTAAAGATTATAAAGAAAGAAATAATAATCTCATACTTTATAATTGTTTAATGGACAAAGAAAAGGTCTTAGATCAAATCTGGGAAAACCTTTCTTACGTAATAGATCCTGAGGTTGGAGTTTCTATATTAGACTTAAACTTAGTGCAAAAACTGGAGCTTAGCGATGACGGCACTGTTAACATAGAAGTTAGAATGACTACGCCTGCTTGTCCAGCGATGCTAGCTTACCAGCTAGCAAACGATGTCGTAGAAGCATTAAAAAAGGTGCCTGAAGTCAAAAAAATCAATTTTAAACTTTTAGATCACTATATGGCAGATCAGATAAATGAGGCTATAAAAGAATCATTAGAAGAAAAACCAGCATAAAATGTCGAACAAAAGAATAATAAGTTCAGTTGTAGGAATTATAGCGTTCATCCTTTCATATATGTTTTATGGTGAAGGAAAAATTGGTTATGCACCCTTCCATAGTTTAATAGTTGCAATACCGGCATGGACAGCAAATGCAGTTGTAAAAGGAGGGGTATTAGTAATATTTTTTCTTATGACGCTCGAAAGTTCATCGTTACCTATACCTTCTGAAGTAATATTACCTTTAGCGGGATATTTGGTTTCCATCGGCGAGCTTAACTTTTTCTTGGTGCTGGCGGCCGCAAACGCTGGTTCTATTATAGGTTCAATACTGGATTATTATATAGGTTTATGGATAGGCATAGAAAGCATCGAAAAAAGACATTTAATAAACAAAAACAGCCTTAATAAAGCAGTAGAATGGTTTAAAATGTATGGGGCGTACGCTGTCTTTTTTACGCGATTGCTCCCTGGCATGCGTACTTTAATATCGTTTCCTGCGGGTGCTTTTAAAATGAACGTTATAAAATTTCTCCTATTTACATTTCTAGGTTCTTTTTTATGGAGCGTAATCCTGATCTATATAGGAATTATCCTTGGAAACAACTGGGAACACGCTATAAATTTGATTAACAGAGTTCTTGTCCCTGCAACTATAGGAATAATTGTGGCGTTTCTTGCATATATTGGCTTATCTCTTAAAAAATAATTAAGGTCTCCAGGCTGTTTTAGCCTTTTTCCCTATTGCAAGTCCAAGGAAAGCTCCAAAAATAGAGAATATAATATCGATAAAAGCAGAAGAAAGCTGAATAAGCGGAGGCTGATAGACACCAAAATTAAAAAGCATAAACTGAGATGCCAGAAATGCGTCAGTAGCGCTAAAAACTATGGATGCAAGCGCTGCAGTAATGTATTCCCTTTTTCCTGCAAAAATTACGATCTCTGCTAAAGACGCCATGCTAAAGTAAAAAGGAGTCCATATTGGGTTAAAATATGATATCATAGATATAATGTAAAATGGTATAATCATCATGAAAAGTGATCCATATGCGCTTTCAGTAAGCACAAGTAGGACCGATACGATTATGCCTTCTGGCAAATACACAAAAAGAGCTGTTGCAAAATAATTAAAAGGCGGTGTATACCACACAAAAGCAGGTACATATGCTATAGCCCATTGAGCAACATAAAGCAGCACGCCAAATGTTATAGATAAAGCTAGGTTCTTTGGGCTTACGGCTTCTTTTAACCTTTTGTTTATCAAAGCTAAACCAAAAATAATTATGATCAATGACTCGATGAGAGTTATGATCTCGCTAAAAGTCTTGTTGTAGGCATAAATTTCAAATGATATATACATTAATAATGAAAGAATAGCTATTATAATTACCGATAAAACACTAGCTGATAATGAGTTTCTCATGTTGGATGGTTAATCCATCCAAATATTTATATCTTTCTATTCTTAATGCTTTTTATATGCTATCGATTAAGGACCTTTCCATGAGTTATGATGGAAAGGTCGTTTTTGAGAACGTTAACTGGGAAGTTGGTGAAGGAGAAATAGGATTAGTGAGCGGAGCCACAGGTTCCGGTAAAACTTCACTTTTATATTCTATTGTAGGGTTTGTCGGCAAATATGTTGAAGCTAAAGTGAACGGAAAAATTCTGGTTAATGGGATGAAGCCTGAGGAAGCCCTTAAAAAAGGGCTGATTTACTATGTACCACAAGAGCCAATTAACTCTTTTATTGGTTATGATGTTTGTACGGAGCTTTCATGGAAAAATCCTGATTTAAAACTTTTTAATGAAATTATAAGAGAATTAGGTCTAGAAAAAATTTTACATAGAGACGTGTTCACATTAAGCGGTGGCGAGGCTCAGAAGGTGGCTATTGGGTTTGCTCTGCTGGGTGGATATAGAATTGTGCTTTTTGATGAACCGTTGTCAAATCTAGATCACGAATCCAGAAAAAAGTTTATAGAGCAACTCAAGCTTTTGCGAGAAAAAAATGTAACAGTAATAATTGCTGAACATAGAACAGAGTACTTAAAGAACATAACAAACACTACTTTGGAGTTTTATTCAGAAAAAAAGAGAGCACCTGAACCAACAATTAATTTGTTTAAGAAAAACGTACAAAACAAACTTGTTAAAACCACAAACCTCAGTTATGCTTATGAACAAGGCAATCAAGCACTTAAAAACGTAAACATTGAAATTAATTCTGGTGAAGTGGTTTCATTTGTTGGGCCTAACGGTTCTGGCAAGTCAACCATGGCTAAACTAATTATAGGCCTGCTCTCATCAAAAGGACTTTCCGTAAATGCTAAGACAAAAGGCTTTATGCTACAGACTCCAGAATTACAGTTCCTACAGGATACAGTTGTATCTGAAGTGCTTTATGAAAGCAGAGATAAAAAAATAGCAGATGAGAGCATAAACTTTTTTGGACTTGAAAATAAAAGAGAAAGGTTGCCGCATTCACTTTCTCGAGGCGAAAGGGTTAGGTTAGCTCTTGCATCGGCGCTCGCAAAAGATCCAGAGCTTTATATACTGGATGAACCAACAGAAGGTCAGGATCAGTATGGTTTATCAACATTGGTTAATGTTTTAAAATACATCAAGGATTTTGGTTCTTCCGCAATAATAATAACGCAAGAAGAAGAATTTGCTAGGGCTGTTTCTGACAGGGTTTATCAATTTAATAATGGTGAAGTGTATGAGTCATAAAAATTATCAAACTTTAACTTCGTTCTTAGTCCTATTTACAGGATCAATATTGGCATTAATATCCTTTAATATTTATATACTTGCTGCAGGCCTTTTATTATCATTAATTTATGGCTATATAAATTATAAAAACCAGATGCTATACGTTATTAAGTTCAGCATGTGGATAATTTTTGGATTTGTGCTTTCACAATCGTTTTTTTACTGGGGCTTTTATTCTGGCCAAAAAACGAACATAATTTTCTGGGTAATAAGACCAAATTATAATCCAGTGATTGATTTTTTAACGGAAGATAAAGGTATTGCAATTACATATCAAGGGATAACATGGGGGCTTATCTCTTCTGCCAAGCTTCTTTTAACTTTATTCTTAGCTTTTTCATTTTCAAAAAGTCTTAGCCCTACGTCTGTTATTAAGATTTTTAAAAAAATTGGCATGCCAACCACGATTGCTCTCGGAGCCGCGATGACTTTCAGGCTGCTGCCGGAAATGTTTGAGATGACAAAAACAATATACTCAGTAAGTAAGGTCAGAAAACCAAAAAATATTAAGAGTTTTTATAAGCCATACGTTTTACTCAAAGCCCTTATATACAGCTCTGTAAAAAAGGCGTTTGTAACTTCACTTGCGCTTGAAACTAAAGGAATGCCTAGTTTCACTTTAGAATGCGAACCTTCAAAAATATCTTATAGATTAGTCGATTTACTGTTTTTAGCTTTATTAGCTTTTTTGATAGTTTTTAACTTCTTTCCTTATTTTTAACTTCAGATTGACTCCATTTATTATTAAAGATGCAATGTAAAGGATAAAAGCTGTTTCTGCAAGCCCTACAACTATACCCAAAATCCAGTAGCCTGTTAAGTATCTTGTTATAAATGCTCTAGTGACTTCTATAGGATATGTTGGAGGCAATAAAAGCAAAAGTACCTTAAAAGGTCCACTTACATAACTAAGCGAACCTCCCGATATAAAGAAAAGAGTAGGTATAAGAATAGGAACTGTTATTATCCCAAGGTAAACGTTAGCTATCCTTAAGTCTTTGCTTAAAAGACCTATTAGTATTCCGAGCGAGCTTGAAAAAACTGTGCTTATTATTAAAAGCACTATGAAGACTAATAGAATTAAATCATTTACAGAAAAAACAGGCCCTGTTTTAACTCCTCCTAACAGGCTCAAATATTCATTAGAAAATATAATCAATCCTATTAAATAAAACATTGAACTTAGAATTGATATTATAAATGAGGATATTATTTTTGACGTTAAAATATAATACCTTTTTAGTGGCATACTCAATAAAACTTCAAACGTTTTTTCTTCTTGCTCAACCGTTATGAGAGTGGCGGCCATTTCAGACATCCCTATGCAAAGCGCAAACAAAATGGTAGGGGCAACAAATTCTTCAATCTGTGTCATTTCAAATATATAAAGCGGATTTAAGGAATAAGTTACGTTATTTATGTTTGTTACAAAGGAGTAATTTACAGGGTTTGATATAACTTTATAGTTAACAACGCCAATTTTTTCTAACAAATAATTCCTATAATATGCCCGAAAACCGTTAAGAATGTAATTTAAAGCTTCTGCTTTTGCATAATATATTTGGTTTATATCTTTCATATTGAACGTTACGTTAAAAGTTATAAAATTGCTGTTGTTATAAAATTTTATTACTACATCAGAATTATAAGGCTGGTTTGTAATCGTAACGCCCTGGCTGTAAAGATAACTATCAAAAAGGCTCCAGTTTTTGCTCACATAAACGTTTAGGGGAACAGAAGATGGAGGTGCTGTAACAGCAGATATAAAACCAAAAGCTGCAAATATTGCCAAAGGCAATAAAAAGCCTATATAAACTTTTGGATCCCGAAGAACATCCAAAAGATCTTTTTTTATGAGGGCAGTGATCTTCCCTTTCATTTTCTTGGTTCACCTATGTTTTTATCAATTTTATCCTCTTTAGCGAGTTTCATAAACACTTCTTCAAGGTCAGAATTATCGCCTTTTATTTCCTTTATAGACCCTACTCTAAGCAAAACGCCTTCATTTATTATTCCTATTTCATCGCATAGCTTTTCTACTTCAAACATGTTATGTGAAGAAACAATAACAATAGATGAATTCTTTTTAGCGAAATCTTTTATCAAATTTCTGATGCTTATTGCGTGAAAAACGTCTATTCCTGCTGTTGGTTCATCTAAAACTGCAAGTTTAGGTTTTACCATAAGAGCTCTTGCTATTTGCAGTCTTCTTTTCATACCTTTACTGTACGATTTTGTTTTTTCGTATATTTTATCACCAAGATCTGCTATCCTTATTCCCTCTTCTAAAAACGCTTTATATTCATCCTTGTTTCTTGCATAAACAGTGGCTGCAAATTCAAGATGCTCATATCCAGTCAGATTTCTGTATGTTCCTGCATCTTCTGGGACGTATGTAAGAAATTCTCTTGCAGATTCTGCCATATTAATTATGTCGATTGTGTTAAGAAAAACGCTTCCTGAGTCTGGTCTAAGTACGGTTGAAATTATTTTTAAAGTCGTTGTCTTACCTGCCCCGTTAGGGCCAAGTAGCCCAAATACCTTACCTTCCTCAGCTGTAAAGCTAATTCCTCTAACAGCTACCGTACTGCCGTATGACTTAAAAAGCTCTTTTACATAAAGGGGCATCTTTTATTATGCATATAATGTACAATTATAAACGGTTTTTTAAGGAATTAAAAACGAGCAGCGTTTTCTTATGCTGATTTTTAAAAAGCACAATTTACGAAGAATTATTTATCTTGTCTGTAAAGTATTATGTCTTTTATGAACCCTGTTTCGTCTATTTCAACTTTTGACCTCCAGTCCTTAAATACAACCCCGTTCTCTTCTTTTATGTATCCAAGTCTTTCCAGCTTAGATATTATTTGATTAACCCTCCATCTAGGAAGCTTTTCTGTCAATATCCTTATAATGACATCGAGAGGCGCAGATCCTCCCCTCAGTGAAATTTCCACAAGAATCATTGCTAACGACGCTATTTCTTCTATGCGGAGCCACCTGCTGTAATCTGCTTCAGAAAGTGGCTCCTTCGTCATTAAGACAAATCTAGCCTTTTCAAAGTCCTTGGGCGCTTCATCATCGGGGACTATTGCTATTTTCATACCTAATTTATCCGCTTCGATTGAAGCGACCTTTATTACTTCAAGATAATCTTTTCCAAGATGTTTCTTTAACTCCCAACCCTTTAAACCTGGTAAAGAGGACGTCTCAATCAACAAAAGCCTTAGTGCCTTTAGGGCCTTTTTTTGGAGCTCTTCTTCAGCCAAATGGTATCGCCACGCTTTCAAATTCTCCTCCAAGGGGAGAGGTTATAAGAGTTTCCCCCGTTAGCGGATTTCTTATAACTGAAATAAAACCTGCAGTAGAAAGGTAAGCTATATAAAACGCTACTTTAAGTTTTTCATCAAATTTATTAATAAAATCCTTATAAGGCACGGTTTTAGATTTTTGAAGCTCTTTCATTAAACTTTTTTCGTAAAATTCCATCGCTTCTTCTTCAAACCTTTTGTCAAAAATGATGTTCTGCGTATATTCATTTTCGTGTCTTATGACGCTTCCTAAACTGGCTTTCTTACCCCATGGTTCTATCAGACCCAAATATTCAACAGCCATCTTTATTCTTTCACGGCTAATTCTTTTGATACCTAGTACAGGGGTTGTGTGCTTTGCAAGTATAAGACCTAGGTCTTTAAAAGGCATCTGCTTTACCTTTTCTTTTATGAGTTGAGGATCTATCTTTAAACCTTTAAGCGCGTCAAGCACCCATTCTTCCTGTTTTTCAACAATAATGGATACAGAGTTTAACGCTTGCGATTCATATTTTAAAGATTTAACCCTGTCTTTGAGCCTGTTTGCGTTTATTTTTTCCAAAAGCTCTTCAACGTTCACAGCAAAAGGATCCCCGCCAAGTTTTCTAAGAGCTTCTGGTAGCTCTATTATTTTCTTAAGTTCTTCTTCTTTGTCATTCACTTTGCTATCACCTTAGGTGCGCTTCCGCTTTGGCTTTTCTGAACTATTATGAAGTTTATATCCGGTGCATAGAAACTTGGAAAATTAGGAGTTATGATAAGGTATTGCGTTTCGCTACCTTGTGATACCTCATATATAGCTTTGATGAACTTTTCTCTGAGTATCGGATCCATATGAACATCAAACTCATCTAGAGCTCTGAATGGAGAAACTATGTACATCTGCACGGCAATCAGAAAAGCAGTAACAGCGGCGCTCAACTCACCACCGCTCTGTGAAAAGCTGTCCAATGGAATCAAATCAGTTCCTACAAAGCTTGCATAAAGTCTAATACCTGCATTTTCTGGATCGTTTTCATTAACGAGTATCACTTTACCGGATGCGTTTATCCTCGACATTATCTCGTTATACTTTTCGTTTATATCTGAAATCGTCTTCCTTATAACCTCTTTCCATTCTTTAGACCTGCTTTCTATTTCTTTTAATGTTTTTTCCTTGTTTTTTCTTACTTCTTCGAGCTTTTCCTTGTATTCGTCCACTTTAGCCTTGAATTCAAGGTATACCTTTTCTGCTTCTTGATTTACATCACCAAGGACTTTAAGCTGTGCATTAACAGTTTTTATTTCATCTTCTATTTCAGATATTGTCCTTACAGATGCTGGCCTCTGGCCAGTTGTCTTTTTCAAAGCATCGTTCAACTCGTTTTTTATAGAGTCAAGCTCTTTGGTGAGTTCCTTAAGCTCAGATCGCAAAGACTCTATTCTGTATTCTCCTACCTTTACCTTTGAGTACTTGTCAAGCATGCTTTCCAAAAGAGGGTTAATTTCATTAATTGAATCATAAATTATTGTAACAGATTTTTCATCGCCTTTATATACTTTTGCTGTACTTTCTTTTATTATTTGAATAATATTGCTGAACTTCTTTCTATCTGATTCAAAATCTGATATAGTTTCTTTGTTTTTAGCCTCAAGCGTAGAAATTTCTTCGCTAATCCTGCCTATCTTTTCGTTAAGATTGTTAATTGATCTTTCGAGCTTTAAAACTTCAGCCCAAGCGTATTCTGCGTTTAGCTCTTCTAGTTTCTGTTTAAGCTGTCTGCTCATAACAAGTCTATCGTATTCTTCACGCCATTTTTCTAGAGAATCCATAGCCTTTCCTATAAGATCTTGATATTGGTTTTCTTCTGCGATTATGTTTTTTAAACGATTTTTTGCACCTAGGAGATTTTCTCTTATGTCGGATATGCCAAGAGCTTCCTCAACCATTTTAAGCTTATCCTCAGGCTTTATCATAATAAATTCATCAACCATCCCCTGAGGCATTATTATTAAAAGGTTGTTCGGATCTATGCCTACCCTCTTTAGAAGGTCAAGAACCTGCTGTCTAGATGCTTCTTTATAATCTATTTCAAACCAGTAAGATCCATCTTTTCGCAAGTATCTTGAAAGCATTATTTCATCTTTGTTGTATGCCGGAAAGGGTCTTTTCCCGTTTTCTTTTAAGTTGTTAAGCACTAGTGAAACTCTGCCTATATCTTCGCCTCTCCTAACCAGATCAGCAAGTTTTCTGCTCCTTTCTGTAGAAAGCTGGCCCATAGCCAAAGATATACCAAGAAGAATAGCGCTTTTTCCTGCGCCGTTTGGCCCAGTTATAAAATTAAACCTTGGTTTTAATGATATTCTTCCATATTTATAACTCATAAAATTTTCTAGTATGACTTCTTTTATTATAGCCTTGCTCAACCCAAACAAAATATAATTAATTTAATATAGCTTTATCTGAAGTTGTTGAAAGAATCTAACTTTTTGTAAAAACAGCTTTAAGTTTAAAGCACTATTTATAAATGCCTTCCACAAAAAATTTTTAATCGCATGAGTAAAAATTCTGAAGAAGAAAAGCTTGAGCGTATATTGAAAGAAGGTTTAGATTCTTTGTGGAAAAAGGAGAAATCAGAACATCAGATTATAAAGGGAGTTTACTATCCTTCATACATAGGTTCTTGTTTAAGAAAACAATATTATATTTATACAGTTGGAGAGTCGGTAACTTCTGAAGAGCTTGTTATTTTTATGACAGGAAAAGGCATTCATGAGTTGGTTGTCAAGGCGTTTGGAGAGAAAGTCAATGTAGAAAGTATTGAGGCTAAGATTAATCTTGAAATAACAAATAAAATAAAGTTAAGTGGACGAGTGGATATTATAATAGCTGATTTAGAAGGTAAAAAATATCTGATAGAAGTCAAAAGCGCTAGTAAAATTCCTGATAACCCGTACGAAAGCCATGTTTTACAATTACATACCTATATGCAGGCTTTGAACTTTAATGAAGGATATTTACTTTATTGGAATAAAAGAGATGGAAATATCAGAGTATTTAAAGTAATAAAAAACGACGAAATGATGAAAAAACTTTATGAAAGAATAGTTATGCTTGATTATTATATAACTATAAATTCGCCACCTCCTCCTGAGTCTTACCAAGAAGGGAAAAAATGGGAATGCAAAAAGTGTCCTTATTTAAACATTTGCAACCCTGGTCCTCTTTGAGATATTTATTATCCTGACCACCTACTAACAATCCTTACCAGTAGATCAAACTTTTTATTGCAAAAGGCATTTTGCCCTTTATGAAATCTATACACAACACAATCTTGAACCTAATAATGGTAAAGCGCTTTGTAATTTAATGAGATATGAAAAATTTATTAAGAATGCCTGTTTTAAACCTGTGCTGACAGTAAATAAACTGAAGTAGCAAGGCCTAAATTTATTAGTAAAAAAGAAGGTCATAAAATTAAAGATATTCAGGCGTTCAGAAAACCTGTAATCATTGGCATGGGTTGGCACTACATGCGCATTGCAATCTAATAAAGGTGTTAATGAAACAAAACAAAAATGAGATTGAGTTATCACTCTACAACCGCATCTCTTACAATTGATAACAAACTAAAGGAATTTTGGAACTTAGCATATTTGATTAAACTGCTTTACCAAAGCTATTTTTAAAAAAAGCGCTTATAAAACTTTTAAAGCAATAATTTCATCATAAAATCAGACATAAGTTTTGATCAACTTAGAAGGGGACTTAACTCTTGTAAGGTTAAAAATATTCTTATCTTTCGCTTTTGTCAAACGTCATCAAATATCGTTGTATTAAGTAAAAAAGCTTATTAGATATATTCAAGTAAATTATTAGGCATTGATAAAGATTGGAGAGTATGAAATACGTGAAGCCAACGAAGATGATATTTGGGAAGCAATAAAGATAAACGAAAAGACGCTTCCTGAACATTATACCTTTGAATTTTATCTTGAGGTTTATAGAAATTTCCCTGAGGGCTTTCTTATTGCTTGGATGAATAGCAATGCAGTAGGTTATATAATGAATAGAATAGAAAGAGGACTTTCACATTTTGGTTTTTCAATAGTAAAACAAGGACACGTAGTATCTATAGCGGTTTTGCCCGAACATAGAAGAAAAGGTATAGGAACTGCTTTGCTTCAGACGGCAATTGAAAAAATGAAAAATAGAGGATGTCAAGAGGTCTATTTAGAAGTAAGAGTAACTAACGAAGAAGCTATAAAATTATATGAAAAACTTAACTTTGTAAAAGTTAGAAAAATTGAATATTACTATAGTGATGGAGAAGATGCGTACGTCATGGCCAGAAAGCTTTGAAGATGATGCTGTTAAAGCGATAAAGGAAGCTATTCCGGATAATAAACTGTTAGAACTATTTTTTGCGAAAAAAATTTCTCTGGAAGATCTTGCTTCAAAAATAAGCTGGAGGTCATTTGAAAAATTAACAGAGTTAATGTTTAAACAGATAGGTTATTTTACTCTCACAAATTTTAGGATAAAAAGGAGAGAAATAGATGTTTTGGCTTTTAACGAAAATTTAGTTTTTGCAGCAGATTGTAAACACTGGAAAAGGATGTCTTTTTCTTCTTTAAATAAAAGCGCCGAAATGCAAAAACTTAGAGCTTCGTTTTTAACCTCGACTTTAACTTTTTCAAAAAAGCAAATAATACCATTAATAGTAACATTATATGAGAGCGAACTTAAAATAATTAATAAAATTCCTATCGTACCTGTATTTAAACTAAAAGATTTCGTTATGAACATTTATGGATATATGGAAATAATAACTGTTATAAAGGGCCCGTAGCTCAGCCAGGATAGAGCGCCGGCCTCCGGAGCCGGAGGCCGCGGGTTCGAATCCCGCCGGGCCCGTATTATTCATTTCGCTTTAAAACGTTAGAAATTTAAAAAATTAAAATAGTAGATAGAAAATTGCACAATAGCTTTTAAACAGGATTTTGTAATATTTTACAACGAGAAAAATGGACGAAATAGAAAACTTAGTATATAAATATTTTATTGTAAAAGATGAGTTTCATATTGAAAACGGTTATGAGTTTGAAGTAATTGATCATGACTCTTTTGACTTTAAAAAAACCTTTACTAACTTTTATAACGTCATTAAAGAAACAAACTATATACCAAAGCTAGAAAAGCACGGCTCTAACTACGTATTGCAAGTTGTAAAAAAAAGTTCAGTAACGCCTAAAAACAGCTTTTATCGAGTGTTGTTCCTAATAGCTTCTTTTGGAAGCATAATTATGGACGGTTATTTTAGATTTGGTAGCTATAGTGAATATATGCTAGCCTATGAAGCCCCTATACTAGCTATGCTCGTTCTTCATGAATCATCTAAATATATCATTTCATATTTAAAAAAGGAAAAGCATCTTAACTCTTATTCAATTCCTGGAATCCCAGGAATAATACCATTTATGGGATTTATAACAACTGGAACGGATTCAACGATAAACAGAGATTCGCTTTTCGATGAAGCTTTTTATCCATATCTAGCAGCGCTTTTAGGCGTTATCGCCTTTTTAATCTTTAGTCTCAGGATAAACATTAGCTTTTCAAAACAGCTTACAAAACCTTTTTTAAACGGATTTCTAAACGGAATTTTTAACAACAAAAATCTATTTTTAGAAGGCTCAACAGTAGGAATAACTATTCTTTTTATTAACTTCCTGCCTGCAACAAGCGTGGACGGAGGGTTTTTGATATCAAGCCTAGAAAAAAGCTCTTTGGTCTTGGATTTAATTAGCATTATAATAATGAGCTTTTTAGGTTATTTTTTGTTTGCTCTTGCTGTAATATTTGTACAAAACGTTCATAAAATTGAACTTCTAGATTCTGTATCACCTCTTTCAAAAGGAAGGAAGATTGTTTATGTGATATCTTTTGTCATTATAACTATATTGTTTATAATGTTTGGATCATTGTAAACTACTTCGCCCTAACTGACGTGGTCGCTGGTAAAAAGATGAATGCTTTAAAAATACAGGTTTACCTTATATAAATAAACTCCCAGGCTTATACCAGAAAATTTAAAAATTTTATATACTCTTATTATTTTTATGTATTATTGATATAAGATTTGGATCTGCTAACTAAGTTTTTATTTATAGCATTAAGATAAACCTGTTTGTTTTCTTCGTTTAATTTATCCCAATAGACACGAGGCCATATAGCATCAGCATGAGCTTTAACTATTTCTTGATTACTTAAGAGGTCATTAAATATAACTTCCATTACTTGGTCCATCGAATATTTTGGTTTAAAACCTAACTTTTTTAACGTTCTGTGAGAAACCGAGTATTTATGCCTCTGCTTTTCAACTCTTGGGTCTGGTATCCTGACGAATTCTGGATCAAAACCATACTTTGAGACTATCTTTTTTGCCTTTTTTGCCAGTTCTATTGTGCTATATATTTCCTCCATCTGATTTACAACGCGATATTCACCTTCATCTGCGGGTTTCTGACCTAAGAGGAAAAGACAATCAATGCTATCTTGCAGTGATAAAAAGCTACGTTTCATTAGACCAGTGCCGTAGATGAGGATTTTGTTAAAGGCAATTATTTGTGCAAAATATTTGTTTATTACAGTCCCCCACACACCGTCAAAATCAAGCCTTGTATTAAGCTCATTGTTAACTAAGTCATCTGTCCTGCTTCCGTACACGACGCCTTGCTGAACATCTGTAGCCCTAATTCCCCAGATTTTGTTTGCAAAAATTATGTTGTAAGTATCAAATACTTTACTCACATGATACCAGGATCCAGGATCTCTTGGTATCATGATTCTGTACTTTTTACCTTTGTACTGCACGTTCATCCATCCTTCCTCTATTCTGTAGCTTGGCGTTCCATATTCACCCATAGTACCCATCTTGATTATGTGAGTTTTTGGTGAATGCTTCTTTATAGCAAAAATAAGATTAAGATTTGTCAGCACGTTATTAACTTGAGTATATGCCGCGTGATAAACATCGATCATAGAATAAGGGGCGCTTCTTTGTTGTGCCAAGTGATAAACTGTGTGAGGCTTGTATTTTTCTATAAGTTTGTCTACAAACTCATAATCTGTTAAATCGCCTATTATAAACTTTAAATTGCTTTTACCATAAGTTTTTTCGTAAGCTTTTACCCTTTCTTCTGGTGTAAGAATAGGCAGAGCACTAGTACCTCCTACTTCTTCAACTAGTTTTCTTGTAATTAAGTTGTCGATTCCTATAATTTCCTCATTAAGCTCTTTTGCAAGCCTTACAGACAGAGGCCATCCTATATAGCCGTCAGCGCCGAAAACCATTATAGTCATTATGTTATTATCAATTACATTTGTAGTTTATAAACTTTATTTACAAAGAGGGCCAATTTAACTATACTTTTTATAAATTTACACAGCAAAGCTAAATAAACTTGGTCACTTATTACTTGTCATGAAAGTTGGATTTATTGGGCTTGGCATCATGGGCTCTTCAATGGCATACAACATTTTTAAAGCAGGACACGAACTTATAGTTTATAACAGGACAGAGTCTAAAACAAAAATCTTTAAAGATGCTGGCGTTCCAGTTGCAAAAACACCTAAAGAAGTTGCAGAAAAAAGCGAGGTAGTAATAATAATGGTTACAGACGCTCCAGACGTAGAAAGCGTTCTTTTTGGAAAAGATGGCGTTGTTTTTGGTGCTCATAAAGGACTTATAGTTGTGGATATGAGTACAAATTCTCCAGAATATGCTGAGAAATTTGCAAAAAAATTAGCAGAACACGATGTTGAATTTCTTGACGCTCCTGTGACAGGCGGCGATGTTGGAGCTAGAGAAGGCAAACTAACTATAATGATAGGCGGAAAGAAAGAAATTTTTGAGAAGGTTAAACCTGTCTTTGAGAGCATGGGTAAAATGATAATTTATGCTGGCACCACAGGCTCAGGCCAAAAAATGAAACTTGTAAACCAGATAGCTGTGGCGCTTTCAGATCTAGCAATGATAGAAGCTATAGAACTTGCTAAGTCTTTTAATTTAGATATAGAACAGGTATACAAAGTGTTAAGTACAGGTGGAGCGCGTTCTTTTACAATAGAATCTTATATGCCAAGGCTTATGAGGGGAGACCTAGAACCAGGTTTTAAGCTTTCACATCTAAGAAAAGACATTGGGTACGCCCTTAATGAGGCTAAGAAAAATGGTACGCCGCTATTTGCGACTTCTTTAATATATCAGATGCTAATTTCTACAGAAAACCTTGGTTATGGAGAAAAAGGAATACAGGCTTTAATAAAACTCTATGAAATTCTTTCTAAAGCTCAAAGTTCTTAATCTATACCTATATGTTGTAAAAGCTGTACGAGACTTTTTATCTTGTACTCTTTTCCATTAACATTGGTCTCGTCTTTTTCGTCAAGTAAAAAGCCGTAAGCTGTAGCCTTGAACATGCTTTCATCATATAATGTATCTCCTACAGAAATTGCGTTGTTTGCTTCAAGACCATTTTCATCAAGGTATTTTTCTATTAATTTATATTTATGCAAAGGTTCCACTTCTATTATAACGTCCCTTATAAGGCCATTTTTATCGTATAAAAATTTATTAGCGTAAATATGATCAAATCCCAGTTCTCTTCCGACACGCCCTGCAAACTCATAAAGACCTGCCGTAACCATAACAAGTTTTACGCCGTATTTTTTAGTATGTTTGCAGTGATGCGAGCATCTTCCCTTATTGAAACTTTTTTTGCTAGCTGTTCTATAGTGCTTCTTTTTACTTCTTTGCTATTTATTTTCCAGTATTCAATGTCAAGCTCTACAAGCCTTTTGTATGATATTTTACCTTCAAGGTAATCTTTTAGATATGGCGATGTTCCTAATCCTATACTTTTGTATATGAGATCCCATGAATTTTCTTTTATTAAAGTGCCATCCATGTCAAAAAAAGCCACTTTTATGTCCAAGCCTTTTCATAAAGGGCTTGCTATTAATTAATATTTTTCTGACGATTTTTGCATAACTCTCTGATCGACCTTTCCACAACTTTTATTGCAGTTAAATACTCACTTACAGAAATCCTTTCTTGGTCTGTATGAGAAAGCTTTGAATCCCCAGGCCCATACGCTATTATTGGAATGTCATAGTATGACCTTAATACGTTTCCATCACAAGTTCCAAGCTTTTTTACAAATGTAGCTTTTTCTTTTAAAACGCTATATATTCCTCTAAAAAAAGCGCGCGGTAACTCGTTTGACGGTGACGTGCTAAAAGGCTCTAGCCTGTCCTCTACAAAGTACTGTCCGTGTAATAAAATCCTTTCAAGATCAAACGTGTTAAACCTTGGTGGAACCCTTATATCTATATAAGTAAAAGCTTCTGCTGGCGTTTTGTTTGTAGAATCGCCACAACCGCATTTAACAACTTGTGCTGTAACGCTGTCAAAGTACGAAGTAACGTTTTCGTTAAGCCCTCTTACCTTATTCTGAATATTGTTTATTTCTTCAATCATCAGTTCAAAAGCTGTTTTTTCTTCTAAAGGAGAAGAGGAGTGGTATGGATTAGTTTTGAAATAAAGCTTTACCAGCAGTCTTCCTTTATAGCTGATTGCTACGTTGTTTATACCTGTAGGCTCGCCAAATATTGAGTAATCAGGTTTTTCTTCGTGCTTAAGTATTTCCTTCATGCCTTCGCTCAACCGCTCCTCGTCAGTAACCGCTATGAACTTTATTCCACATGGAAGATCTTTAAGGTTTAAAGCTGCATGAAGCAATACAGAAAGGGCAGATTTAGCGTCTACAGCTCCTCTCCCGTAAATGTTTTTTCCGTCATAAAAAACCGGTAGTTCCCCAGGCACAGTATCCATATGACCAATCATGTAAATTTTTGGAGAACCTTCTTTTACTTTTAGTATAACGTTGTTAGCGTTGTCCTGATAGACGTCATTAGAGTTTAAATTTTTTAAGTAATTATAGATAAAATTAGAAACCTGAGACTCTTTAGTTGAAGGCGAATAAATTTTCAAAATTTCTAACAAAAAAGCAACTGGGTCCTGATAGTTCACCTTTTTGCTACCTCTATAGCAAAATCAATGATTTTCGCAGGTATATCAACACCAGTAACGGAAACTGAATTTTTGAACTCAACCGTTCCGTTTACTTCATGGACAACTATGCCTTTTTCTGTCTCCATCATGTCAACACCATAAACACCATTTCCTATAGCCTTAGCTGCTTTTATCGCGAGATCTTCTATTTCTTTCGTTACAGGACAATTTTCAGCTTTTCCTCCCAAAGCCGTGTTTGTTCTGAAATCTCCACTTGGCTGATGTCTGTAAATTGCAGCAATTACCTGGTCGCCAACCACGAATGCCCTTATATCCCTGGGTGGTCTTTTTACAAATTCCTGTAAATAATAAACTTGATATATAGGCTCCATATATTCTCTTTCTTCAAATACAGCTTTTGCCGAATAATAACTATCAAGCAAAGCAACCATCCTTCCCCATGACCCTAAAACTGGTTTTATTACAGCTTTTTCCCCAAGCTCTTTAAAAGCTTCAATGGCTTTTTCTGGAGAAAATGCGACGATTGTCCTTGGAGTTGCTATATTGTTTTCTTTTAGCTTAAGCGTTGTAAACAACTTGTTACCAGTTATCATCAAGACCTGAGAGCTGTTTATGACCTTAACGCCCAAGCTTTCTATTATGGCTGCGCTGTGAAGCCCTTTATAATAGCTTGTTGCTCTCTGTAAAGCTACGTCGCCAAACTTGCTGTCATAATCCTTTGTAACATCAAAAAATTCGTCCTTAATATCTATCAAGCTAACGTCAAGACCTTTCTTTAGAGAAGCCTGATAAAGCGCCTTTTCTTCCCATCTGATCAAATCGTGTAGAATCGTTATTTTCATTCTTTTTCACCTAAAGTAATTATCCTCTTTTTTATTTCATCGTTCAATTCAAGTTCAAACAAATCGCCAAGCTGCAGACTTTTAAATCCCTTTGCAACCATTTTTGCAAGCGTTTCGTCGTTTTCTATACCAAGAACCTTAAGCAAAAACGAAGCACCATTTTTACCTATTAATTCACTAAAGACAACTTTTCTCTTTTTTCCCAAGAACTCAGGATTAACCAGCTCATAGGCCATGGGATTATTCAAAATAGCTGCTATGTGCGTTCCCGCTTTATGTTTGTATGCGTTTTCTCCCATGACTGGCTGATTCGAAGGTATTTTATATTTGACGTATTCTTCTAATAATTTATACAAGTCGTTTAGCATTTCGTATCTTATATCAAGCTTTACGCCGTAAAGCACATAAAGCGCAACTACAAATTGTGAAAGGTCAGTTATACCTGTTCGTTCGCCTATTCCACCTATAGTTGTGTGTACTTGATCTGCGCCTGCTTCATAACCAGCCAAGGCGTTTGCAAGAGAAAGCCCCAAATCGTTGTGGCAATGAACATCGATAGGAACAGGCGCCGCTTCTTTTACGTTTTTTACTAGTCTGTACATACCGCTAGGTTTCATAGCGCCAACTGTATCTGGAACGCTTATTCTATCAACGTTTGCCTCATAAAGCGCTTTAGCGAATTCCCTTACGTATGTTGGATCTGCCCTGCTAGCATCTTCAAGCGTAACCCTTACCTGCAAACCATGAGACTTTGCATAATCAAGAACTGAAAGTGTTCTTTGAAGAGCTTCTTCGCGAGTAACTTTTAGTTTATATTTTAAGTGTATATCAGATACAGAATGGTACATTGCATAAAAGTTAGCGTCGCACCTTAACGCGGTATCTACGTCTTCTTTTAAAGCTCTTCCATGAGCTACTATCGTTGCAGTCAGCTTTGCTTTTATTAATTCTTTACATGACTCAAAATGAGATTCTGAGACTATAGGAGAAATTTCGATAGAGTTTACTCCTAAATAATCCAGCATCCACCCTATTTGAAGCCTCTGTCTTTTAGTAAAAGCGATGCCTGGTGCCTGCTCGCCTTCTCTTAGCGTTGAGTCAAGTATCTTTACCTTTTTATTAAAAAACCCTCCGTTATATATCTGGGCAAAACCTAAACTTTCTTCTAAATCCTGCTGTTCTTCATGCATACCTGGGTTATAACAATTTAATTTATAACGCTTTTCGTAAAAAAATATTAAAGCTCTCTAAGAATTATGACGGTATTAGTATTGATTACGCCCTCAGCTTTCCTAATTTCGTCAATAACTTTGTTTACTTCTGCTATACTCGGCGCAGAAATCAAAACCGCTATATCGTACTGGCCTGTAATTTCGTAAACTTTTTCTACACCCTTTATTTTCGATATGTTAGAAGCAACTTCATAAGTTGGAATGTTAGGTGAAGTTGAAAGTAAAGTTATAGCCATTGCTCTTTCTCTTTCTTTTATTTCGATTGTAAACTTTTTTATCACTCCATCTTCAACTAGCTTTTTCACCCTTCTCCTAACAGCTGCTTCCGAAAGGTTCAACTGTTTTCCCAAATCTATGTAAGAAGCTCTTCCGTCCTCTTTAAGAAGTTCTAACAACTTTAAATCTATTTCATCCATATCATTATCTCGTGATGTTAAGCTTAAAAAAATTTCTAAACAAACCTCTTGCTATCGATTTCCATAAGACTTTTTTCGATTATTGCTATTGCATCGTTTATATCTTTGTAACTTATTATGTAGGGCGGAAGATACCTTAGAACAGTAAGGCCTGAATAAAGCGAAATCAGCCCATTATTCAACTGAGCAAAAAGAACATCTTTAAACCTAAATCTTAGGTCTAATGCTATCATAAGCCCTTTCCCTCTTACATCTTTAACTGCCTTGCTCTGGATGTTTTTTAAGCCTTTAACAAACATTTCTCCCTTTGTTGGTATATCGTCTATTAGCTTCCTTACCTCTTTTATAGTAGCTGCGCCTGCAGCCGATGCTATAGGATTGCCCCCCATAGTGCTGCTGTGTTCTCCCACTTTTATAACGGAAGCTATTTCCTCCTTTACAGCGGTTACTCCCATCGGTATACCACCGCCTATGCCTTTACCAGCTGTCATTATGTCGGGTTCTATGTTCCAGTGCTGATGTGCCCACCACTTTCCAGTTCTACCCATCCCAGATTGAATTTCATCTATAATAAGCAGAACCCCCTTTTTCTCAGTAACCTCTCTAAGTGTAGGTAAAAAGTCATCTGGGGGGATAATAATCCCAGCTTCGCCTTGAATAGGTTCAACTATAACACCAGCTATGTCATTAAAATCGGCTGAATTTATAGCTTCAACATCACCATACTTTAAGAATCTTACGGGCTCAAGCAAAGGCCCGAACCCTTCTTTATATTTTTCAGAATAAGTTACAGATAAAGCGCCAAAAGTTTTTCCGTGATAAGCGCCTGTAAAAGATATAAACCCTTTTTTACCTGTATATTTTCTTGCAAGCTTTAACGCTAGTTCAACAGATTCAGCTCCACTGTTACTCAAAAACGCTTTGCTTAAAGATTTTGGAGCTATTTTAAAAAATTCTTCTAAGAATCTTTCTCTAGCATCATTGTAAAGAGACCCATGACATATATCCAGGCTGTTTAATTGATCGTATATTGCTTGAATTACTGCTTGATTTTTATGTCCAAGTATGCCCACGCCAAATCCTTGCATAAAGTCAAGGTATTTTTTGCCCTTATCGTCCCAAACATAAACGCCTTCTCCCCTTACTACTTTTATTCCATATCTTTGAAATGTGTTTAACATTCTCATATCTTCGATGGTGCTCACTCCTTAACCACCTTTGTTCCAACGCCATTTAACGCCATTTCTATCGGTTTTTCCGTTTTTCCTGAAGTAATTAAACTCATTTCTACGCCGTTTTCTACTGCTTCTATGCACGCCAAAAGCTTTTTATCCATACCTGGCCCAACTTTTTTTAGCACTTCTTTTGCTTCTTCAAGTTTTAGCTTATCTAAAACTTTTCCGTTCATTATAACGCCATCAACATTTGTAAATATAATTAATTTAGAAGCTCTAACCGAGCTAGCGATCGCCGCGGCCCCCCTATCACCGTCTACATTAAGGATTTCTCCTTCATAACCTGATGCTATTGGCGAAATAACTGGTATTAATCCTAGGTTTATCAGATTTGTCAAAAAAGAAGAATCTACTTCCTTTATCCTTCCTGTATATCCACCTTCTATAACCCTCTTCCTACCTTTTTCGTCAATAACGATCAGTTTCTTTTTTCTTTCTGCTTTGATAAAAGAAGCGTCTACACCTGAAATATTTATAGCCTTAAAACCTAAAGAATTTAAATACGATGTTATTTTAGTTCCTATATTCCTCATCGCCATGTTAAATATCTCTAGTGTTTCAAGATCCGTATATCTGCTCTTTATTCCTTCTGGCGAAGTTACAAAAATAGGTTCTTTTCCCATGGCTTTCTGCAGCTTGCTGACCTCGTTTCCTCCTCCGTGTACTATTATAAAATTTTTTAATCCTGAACTCTTTAAGTTATCCAGAACTTTTACGTATACTCCTTCTGAAATCAGGCTTCCTCCAATTTTTATAACAGTGATCTCAAACATTTAAAATTACACCGGATGTATTGCAGGAACGTCCAAACCAAGCTTTTCATCAAAACCTAGCATAAGGTTCATCGATTGTACAGCGCTACCTGCGGCGCCTTTTATCAAATTATCTATAGCGCCAAGCGCAACTATTCTGCCTGAGTGTGGGTCTACGTCAAAGCCGACATCTGCAAAGTTAGATCCTATTACTACTTTGGGGTCTGGATACCTGTAGATCCCTGTTTTATCCATCATAAACCTTACAAAAGGTTCGTTTTTGTAAAATTCTCTGTATGATTTCCAAATTTCCTGAACGGTTATTTGTTTATTTGTTATAATATGTGATGTTGTAAGTATACCTCTTACAATGTTTACTGCATGTGCGCTCATCCCAACTTTTACCGTTTTTCCGGCTAACCTGCTTATTTCTTGCTCTATTTCTGCAGCATGTCTGTGTCCGGCTGGCTTATAGGGCCTTATAACGCCATACCTTTCAGAATAATGTGTAGAAAGCGAAGGTTTTCCCCCTGCTCCTGAAGATCCTATCTTAGCGTCGACGATTAATGGGACATCGTTAATATATTTATACAAAGGAGCTATGCTTATTATAGAAGCAGCTGCCATACAGCCTGGCGCTGAGACATAATTGGCTCCTTTTAACTCATCCCGGTGCAACTCAGGTAAACCGTATACAAATTTTTGAAGAAGGTCAGGGTATGGATGTTCATAGTTATACCATATTTTATACTGTTCTGGATCTTTTAACCTAAAATCTGCGCTCATATCAACTATTTTTACCCCCAATTTTATGAGTTCAGGGACAACATTCACAGAAGCTTTATGGGGCAATGCAAGAAAAACAAGGTCAGCTTTTGAACCTACGGTAACAGGGTCTTCACCAGTAAACCTCATGTTTAATATGCCTTTTAAGTTTGGATGGGCTTTATGAACATACTCGCCAGCGTACTGTCTTGAAGAAAGCGATACTAGTTCAACGTTTGGGTGTCTTACAAGAATTCTTATAAGTTCTCCCCCAACGTAACCCGAGGCTCCGACTATTGAGACTTTAACCATTTAGTTCCTCACCAGCTCTTTTACAAAAGCCATTATTTCTTTAGCTATATCTATACCTGTGGCTTGAAAAGCTCCATGAAATTCTAAGTTGTTGTTTAGCTCATGAATAACATACCCGTTCTCGGTTTCCATTGCGTCAACTCCGACTATTTTTGCATTAACGACGTTTGAAGCCTTTATCATCAGTTCTTCTAGCTCTCCATCTATCTTTATCTGCTCAGCTTTTCCTCCTCTTGCTATATTAGTTCTCCAGTCGTCTTCGGGTTGATACCTGTATATTGCGGTCACCACTCTCCCGTTCACCACTATCCCCCTTATGTCTCTTGGAGGCCTTTTTACGTATTCCTGAATATAATAAATTTGTTGCTGAGGATCTGTTAGCATTTCTCTTGTTTCTAAAATAGACTCAGCCTGTTCTTTATCGTTTATTTTTGCTATCATTCTCCCCCAACTACCAACTATAGGCTTAATAACCACAGGGTAACCCAGCTTATCAATGACTTTCAATGCAGATTCCATTGAAAACGCCGCATAGGTTTTTGGCGTAGGTATACCGTTTTTTGCAAGAAGAAGCGTAGTAAGCAACTTATTACCGCATAACAAAGAGGTTATGAACGAATTTATCACTGTATGCCCGTAATTTTCAAGTATAGCTGAATAATACAAACCCCTGTAGTGACTTATAGTTCTTTGCAAGACTATATCTGCTATCTGAGGATCTTTGTTAAAGTTTGTAAGCTCTTTAGGCTCGTTTTTCACATCGATCATGTTTATATCTAGACCTAGTTCTTTACCTTTCTCGAAAAGCTCTTTTTCTTCCCATCTAAGCCTATCGAATATTATTGTAACATGGGGCATTTGTTTCTTATTCTCCCCAGTCTTCCCCTATTTCTTCAGCTAGCTTAAGTTCAACTTTTCCAGCCTGTATTGAAACTATCTCGTATTCGAGACCACAGTCAGGGCAGCTAACTATTTCGCCTGGCAAAGCGTCGTCTGGTATTTCTATATCCGCGCCACATTCTTTACATTTTGCTGTAAGAGGCATCTTAATACCACCCCTTATTAATCATCAACTGATAAGTTTTTTCAATCTTTCTTTTAGATAGATTTATAAAATCTTCGAATTCTTTCAACTTTAAATTTATCAAGTTTATCTGCCTAAAGCTTTCTTTTGGATGAGGACCCCCTACAGTTACTTTTTTATCAATTGAAGCTAGAGGATCAATTACTTGAGTTAACTCCGATGCATCTGCCTTTAGGCCTCTTTTTTGAAGTAGCTCGATCAACGTGGGAATTAGCGGCGCGCCTTCTTCTGATTTTTTAACTGCTTCACCAACTATATGGTGTGCCTCTCTAAATGGTAAACCAAACTTTAACGATATGAACTCAGCCAAATCGCTTGCTGTTACAAAACCTTTTATTGCTAGTTCTTTTGCTTTTTCTTCGTTAAACTTGATCCCCGTTACCATTTCTGTCATCACTTTTATTATCGCCAAAATCTCATCAATAGAAGACCATAGCCTTGGCGTTATCTCTTGAAGGTCAAGGTTATAAGAAGAATTAAGTCCCCTTACTATTCCCATAGTTCCAATTAGGTTTGAAATCAAAACTGCGCTTTTGGCTCTTACTATTTCTGCGACAGCTGGATTTCTTTTTTGCGGCATTATGCTGCTTGTAGAAACAAATCTGTCATCAATGTCCAAAATTCCCAGCGACATGAAAGCTATTATGTCGGCGCATAGTTTAGATAGGTTTAAGGAAATGCTGGTTATTCCATAGAGCGCATCAAATATAAAATCTCTTGTTGACACAGCATCTATTGTGTTTTCTATTAAACCAGAAAAACCAAGCATGTCAGCTTCTTCATACCTATCTATTGGAACAAGAGAACCAGCGTTAGCAGCAGCACCCAAAGGGCTCATATCGGTCATTACATAAGCAAGCTTTAAGCGCTCTAAATCTCTAAGTAAAGCCCAAGCATAAGAAAGTAGCCAGTGAGCCCCAGTACTTGCTTGAGCAGGCTGTAAATGCGTAAAAGTTACAAAGAAAGTTTTTGCGTTTTCGGAAGCTGTGTTTAGGATACTCTCTATTAAAGACTCTAAAGATTCCATTATTGATAAAAGTTCTTCTTTAAGCTCAAGCCTTATCGCTGTTGCAACTTGATCATTTCTACTCTTTGCAAGCCCTATGTGACCAGCTACATCACCTATTTTGGAACTTAAATCTTGTTCTAAACTCATATGAACGTCTTCGTACTTATAATCTATTGGAAAGCCTCCGAGATCTTCGCTCAAAGCTTTCATTATCTTTGACATGTCTTCTTTTGCTATTGCTCTTGCATTATATAGCGCAAGAACGTGCGCCATGTTTACTAACACTACCGCTTTTTGGATCCTTTTATCAGCATCTACAGATGAAGTTATTTTAAGGGCCAGGTCGTCCATCGGTTCGAGCCGTTTTCCTCTAAGTATATCTGTCATTCTTGATTAACCTCCCTATAAACCAAAGTTTGCAAAGCAAATAGGTTTATAAAGCCTAACGCCTGCTTCTGATCGAAAGTTGATGCTGATGAATATGTTGAAAGCTCATGTTTGTACAGAGACTTTTCTGACTTCCTGCCTACAACTCTGACGCTGCCTTTAAATAGTTTTAATCTTACTTCACCTTCAACGTTTTTTTGAGTTTCGTTTATAAAAGCTTCAAGAGCATTCCTCAAAGGATCAGCCCATAAACCGTCATATATCATAGATGACCACTGTTCTTCTATGTATGGTTTAAACCTAAGCACTGTTTTGGGTAGAGTTAATTTTTCTATTTCCTGATGCGCTTCTATAAGCACAAGAGCTGCTGGCGTTTCATAAACCTCACGGGATTTAATGCCTACTACTCTGTCTTCTATATGATCTATTCTTCCTACACCATGCCTGCCGGCTGTCTTATTAATGATTTTAATCATATCAGAAAGCTTCATTTTTTCTCCATTGAGCGACTCTGGAACGCCTTTTTTGAACCCTATTTCTATGTATTCTGGTTTATCGGGCGCTTTTTCAGGAGAAACAGTCCAAGCAAAGGCTTCTTCTGGTGGTTCAAAATATGGATCCTCAAGTCTTCCACTTTCAATAGATCTACCCCAAAGATTTTCATCAACACTAAATTCGCTCCTAGATGCTTTATAAGGTATACCTTTGTTTAAAAGGTATTTTAGTTCTTCGTCTCTGCTCATGTTCCATTCCCTTACAGGCGCTATAATTTTAACGCCTGGATAAAGCGCTCTTAAAGTAACATCGAACCTTACCTGATCGTTTCCTTTCCCTGTACTTCCATGAGCCACAGAGTCAGCGTTCTCTATCTTGGCGATTTCTGCTACTTTTTTTGCTATCAAAGGTCTTGCCAAGGATGTGCTCAATGGATATTTCTTTTCATACATTGCATTAGCCTTTATTGCCATTGAAATGTATTCGTTAGCGAACTCGTCTTTGGCATCCACGAAGTAATGCTTTGTAGCTCCAGCTTTGTAAGCTCTTTCTTCTATCTCTTTAAAATCTTCTTGCTGACCTACATCTACTGTTACAGTTATAACTTCGTTTCCATATTTTTCTTTTATCCATGCTATAGAT
This sequence comes from Nitrososphaerota archaeon, assembly GCA_009903795.1. Classification (GTDB taxonomy): domain Archaea; phylum Thermoproteota; class Nitrososphaeria; order Conexivisphaerales; family UBA164; genus CAYFFZ01. Next base: position 56,651 of record WYER01000033.1, on the reverse strand, counting down.
GTAGTCGTGTCAAGTCCTCCTGAATATGCTAATACTGTTTTTCCCATACAGAAAACCAAATTGGCAAAGCTTTTATACTTTTTGGTCATTATTTATAGTAATGGGTAAAATGATGACCAAAAATAGCCAATCGATAACAAAATTGGTCCATTCTATAGTATCTTCCAATATTTCGTATGAACATTCTCTTTTACTTGGCTACGCTAACCTGAGCGCGCTTGCGCGTATAATTAAAAAACGCATTGAAAAGCAAGGTATCAGAGTTACTGAAGAAGCTGTGGTGTCTGCACTTAAAAGGTACAGGGCATTTAAAAAGTATGAAGAGCTTGATTCTTTTAAAGTTCTTTCCAAGAGTAATGTTACTATAATTACAGACGCTTTAAAGATGGTCTTTAAGAATGATAAAGCTGAGGAGATAATAGAAAGTGGTATGAAAATATCTGATAAGATCATACATTTATCTAAAACTACGAATGCCCTTACTTTAGTAACGTATGGGTTATCAAAAACAGAAGCATTAAAGCACTTTTCTAAATACAGGTTGCAACTTCTTGAAATAAAAGATGGGCTTACGCTAATAGTTATTCATAGCCCTGCAGAAATACTTAACACACCTGGTTGTATAGAGCTTATTTATAGATTTATCAGCGCAGCCGGCATAAACATAGAAGATACTTCTAGCACTTATACAGATACGCTAATAGTTGTAAAAGACGAAGATGCTTCAAAAGCTTTTGAAGAAATATCTTTTTTGATAAATTATTCAAAAGAAAAATTAAGAGAACAATAGATTTAAGGATTTTTGCTTATTCTGGTAATTTTGGTGTAGAGCTTTCTCCTTCTCCTTCTTTTTCTTCAGATGGCTTGCCGCCAGCGCCCCCTGTTGGAGGTTTGGATAACTTTGCTGCTATTACGTCATCTATTCTAAGTATCATTGTAGCGGCTTCTGTTGCAGCTTTTATGACTTGCTCTTTGACTATGGCTGGTTCAAAGACACCTAACTTGTACATGTCTTCAACCTTGTTGCTATAAGCATCAACGCCGTACCATAAATTTCCTTTTGAATGAGCTGCCCTTATCTCAACTTGTACATCGAGCGGATCCATTCCCGCATTTTCAGCCAAAGTTAATGGAATAGCGTTCTCTAGAGCGTCAGCATAAGCAAGTGCAGCTAGCTGCTCCCTGCCTGGCATCTTCTTTGCTTCTTCCCTAATGTATTGAACCATTTCTTCTTCAGCCGCTCCACCACCTGCAACCACTAAGGGTTTTTCAAGTACGTCCTTTGTTACCATTATAGCATCATGAATAGATCTTTCAGCCTCATCTACAACTCTCTGGCTTCCACCCCTTATTAAAATGCTTACTGCTTTCGGGTTCTTGCATCCTTCTACGAAAACCCACTTGTCTTCCTCAACTTTTCTTTCTTCGACTATTTCTGCATACCCTAAGTCAGCAGGCGTGAGATCTTCTATGTTTGTAACTATTCTTCCGCCTGTAGCTTTTGCAAGCCTTCCCATGTCGCTTTCCTTAACTCTTCTTACAGCAAGTATTCCTGCTTTAGCCAAGTAATGTTGAGCTAGATCATCTATGCCTTTCTGGCAAAAAACTACGTTAGCGCCTACTTCTTTTATTTTATCAACCATCTGTTTGAGCATTAAAGCTTCCTGGTCCAAGAAAGCTTTCATCTTTGATGGGTCACTTATTCTTATTTCAGCGCTGTACTCTGTCTTCTCTATCTCAAGAGGAGCGTTCAGGAGAGCAATCTTTGCGTTCTTTACAATTTTTGGCATACCGCTGTGAACTACTTCTTTGTCAACAATAATACCTTTTACAAGAGAAGAATCAGATATCGATCCTCCCTGTTTCTTTAAAACAGAAATGTTGTCCACATCTACCTTATATGTATTGTCTTCTCTCTTTTCTGCAACTTGGAATACAGCTTCTATGACCAAGTTTGCGAGATAGTCTGACTCTTCTGCAATTATCTTCGATCTCATGCTAGTTTTTGCAAGCTTAAGAAGCCATTCTTTGTCTTCTGGGGATATTTTTATGGCTATCTGATAAAGCCTTTCTAAGGCTTTTTTAGAAGCAAACTGGTAACCCTCAACTATGTTTGTTGGATGAATGTTTTTGTCGAGGAGCTTCCTAGCTTCTTCTAATAGTTTACCGGCAAAAATGACAGCTGAAGTTGTTCCATCCCCAACTTCAGAATCAGTAGCTTTTGCTATCTCTACAAGTATTTTTGCTGCTGGATGTTGTACATCAAGCTGTTTAAGCATTGTTGCCCCATCGTTGGTTATAGTTACATCCCCTAGAGTATCTACTAGCATTTTATCCATTCCTCTTGGACCAAGCGATGTTTTTATGATCTCCGTAATTACCAAAGCTGCTTCTATGTTGTTTCTTATAGCCTCATAACCTTTTGTCTCTGTAGTTCCTTCCTTGAGAACTAAGATTGGACCATAAGGAGTTTGTGCAGTAGACATGTTACACCACCTAAATAGAGTATTATTATTGTACTATTTAAAAACTTTACCAAAAACTTGAAAGAAAAAGAACTGCTATCCTATTTTGCCAAAAGTAGTACTTTTTCTATTTCGTAAATTAATCTACAAGTTACAGTATCAGCCTCAAGCATCTCACGGGCTAACGAAAACTTTTTAGCAAAAAGCGAAGATGTTTCAATCGAAAAATCACCTGTGGGAAATCCACCAACTATGAAAACTTTTTGCCCAGAAATTATCTGTTTAGCTGCGTGTTCATACGTAACAAGTTCTCCATTTACGTCAAAACCTACAGCTGAACTTGTTCCTATTTCGCTTAAAATATCCTTAACTTTCCCACGTTTTAATTCTAGTAATACATTTCCGTTAATGTCTTTTATAATTTTTTTCTCAAACAAATCCAGAATCAAGCCTTCAAATCTTACATAAGTGCGCGGCGGTCTAACGTTATTTCCAACCTTAATTATATAGTCATTATAAGTGTGAACAAAAAAATCAAGCAATCCGCTTTTATAAAGAGGTGATGATGTTACATCCAACATAACGTGATATGCTATATCAGGTCTCCCTCTTTTTTCTTTATCAACTAATCTATCCATAGCCCAATAATGAAGCGATTTATCAAGTAGACATTTATCAGGCTTTTTTCCTAATTTTTTACACGATTTTATTATTCGAGCGTCTTTCCTGAGAGATGATGGTATAGGTTCAAGCGCTGCTTCTGCAAGTATAAAAGTAACTTTCATCTTATAGCTGCTTCTGCAAGCCTTACCCCTTTAATCATGTTTTTTAACTTTGCAAAGGCTATTTCTCTTTTTCTCGTTCTAAGCCCGCAATCAGGATTAACGTAAATTTTGGACGGGTCACCTAATACTTTAACTGCGTATAGTATTCTATCCCTAACAAGTTCTGGTGGTTCTATATAATCGGAATGAACATCCAATACCCCAAGGCCTATTTCCCTATCGCTAGCGTATTCTCTGAATGTCTTCAGAGCCCTGTAGCCTGGCCTTGCTGCATCATCAACTCCAAGGTTAATTGAATCCCTGTTCGCAAATTCCAGCGCAAAATGTTTTGCCTTTAAATCTGGAATTACTGGCATGAGGCTTGAATACTCGTCCCCACTATAACATACGTGGATGTTTATCTTAGCGTTCAGGCCTTTAACTTGTTCGTTAAATATTCTTACGAACATTTCCATTTCAGCCGGATGCGTTGTAGCTGCCGGCTCATCTATTTGCACAACTTGCATCCCTACATTTTCGAGTTCTTTTAGTATTCTGTTTATTATCTGTTTTGCTAAATCCATAGCTAGATCTTCTCTTGAGTTATAGTATTCGTCATAAGACCAATCCATTAGGGTATATGCGCCCGTAACTGGAATTTTGGGTGTCTTTATGGCGTATTCTTTTACAAAAATGAATTCTTCCAGATGATAATTTTTTTCAAGGGATACTCTGTCCACTACCCTAGCTTTTTTATAATATTTATTATCCCATGACCTAACCCTCCCAACAAACTCAAATCCATGTATAAACTTTGCAGGATGCTCGTACATTTCAACTCTTCTTGCTTCTCCGTCATAGACAAAGTCTAAACCTATATGCTCCAGCATCTTTAAATTTATAAATGCTGCATCGTCAAGGGCTGCCTTTTTTTCCTCTTCCGATGCGCTCGTTTTTAAGTATTCAAGCAGCCAGCTTGGCTTTTTTAAGCTTCCTATTTCCTGAGTTTTAAACAAGCTCATGAAATCTCACCGGCTATTTTAGAAATCAAATCTACTTTCTTCAAAGCAAATTGCTGGGGTAAAAATTCGAAGTCCACATTATTTGTTATGTACAACGATCCGTTAAAGTTTAAGCTCCTTATGATGCTGATTATATAATCTTCATTTTCCATTTTGGTGTTAAATCCATTTATAATTCCTAAAGCTAGTTCTTTACCACTATTTAATAAATCTTCGATATCATCTACTTTAAATGAATACATGTCAACACCTATACCATCAACTGGAGAAAATGCTAAAAAGTTTAACGCGTTTAAATTTCTATAAAAGTAAACGTGAACAATAACTTTCCCTTTAAATGAATCTTTAATGACAGAAAGCGCGTCTTTTATACTTTTTTCATAATTTCTGAATTCGCAGTTGCCGTAAGATGGCCCTTTTAGGATTAGATACTGGTATCCCTCTTTACTGATTTGTGAAGCAAATTCAGCTATAAGGTTACCTATACCTTCTATTAACTTTTCTTTATCCCCATAAAACTCATCCTTACTCAGGCATGAGAAAGTAAACGGATCTGGAAAAGATATGAGCGATGCCCCCGTTGTAAGATACTTCTTTAGTACGCCTTCTTTAACTGAAGGTTTAGCGCGAATAACTGGCACCTTATAAAATGTGTTTGTCTCAAAATATCTGTTCAAACCATTAATGGTAATGCCTTCTGTAGATAAAGCTAAAGGTCTGAACATGTCTTCCCATGCGATCTGCGGATCGCTTATAATCTTAAAGTTTTTAGATTTCTGGTACTCAATCATTTTTAGAGATTCTTGCATTAGATCTTCGTGGTAATCTTGCTTTTTACGGGTTATATCTATCAGCTTTTCCGATCTTGGAAATATGCCAAAAAAGTATGCGTTTAATTCTTTCAACAGCAGTTGTTTGTACAAGATTGTTTAATAATTTTTCCTATAGCTTTTTGTTTTTGGAATATATTTATATGTTTTAAAATAATTATTTTTAACGATAAATGTCAAATAGCCTTACGAAAGATGAAAATAAGCCTAAGGATTTAAAGGTAATTACTATTGATAAAGAAATATATGGATTTTTTAAGTCAAGGAAAAATACTTCGTTTGAAAACAGGTTAAAAAAAGAACTGCTGGATTTTATTTCAAAAGAAATACCGCAAAAAGAAAATTTTCGAATAATTCAAAGAGAAAAAATCTTAGACATGAAAACAGGCAATTTTATAATTAACATGGATATTTATGAAGGAGAAAAGAAAGTTTACACCGTTACGGCACATGGTAAAGCCAATATTATAAACAGAAACGGAAAACCTTATATAAAGTCCCAAAACATTGTGCTAGACTTTTTTTATTTCTGATGTTACCAGAAATCTCCGATGCTCATCTGACTCGAAGTCCTAAAGATGTTTTTTACGTTGTTAACATAGATCTCAATTATCTCCTTGTAAGGAGAAGCCTGAAAGTTCTCTGCTAGCTCATTTAATTGCAAGATAAAATTGTTTAAATCAGAAGATGTAAACCTTGGTCTTAACTTTGAGCCGCATACGGGGCATCGCATATTTAACGTAGGAACCTTGAGCTTTTTGCCGCACTTTTCGCAAATATAAGATTGCCTGACGAACATATCTTCAATTTTCTTTATCAATGAAATTGAATCTCTTTCGTTTAAAACATCAGGATATGTGTTTGAAAGTAAATTTATAACGCCTTTTATTATTTCGGTTATGCTTTGCTGGTATATTGGAGTTCTCATGTAATCTAATTTAACAGGATAAAGATCGACGCTTTCTGCTGACTTATAAATGATAATTCCCTTACCCTTTGGGCATATGCAGTTTAATGCTACATCTTCACTTAAAGCAAAATACGCCTGGTTATCAAGAACGCCAAGACCTGCAAATTCCAGAACATTAGGATTTACTATAGCTTCGTTGCCCTGCCTGTAACCTTTTATCTTAAGCTCGATTCCGGCATTAATAGGTTTGTTAAAAATAATTATGCTTGATCCTATACTCTCAATATCTGTTTCTTTACCGTAGACGCTAACTAATTCTTCATAAATAAAAGATTTAATCTCCTTGATAAGAGGCTCATACTTAGCAGGCATCTCAATTTCGCTTCCGTTTATATCTCCGGCCTGCAACTTAATTGGCGTTAATATAATTCCATATTTGCTTGTTAACAATGAATTTTTTTGCCTTAACACAAGCTTATCTGGAATTTCTGGTTCATTGAATAAATTTTTAGGAATTGCTGGATTTCGTAAGCCTGTTATTTTTAGCCTGCTAGCAACGTAACTTAAGCTTTCGTTCAAATTTAAATTATTTATATAAGATTCTGAAGTTGTTGCACCACATTTGGGACAAATTTTTTCTTTTGTGTATATACCGCATCTCTTACAATAATATATTTCAACTGTTTTCGATCCGCATCTTTCGCATTTTCTAAAAGGCGTAGTCCTGCTACAATTTTCACATAACCTTAATCTTAAACCCGAGTTAGTCGAAGGACTTTTAGAAGCGAGAACCCCGTCATATTTGCTAACTTCATGAAGATCTTTGTCTACCCTAATGAAAACCTTAAAAGTTCCCCTGTAGGGTTCATATAAGTTTATACCTCCGAGGCCCCTTTTTGCTATGTGTAAAATGGCTTTTGTCCTTTCGTCTTCAACATCAATGAGCCTTATACTACCCTTTTCTTTTTCAATGACGAAAGGCACATGGGAATTGATTAATGTCTGAATAGATATATCGTTTAGTTCAATTTTTTCTTCATCAAGAATTTTAATTTTAAAAATCGATCTTGGAAAAGAAAAGTATGGGCTTAAGTATCCAGTTGTTCTTGCTTCTTCTAAAGCCTCGCTAAATTTTTGTACGCTTTTTTTGCAGTTCTGCCCAAAAATATCAGAGCATGAACTTATGGGAAGAAGAAGTTCGCCAAAACTTATAACCTTCCCTTTTTGCTCGTAAGAAGCCGTGTAGCCGTCAAAGAAAATAGGGCCTTTAACGTCTTTAGAAAAATAGAGTCTGTAAAATGATGTGCCTATTTTAACAGGCAAGGAGTTCGATTTTAAGTTCATAATGTCAGCTAGTTTGCTGCTTGCCACAGCAACAGGTGCCTTAACATCAACAAACCTGATTATGAACCTGCTTGTTATACTAAAAACAATATAGCCGGTACCTTTAGGAGGCTCAACTTTAGGATTCTTTATGCCTTTTACAAAATAAATAAAATCGGATTCCCACTGTCCAAAATAATCTGAAAAAATTGGATTGATCTTTGTGCCTTTAAGTGGATCATAATAAGTGGAAGTATGACCTCCGTAAGATTCGCTTACTAGCTTAACTAGATATTCTTTGAGCTCAGCATAATTTATAAAGTCTTTTTTGGTAAATGTTGGTTTATTTATAGAATAAAACTTGTCCTTTATTTCAATATCGACCTGAGGGTCAATGTCTGTTTCCTTTCTTATGTTTAGCGCATCTTCAAACAACATAATAACGCTTAATGTTTTAAGATTAAAGCTTTAATATTATCGTTGATATTGTTTTTTAACGTGGAACTTAAAGCCAAAATTATAGATGTAAAAGCCGGTAAAAGATCCGTAATAATCAACGAGGATGATGCACAAAAGATTGGAATAGAACTTAACGACAGAGTGAAGGTTATTTCTGACTCAAAATCATCCACTTGTATAGTTGAAACCACAAAGAGTTTGGTGCCCAAAGGAATAATCGGCATATACGAAGACCTTTCAGAAGCTTTGGGCATAAAAGATGGCGATAATATCAACGTGCAGTACGAGCAGACACCTCTTGCAGTTGAATATATAAGAAAAAAAGTTAAAGGAGAAAAGCTTTCAGAAAACGAGATAAAGGAAATCATTAAAGATCTTGTTGACAATGAGCTTAGCGATCTCGAAATAGCAGAGTTTATATTCGCAATAAACTATGTTGGATTGGACCTTGAAGAAATAAAAACGCTTACTCTTGCAATGCTTGAAAGCGGTGAAAGATTGGATCTTCCTGGCTTTACTGTAGATAAGCATTCGATTGGGGGCGTGCCTGGAAACAAAGTCACTTTGTTAATAGTTCCTACGGTTGCTTTGACTGATCTTTATATACCAAAAACGAGCAGCAGCGCGATAACTAGCCCGTCAGGCACTGCCGATACCATGTCTGTACTTGCAAACGTCAAGTTCACATTAAACGAAATAAAATCAATAGTTACAAAGACACACGGCTGCATAGTATGGGGAGGCACTTTAAACCTTGCTCCAGCTGATGACTATCTAATTAAGATCGAGAACCCATTAAGGATAAACCCTAGAGGATTAATGATGGCGAGCGTTCTTGCAAAAAAGCTAGCTGTTGGAGCAAAGGTGATAGCCCTAGATCTGCCTGTTGGAAAAGGAACAAAGCTTAACGATATTTCAGAAGCTGAAAGACTTGCGAAAGATTTTTACGAACTTGGAAAAAGCCTTGGAGTCAGCGTTAGATCAGGAATAACCTATGGAGGTCAACCTATAGGAAGAGCTGTAGGCCCAGCTCTTGAAGCAAGAGAAGCGTTATCAGCTTTGATAAATCCCTCACAGGCAAGCATGAGTTTACTTTCAAAATCAGCTTCTCTTGCAGGAATACTTCTAGAAGCTACTGGCGTTGTCCAAAAAGGACAAGGATATGAAGCGGCTATGGATATGATAATGAAAGGTAAAACTTACCAAAAAATGAAAGAAATAATCGAAGCACAAGGAGGAAACCCGAACGTGAAACCTGACGACCTTCCTGTTGGAAGCTATAGACATATAATAAAGGCTGAATCAGATGGCTATGTAACCGCTGTTGATAATGAAGCTATAGTTGAGATCGCAAGAGCAGCCGGAGCGCCTCTCGATAAAGGAGCAGGTGTTGTTCTTTATCAAAAACAAGGGTATAAAGTCAACAAGAACGATCCGCTTTTAGAGATATATGCAGAAAGAAGTTCCAAACTTTCCGATGCTATAACTATAGCTGAAAGGAAATTGCCTGTACTTGTAGAAGGTATGCTGCTTAAAGTTTATCCAACATATTAAAATGGAAAAATGTAAAGTAGATAACGAAAATGCAAATTTAATATCTTATTTTTTAAAGTCATTAGGAGCCAATTATTATTATGAGCTTGAACTTAAGGATCCTCAGTTAGAAGCGTTAAAAAGGATTAGACTTAAATGCGATGAAAAATGTTTTTATAAATTTATAATTGCCGCAAGCGTGATCGCTTATCGGCTTAAAACCAGTGGTGAAATATATTGGAAATCGCTTTCAGAATTTGAAATAAAGCGTTCAGACCCATATAGAAGCATAGAGGAGTTTATACTTAAAAATAGAGAACTTTCAAGGAACGCTAAATTAAAAAGGCTTTATCTTCTAAAAGATAGAGAAGAAGTTTTATCATTAAATCTAGAAAACTACAAAAAAGATCTAGGAAAACTTTACGAAGATCTTTTGAAAATTTATGGAACCCCCTATCAGAAAACAATCTCTTTTGCGTGTAAAATGTTTCATTATGGATTAATAACAGAAGGTATTCATGCTATGGTTCCAGATCAAATACCTATCCCCTTAGATAACAGAGTATTAAAAGTTACAAAGAGCTTGAAACTTATAAAAGGACAAATGAAAGTTAACTGCGCTCTTAAAGCCTGGAGAGAGATTTCAAAAAAATCCGGAATAGACCAGCTTCACATTGATGTTTTTATTTGGAGAAAATTGTATTTTGCTCTTTATTGAGTGTTTTTTTGATGCGTATTAAGTACATAAACTAGCCGGCATTATTAGCAAATCAAAACTCTTTGATTTTAATCTTTTTGATAATAAAAAGTCCAAGATTTAGCTTAATTTATATTTAAGAACATTTGAGTGTATGTCGTGAGCTATAAAAGGTTGGTTGAGACTGTCTCTGCATATGAACCAGATGAAGATCTACAATGGATCATCGGCAGGATAACAAATTCAAAAAGAGTTATAGTTTTTGGAACCGGAAGATCAGGAGACGTAGCTGATGCGTTTGCCAAATTTTTGAGAAATATAGGTGTGGATCAAACTTTTGGTCCAAATGATGTTCCATATATATTTGGGCCATGTGATTTGCTTGTTGCAATATCCGGAAGCGGATCTACACAATATACGGTAGAAGTGGCTAAAGTAGCAAAAGAAGGTGGATCTTTTATAATTTCTTTAACTAGCGACCAAGCTAGTCCTCTTGCAGCAATTTCAGATAAAATAATCTTGATCCCAGGAGCTAGAAAGTGGAAAGAATCTGATTATTTTGTAGATAACCTTCTTGGAACTTCAAAGACACCTTTAACTCCTCTCGGAACGCTTTTCGAGTTAAGATCTTTGTTATTCCTCTTATCAGTTATATCGTATATAAGAGGGCAAGAGCTAATCGAATCATACAGAAAGCTAGTATCATTGATAAAGGAGTTTGAGCCGCCATCAGATTATTATGAACTGCTTTATGAAATTTTACCAAAGGCGTCAGAATATGCAAAACAAAAGACAACTGTTTTAGGAGAAGGACTTAGTGGAATAGTTGGAAAATTTTTCTCTACAAGACTAAGACACCTTTCTAAAGGTAATGCTGAAAGGCTAGTTTATTTTTGGCTTGATAAAGGAAGCATTGCCGTAAGACGGGACGACCTCGTATTTATAATTTCCGGATCGGCTTCTGAATTTTTTGCTAACTTGGCAGAAAAAGCAAAAAATAAGGGAGCCAAGGTTGCTGTCGTGACATCTTTTCAGGATTCAAGGCTTTCAAAAGTTTCTGACCTTACTCTGACAATTCCAGGGAGACAGATAGTTAAGCTCAAAGGCCTCAGGAGCAGTTATTTTCCACAAGATCCAACCTACTCTGTCTTTGAGCTAAGAACCCTGTTTTTCTTAGAGAGCTTTATACATTATGTTGCTGAAAAAGAAAACATAAGCGAGACGGATATGAAAATGATGCATTCTGATTTTACATAAATAATTAAAGAATTGGCCCTTTAAGCTTAAGGTTTATACTTTTGTAATTTCTTAAGAAACTAAGCCTGTTATCATAAAAATCCCTTATGTTTTCTACATCGTAAATAAGCATAGCAAGCCTTTCTAAACCCATACCCCATGCCAACACAGGACCATCATATCCCAACGGTTTGGTTACTTCTGGTCTGAAAATTCCCATTCCGCAAAGTTCTATCCAGTCTTTAAGCTTTTCAGAATAAATCATCGATTGCATAGAAGGTTCCGTGTAAGGAAAGAAAGTAGGCCAAAACTTTACTTTTTCAAATCCTAGCTTTTTATAAAAGACCGTAAGGAAACCCATGAGTTTCCTTATGCTTGCTTCTTCTTCAATAACTATTGCGTCAAGCTGATGAAGCTCAACGAGGTGTTTAAAATCTGGTTTTTCGTTTCTAAACACTCTACCAACAGTAAAGATTCTACCTTTCATTCCTTTGTATATGGCCTCTGCAGTAACGGTTGTTGTATGTGTCCTTAAAAGCGCCTTCCAAGCAGCGTTTTGATCCCAGACGTATCCCCAACCCGTAGAACCTGTTGTCCATCCATTTTCGTGAACGTTTTTAACTCTATTTACAAGATCCTTATCAGTTTCTTCAAGTTTAACGTTCTTTATGTAAAACGTGTCATGCATGTCCCTAGCGGGATGATCCTGAGGAGTAAATAGAACGTCAAAGTTCCAAAACGAAGATCTTATGACGGGACCTTCAATCTCCATAAAACCAAGGCTCTCCATAATTTCCTTTATAAGATTTATAAGCTCAGACAAAGGATGTATCCTTGCAGGAAATACTGAAGGAACTGGCTGCGAAAGATCTATATCTGAAAACTTTAACTCTTTCCATTTACCGCTTGCTAAAATGCTTGATGAAAGCGTTGTTATTTCTTCGCTTTCTAACATTTTTGGATCTATACTTACACCTTCTGCTATCTTGACCCTCGTTTCTTTTTCTGTTAAAAATTTAACGAATTTAGGTCTCTTTTTAAGCTCTTCTAGCTCACTAATCTCTTCTTTGTTTAAATTTTCAACAAAAACTGTTTCGTTTAAAATTCTGGCCAAAACATGGTAAATATCGGTTGTCTTTAAAGGCTTATCTGTTAGTGGGATAATCGTGTCCTGAGAAATTTTTATAAGGTTCTTTTTTATTGCGATTCCAAGCGCAACCCCTGCTTCATTACCTAAAAGTTTTTTTGCTTCTTCAAGGCTTAATTTTCCTCTTTTTATAGCCTCGTTTAAAAGTTTGATTTCTGGAGTACCTTCTGTTATGGCCTTTTTCCCGTTTTCGTCAAGCATTACTATTTGTCTTTCATTTACCTTAACTTCTACAAGCTTTTTTTCCCTAAGCCATTCTACAACTCTTCTTGCTTGATCTAAAGAAAGCCCTGCATCTTTGGCTATTTGTTCTAACGTGCTTTCCCCTAATTTAAGCAGAGATTTAAGAAACCTCTTTTCTAGTGGATGTAATGCTATATCTCCCATCTTTCAGAATCTTTTAAAAGCGTCAATATAAAGGTTAACTTTTAACATAAAGCCTTACAAAATTTTCCTTTATAAATGAATATTATGCTTATACTGGTCTTTTAAGAACCAATAGATTGCCGTTATTCAGCAAAGCCTTAGCTTCATTTATAGCGCTACTTCTTTTTGCCTGATGTTCTTCTATGAAATTGTTAACAAGTTCATAAGCCTCGTTTTTGCATTCCCCACACAACCTCATACCTTTTTTACATTCATCATAAACTTCTTTAATTTGCTTATCATCTTTTGCAAAATATATATAAAGATCAAAAACCGGACATTTTTCCGGCTCTCCTCCAAGTTCTTTCTGTTCTTTAATCGTTGCACGTCCCCCAGTGAACGCATTCATTATCTTTTGTTTTAGATCTTCTTTTTTATCAGAAAGCGTTATCATTGATTGCGGAGACCTCTTTGACATCTTTTCTTCGCCTGTTAAAGAGCGTACAAGTTTATGATATATAGCTGAAGGCGGTATTAGATGCAGGTCATCCCTGTGCTTTGTAGCCAAATCTCTGGCTAGCCTTAAATGAGGATCCTGATCTGCGCCCACTGGAACAAGAACGGGTTTTGGGCCATTGAACGGCTTAGTTTGGGGTAAAAATATATCTCCAGCTTGAATTAAAGCCGCAAAATAAAGAGAAATTTTTCTCTCTCCATATATGTCGACTAGCATGTTAAACGTTACGTCATCAGAAAATATGAAAGCGAGATCAGAAACTGCAAGCGCAGATGATTGTTTATAAGTAATAGCTCTGTCTGGATCCATTCCAAGAGCTAGCATGTCTGCAACGTTGTATACAGCAATTTCGTCGCTTTTATCTAGGCTCTGCCCATTATCCACATAAGCTTCAAGATCTGCTATAGAATAAAAAAGAAATGTTTTTGAATATTTCTTTTGAAAATAGATCATCTGTTCTGCGGTTATCATGCTTCCTATATGGAATATCCCACTAGGCTTTATACCAGAAAGTATAGCGACATTCTTGCCTGCTTTTGCTTCTGAGAGAAACTTGTCAAGATCCCTATGACCAACTAGCATTCCTCTTCTGTAATATTTGTTATCTTTCAATTCTTCAAAACTTTCATTTAAGGGCGTTATGCCGAACTCATGTATTAATCTAGAATAGTCCTTTACTCCGAAATCTCCCCAAGGGCTTACCGTGCTCAAGTCTAATAGTAGTTATATAAACTAATGATAACCTTTTCTTAAAAGTTACACTTCTGAAAAATTAGTTTTAAACCGTACTTTCCATTGAAAAATAGAAATCAGACGCGGGCTTCCTCCTCATAGTAACCTCAGAGCTCAGCCCAGATCATCATCGCTATTATTTTAATTAATTTATTTTTTTATTTTAACCTTATTTTTATATATTCATATGCGTCTCTTTTGCTTTCAAATGCATACTTGACTTTTGGGAATTGCGTTTTGAGCTCTTTTATCCTTTTCTTAATTTCGGCTTTATCCTCTTTCTTTACTATAACTCTGTAAAGCAATTCTGCTATTTCTTCCATTTCAGAAGGCCCCATTCCAAGCCTAGTTATTTCTTGAACGCCCATTCTTATCCCGCCTGGGTTCTTAAAATGTCTTCCTGATTTAATATCCCCTGGAATCAGGTTTCTATTTACTATTATGTTAGCTTCTTCAAGTTCTTTCTCAACAACTCCTCCACCGCCGAAATCCCATACATCTATAACTACTTGATGAGATTTTGTGTATCCATGTTTCTCGCCAAGCACTTTAAACCCCTTTTCTGCTAGCGCTTCTGCTAATTTTTGAGCATTTCTAATAACATCTTTAGCGTATTGTTTCCCAAAAGCCAACATTTCAGCGAAAGCTATGGCTTTTCCCGCAACGTGATGTAAATGATGGTTAGATACGTTGCTAGGAAATACTGCGTTCTTCAATTTTTCTGCATATATTTCAAAACTCGCTATTACCCCTCCTTGAGGGCCTGGTAAAGTTTTGTGCGTGCTTCCTGTCATAACGTCTGCTCCCTCTTTAAGGGGTTGTTGAAATTCGCCACCTGCTATAAGCCCGAGCACATGTGCTCCATCGTACATTATAAATATGCCTTCTGATTTTAAATATGGCGCGAGGTCTTTTATTGGATGCGGAAATAAGAAAAGTGAGCCTCCAAATACAACCATTTTTGGCTTTTTCCCAGCGCTTTTCAACTTTTCAATCATAGTTTTAGTCTTATCTACGTCTATGTTCATCTCTTCAGGATCAAAAGGAAAGTTTTCAACGTTAAGCCCTCTTACAGCTCCTGCAGTTCCACCCAGTTCTTTTTTGCCGTAAGTTATATGACCTCCATTAGGTATCGCCAAAGATACTATTGTATCACCGGGCTCCGTAAAAGCTGTGTAAACAGAAAGGTTTGCAGTAACACCTGCTATGGGCCTAACATCTACATGTTCTGCTTCAAATAGCTTTTTGCCAAGCTCGATTGCTGTAAGCTCTACCTGATCTATGTATTTACATCCTGCATAAACTCTGTCACCTGGCCAGCCTTCAGCATACCTTGACATAAAATCGGTAATAATTGCTTCTTTGACAGCTTCACTTGGAACGTTTTCTGACGCTATAAGAGTTAAAGCCTCAGAAAACCATCTATGGTGTTCTTCTAATAATTCAAACACTTTTTCGTATTTTTCTTTTGCAAACTCATACTCGTCCATATAGCTATATGTTTAGGAACTCCCCCTTAAATAATTTTTACAAACAAGATAAAGTTCGCTGCTTTCTTTTCGGCTTGCTTTAGGTTTTGTAAGCTTTACGAATCCAAACTCCTTTCTGGCTCTATTTACAATATCGTTTACACCTTCGCCGTCAAAGATCTTGCAAACAAAGTTACCCCCTCTTCTTAAGGTTGACTCCGCTATTTCTAACGCTCTTTTAGCTAGCTGTATCTGTACGTACTGATCATGCTCCCAAACTCCTGAAACGTTCGGAGCAAGGTCAGAGATGACTACGTCAAAGTTGCTTAGATCAATTCTATCGTTTAATATATCTATTTGTAAAAACTTAACGTTTTCTAACTCGATTTTAAGGGGTCTTTTATCTACAGCATAAACTTCCCCTTCAGGCCCAACGAGTTTTGAAACAACTTGAGACCATCCACCAGGAGAAGCCCCTAGATCGAGAACCCTTTGACCGGTTTTAAATATTCCATACTTTTTATTTAATTCTATTATTTTAAATGCTGCCCTACTAACATAACCGGCCCTTTTGGCCATCTTTCGGTAATGATCCCTCTTTGCGTCTTCAGGTCTCATTTTTCCTTACCGAAACAAGGTGTTGTTGATATTCAGACATTACCCACCTTTCTATTTTAGTGCAGGTTCTTGGAGAAATTTCTCCTTCATCGTAACATTTTGAAAACAGGGGACACGTAATACACGGAGCATCTGCTATGCTTTCGACGCTTAAGGGTATAAGAAGGGGTTTTATCCTGTAGGTCCATCTACCATCTTCTAACACTCTTTCTCTTTTGATCAGCTTTCTTTTTTCTAACCTTGTAGCTATCCTAGATCCATCCCTGCTAGTAAGGTTCAACTTTTTCCAAAGTTCACTCTGAAGAATACCTTTGTCACCGCTTTCAATTACAAGCTTATAAACAAGGCTTATCAGATCGTCTTCCTTGCTTTCTCTGGGCATCGTTTTCTAATTTTTATCTGCTATTAAAAAACCCTTTCCCATTTTTAACGGTGGCGTTAACTTAAGGCTTATTTCTAGCTGGCACTTTCTGGCAAATGATTGTGCAAACCAGAAAAAATACCCAACAACAATTATCTTCTATGCCTTATTTCTCAAGTTTGAGCTTAAGAAAAGCTTCCCATGCACTTGAGCTGATAATAAAGAAGAGCCATGTTGCCGTTTGAAAATGGATACAGAAACATTCCTTTGTGCTTGATTCTTTTGATGCAGATAAGAAATACGCGAAAGTTATATTCATAGATGAGACAGAAATAAAAAGCTGAAGGAAAGCGTGGTTATTGGTTGCGTTTGAGCCCAACCCCAAGCATTCTTTTTCACATTAGCTGGAACCAGAACTCGCTGGATGCATATCATTTCATCATCAGGCTGATTAAAAAGTACGGAAAGAAGCCAGTATACACGGATGGAACTCTATGGTACGTAGATGCGTGCGGGTGGGCCGAGCTGATCACTTCGTTTAGAGCTTGAAGAACCTCTATCCCGTCTGAGAATGCTTCAGGGACTGCTTTTTATAATATTACATTAGAAGTTATCTGTATTTTTGACTATACATCAATGCCTTTTAGCACTGATTCCGCAAGAAGGTTTGCTATTTTTTCAAAATTTATGATAAATACATGAACATGCCTGCATACTGTGCCCTCCTGCCCTTGCCTGCGCTCTGCAGCTTCATGGACGTCTAATAAGTAATAAAACTACCTTGGACATTTGAAACAAAAGGGAACCTAGATCTCATATGATGGAAGTACCTAGCTAACAGACTTCCCTATCTTTCCTCTAAATAACGACAGCGGTATTGCCACCGTAGCTGTTGCCGCAGCAATCATTGCCCCTATATCAATAAGTTTTAATATTCCTTATGTTATTTCATATTGTGAGCTTATTCAGTTACGGAGGCTTAAGGATAGAGATACCTAAAGGATACGAGTTCGTTTACTACGCAACTTTCATTGCAGGCGAGTGGGATTTCCTGAACGTGAAAAACACTGACGTTGTGCTTGACGCTGGAGCTTTTGTAGGAGACTACACTGTAAAGGTGGCAAGAAAAGCTAAGGAAGTGGTAGCAGTAGAACCTTTGCCTTGGGCTTTCAAAATATTGAAGGAAAACGTAGAAATCAATCAACTAAAAAACGTTGTACTAGTCAATAAGGCACTTTACTCCGTTGATGGAGTTAAATTGAATATAAGCGATGAAGGCACAGGATCAAGGTTATCAGATGAAGGAATTGAAGTTGAAACTACTACTATAGAATCTTTAGGGAAATTCAGCGTAGTTAAGATGGACATTGAAGGGGCTGAAGGCAAAGTAGTGAAAGGAGACTGGTTAAACCATGTGAGAGAAATAGCAATGGAACTTCATGGTAAAGAGAACGTGAGGAAAATACCCGAAATTCTGAAGGAAAGAGGTTTTGAAATAAGGTTCATGAACAAGGGCCATATAGTCAAGAACACTATAAGGAACGTTATTCTGCACTTCCCATCATTCCTAAGAGCTGAAGCAAATACTAAAATATTTACTAAGTACTTGTTCACAAGGAAATATGAGGTACCTGCATTAACGAAAGAGGAATATAAGATCTTGTACGGTAGAATAAAAACGTAGAGATTGATTGCTCTTTAATAAACTGAATTTTTATGTCCTAGTTTTTCAAAATGGGTAAAAGTTTAACATATGAGCAATATCTTAATTTAAAAACGTCATGCAGTATTGTAGTTAACTGTTAAGCTAAGACAGCTTGCAGGAACTTCACGCTAAGGGTTATATACTTCATGCTCTCCATAATTCTCTACAACTTATGGATACTAACTAGGGTTGAAGTCCAAAGAACAGCCATAACAGTGTACTTTTTCAAGCATATTGTTTAAATGGAAATAATAATAGTAAGCGGACTGGGGCCTCCTGAATAAGAAATTAAATAAGCTAATATGAGGTCCTTAGTTTGAACTATAAGCTAAGGGCCAAAATTTGACCAAAAACAAAGCTATATGGTATTAAACCAATAGTTAATCAAAAACAAAAAATCAACAATTGTATTGCTAATTATAATTGAAATGCTGTACTTGCGGGAGTACTGGTTTATAAATCTAAAGTTAACAAGTCTCTAAAAGTATATTAAAATCATTAGAAGCAATGACATAATCAATTATCTCTTTAACCCAAGTCCCCGTTTCAGACCTTTTTCTTACTTCTTTCAAATATTCATTAAAAGAGATGTTAAAAGCTTCTTTCCAGTATTTATAACCTTCAGTTAGACTCTTCGCGGCCGTTTTGTGTTTAAAACACAATAACCCTTCTTCAGAATAAGATCCACAAACTATGCATTTTTTAGCTTGCTGCTTGGGCAATTCGGATTTGGACAAAACACCCAATCACCTCTTTTTATCAAGGGCCATCCGCAATAGCTACAGTTTTTCTTTGCAGATGCGAGCTTTCCTTTTCGTGGAAGAGGAGCAGATGCCCCGCACACACTGCATTTTAAATATCTTTTTCCTGCCTGGGATACATGTAGTATCAAATCGCCTTTGCCGCATACTGGACATTTTCCAAATGATTCGCCGGTTCCAGCTGCCAAGTACTTTTTTGTAAGTTCTACCATCTCCTCTGTGTATTTAGCTTTTTTTAATTCTTCTATTAGAAACATTGCGCTCTCTTTAAGTATTTCACTTGGATAAGCTTTTCCAAATTCAATGTCTTCCAAAGATTTTTCGAGCTTTCTTGTCATCTCGAGAGTTATTATCTGAGAAAAACTAAAGTATCTAGCTACGCTAAATCCTAGCTCTGTTATTTCTATCTTGTTGCCCCTTATGTATCCCCTTTTGTAAAGCGTTTTTATTATCTCCGCCCTTGTAGCCTTTGTACCTATCTCGTTAGTCTCCATCCATTCGAGGAGGCTAGACGGAGTATATCTTGAAGGGGGTTTAGTAAAAGTTAGTTCTACATTAACATCTTTTATCAAGATTTCTTCACCAATTGCAGCATCTGGTATGCTTTTCTCCCTTATTTCCCTAAAAGGATAAACTTCCAGCCATCCCTTATCGATCACGGCAGCTCCGTCAGCTTCTAAGTCAAACCCATCTGCCCTGACTTTTATGTACTTTTTCGCAACTCTGACGTTCCTGTAAAAAGAACTTATGAATCTTCTTGCAACAAGATCATAAATCTTATACTCGCTGCCTGTTAAATGTTGCAGTTCACCTGTTGGGTATATTGCGGGATGCGCGGGGTCATCCATAGGTCCCTCTACAGGATGAGACCTTGAGACGTTTCCTGCTTCTTTATATCTTTGTCCGAGTTTTGAAAGTATAGATCTATAATTTATTGTAGGCGGCAATTTCTGAGAACTTGTTCTAGGATAAGATATAAGGGCACTTAGATACAATTTCTCCAAAATTGAAAGCGATTCCCAAGGTTGAATTCCAAAAAGTCTGTACGCTTCTTTTTGCAGGTCTGAAAGATTAAAAGGATAAGGAGGTTTGATTTCTTCAATGTCTTTATCAAAAAAGACAACTTTGCCGTATTTTCCCTTTAATTTTTTTGCAACTTCAACTTCGTCTACGCTTTTTAAATTTGGACCTGAAAGTTCGAATTTCTGGCCCCTAAGTTCGCCTATAGCTTTAAACTTCCAGTATGGTTTTGGTACGTATGAATTTATTTCTGATTCCCTGTTATAAATTTCAATTAAAGTAGGGCCCTGTACCCTGCCTATGCTCAGACTTAAACTTTTACCTGTACTGCGCCTTACCTCATTCATTAAAAGGCGGGAAAGGCTTATACCCCATATATAATCAATATAATGTCTTGTTCTTCCTGCGTCGGCCATAAGCCATTTTTCTCGCGACAAAAGGCTGTTAAAGCTTTGCTTTAACTCTTCTACCGTTAATGTCGAAAACTTAGCCCTTTTAACGATCTTTTCAAAGCCTCCGTTATACTTTACTATGTTATATCCTATGGTTTCGCCTTCAATGTCATAGTCACACGCTATAATAATTTCTGATGATTCTTTAATGAATTTTTTTATCACATTCAAAAGTTTTACAACGTAGCCATCTGCTACCGGAACCCATTCGACGTCTAATACTGGAAATAGACTCAGCTCTGCAACGTCTGTTTTTAAAGTATAAATATGCCCCCTTGCTGGTATTACATAAATCTTTGTAGAATTCCATAAACCTGTGTAAACGGGGACTCCGTCCACAGAAAGCTTTTTATAAGAAGGATCGAGCGCAAATGCTATTCTTTTTGCAGCATCGTTTTTCTCTGCTATTATTAAAATGGGCCGGGCCGGATTCGAACCGGCGACCTCCGCCGCGTCAAGGCGGTGTGCTGACCAGGCTACACCACCGGCCCCTAACACTTTACTTCTTAGCTCCTAATTCTCTGTTCTGAAGCCTTAAAGCTTTACTTCCGCACTTTCTGCATCTTACCGCAGAAATTGAGTTTTTAGCTCCGCACTTCATGCATATTTTATGCATTAATTTTCTTTGAACTGCTATCTGCCTTTTAACTGGATCAGCTATAGGCATAATAACGCTCATATGGTTGTCGTTTATAAACTTTTTAGAGATTTCCAATTTTTAACTTCTTTTTACTTTTCCAAACATTTTACTCTGAGATGCATAATTATTTACTAAATCGTAAAAATCTATAATGATCATAACAAACGCTACATTAATATGTAAATAATTATCAAAGTTATCATATGCAAAGAGAACCTGTTAAAGATATAGTTCTTGAAAAAAATGACGTTCCGTTCAGTTTATTGAAAAAGATGTCCAAAGCGGGAGGATTCTCAGGTAGAGAGATGGGTGAAGCCTTGGATTATCTAAAAGAGCTTTTTAAAGGAGATTATGGAAAAATCTTGACATTCCCGGCTGATATAATAGCGACTGGACTTAGAGGCGTGATAACGCAGCTAATAAAATTAAAAAAATTTGACCTTATAATAACAACATGCGGAGCACTAGACCATGATATAGCTAGAAGCTTTTCAGATTACTATAAGGGTTCATATTTTGAAGATGATGTAAAACTAAGAAAAATTGGAATTCATAGGCTAGGAAATGTATTTATCCCATTAGAAAATTATGGTCCTTTAATAGAAAAAAAGATGCAAGAGCTTTTGAATTCAGAATATTCTCAAATCAAAAAAACTTCAACTTATAAACTTATATGGGATATAGGAAAGATGATAAATAACGAATCCTCTTTTCTATACTGGGCTTTTAAAAATCAGATACCTGTAATAGTCCCAGGGATAACTGATGGAGCTGTTGGGTATCAGCTTTGGCTTTATAAACAATCACATAGGGATTTTACGATAGATGTTCTTGAGGATGAACAGCTTATCTCCGATTTTATATATTCTCATAAAAAGCTAGGGGCGCTTATAATTGGCGGAGGCATCTCAAAGCACCATGCAATATGGTGGTCACAATTCAGGAATGGACTTGATATAGCAGTTTACATTACAACTGCATATGAGTATGATGGAAGCCTTAGCGGCGCGCTTACAAAGGAGGCAATCTCATGGGGAAAAATAAAACCTCGCGGAAAACATGTAACAATACACGGCGATGCAACAATCATTTTACCGTTTTTGATACAAGGGGCTCTATATGGCTAAGGTATGACTTCAGTGGAATCCAGCGTTGGATCGTATTTAAATAAATTCTTGTTTAAAATCCCGCTTTTTATGTAACGATCTAAATACTTTGTCATATCGATAACTTCTTCTATAGTTTTTCTTGTAATTTCATCAAGATCATAATAAAGCGATTGCCATAGGTTTCTGCCTTCCATTAATGAGTACAAACATCTGCCCCCGCAGTACCTAAAGTATTTGCACGTTTTACACATTGTCGGAATTTCTATTTCTTTTAATACAAACCCTTTGTTAACGCTTCCTAGTTCTGCCCATTTTTCAAAAACTGCTATAGGACAGGCGAGTACCCTACCATCCGTTGTTATTGAAACTGATCTGTAACCTGCGCCACATGGCGGACCTTTATAACCTTCAAAATAATGTGCTGAAAGTATACCTAAAAAAGGAATTATACCCAAAACTTTACCTTTCGAAGCGTAGTTCAAAAATTTTTTCTTGAGCTTTTTTATGCCCGGTATATAAGAACTTTCAGCCCAGCTCTTTATGTTCCATCTTTTGCTCCATACAGCGTTAAGCTGCCAGTGAACGTACTTGAAGCCTACAGAAAAAAGGTGCATAACATCTTTATATATGTCGGTATACTGGGTCACTGTCATTCTAGCTATAATTTTTTCTATGCCGATCGAGTTCAGAACCTTAAAGCTTTTTAAAACTTTATCGTAAGTTCCCTTTCCTCTAAACCTATCTGTAGTCTGCTTTTTCCCATCTATAGAAAGCAGGACTACGTTCATATTTTTCCAGTAGCTTTGTGGAAGATTTTGAATATTGGTCCCGTTTGTTTGAATGCCAAACCTTTTAGCTTTTATATTATCCATTACATTCATTATAAAATTTGGATTAAGCAAAGGTTCTCCACCATAAAATATTATAACAGCTTCTGGATCAGATTCTATTTTTTCTTTAAGCGCTTTCAGATCATACTTGACGCTCCAAGGAACCACATTGGGGTCAAAAGATCCACCACAGTACGAACATTTAAGATTACACTCCCCAGTAGTATATATTAACCATAACATTGTGAACTATAAAGAAAAAAATAGATTTAAAAATAAATTTACAGTTTTCCTATGTCGTCTGGTACTCTGATCTTTATTACCGGCTGTCCTTCTTCCCAGTTAGCAGGAATTATATCAAACTCTTCAGGTTTTGCTGGATGCTCATATATGTACTTTAATCCTTTCAAAGCGTTAAGCACGTGTCTCACATCTTTCCCAAGTCTATCGTTAAAGACTGATATGTATTGAACTATTCCATCAGGGTCTATTATAACTGTACCCCTTTTTGTCATTCCTGTGTCAGTGTTCAGAAAACCATAAACTGTAGCGATGTCTTTTCGTATGTCCTCTACGAGAGGGTACGTAACCTTCTTTACCCTTGGACTTGTTTCCCACCAAACCTTGTGAGAGTATATGGAATCCTCGCTTATTGCCAAAATTTCAGCGTTAAGCGCTTTAAATTTGTCGTAATATGCCTGAAAAGCTTCGAGATCGGTAGCGCATACAAAAGTAAAATCTCCTGGATGGAAAGTTAATACTACCCATTTCCCTTTATAATCGCTCAGTTTTATTTGCTTTATTTTTTTCTCGCTAGGAAAGAATGCTTTTGCAGTAAAATCTGGAGCGGGTTTACCTACTTCTATCATCAAGTTTAAAAAAGATGCAGACGCTTATAAGATTTTTTAAAACTTTTTTACTAAAATCGTAAAAAGTTTATTTTTTTAGCTCTCTTATAGCTGATATTATGTACAAAACATATATTATGAAAAAGATGATGAATATTATAAACATAATTTCTGCAGTTACCGATACAAGGTATGCTGGTTTCCCTCCAATAAATATAACTGGAAACGGAAAAATGAAAAATGAAAAAGCGTACCCAAATGATTGGTTAGAAGCATAAAGCATACCAGCAAAAACAAAAGACATAAAACCAACTAGTATAAATATAAATCCCAAAAGGATTATAACGTCAGACTTGTTCATTCAACAAATGAAATAAAAAAGTTGAATATTAGTCTATCTTTATTTTTAATAACCCTTTGCCATTTCCCGTATCATCATTTTCACATCGTCGCTTAGAGGATACATGACTGGGCACGTAGCTCCTGAATCTATGTATTCACGTACTTTTTTTCTAACTTGATCTGGCGTGCCAGTAGCTGTTAGCATTTTAACAATGTTATCAGGTATTATGGCTTTTGCCCTCTCAAGCCCTCCTGGCTCTGCGGGCCATCCTCCTAGAGCTTTTTTAACGTCCTCTATTAGGCTTTCTGGCACACCGCTTGCCTTCATTATGTGCGGCTGTTGCCCAAGGTACATAGAAACAAGAGTTTTTGCTCTATCTATAGCTTTATCTTCATCAAGATCCATCGATACAACTATTAGCTGCGGTCTGTCTATTTCTTCAAGCTTTCTTTTTGCTTTTTGAGCTCCTTTCTTTATACTTTCAATTGCTTTTCTGTTATACTCAGGGGAAACGAGATAATTCAGCAAAACGCCATCCCCTATCTCCCCAGCTAGCTCAAGCATATCAAAGCCTGTTGCTCCTATATATATAGGAATATTTCTGGGCGTCCTTGGACCATATACAACGTCAAGCTCTATATCTGACACGTTAACAAACTCGCCATGGTATGTAACGCGTTCCATTTTAAACAGTTTCTTAAGAACAGTTACATATTCCCTCATGGCTTTAAGAGGCTTTTCCCTCTTTACGCCCACCTTTGAAGCCAAGGGTTCCCACCACGCACCAATTCCTAAGATAACTCTTTCGGGCGCTAATTCGTAAAGCGTACTAAAAGTTGCAGCCATAAGACCAACGTTTCTTGTCCAGTTGTTTACAACACCGCTGGCTATTTTAATCTTTTGTGTGTTCGATGCTACAGCGGCCATTGGGACGATTGCATCCCTTGCGAGCCTTGACTCAGCGAACCATACAGCTTCAAAACCGTTTTGTTCTGCATATTTAGAATATTCTATTTCATCCCTTATAGGGTGTTTGTCCTGCATATAAAGAGCTAACCTTACGCTCATTACATTAGCTTAAATATTAAAATATTTAAGCATTAATACATACAGCATATGTCATCGATTGAAATAAAAGATTTGATAATTACGGCATTAAATGAAGGTTTTCAGATTCATCCAGATCTAGTTAAAGTTTTAGAAGATCAGCCAGAACTCATACCGCGTGTTATTGAAGTTATTAGAAAGAAAAAAGAATATGATCCTAACAACTTTACTATCACTCTTAAAGATATAGAGAGTTTTGGGCTAAACCTTGAAATAGATAAAACAAATTTAATAATAAACTCTGAAAGATCTCTTTCAGATGGCATGCAGGTTTCAACATATGAAGAGTTAAACATAATGCTAAACGAC
Organism: Nitrososphaerota archaeon; assembly: GCA_009903795.1. Classification (GTDB taxonomy): domain Archaea; phylum Thermoproteota; class Nitrososphaeria; order Conexivisphaerales; family UBA164; genus CAYFFZ01. The sequence goes on along the minus strand of WYER01000033.1, from coordinate 31,078 downwards.
AGGCTTAAAAAAATGAAAGAACTTTGGTTAAAAAGACCGAACAAAATACCCCTTTTTAATATAAATTATATAAAGAGCAAAGGTAAAGATGAAACGTGGGCGTTTGCTCTTATATTACAAAAAATTAGTAACGATGATTACAAAATACTTGCTGATGATGGAAAAGGTGTATTTAAATTAAAAGTTTTTTCTAAAAAGATTTTTGACGAAATCATACCTGGATCATGCGTGGCACTAAAAATTAACCCAGAAGATTTTTCTGTGACAGATTTTGAAGATGTTGAATTTCCAGAAGTAAAAAGAAAAAAATTAAAAGGAAAGATAGCGCTGGTAAGTGACCTTATGATCGGTTCAAACAAAGTAGAGCATTTGTTTGATTCTTTAAAAGCGATCAAACCTGATGGTATCTTTTTCCTTGGGAATTTAGTTGACTCTCTAGCTTATATAAAAAACGGCGTATCGCCGCTTGAAGGCTATAAAAAGCTCTCAGAGTTTCTATCAACATTGCCAAAAAGGATATTAAAAGTTATAATTCCAGGACATGCGGATTTTACTGGGAAGGCATTACCTCAAAAACCTGTTAGCTATAAGATTGCAAAAGATCTTTACTCTACTCAGAACGTCAGGCTATTAAGCAACCCTTCATATTTAACCATTGAAGGATCAAGCTTTCTATTGTATAACGCGTACTATATGTTCAAAACGGCCGGGATGACTGAAGAATATGCAGTAAAGAAACTTCTGAAGACCAGACACCTTGCACCTACTGTAGGCTCGATCCCCATTGTTCCATCTATTTCAGACAAGTTAATTATTGAAGATGTTCCAGAACACTTTTTCTTAGGAGGTGGAAAAGAAAAAATAGATCTAATTTACAGAGGTGTTTGGAGCGTTGGAGTACCAAGTATAAAAAATTGTGGTTGCTATGCATTTCTTAACCTAGATAAAGAAAGCACTGAATGGATAACAGTCGATTAAAAATTAGGCAGTAAGTTAACGACACCAAGGTTAGAACAGAAAAGCTAAAATATAAGAACTGAATATAATAACTTACGAGGTGAAGATTAGTGGCCAAGAAGAAGAAAGCTGAAGAGAAAAAGGAAGAGAAAAAGGAAGGCCAACAACAGTCTTCATAAGAATTTATTATTTTAACTGATCTAAATCGATATTTATTATATTTTTTATTGCAAGTCTTACATCAGACGCTTTAATTGTTTTTCTTCCTGCATGATTTGCCAACTCATTGGCCTGTTTGGCTATTTTTTCTCCATAAATTTGAAAAAATTTTGCAAGCTCTCTTACGGCTTCATCACTAACCCTTTCAGCACCACTTTTTTTAAATATTCTGTATATCTGTGCATAAGATAACTCGCTTTCCATATTAATAAAAAAGGAAAAAGGGATTATAACGTTTGCTATTTAGATTTTCTAGTAGCAGAAACTAAATGTAGCACATCCCTGTCTTTGATGCGGTATGTTGGCGGAAGCCTAATTCCTGTTCTAATATCTATAGCATAAAGCAATCCAACAGCAAGCTCGCTATGAATTATTTCGGCAAGGTCTTTTACAGTGCTTCCATCGGGCACTAGATAAGCGTCAGGAAGCACGTTACCTTTTTTGTCTGAAAGCTTTTTAGGATCTGCGACTGGATATACTACGTTCATCCTAAGAAGTTTAAAAACAGCAACATTTAAGGCAAACTGCGTACCTGCACGCATCATTTCTCTTATCAGAAACTTGTTAAAGAAATCTAAGGCCTTTTTTTCGTCCTTAGATAAATTAGAACTGTCTATTACTAAGAAATTTTCTTCAGCTGGATTATACCTAACCGTACCTTTCTGTTCAGCCCTTTTAAGTAACAATTCGAGGTTAGCGCTTACAGGCACTATTATCTTGTCCTTTATCTTGTCTTTAAGCTGCTTAAAACCGCTATCAGCCACTGGTATATCCATTTTATTAGCTACTATCAAAGTAGGTTTTGAAATATCGCGAAGCAAAGAAGCTAAACGCCAAAGTTTTTCATCACTCATGCTTCTGAAGTCGTATACACTTACCCCCATATCTTCGAGTGCTTGAATGATATGAAGTTTTGTTATTTTTACGCCAGCAAGAGTTTCATAAACTACGTTTATAGCTTGCTGCTCATTCTTTGTTGTTTCTATCTTTTTTAGTATTTTATCTAGGTTGTTTTCTAATAGGTTTTTGTACCACTGGACTATTTCTCCTTCTATTTCCTGATAATCTCTAAATGGATCACCTGTGCCAGGCTCAGCTATTCTTCCATCTTCATCTATGCTACCTGACGCATCTACAACATGAATAAAGGCATCAGCTTTCATGGCTTCAGATAAAAACCTAGTACCCAAACCCCTTCCATAGCTTGCGCCCTTTATCAAACCTGGTAAATCTATTATTTCTATGGGTATATACCTCCATCCATCGATGCATTTTGAGTTTATTGGGTTATCTATTACACCAAATTCTTTATGTACACAAGGAGATGTAACGTAAGTCGTACCAGATACCGGATTTTGAGTTGTAAACATATAGTTACCTATAGGTTCATTTCTGCCAGTAACAGTGTTAAATATCGTAGTCTTTCCTGCATTTGTCTTTCCAATAAGGGCTATTTTTACGCCCATCTTAATTTTTATTTGATAAAAACCATGTTAAATAAGTTTCTCTAGTGACTTTGTAATTTTTGTCTTAAAAATATGGGGATTTCAGAGGGTCGAGATGCCACCTTTACGCCAGCTTCTTGGAAAGCGTTTATTTTACTCTGAGCTGTGCCTTTGTTACCTGTTATTATTGCGCCTGCATGCCCCATCCTTTTTCCAGGCGGCGCATATCTTCCAGCAATAAAAGCGACTACAGGTTTGTTCACTTCTTTTTTTATTATTTCGGCTGTTTCTTCTTCAGCTGTCCCGCCTATTTCGCCTACAACTACTATAGCTTTAGTTGATTCATCTTGTTGAAACATCCTTACAACCTCCTGCATAGTTGTACCTACAACCTGATCGCCGCCTATTCCTATAACAGTAGTTTCACCAAGACCCGCCTCGCTAATTGTGTTTACTATTTCGTAGGTTAGGGTTCCGCTTCTAGAGACAACTCCAATTGGACCCGGCTTAAAAATTGAATTTGGCATTATGCCTAATTTAGCTATGCCTACAGAAGTTATCCCAGGCCCGTTTGGTCCAACTATTCTTGCCCCCATGAGCTTAGCGTAAAGTTTCAGTTTTGTCATGTCATGGAAGGGTATGTGCTCTGTTATTATCACTATAAGCTTTATACCTGAATCTATGGCTTCTATCACAGCATCGGGAGCATATGGTGCAGGAACAAAAACCACGGACGCTTTTGCCCCCGTTTCTTTTACGGCATCTTTTACAGAGTCAAAAACTGGTATGCCGTTGACGCTCGTACCACCTTTTCCTGGAGTTACACCACCCACTATATTTGTTCCAAAAGCTTTCATCTGAGACGCGTGAAAGCTTCCTTGATGGCCTGTTATACCCTGAACAATAACTGGCAAACCTTTTTCTGTAACTATTATGGCCATTTTTCATTCACCAGCAAGCTTGACTACACGCTCTACAGCTTCGTCCAAGTTAAGCATTGATTCTATTTTGTTTTCTAAAAGTATTTTTCTCCCTTCTTCTTCGTTTGCCCCTCTTATTCTTACTACGAGTTTGAACTTTGGTTTTAGTTCATTAATAGCCTGTACTACGCCCCTTGCTACTGTATCACACCTAGTTACTCCTCCAAATATATTTATAAAAAGAACCTTGTTTGTGACCTTTGAAGCGAGCTCTATTGCCTGAATTACTTTTTCCGGATCATCAGTGCCTCCAAGATCAAAAAAGTTTGCTGGCTTACCCCCTGCCTGGGCTATAAGATCAATAGTAGCCATATTAAGACCTGCTCCATTAGCTATTATCCCTATATCGCCTTCAAGTTTTACAAATGATAACCCTTTTTTCTTCGCTTCTATTTCTATTTCATCTAGCCCGAAATACCTTACAGGTATATCTTTATGTCTAAATAGGGCATCGTCTTCTATAGTTATCTTTGAATCGAGCGCTATAAGGCCATTGTCTGTCAAACCTAACGGGTTTATTTCAGCCAGTGATGCATCTAACCGATCATATATGTTATACAGGCCTGACAGAATTTTTCCCATTTCCTGCGCCTGTTCTGGTGTTAGATTAAGAAATTTTGAAAGTTCCCTTTTTAAGTATTCAGTTACTCCAACAAAGGGGTTTATCGGTTTCTTGTATATTTTTTCCTGAGGAACTGAGTTTATATCAACTCCACCTTCAGCTGACGCCAAGACTACAGGCATTTCCGAACTTCTATCGAGAGTTACACTGATGTAAAGTTCCTTTCTAACATTATATGCTTTTTCAAGAATAAATTTTTCAGCCCTGTATCCATCGAAGTCTATGTTTTTTATTTCTTTCATAGCCTTTATAGCTTCTTCTTTATTATTTACTATCCTTACCCCTCCTCTTTTACCTCTTCCTCCAGTAGGAACTTGTGCTTTTATGACCATCTTCTCATTAAAATCAGGTATGTCTTTTTCATCTGAGACAACTAAAAATTTTGGGACTGGTATCCCGTACTGCTTGAATATGGTTTTTCCTTCGTACTCCAGCAGATCTACCATAACTTAACAAAAGCCTTTGGGGTTTAAAAAATTAATGGTAATTGACTTTTTATGAAACTTTAGTAAAAAATTAAATTGCGATTAAAGTGTATGTTCCTAATGCAAGTAGAAAAGCCATAAGCATTACTATTATCATGTTAATTATCCACTGAAACCTCTTAACATGCAGCCATTCTATAAGGACAACTCTGAGCCCATTAAGCCCGTGTATAACAGCAGCGTAAAGCAACAATCCAAAAACTATCCTATAATATGTAAGGTTATGAAGAACATATGAATAAGTAAGTACTTGATCAAAGGTTTTTCCGGTTAGTGGGCTTACAAGTAACAAGTGGAAAGTTAGTACAAATATCATTATTAAAGCCAAAGCATACATCAGTATCATGTTCCACGATTCCTTTAAAAGGCTGTATTTGCTTGGCATTCTTTTCACCTCAGATTATACCGAGCCCCCACAAAAGGTAAATCCCGGCCCATATCCATAGAGCAACTACTATCACTACTATAGTGTATATTGCAATTTTTTGGTTCCTGCTTAGAGATGTTGGTGTATAAGGATATTCTGGAAGTACAGGCTTTCCAAGCAGCATTCCAAAAGCTTCATTTAGAATTAACCTTAAGCCATTTGCACCATGGTACAGCGCAGAACCAGCTATTATCCAGAGTCCTATTTTTTCCCATATCCCAAGGCTACTAAGCAAAGCCATTGTTTGTTGCCAAGCAACGGGACCTAAAGCTAAATGATAAATTTCAAATACATGAGCAATAAGGTATAGAATTAATATTACGCCCGTTATTCTGTGAAGCGTATACGTATATCTTTCTAAGTTAAATTTATATGGCCGAAGACTTCTCAAAAGACCTGACTTATACCTTTTTTCTTCTTTTTCTTTCTCCATATTCATTCACCACCTTCTATTTTAAAGTCAAAAGGCGGAGGCTTAGGCGCATTTGCGGGCGGAGGCTTTTGAATTAGTTCAGCCGGTTTTACAGATGCCTTCTTTTTATGGAGCAACCTATATTTAAGCACCTCTTTCTTTAAATATTGTATTGCTTTTGCTGGGTCAACGCCCTTTGGACAAACGTAGCTGCATGCTCCCGCAAAATGGCATCTCCAGACTCCGTGCGAATCATCTAAAATTTCGATTCTCTCTTCAAAACCTTCATCCCTTGGATCTGCAATGTACCTATAAGCCTGAGCCAGTGCTTGGGGTCCCAAGAACAATGGATCTATGGCTACAGTTGGGCATGCTGCGAGACAGAGTCCACACATTATACAGTAATCAAACTGAACAAAAGTAAGGTTTTGATCTGGCGTTACTTTAAATTCCATAGGCGCCTCCTCTAATTCTTGTGGGTTCTTTCTTATCATCCACGGTTTAACGCTTCTGTGTTTGTTTACAAAGTCTGTAAGGTCAACGACAAGATCTTTTATTACTTTATAATTATAAAGGGGTTCGAGCCTTATGCTTTCTGTTTTTAGCTCGCTTATTCGTGTCTGACATGCAAGAGCTGGTAAACCGTTTATTACCATTCCGCAGGATCCGCAAGAACCCATCTGACAGGACTGCCTGAATGCAAGAGTATGGTCATGTTTTTCCCTTATCCTGTTAAGAATATCGAGAACAGTGTCAGAAGGCTTGGCATCGACTTCGTAATCCTGCCACCATGCCTTTTGCCCATCAAACCTTCTTATTCTAACCTTCATTTTTAATACACCCTCGCAACCGGTTTCCACATAGTGATCTTTACAGGTATATAAGAAAATAAGGGGCCTTCAGCTCCCTTTAAAGCAATCGTGTGCTTGAGCCAGTTTGCGTCGTCCCTGTTAGGATAGTCAAGACGCGCGTGGGCACCTCTGCTTTCAGTCCTCAGGAGAGCTCCACGAGCTATTACTTCTGCTATATCTAGCATAAAACCTAGTTCAAGCGCATGTTCTAAGTTATAATTAAATATTCTGCTTTTATCGCTCAGTTTTATGTACTTATACCTTTCTTTAAGTTCCTTTATTTTAATTACTGCTTTTTCCAAATCTGAACCTGTTCTGTAAACATGCACATACTTTTCCATCGTATCTTTAAGTTCATCCTTTATTTGATATACATCTTCCCCACCGCTTTCTTTGCCCAAAATTTTTCCGAATATTCTGTCTTCTTCAGCTAGTAGAATGTTTTGGCTGGGGTTTGGCAAAGCTGGTCTTTCTTTTTCAATATAATTATAAACATCATTGCCAACTATATAGCCATATACAAGGCACTCGTTTGTTCCGTTCGAACCTAGCCTGTTCGAGCCATGTATGCTTACACATGCAGCCTCTCCTGCTGCCCAAAGTCCTTTAACAGGAGACCCGTTGGCGTTAAGAACTTTACCATCTATGTCAACATGAATCCCACCCATATTATAGTGTACCGTTGGCCTTATTGGAAGAGGTTGATCTACAATGTCTATTCCTAAGTATTTAAGACCTATCTCCCTTATGAAAGGAAGCCTTTCTTCTATCTTTTCTTTTCCAAGGTGCCGCATGTCAAGCCATACGTGATAAAGCCCACTATTATCATCATAAATGCCTCTCCCTTCCATTATTTCTTTCATTATAGCCCTAGAAACTATATCCCTAGGAGCAAGCTCCATTTTGCTTGGGGCGTATTTTTTCATAAACCTTTCACCATCTTTATTAATAAGGTAAGCGCCCTCCCCTCTTGCGGCCTCTGTAATAAGTATCCCTCTTGGCACTAATCCTGTTGGGTGGAACTGTACAAACTCCATATCTTTAAGCGGTAAACCGGCGTTATAAGCAAGTCCATATCCGTCGCCCGTAGAACTGGCTGCCATAGACGTAATCCTGTAAAGCTGACCTGCCCCTCCTGTAGCTATAACTCCTGCCTTAGCCCTAAAATACCTAAAGTTGCCTGTTTTAAGGTCTATAGCTGTAAAACCTTTAAATTCATTATTTTCAATTACGATTGAGGTAACAAAGTTTTCATCGAATCTGTCCCAGTTTTCATACTTTAATAAGGTATCATAAAGAGCTCTCATCTCAAAGAAACCTGTCTTGTCCTGAGCGTACGTTGCTCGAGGAAAACTTAAACCTCCGAACCACCTCTGTTCTATCCTTCCATCAGCCCGTCTGTTCCAAGGTACTCCCCATCTTTCTATAAGCCTTATTTCTTGAGTTGCTATGTGAACGAACCTCCACACAGCATCCTGATCAGCTAAGAAATCGCTACCCTTTATAGTATCCCAAGCCATCAGTTCAAAACTGTCACCTTCTTCAGGGTATAAAACCGCAGAAGTCCCACCTTCTGCTGATACAGAATGGCTTCTCATAAGATAAAGCTTAGAAATTACAGCCACCCTTAAACCTAGTCTTCCCTTATCCCTTCTTAACACTTCAATGGCTGTCCGAAGCCCTGCGAGCCCTGTTCCAACTATAGCTACATCGTAATCTAAAGTTTCCATCCAATATCTTTTCTCCTAGGTGCTTTTATTTATTACTTTATCGAAAAATGAACGTACAGTTTATTATTTTGATACTTATAAAGTTAAAATTATAATGAAAAGCATAGATATAGCTCAAAAAAAGATAATTGAAAGAACAGCTATTGCTAGTGGTTTCATAAAATTATCAAAAGAATCAATTTTAAGAATAAAAGAACATAAAATAGAAAAGGGTGATCCTCTTTCAGTTGCAGAATTAAAAGCTATAGAAGCGGTCAAAGATACTGCGCGCGCTATAGCTTTCTGCCATCCAATACCTATTGAATATACAGAAGCGCACTGTGAGCTAAGGGAAGATGGTGTAGAAGTTACTGTCACAGTTAAAGCACAAGCAAAAACTGGCGTAGAAATGGAGGCACTTTATGGCGTTTCAGTTGCTCTCCTCAACATATGGGATATGGTTAAAAAGTATGAGAAAGATGAAAACGGGCAATATCCTTATACTGAAATAGGAAACATAAGGGTTATTAAAAAGATCAAAAACGATTCTACGGTTTAACTTTATAGGGTTAAGGGGCGAAAGTGCCCTTCTTTAATAGATAGCCCATTACAAAAAGATTTATAAAGAAATTTTATAATTTGATGGCCTAAATGGGCTTTCCCTATGTAAATTATGCAAGACTCCGGTGATGATTTTATCAATAAAGTGTTACACATGTAAGCATACCGATGAGCTGGCAACTTATGCAAGTAAGGTTAGGGTAATTCATTCTAAAGGTACAAGCTTTATAAAACCGTATTAAATTATTATTGCAAGATGAGCGAGTTTACGGATATGTATTACTTTGGAATAATAACAGTTAGCACTTCAAGATTTTACTCTGAAAAAGCCGTAGACGAAAGTGGACTGCTAGCTTCAGCAATAATAAGGAATTCAGGATACAAAGTTTGTTGTAGATCTTTGGTACCAGATGACAAGTTGGCAATAACAGGATCTTTAACTTCTATGTTGTTTAATTTTAAACCAGATGTAATACTTCTAATTGGAGGGACAGGCCCATCAAAAACAGATTTTACAGACGAGATAGTCTTTAAAATTTCTGAAAAGCTTATTTTTGGGGTATCTGAAGAGTTCAGGAGAAGGAGCTATCAAAAAATAGGGCCTAGGGGGTTGCTAGGAAACATGAGCGTTGGGTTAATCAATGATTCTGTAATAGTTTCGTTGCCAGGATCACCTGATGCTGTAGAAGAAGGGTTAAAGGTATTTATGGAAATTCTACCACATATAATGGAGGTAAGAAGGGGAAAAACACATGATAAAGGAAATAATGTGGGTTGAAAAGTATAGGCCTCAGAAGCTTGATGAAATCGAAGATCAAGAAGAAATAGTGGAGAGATTAAAGGGGTTTCTTAAAAAGCCCGAAGATATGCCACATCTTTTGTTTGCTGGACCACCCGGCACAGGAAAAACTACTGTTGCTTTCTGTTTGGCTAGGGAGATACTTGGGGAAAACTGGAAAAACTATACTCTTGAGCTTAATGCTTCCGATACAAGGGGTATAGATACTGTAAGGACCACGATAAAGAACTTTACGAGGTTTGTAGACAAATCAGTAGGCATACCATACAGGATAATAATACTTGATGAGGCTGATGAAATGACTTCCGATGCTCAGACAGCGTTAAGAAGAATCATGGAAGAATCTTCAGCAAACGCAAGATTCATAATAATAGCTAACGTTTCAAGCAACATAATAGAACCCATACAGAGCAGATGCGCTATATTTAGGTTCAAGAGGCTTGATGAAGAATCCGTTATAAAAAGGCTACAGTTCATTTGCAATAATGAAAAGGTTAAGTGTAGCGTTGATGCTTTGAAGTTAATATATCAGATAAGTGAAGGCGATATGAGAAAAGCAATAAACCACCTTCAAGAAGCGGCGGCCCTTGGTGAAGTTAACGTAGAAAATGTAAAGGCAACAATTACTATAACTAGAGAAAGCGATGTTAACGGTATGGTAGAAGCTGCGATTTCTGGAGATTTTAAGAAAGCGCGGGAAATACTTTATAAACTAATAATGATATATGGGTTGCCTGAAACTGATATACTAAAGATGATGTTTTCAGCTATTAACGGTAGGAAAGACGTTGATCTTGCCCTTGCAGCTAAAATATTTGCAGAATATGATTTTAGACTTATACAGGGCGCACATCCCGATATACAGCTTTCAGCGTTACTAGCAGAGCTGAGCTCTATAATAAAGAAAAAGGATTAATTTGATGTTATTTATCCTAAGTGTTAAGACCTTAAGGTTAAATATTACTAAAAAACCAGCTAGTAAACAGGTTAGGCGATGAGTTATGAAAATACCTAGAGGATTAAGGGATTATGACCCGGAAGTTTATGAAAAGTTAGAAAAGATACGGGAAAACTTTGTTATGCTTTCTAGGTCTTACAATGTAAAACTGATGGAACCTTCTTCGATGGAATTTTTAGAAACACTAAAGGCTAAAGGCGGAGAAGAAATAATAAACGAAATATATGCATTTAAAGATAAATCAGGCAGAGATCTTGGGCTTAGATTTGATTTAACTGTTGGAATAACTAGGTATATATGTGAAAGGAGGGATATTCCTCTCCCAGTTAAGCTTGGGGCTTTTGCAAGTATGTGGAGATACGATGAACCACAAAAAGGAAGGTACAGATGGTTTTACCAATGGGATCTAGAAGTTTATGGAGATAAAACCCCTGAATCATATGCTGAGGTTCTTTCATTTACGTATAAAATGCTAAAAAGTTCTGGAGTCAAAAAACCTATAATTTTTATAAGCGACAGACGAACTGTCGAAGCTGCTATTAAGGATATAGCTGGAGAAAAATTCAGCGTGGACCTTCTAAGGGCTATCGATAAACTTGGTAAAAAGAGCGAAGAGGAAATTGTTTTGGAATATGAAAAAAAAGGTTACACGCGAGATCTTATAAGAAGTGTTCTTGAAGTTTCAAAGGCCGATGAAAATTCGAGCGTTGTAAAAAAATATATTAAGCCAGAACTGTTAGAAGTTAGGGATCTGCTTAAAGCCCTTAATGTTCCAGTCAAGATAAACTTTAAGATAGTAAGGGGTCTTGATTATTATACGGACATAGTGTTTGAAGCCTATGACGAAGAGAACCTCGATTTAGGCGCAATAGCTGGAGGAGGAGGTTACGATTCTTTGCCCGTTTTGTTCGGAAGAGAAGATCTTAAAGCTCTCGGGGTTGCTGGTGGTGTAGATAGGCTTCTCTTAGCTTCTCAACTGAACCAAGAAACTGAACCATTGATATATGTGGTTTATGTCAATGAACTTAAATCAGAAGCCTTTAAAATTACAGAAAAGCTAAGGGATGAGGGTTTTAGAAGCGATCTCGCTCATAAAAATAGATTGAATGAACAGCTTTCAGAAGCAGAAAGAAATGGTGCTTCTCTTGTATTGCTTGTACTTCCTCGCGAATTTTCAAGAGGTATATTAAAAGTTAAGGAAATGAAGACCAGACAGGAATTTGAAATAAGTAAAGAAGATTTAGCCACTCAGATAAATAAATTTTTAACTTCATCCAAATCTTAAAAATTATATGTTACCACCAGTAACAAAAGCAACTGCCTTTGAATCTTTTGGTAAGTCATATTTTAATAGGCCGGCATATGCAGCAGCGCCTCCAAGCTCAGAGCACACTTGCGCTAGTTTGTATATTTCTTTTACAGCTTTTGCCATCTCTTTCTCGCTTACAGTTATAACGTCCCCGTTTGTAGCTTTAACTGCTTCATTTGCTTGATCTGAATATGTTGGAAGACCTACAGCTATAGCGTCAGCAGCAGTTTTTACTTTTACTTTCTTTAACTTTCCTGTTTTGTAGTACCTATAAAAGGCATCAGCACCCTTTGCTTGAACGCCTATAAGCTTTGGCATCTTATCTATTAGGCCAAAAAGTTTGTATTCATACAGCCCTTTATATGTAGCTGAAATTAAAGTACCGTTTCCAACGGGAACAAAAACATAATCTGGCGGATCGTAGGAAAGCTGGTCTATAACTTCAAATATTACACCTTTTTGACCTTCTTTTCTGTAAAGATAGTCTCCGGCTAAGAAAGAGTTCGTTTTTTTGGCAAACTTCTCTGCTTCTAAAAGAGCATCATTAAAATCACCTTCAACCTGAATGATCTTTCCGCCTTTGTTCCTTATCATATCTATCTTATTCTGGTTTGCTCCAGAACCTACAAAGGTAACGGTTTCAAGTCCAGCTATTTCAGAATATGCAGAAACTGATAATGCCATGTTTCCCGTAGATGCAACTACAAGTCTTTGATAACCTAGCTCGAGCGCTCTAGTGACTTCAACGGTTGAGCCCCTGTCCTTAAATGATTTCGTTGGGTTATCGAGTTCTATTTTTAAGTAAACATCTGGAACTGATGCGACTTTTTTCAGCCTAGTACCACCTTCTCCTGCAGTTACAGGCCTTCTTTTAATCGGCATAAATGGTTTGTATTTCCACTGTTTTACAAAAGCCGTTTTAAAGTCTGAAGGAAGCTCTATACTTTCATATTCGTATGTAACCTCAAGCAAACCACCACATTTGCTGCACCTAGGCCATGCATAATCTGAATCGTATCTTTCTCCGCATTTTGTACATTTAAGATAAAATTTCATATGTTTTATTATTAAAAATCTGAAGATAAAAACTTTTTATTGTTAAAAATTCTTAAGCTAAATTGTTATTCAAACCTTATGTATATCTTTTTTTCATCAAGTTCATATTCTAAGTAAGTCCCTGACTTGGGTTTACCTAAGAAAACATTAAACTTTTTAACTCTTGTGAGAAAAGATAGCTCATCTAGCCTGTGTTCTATCGCGTTAACTACTTCTTCATCATCTAAATATATTTCTGCTTTTTCAATAATATCTGTTGGATTATATCCTTTTTCTTTTCTTGCATATTGTACTCGTCTTGCGACGTCTTTAAGATACCCTTCTTCTATCAAGCTTTTATCTCTTTGCAGATCTATAACTACTACCATTCCTCTTTCCCAAGCAACTTCATAACCTGGTTTAGGCAAAAACTGAACCTCAATTGCTTGGTATGGTATTTTAAAATTGTCGATAGTTACCTGGCCATCTTTTATTATTAATTCTGCTATTTCAAATGGATTGAATGACTCAATCAGCGATTTCGCTTTAATCGAGTCTTTCTTAAAAAGCTTTCCAAGCTCGCCTACTAAAGGCCTTACCTTTACATCAACAGGAAGCTCTTTTAAACTATTTACGTGTTGAATAGCCTTTATGTTGGCTATCTGCGATATGATGCTTAGCAGGTCTTCCTGCAAATCTGAAGTTGAGTATACTACAGCTTTGCTTAGAGGCCAGCGTCTTTTTATTTTAGCCTTCATTCTAGCGCTGTTGATTAAAGAAACTATGTCCCATATTTTTTCGTACTTTTCTATTAGCTTTTCGTTAATGTATTTCTCATCGGGTGCCGGCAACCTTTCCTTAAGTATCGACTGCGTGGCGCCAAAGACGTTTTCGAAAAGATAATCAGTTGTATAAGGTGCAAGAGGATGTAAAAGCACATCAAGTTCTCTTAGAACCTTACCAAGAGTCCAATATATACCAAACCTCCTCTTTTCAGTTTCTGCGCTATCATTCCACAGCTCGTTCCTTATAAGAGGTACATACTTCTGACTAAGGTCTTCTATTATGAAGCGTTCCAATATTCTGGCCATTTCGTTGAGCTTTTTCTTTTCGTATGCTTCAATGTATTCCTTTTTTGCCTTTTGAAGCAACCCAAGTATCCAGTATTCCTTTTCGCTAAGTTCTCCTTTTTCTTTATCCTCCCATACAAATTTATCGTATTCAGAATTTACTTTATAGTAAACATGAAGATTGAAAAGAGTGTTCAAAACCTGAAATGGCCTTTCCATCATTTCTTTTTTGTCGAAGCTTAAAACATCAACTGGGTTAGCCTTCCATATAAGGTAAAACCTTACAAGATCCGCAGGATAAGCGTTAAAAAGGTCCTTCGCAAAAATGACGTTTCCTTTACTTTTGCTCATTTTTTCTCCTTTTTCATCAACTATCAAGCCTGTGAAAAGAAAACTTTTGTAAGGCGATTTCCCGTTAAATATAACACCTTCCATTAAAAGTGTATAAGCCCAGCCTCTCGTCTGATCTATTCCTTCAGTTAAAAACGTAACCGGAACAACCTTCTTATATTCTTCTTCAGTTAAAGAGGCATAAGGCGCTGCGCCACTGTTATGCCATGTATCAAGAACGTAAGGCTCTCTGTAAGCCTCACCGCCACACTTGGGACATTTTATTACGACTTTATCTATCCAAGGCTTATGAAGCTCAAAATTAGGTCCATCAGGAAGCTTTATTGCGTTCTTTATTATTTCATCTCGTCCAAAAAGATATATTTTGTTACCACAATTTTTGCATACCCAAACAGGAAGTGGTGTCCCCCAGACCCTTTCTCTGCTTATACACCACGGTTTCTTTTCTTTTATTATTTCAAGAAACCTGTTTTTTGGTGCGTCAAAAAAGTACTGTACCTTTGAAGCTTCTTCATATGCTTTTTCAGCTATCTTAGGAATATCATAAAAATATTCTCTTCTTGCCAAGAATACAAGTTTATGTCCTGAACGCCAACATGTTGGATAAGTATGTTTAATCTTTCCGTATTTTACTAGCATACCTTTATTTTTAAGATCTTCAGCTATTATATCGTCCGCATCTCTTACAAAAAGGCCTGAATATTTACCTGCCTGCTCTGTAAACTTAACCTGATCGTCTATTGGATTAAATATAGGGAGACCTCTTTTTTTGCCAACTTCAAAGTCTTCCTCGCCGTTAGCTGGGCTTAAGTGCACTATACCTGTTCCTGTTGTTATATCTACAAAATCCTCTGCAAATACATAATAAGCCTGCCTGTTGTTATACATATAATCTTGAGCAGGTACGAGGTCCCTCAAAGCTGGTATGTATCTTTTTCCTTCAAGCTCCTTACCCTTTATTTCTCCTAAAATTTCTGCTTTAATTCCAGTATCTTTTATAAAAGAATTAAAAGCTGTCGAACCAACGATCCATCTTTCTCCATTGACGCTTATAATGAGATACTTTTCATCTGGATTTACAGCTATAGCCTCATCTGTTACAAGAGTAAATGGCATAGTAGTCCAAACTATAAGGTAAAGATCTTCATCTGTTAACTTTACTTTATAGTACATGCTAGGGTCCGTTTCTTCTTTATACCCTAGCGCTACTTCACTATTACTTAAGCTTGTTTGACAACTTGGACAGTAAGCAACTACCCTATAATCTTCATACAATAAACCTTTTTCATAAGCTGCCTTTATTATCTTCCATTCTCTTTCAATATACTCATCTTTATAGGTCCAATAAGCTTTATCATAATCGAACATTAGACCAAGTTGTCTATCAACTTCTCTCCAGATTTTATTATATTTATGAATGAGTTCTTTACATTTGGCAACAAGCTTGTCTTCTCCTATTTTACTGAGCACTTGATATTTATTGCCTGTTATGCCAAGTTCTTTTTCAGCCTCAAGCTCCACAGGAAGACCTTGAGTATCCCATCCGGCTCTGAAAAAAACTTTATTACCCTTTAAAACTTCCATCCGATAAAATAGATCTTTTATTACCCTCCCTCTAATATGACCTATATGAGGTTCACCGTTCATCGTTGGAGGACCTTCTATGAAAGTAACTAACGGCCTATCTTCAGCGTCGATTTCTTTTCTTGCTGTTTCCCATTTTTTGAAAATCAAATCCTGTATGCTTTTAAAGTCTTTTAACGGATTTTGAACTTCCATTATTCACAATAGTTTGAAATATTCTATATAAAAATTTGGTGCTGAGCTTAATTTTTTATGAAACGGGCATTAGTTTTCTTTTAAAAGCTTTAACTAATTAAATTTATTGCCTTTGGGTTATTATACTATACTTGCAATTGATTTTCTCCTCACTATGAGGGGCAAGGGTTCTAAAGTCTTAAGGGTTACACTCCTTTACGGGTGTTACTCTGTTATAGCTTAATACTAAATAAAAACCACGCAATGAAAATCTTTTTATAATCTTATTGTAAAATAAACTTCGTGGAAAAAATTGGTTCTATTGATATAAAATTAATAAAGGGGGATTTGACAGATGCTGATTGCGATGCTATAGTAAATGCAGCAAATCCTTTTTTAAAGCATGGTGGCGGAGTGGCGTACGCTATAGTTAAAAAAGGAGGGTATTCTATTCAAAAAGAAAGCGATGAGTTCGTTAAAAAACACGGTCCCCTAAAAAGGGGTGAGGTAGCTTTAACTTCAGGTGGTAACCTTAAAGCAAGATACGTTATTCATACAGTAGGACCCATATTTGGAGAAGGAAGTTATGATGACTTAGTATTGGCTTACAGAGCAGCTTTAGAAAAGGCATTAGAACTTAAACTGAAATGTATAGCTTTTCCAGCAATTTCAACAGGAGCCTACGGATTTCCGTATGAAGATTCAGCTAAAGCCTTTTTTGAAGCGTTGAAGAACATTAAAGGCGGTTCTTTAAGGGAGGTAAGGGTATATCTGTTTAACGACGAAGCTTATGATGCATTTAAAAGAGTCTTTGAAAGTAGATCTCTTATAATTTAAAAGAAGTGGAAATTGTTTAGTGATAAAAATAAAAAAATAAATAAACAAGGCATTTAATATTACGCATGAGACCAATAAAAATAGAAAACGGAGAAGTCTGGGTTCTTGATCAAAGGCTTCTTCCTACACGAGAAAAATGGACCAAAATTTCTTCAGCAGAAGACGCCTACAATGCAATAAAAACGATGGTAGTAAGAGGGGCACCTTTAATAGGCGTTGTGGCAGCATATGGACTTGCCCTTACAGCTAAAAAAGTTAAAGATGTAAGCGAATACATAAAAATTGGTGAATGGCTCAAGACGGCAAGACCTACTGCCATTAATCTGATGTGGGCAGTGGACCGCGTTTTAAATTCCTCAAAGGATGAAGTAAATTTTGTAAAAGCATGGGAAGAAGCTTCGAAAATATTTAATGAAGAGCTTGAAAACGCAAAGAAAATAGGAGAAAATGGCGAACCGTTGTTTAAAGACGGTGATACAGTTCTTACACATTGTAATGCAGGAGCCCTTGCTACAGTAGACTATGGTACCGCGCTCGCACCTTTGAGAGTTGCTAAAGAAAAAGGAAAGAAGATCAAAGTATTTGCCACAGAAACGAGGCCTGTTATGCAGGGTGCTAGGCTTACAACCTATGAGCTTGCAAAAGACGGTTTTGATGTGACGCTTATAGCAGACACAGCAGTAGGGCTAACTATGATGAAAGGATACATAAACAAGGTAATTGTTGGAGCGGATAGAGTTCTAAAGGATGGAACGACTATTAACAAAATAGGCACATTCCAGGTTGCGACACTTGCCAAGCGCTTTAATATACCTTTTTATGTCGCTCTTCCTAGCTCAACTCTAGACCTGAAAAGTAAAGTTGAGGATGTAGTAATAGAAGAAAGGCCTTCTGAAGAAATATTTTATATAAAAGGAAAAAGAATAGCTCCACGTGGAATAAAAGCTTTTAACCCAGCGTTTGATATAACGCCGCCTGAATTAATAACTGCAATAATAACAGAAAAAGGCGTTTATTATCCACCATTTAACTTTACTTAATGGGCCCGTAGCTCAGCCAGGATAGAGCGCTGGCCTTCGGAGCCGGAGGTCGCGGGTTCAAATCCCGCCGGGCCCGTTCGTTTTTTGGATAACAATAATTTTTATGTAAATTACCCTGCCATCACCAATAGATCAAAGCTTTTTTAGAACAAAATAGCGTTTTAACGTTTATGGAAACTATAAACAATCCTGCGATCTAATAACTGTAAAGCAAATTATGAGCTAATGAGACATTGGAAAAATTTATGGATATTTTTAAACATATGCAGACAGACTATAAGGAATAACCTGAAGCAGCAGGACCATAATTTATGGAAAATAACTAATTCATCATAAAAATAAAAGATTCTGATATGTTCACAAAACCTATCATCGTTGCCACGAAGTGGCCTTACAAAATGAACGAAAGCCTCGCCTCTTCTAGAGGGGTAAAATTTAAATTACTAAAACCTTATAAAGCATATTAAACTGTGTCCCGAAAGGGAATGCCACCAAAAGGGCCAACATATCCCCGAGTCCTTTAAGGATATGGTTAAGTGGCTGAAGGCACAGCCTGTGGTCTATCGCTGGACGAGCGGAGCGGGGTGGGCAACCACTAGCTATGAAGTGATGAAGATGAAGGCGGTAAACCACAAACCTATGATCCGCCTTAAAGAAATAGCCTTTTAAGGCGGGGAGGATGTCAGACATCGGGGCAGTTAAAATATGAGTTCATAGTAATAGCGCTCTAGATAGGTCGAAAAAGTTTAAAATCGATAAAAACGGCTATGAGATATTATATGCCAGTAATTCAAATACTAAGAAATAGGCTTGAAAAATTAATACCAAATCATAGTTATAATGAAATAATAGAAATTCTTCCATATATAGGGGTAGATATTGAAGAACTTACACAAGATTATGTTAGAATAGAATATTCTCCAAACAGGCCCGATTTTTCAACCGATTATGGAATAGCTAAAGCATTGAAGGGATTGTTCGGCGATGAGCTTGGTATAAAATATTGGACTCCTGAAAATAGCAACATAACAGTCTATGTAGAAGAAAGCGTTTTAAATGTAAGGCCGTTTATACTTATCTTTGCCGCTAAAGGATTGCAACTTGATGAAGAAACTATAAGGCAACTTATATCAATGCAAGAAGACTTACATGCAGGTCTAGGTAGAGGAAGAAAAAAGCTAGCTATAGGGCTTCATGATATGAACGTTCTAAAATTTCCTCTTTTTTATAAAACAGTAAACGAAGATTACCGATTCATTCCATTAAATATGGATAAAGAATTAACGATAAAAGAGGTGCTTTTAATCACAGAACAGGGGCAAAAGTACGGTCATCTTGTAAAGGATAAGTTTCCCGTTATAGTTGATAATTCAGGAATAACGCTATCCGTGCCTCCTATAATTAATGGGAATTATACGAAAATTACAACCAACACAAAAGATATTTTTGTAGACATTACTGGAAACGATTACAAAGCAATTAAACTAGCTGCTTCAGTCATAGCTGAAACTTTACACGAGGCGGGCGGTAAAATTTTAAAAGGAATAACTGTTTACCCCGATGGCAAAACGTTACAAAGCCCAGACGTTTCTTCATATAAACTCTCAGTAACTTTAGATACAATCAGGAATATGTTAGGGCTTGAACTTAAACCAGAAGAGATAATCCTTTCTCTTAAGAAAAGCAGGCTTGATGCATATTATGAAAAAGGAAACATTATCGCTGTTGTTCCACATTATAGAGGAGACATAATGCACCCAGTTGATATAGTTGAAGAAGTTTTGTTGGGGTATGGACTTTTTAATGTAAAGCCAGACCTTGAAATAAAGATAGCAAACGGAAAACTTTCTGATAAAACAAAGCTAGATGATCTTATTAGAGCAACTGCTATAGGGCTTGGTTTTACAGAAGTATTAAACCCAATGCTGGTATCAGAAAGTAACTTAAAACAGATCCTTGGTGATAATATAGAGCCTATATTGGTAGAATTTTCAAAGAGTTCAGAACACAACGCTTTAAGAACTTCAGTTTTTCCAGGATGCATCTTTGTACTAGCAACAAATCAGAACGAACCAATGCCACGGAAAATTTTTGAAATAGGAGATACAGTTCATAAAGAAGAAAATAAGGTTGTTCAAGAAAAGAAATTTTGTCTTTTAGAAGAAAAGAATGAAATAAGTTTGAGTGAAATGAAATCTTATTTTGAGACAATTATGAAAAATTTAGGTTTAAAAATTGAAAAAGCCAACTTTTTAAAGGTAAATAAGCCGTATGCTTTAAGATGCTTTGATATAAAAATAGACAACGTGCTAATAGGAGAAACTTTTGAGCTTAATCCTGATATTATTTTGAATTTAAAAATAAAGAATCCGGTTGCGGTTTTAGAGATAAATTTAGAAAAACTTTACAGCTTAGTTCTGGCATAACTTACTGCTATGACTTCTATTTCGCTAATATATTCATTGCTTAAAAGATAAGACTCCAAGGGTTCCGTTCCTCCTTCAGCTTCATCCATTTCTATGTCTGCTATTATTGCATTTAATCCAAAAGCTATGGGTTCAACTTCATACCTTATTACTTTATATTTTGTTAAACTTTTTATTATGTTCTCAGGTTTTGTTTCTATGTCTTTAGGCAATATTTTAACTCTCACTAAAACTTTATTAGGCATTTAAGTTCACCTAAGGACCCTCAAAACCGCAATTATCGCATTTATATGGCCTGTTAAATACTCTACATTTTTCACATCTCCAAATAGTTACTTTCCCACAATCAGGGCATACAAATTTTGTATATCTTTCATTAGGAGAAATCGGTTTATGACAGCTTGTGCATGTTGGTAAACCTCTATGAGCCATTTTATAGGATTACTATTTAGAACGTTTAAAAATGTTTCTCATATTACGGTTTCTCTATATTCAAAAATTATAAACTATAGTTTTTCATAAGCGTATTAATTAACAAAAAGAATGAGAAGCCTTACCCCTTAGGGTGGTTAAAAGGTCAGCTTAATAGATAAAGAATTTTTAACGTATCGAGAGGTAAGGAGCGAAAGTCACCTTCTTTGATAGATAGCCCCTTACAAATGGTTTTTGCAAAGAAATTTTTATATTGTTAACGTTCAAGTTGGCGTTTCCCATGGAACTTAGTAGAGAGGTAAGTATCTTAAACCTAAGTATATAGATGAGCTGGGAAGTCCTATATCTGAACATCCTCACCGCCTTAAAAGGCGAGGCTTTCAGTTGTAAGGGAGTAGTTCACCCTGTTTCTAGCCTTTTAATGCTGTTTGGAATAAAACCATTTAAAGAGACGAACTTTTCAACGTTTGCGTCCTTTAACTTCATGACTACAACTTTACCAAGCAACCCTCCAAGATCTATGATCGAACCCGGTTCTTCATCAACAGGAATTATTCTAACTCCAAGAATCTTGTTTAAAGTTATACCAAGGGTTAGAACGTCCATGATCAAACCTATTACTTTATCTTTACCCTGCCTTTTGCTTATCCCTACCATGTCGATACCGCTGTTGCATACAGCAGACAATGCTAGTAAAGTATAAAAATCAACATAACCCTCTAACGCTCTTTCGCTCATAACGGCGTCTTCACTTACTGGTATAAACGCTGAACTTAGGCCTCCTACATGTGAGGTTGCTGTAGAACCTCCTTTTTTTACTGCATCCATCAAAAGTGCTAAAGCTGATAAGCTACCGTGGGCGCCCATCTTTTCTATTCCTATAGCTTCAATTATTCCAGCAACACTGTCCCCAACCTTTGGGGTTGGCGCAAGTGAAAGATCGACAGAGCCAAATTCTACACCGATATCCGCTGATACAGCTTTCCCTATAAGCTCACCAAGTCTTGTTATCTTAAAAGCGGTCCTCTTTATTAAATTATGTAGTTCTTCTAAAGTAGAAGGCGAATTCCTTCTGATTGCTTTTTCTATTACACCAGGGCCACTTACAGCTACGTTTATCGACATTTCTGGCATTCCAATGCCGTGATGAGCTGATGGTACGAACGGGCTGTCAGGCGGAACGTTAGAAAGTATAGCAACCCTTGCAGATGCTTCGGGCTTCATATCAAATATATTATCAACAAAACGCCTTACAGCTTCAGAATTCAGCCCTGAAAATGTTGACGCCGCGTTTATCATGCCAGTAAGTCTTTTTGTAGAATTTATTGCTTCAGCCATAGTGTTTAAAACTGAGGACGAACCCTTTGTAAATCCCCTTTCAGCAAAAGCCGAATAACCTCCTATGTAATCTATTCGATTGTTTGCTGCTAGATCTTCTAGTTTCATTGCGATCCTTAACCCATCTTCTTGATTTAACGTTTCTAAAAAGAACTGTATAGGAGTTACAGCAACTCTTTTTGTTACTATTTTGACGCCATACTTCTCTGCAGCTCTATCAACTGCAGAAGAGAACTTATCAAAAATTGGGTTCAAAGAATCCAATTTATCAAGTACTCGCTTAACGTCATCTGAAATAAATCGTAAAGTATTCACGCTTAGTGTAACAGACCTTATGTCTAAATCCTCCTCGCTTAGCATTCTTACAACTTCAATAATTTCGTCTGCAGAATACTTCATTTTATATCCTCTCCATATACCTGAAAACTTCTTCATGATAGACCAGAACTTCTACGTTTAGTTCTTTTCCTTTAGCCTGTAACTTTTTTCTTAACTCGGATATAGAGATGCTGCTTTTTGAAAGATCTACGAGCATAATCATCGCAAATATGCCCCTTAGAACCGTTTGAGAAATATCTACTATGTTAACGTTATTCATGGCTAGCTCTGATGAAATTCCAGCTACAATACCTGGCTTATCTGCTCCAACCACAACAACTACTGCATTTTCCACAACGCGATATAAGAAACAATATTTTTATATATTGCTCTTAATAGTGTGCTAACTGCCCCTCCTTTACCAGTAGATTAAAGCATTTTTAAAGCCAAAAGGCATCTTAACGTTTATAGAAACCATAAATAATCCTGCGATATAATAACTATAAAGCAAAATATGAACTAATGAGGAATTGGAAAAGTTTATGGATATTTTTAAATGTAGGCAGACACACTGTAAGGAATAACCTAAAGTAGTAAAATACTTTTAATGCATAAGCATACTAGTTCATTATAAAAATATACTGACGCGTTCGAAAACTTACCGTCGTTAAGATTTACAAAATGAACGAAAGCATCGCCTCTTCTAGAGGGGTAAAATTTAAATTACTAAAACCTTGTAAAGCGTATTAAACTGTGTCCCGAAAGGGAATGCCACCAAAAGGGCTCTACATATCCCCGAGTCCAATGAGGATAGGGTAAGTGGCTGAAGGCACAGCCCGTGGTCTATCGCTGGACGAGCGGAGCGGGGTTGGTAAATCCCACTAGCTGTGAAGTCATGAAGATGAAGGCGATAAACCACAAATCCATGATCCGCCTTGAATGAACCATCGCCTTATAAGGCGGGAAGATGTCAGTAATACAATATAATCCGATCACAAAGTCTAGAGTTAAATGAAACAGAAAGGGGATTGGCTTATCAATTCGCAACTGCATCTTTTACAATTGATTATAAAAACTAAGGGAATTATGGAACTCAGCGTATTTGATTAAAGTGCTTTATCAAAACTATTTTTAAATAAAAAACCACTAATAAAACTGTTAAGTTTTGAGCTACTATGAAAGGTGGCAAGGAGGTTAGATATAAGCAAAAGCTTAAATTATATATTTTACGTGGTAGATTAGATGAAGATTTTACTGCTCGATACGGAAAAGTTTGAATTTAAAGCGATTGAGCCAGAAAGTTCAGTTTATGATGAATTCGAAAAAGGAAAATCGGAATCCTTTAGAGACGTCTTAGTTGCTTTCGTTACTCTTGAAAAAGGAGATGACGATTCTGTTTTCGACAATGTATTAAGCGATATATCTGACTATATGTCAAAAATAGGAAGAAAAGATTTGATTATTTACCCTTATGCTCATCTCAGCGATGAACTGTTGCCCTCTTCACAGGCAATTAAGCTTTATAATTCTCTAGTAGATTTTCTTAAAAAGAATGGAATAAACGTAATAAAAGCGCCATTTGGATGGAATAAAAGCTATACTGTTCAGATAAAAGGACATCCGTTAGCTGAAAGCTTGAGAACTTATAAAGCTAAAAAGGGTAAAAAAGTAAGTTTTACACCTAAAGAAAAGTTTTACAAGTTTTTTGTAATAGATTCAGAAGGAAATGAATATGAAATATTTAAAGAGAAGCTCGATGAGTACGACGTTCTTAATAAGAATCCTGCGTTAAAGAGGTTTGTCCAAAATGAGTTAATTGGCAAAGAGACTCACAAAGAGGAACCTGCTCACATTAAATACATGAGAAAGCTTGAGCTTGTTGATTACTGTCCAGAAAGCGATATAGGGCATCTTAAGTGGTTTCCGAAAGGTGTTGTAATAAGGGATCTAATACTAGATTATGCTGAGCAACTCGCTATGGAATGGGGCGCAATAAAAATGCAGAACCCGTTAATATATAGAACTGACGTAGAAGCTATAGCCCTTTTGCAAGGTGAATTTCACGAAAGAGATTACAAAATTGAAGGAGAAGATATGGTTTTGAGGTTTGCAAGCGATCCTGGGGCTTTTCCTTTTGTCCAGAAAGTGAGTTTGAGTTATAGGCAAATGCCTTTTAAGGTTTACGAGGAGGCACAATGTTTCCGTAAAGAACAGAGTGGAGAAGTAGTAGGGCTAATGAGGGTTAGAAGCTTTTTAATGACTGATCATCACGCATTTTGTCAAAATGAAGAAATAGCTAAAAAGGAGTATTATGAACTTTCAAAACTATTCGCTAAATTAATGAACGACATAATATCAGGCGAACACTGGGTCCTTGGGTTTGAGATTGTCGACGAATATTACGAGAAATACAAAGACTTTTTTAAACAGATTATTAAGGATATTAAAAAACCTGCGTTCTTTAAGCTAATGAACCGTATGACTCATTATTATGCTTTTAAGAATGAGTTCCAAGCGATATTTCCAGATGGTAACAATCTTCAAATATCTACTGTACAGTGGGATGTAAAAAATGGGGAGAGGTTTAACTTAACGTATATGAATGAAGAAGGCAAAAAGGTTTTTGTACCCATTATAATACATGCCTCAAGCTTTGGCAGTATAGAAAGAGCTTTGGCATCTATGCTCGAATCAGCCGCATGGCAAGAAAAAGAAGGAAATGTACCACTATTACCTTTCTGGCTATCACCAGAACAGGTAAGGGTGTTACCAGTATCTAGTATAGAGCATCTTGAATATGCTAAAAAGATAGCTAACGAAATTGACAAAAAAGGATTTAGAGTCTCTATCGATGACAGAGATATAACGTTGGGCAAAAAAGTTGCTGAAGCAAAAAGTGACTGGGTTCCAATTCTTGTTGTTGTTGGTGCAAAAGAGGTACAAAGCGGAAGACTTAATGTTGTAAACAGGATAGGCGCTAAAATAGGAAAAGAACCCTCAGTAGAAATGAGCATAGAAGACCTTCTTTCTCTTCTTGACAAGTTACAGGCAGGAATGCCAAAAAGGAAGCTTTCATTAAGCATGTATCTTTCTAAAAGACCCAAGTTTATCTAAAATTTATATTTAGGGTTATAACTATTCTTTTTGTGTCACCTCACATAAAAACTTTAAAATACGACATAGCAGAAGATGTTGTTATATCAGGAGACCCAGAAAGGGTTAGACAGCTTTCCTCTCTTTTAGAAGGATCAAAAGAAATAAGCTCAAAAAAAGGGTATGTAATTTATACTGGAAGCTTTAATCATCACCCTGTAACTTTAGCATCGCACGGGATAGGCGGGCCTTCAATCTCAACTTTGTTTAAAGAACTAAAAGAGCTTGGAGTAAAAAGGATTGTACGGTTCGGCACAACTGGGGCACTAATTGACCAAATGGAAATAGGAGATGCTGTTGTTGCAACAGGGGCAAGTTACTCACCTGGTGGGACTATTTATGAGCTTTCAAGCGGCCTTGTTCTTTCACCTTCTCCTGACCTTGAGCTTACATACAATCTTTATAAGAAGTTAAAAGATAAGAAAATAAACACATACTTAGGGCAGGTATTTTCTAAAAACGCATTCTATACTTTAGAAGACGTTCTTAGTGTTTATAGAAAGTATAACATAGTTTCGCTGGAAATGGAATGTGCCACGCTTTTAACGCTTTCACAAATTGAAAGCATTAAGTCAGCTTGCGTATTAATGGTAAGCGATAGCGTTGTTAAAAAAACCAAGATGTATACAGCTGATGAGTTAAAAGAATTTGCAATGAACATTGGAAAAGCTATTTTAGAAACGCTTGCAGAAAGTTAAATTTCTAAACCAAAACCCTCTACGAACTTCGAAAACTTTCTATATTCTTCAAGAAATTTTAAACCTTTTCTTGTTATAATATAAACTTGGCCTTCTTCTCCGTTAATAAGCTTTATAATGCCTTTTCTGTTCAGTTCCTCCAGTATTTCAGTTAACCTTACATAAGGAACATTAGACTTTCTTACAAGCTCGGTTATCTTTAATCCATTGGTTGACTGTTCGAGCAAAATTAACAAATCAGCAATTATTCTGATTCTACTTCTCATTTCAGTGCACCAGTGCGCTCAACATGATAACATAACCTATAGCCTGAATAATATAACCTATAGCTGAATAGTAATATATGATTTGTACAAATATTGATAAAGAAACTAGGATAAGCCCTGCTCCAACAAGAAGGTTAATTATTCTTCTTGTCTTTTGATAGTAGATCAGAGTTTCTATTCCAGCGTAAAGCGAAAAAAACATTGCAACAGTACCGCCTGCTACATATGGTATTATTATAAGAGGTGCTATGTCTTCCTTTAACTCTTTTATATGTTCTAATCCTATTACAAGAAAACCTACGGCTTCAAAATAAAAACCTGCATATGGCATTAGAAAGTTGCTTAGTAGCCCTAGTGTGATTAGTAAGAAAGCTACCCCTTCTTTGAGTAAGGTTTTGCTTTCTACTTTAATGTAGCCGTAAAAGCTTATGGATGATATTATTGTTGTTGCAATTATTGAAATTATTAGTGATATAAGTTCGATTGATGTATACATGGTTTTAATTATTTTAGAAGAAACGGATAAATAAACGTTTATAAACGGCTGTTAGACAAAACTTCATTGCACGTTTAAGTAAAGTTGTGCCATAATCCTATTGTAAACTAAGTACAATCTCTTCTTTTTCCCCTTCTCTGCCCTATTTCTCAACCAAACAGCCTTTTGACAAAAGAGAAACCTATTTCAGAATTCTCCATTTTATTACTCTTTAAATTAGTTAAATGCAATTGTTATAAATTCTTTCATCGTGTACTTCCACTTCTGTAATCCGTTTAGCTTTGCATCCTTGATCCCACGTATACTGCTGTGTCCTTGTCAAACAGCTAAACATAGTTTTATTCGTTATAATACATGCCAAGCCTAAAGCTCTTCAGCTTTCTGTTAACAGTTTTAAGGAAGTTCATAGCCTTGTCCAACTCGAACCTGGTTGTTTAAAGCCATCATGACAAGCTCAATGCACAACCTCTCAGCTGTCTTGTATCTATTCTAGAGATTATTTAAAATAGCTCAAACATATACGTAAATTACTTGTTAGACTTATAAGCCGCTTTATTAGTAGAAGCTTGACCTTCTGCTCAAGGATTATAGCCTAAAGATCGCATACATTAAAATATAGTTCTGACACAACTTCATATATTAAAGGGTTTAAGTCCTCAATCCCTTTTCTTCTCAAGCTTAGATTTTATATACCCATTTTTATGTGAATTTCAATAAGAACTGAAATTATATTTTGCTCCTTTATCAATATACTTGTGAGTTTATCGTAGATATAAGTTTATGTGAGTTTTATGAATGAGTGTTTTATCTGCAAACCATTTCACCCCTCCTCTGTCTCCAGCAATGTTGGGTTTATTATAACTTCCTTTTTAGGAAGCCTTGCACTCTTTTCATTTCTTGTGTTTAATCCTTTCGCTCTGAGAATGTTTCCAAGTCTTCTCATCCTGTATTTCTTAACTTTTATTTTTTTAAATATCTAAGGGTATGCAATAACTTCGGGATAAGATAGCTCATCTTAGCCCTCTTTTTGTGTATTTGGCGGTTGACCTCTTATAGCAATATGTCGTGCATAGGTCGACCAAGTTCGTTTCATGTAAAAATACGCTTAAAAATTTGTCAGTTGCCTAACCAAAAAACAGTGGATCGACCGACTCAAACTCGCTTGGCTTTTTTATAATCCCGATATTCTTTTTTCTAAGATTGTAGATTGTACATAGTTACAGAATCTGAACGTTCGATGATCTGTTTCAGCTCATCCTTTAGCTTTATTAAATCCGATTCTGAAATTTCTCTCAAAAATTGAATTTTTGAACGCATGTAAGATGTTTTCTGCAGATTTCGAAACTTTTTCCACGTTTATGTCGTAAACCAGAATAAGTTACATGGCTGCTGCAATATAAGGAGAATAAGCTCTAGTGAACTCGCCAATAACGTAGCTTTACTTATAGAATGCAGGGAGATGCCCCGCGATAAAACTACAATGTAATAGGATGCTTTGCAATTATTCCCTATGTAAGCGCATTGATGAACTAAATCATGAATTTAAGATTAATGTATTTCACAATGCAAAATACTATGTAATAATTTCTGAATAACAAAGTATCTAAAAATTACAATTAAGTTTATTCATAATATCTTACGAAAAATCACCCTATGTAAGGAAGAAAAATTATTAAAATTTTGGTTAAGTTTATAATTTCCTGATATTTAAAGCAAAAAACGGGCGAGCGGCCGGGCGGGTTACGGGGAGACCCGAGGAAGCTCCTCCCTTCGTCCACGGGATTTGGCGCGGCGACGCGCGGCGAGAGATCGCCGGCTCTGGAACAGAAACGATACCCAACAGGCAAATGGCTTTGATGACAACCAAATGGCTGTCGGAGGACGCCTGGCTAAGGGATGAAACGGCCATCCCAAATGAAGAAAGGCCAAAATTGGTCTATGAAGCACCCGTGGGCGAGACCTAGGTTGGCCGCATAGACAAATCCCGCCTGAACAGAAGGAGGGCTACGAGCCGCACGCCCCATTTAATTTAATAAAAATTACCAAAAAGAACGAAAGCCTCGCCTCTTCTAGAGGGGGTAAAATTTCAATACTAACACCTTATAAAGCGTATTAAACTGTGTCCCGAAAGGAATACTTCAAGAAGGCTCTACATATCCCCGAGTCAGTTGAGGATAGGGTAAGTGGCTGAAGGCACAGCCCGTGGTCTACCGCTGAATAAACGGAGCGGGGTGGGTAACCACTAGCTATGAAGTCATGAGAATGATCGCGGTAAACCACGAACTTATGATCCGCCTTGAAGTAACAATCGCCTTTTAAGGCGGGGGAGGATGTCAGCAAAAATCCTAGAGATATAGTTAACCGCTCTAAAAAATATAAACTTCATTCAAGCCTTAACGTTGAACTGAACATATTGAAAAGGTAACTTATTATTTAAAAGCCACTCTAACATATTGTGTTCCAAATTGAGTGGCCCCTGTTAAAAGTGTGTATCCCTTGAGATCTAGGGGAAGCCTTGATGCTTCAGGGCGAGAAGAGGTCATTTTGTGTAACTGCCACCTTGTATTATCCATCTGTCTGTATATCTTTTTAAGTTTTGAATGACAGATATTAAAGATCTTGGCATATCGTCCATGTAAACGAATTCAGAAAGATAGGAAAGCAACTTGAGAGTAAAGCTTTTAATTTCCTCAAAAGTGAGCATGTTATCTGCGCTCAACCTACTCTGAGAGTACCCTATATGCATGTAAGATTTTACTTCAACAAAATGGGGATTACCCATTCTTATGAGTTCTGCTGCTTTTGGGATTTGTTCCAATTTATCATTATAACTTTTTATTAGTGTAATTCTTATGACAGTCCTAGTGTTCATTTCATTCAAGAGTTTTAAAGAGTCTAACCATCGTTTCCACGCATCTTTATACATTGGCCTGTTAATGTTAATGAATTCAGATTCATCATAAGCGTTCATTGAAAGGTAAACTTGCGTAGGAAGAGCATCTTCTTTAATAAGGCGTTTTAGCATTTCTGGTTCCTGACCGTTTGTTACTAGAAATATACTTTTTGTATTTGGAAGTGATTTTAAATACTTAATAAGTTCTGGTAGCTTTGGATACATAGTAGGCTCACCCGAAAGGGAAATTGAATAATGAGTCGGTGTTAAAGCGTCCTTTAACCAATCTTTATCTATGTTTGGACCACCCATAAAGCCTATTAAGAGCTTCTTTCTTTCTTTTTCAAGGTTTTTAACTATTTCTTCAGGTTCGTCTATCCAGTCCTCAGGTATTTTCAACATTCTATAAAATTCGTTTGGTCTCCAACAATATATGCATCTGTTTTCACAGAATACTGCAGTAGGAGTAAACTCCATACATTGATGCGTTTGTATTCCATAAAACTTATTTTTATAACAACCGCTCTTTTTTCTTATTGCCTCTTTTGTCCAGTGGCATATCTCAACCGCAGAATGTCCATATATTCCATAATGTGCTCTCTTTAAAGCTTCTGCTGTTTTTGCATCAAGAGTCAGCTTTTCCTCCATCTTTAAAATTCAATGTAAAGCTCTAACTTATAAAAGCAACCGAAAAAACGCATTCTTACATCAGTTGAAAAATAACTTCATTCAGAAAGCCGCCAAATAAGCCGCTGCAGCTATGGAATATAGAAGATTTAGATTTAAAAATAAGAATCAGCTTCACAGGGTTATTTTTGGAAGCGATACGCCAACTGTGCAAGGTTACTTTCCAGTTGGCGTGCAACAGGCAGTAAAATTCTACAGTAGCCTTGCTAACATACCAGCAGAAAAGGCTATAGCCATGGCTAAAGGAAATACTTATGACTACTACAAAAAGTGGATAAAAACAGGCAAAATACAGGAAGGTCTTGAAGCCGACTGCCTTATAATTGATAAGCTTCCAGGTTGGAACTGATGCGCTCGGAGCTATAGAAAATGGAGATATGGTAGGAACGGCGATGGTAATGGTTGATGGAAAGATTGTAGCGTTAAGAGGAAGAGACAGCAGACCAACAACCAAGTACATAAAGCTTAATGGAAAAGAGCTCGGAGTTAAGGACCCGAACGAGGCTTTATTTGACCCTCCAAGGTTTTACTGGAAGAGCACAGGAG
>WYER01000025.1 GCA_009903795.1 Nitrososphaerota archaeon | reverse complement strand
TGCCAACTGGTTTTTTGATTGTTGTTTTAGATGTTAATTCAGAAAGAACTATGATAGGGAGCAGGGGTGCCAACGAAAAGCTTGAAGTTTCGCAGGATGAACTTTTAAGCCTAAATCCTGATTGGATACATATTTCTGGCTATTGTCTTCTAAACAAAAAAGGTAGAAAGATCCTCTACAATGTAGAGCAGGCTGCAAAAAAACTTAGTATAAATTATTCAATAGACATGGAAGACATCGAAACTGCCGGTTTAGATTTCTCTATAGCTCAATCAATAATTTTTTGTAATGAAGGCTTTTGTAACGATAAAAACGCTATAAACTCAAAAATTACAGTAATAAAAGCTGGATCAAGAGGATGTTACAGAATTTATAACGGCGAAGTTGTTCAGCACAACGCTCCTAAGGTAAGCGTAAAAGATACTACAGCAGCCGGTGATGCTTTTGATGCAGCTTTTATTCACGCTTATTGGGAAAAAGAAGATGTTGACCTTGCGTGCGAATTTGCGAATAAGATTGCCGCTAAAAAGGTTACTAAAAAAGGAAACTGGGTTAAAATGCCATTCAATAAGTTCTTAATAGAATTGAGCAAAGCAAACATTAAATTTTAACAAATTAGATCACAACAGAGTAGCACCCGTAAAGGGGTGTAACCCTTGAGACCTCAGGGAACCCTTGCCTTTTAAGGTGGGGAGGATGTCAGTTGATTAGTATGTAATAACTTTGAGAATAAAACGTTTAAGAAAGCTAAAAAAATTTAATTATCCATTTTTGCTTATTCATTTTATGTCACATGCAACTAGCCTAAGGGGAATACCATTTGAAAAAATAAAGGAAAAAGTTACGGAGTTTATAAGAGAGGAAGTCAAAAACAAAATAGCAGTCATTGGGCTCAGTGGCGGCATCGATTCTTCGCTTACAGCTTATTTAGCTACAATCTCTCTTGGTAAAGAAAAGGTGTTGGGGCTCATAATGCCAGACTCTTCGTCAACTCCTTATGAGGATATAAGGGACGCTTTAACGCTTGCTTCCTGGCTTGGGATAAACTATCGCATTATCTACATCGACAGAATTATCAGTTCATACTTATCTAGTTTTGATCTTGCGGACAAAAAAGCTTTAGGGAACCTTAAGGCCAGGATCAGGATGAGCATATTGTACTATTTTGCAAACGTAAACGATGCAATTGTGATAGGCACAGGCGATAAGAGCGAAATATACCTTGGATATTTTACAAAATACGGCGATGGAGGCGTAGACATACTGCCCATAGGTGACATATATAAGACAGAAGTAAGGGAGCTATCCGTTTATTACGCGCTTCCTAAAAGTATAACCGAAAAAGAGAGCAGCCCTAGGCTTTGGCCAGGACAGACAGCTGAGGGAGAGCTAGGAATAACTTATGAGGTCGCAGACAGAATACTTTATGATCTCATAGATGTTAAAGTTTCAGAACAAGAGCTTATAAAAAAGTGGGGTAAAAGCGGCGAAAGGGTGTTAGAACTGATAAAGGCAAGCGAGCACAAAAGAAAAATGCCACCTATAGCGTTGCTAACATAGTTCGCAAAACGTTTTTAAATGTATCTTAACAAAGGTATGCTAAGTTGAAAGGAAGAAATTACCGAAGACCAGAAGGTATGCCTTACGTAAGAAGAGAATATATTGACGCTATACCGGGCTTGAGAATAGCAAAGTTCACAATGGGAAAGCTAACTAGCGGCTATGACTATATATTGAGGTTAATTTCTGAATCAAAAGTACAGGTTAGACAGAATGCGCTAGAAGCAGCTAGGGTTGGCGCAAACAAAATCATAGAAAAAGTAGGGGAGGACAACTACTTTCTTAGGCTTGTTCCGTTTCCTCATGTAATTTTGAGAGAAAATAAAATGATAGCCACTGCAGGTGCAGATAGGTTATCGGAAGGGATGAGAAGGGCATTTGGTAAGCCTATTGGCCTTGCAGCTAGAATAGAACCCGGAGACACAGTGATTGAGTTATACGTAAAAAAGGAATACCTTGACAAGGCAAAAGAGGCTTTGAGAATAGCAAAATCTAAGTTGCCTATGAAAACTAGGCTAGAAATAATTCAGGCGCAACCGTCTTCATCTTGATTCATGTAAATTGGGAGAAGGTAGAAGAGATAGTAAAAAAAGATAAACCAAAATCTGTCATAATAGTTGGCCCCGATGGCATAATTGACGTTTTACTTAGTGTGGCTTCAAAGTTAGAATCAATAGGAGTCAAAGCATTCGTATCAGGCGATCCTTCTTACGGATCGTGCGATCTACAAACAAATAAGGCAATAGTAACAGGGGCAGACCTTATTTTCAACATAGGACATACGATAGGGCTTGAAAAGATAGGAAACGTTAGGTTTATAGATTTAGAGTACCTTTTTGACGATCAAGAGATAAAAATCATAGCAGATCTTGTGCTAAATTATATAAACGAAAAAGGTTTAAATGGAAAAATAGGTTTTTACACGATTTCAAACTATAGATCAGCATACATCAAGCTTCTGGAATTTCTTAAAGGAAAAGTAGAAGTGGCTGAACCAGCTAAGTATGACACGCTTCTAAAAGGACAGATCTTGGGTTGCAATTTTTATTCAGCGTTCATTCCAGATGTAAAATATAATTTTTTCCTAGGGGAGAGTATCTTTCACGCTATAGGATTGCAGCTCTCAACTGAAAAAGATACCTTTATCGTTGATCCGCATGTTAAGGAAATTCAGTACGTTGGCGATGAAGCTAAAAAATACCTTAAAGCTTCTTTTGCAAGGATAGCTTTAGCGAACAATGCTGAAAAAATAGGTATAATAATAGGAGAAAAAGAAGGACAAGCAAACCTTCAGAAAGCAGAGTTTATATCCAAACAGCTTGAAACATTTGGGGTTAAAACTTTCAGGATAATAATGAACGAGATTACTCCAGAAAAAGTAAACAAGTTTCAAAAAATAGAAGCCTTTGTTGAGACCGCATGCCCAAGAATACCAATGAACGTTGAAGGGTTTGAAAAGCCATTGCTCTCTTATCCAGAAGCTCTAGCTCTAATAAAGCTGAAGAAAAAGCTGCCGGTAGAAAATCCTTTTAGAGGTGCTGTGTGGTATTAACTTTATTGTTTCAAGGGAAAGACCATTAAACGAGCTTTAGCCCCTTATAGAAATGTTTAACTCTCGAATATAAGCCTTAAATGTCGCCGTATAACCCTAAAAAGAACTCTATGATCAGAAAAAATGATTAAAGATTAACAGTAGGCTCAATGTAGAATGATTTCGTTCACGAGTTTACGTAAAAACAAGAAAACTCTTTTATGAGATTATTCTTATTTTGTCTCCATCTTTGAGGACAAAGTTCGGTCCAACTTTTAACCTTGAACTGTCTCTTATGAGGTAAGCAAATTTAATGTTTTTAATGCCGATCTTTTCAGCAACATCTCGTGGAGTGCTGTTTTCATTTATAAGCAGCGGAGGACCTTCGACGTTGCCTGAAGAATCAAGCGTATAAACCCTTATGAGGCCTAAAGCCTTCAATACGCTCTCAACGTCTTTTTCTCTTTCATAGCTCGGATAGACGTAAACTTTCTGCATCCTCCCAAATATGTAATCTTCAACATCGTCCAGCGTTGCGTCTTCGCTGATCTTTATAACACAGTTTTCAAGACCATAACCTTTTAAAAACTTCCTGAGTTCTTCTTCATTAATATTTTTTGATTTACCTATTATTCTGATGCCGCCGCTTGGCATTCTGTCTATTTCAACGAGCCTTCTTTTGTTTGGCACGAGGACTATACCTTCGTTTTCAATGAGTTCTGATGCCCTTTTATCTGCTATAAGCAGGACGTCTGCTTGTTTGATGAGTTTCATAAAATTGCGGAAGTTTCCAGCACCTATGGGCGCATAGTACGCTTGAAGCGTTACATCATTGGCCTTTATTGGCGCCACTACAGGTCTTGAAAAAACCTCATACTTTGACGCCTTTATGCCAGTAAGCTTATAAAAAGAATCTGAAAAATCAAAATCAACTACTACAGCTATTATACCTTCTTTTTTTATTATCCATATATCTTTTCTTACAGCTTTCTTTTTTCTACTTTCAGCTATCTCCTCCTTTAAGGAAGCTATCTGCCTTTTTATTGAAACTTCAAGCTTTTCTGTACCCTTATGATGCGGCATCTTAGAAAAGAACAGCTGAAGAAGCCTAAGCTTCTCGCTAGGATCCTTAGCCATAATGGCCTTTGCCCATATAGCCTTGGCTTCTTCTGTAAGGTTTGTAACCATCTAGCTTTAAAATAAACCTTGAAAGTAAATAAACAATACCCTTTCTTTGAAAGCCTATATTCTTGGTTTGCTTCTACATACTTTAACTTGTTTTATATAATATACAGCTTTTCCTTTAAGCGAAAAAACTGCAGACCTAACTTTAACTCCTTTTTCTAAGGCTTTAAAAAACAGCTTTTCAAACTCAGGGTCTGTAATATAGTTAGGATAAAAGCATTTAGCGCCTTCGTGCATTATAAGAAATAAAAGCTCTGCTCTGTAACCGGCTTCAACAGCTTTTATCAAAGTTAAAATGTGTTTTTTGCCTCTTTCCGTAGGGGCGTCAGGAAAAAGAGCTACGCCATTTTTGATCAGAGTGCACCCTTTTGTCTCCACATAAAGGTCAGGTTTTATAAAGAAGTCAACCCTGCTTTCAAAAACTTTAACTTCAGGTATAACTTTAACGTTTTTTGGGAATAAACACATAGCAAGTTCCCTATGTAAAAGCGTATTAGTAATGACCCAGCCATTTGATCCTTTAGCAGCCATTATCAAGCAATCAGTCAAATGGCTTTTCTTGTCAATGAACAGCACTGAATTTCCCGGATAGATTAGTTCTTTTAACCTACCTGTATCATGCAAGTGGCAAACTCTTATTTTCTCACCTTGTAAAACGTTAACTACAAACCTGTTGGTTCTTTTCACAACAATGCCTTCTTGAAGATCCTCTTTGATCTTTAAGCATTCTTTCATATACCTTGGCTGTTATTTATTATAGTTACAGTAATAAGCTCTTGCTGACCTCCTCCCCGCCTTAAACAGTAGATCAAAACTTTTGTTGACTTTTATGATGTTTCTAGATTTTAAATGCTATCTTTACTCAAAAACTTTAGGCAAGGCTAAACAAGCTATCAAATTGCGCTGATTAACCTAAATCATCCTTATTATGTTATAAAAATAGTGCTTTAAGCCAAAAATGATGCATGATCTAAGCTAGTGAAGTTATCTCATTGTGCTTAAAATAAAAGTTATCTGAATATTGTAACGTACATGTTAGAGATTAAAGCTTCAACCATTAATAAAAACTTAACATACTGAACCGTTACCTTTTCCCTTTTATAATTCATAAAAACCCATATGTTGTATAAAAGAACTGCAAGGTAAAAGTAAAGCTTCCTTAAGCTGTAAAGCTTTGACGTAGTCTTTGGCAAAAACTGGTTTATCATCCTGTATGAAGTCTCTATAGCAAACCTCTTTCTGAACATCCTTCTTATAGCTTTATTTATCCCTTTAGCGTTAAGATAATTTATTATGTCAACTGTGTAGTATCCTGAACCTAAAAGAAGGATCTTGACCTTTATACCAAGCTCAAACAATTTGGATAAAAGCCTTCTTACATGTTCAACCTTACTTTCGTTATTTACAGGCGTAACTGCAACTGTTAACTTTTCATCTCCCATAACGACAGTTGCCGTTGCTAACTGATTATGATTAGTCCCTTTTACTCCTTCAGCTTAGCTATACAACATTATGTCGTGCCAGTCCATAGCAACGATTACAGGCTTTTAACGCACCAATTTCCTTTATCTTATTTATTATTTCTTCATTGTACTTTAGAACGTGCTATGCTGCTCTTTTAGGTTGTTCCTTACACTCTGTCCGCATACATCAATTGATGAAGCAGTCCCCTCAACATAAGAGTTCGTTATTGAAGAAAGAACTATTACTTTCTTTATCGATTCTTTATATCGAACCTTTATATTCATAGCTTTGTCGATAGACTCATAAATGTAAATGTATAATAAGTACTTGTTACCATTATTAGATCGCAGGATGCTGTTTATGGCCATAACTTTAAACAGCAATCCTGCACTAAAAAAGTTTTGATCTACTGTCACGGAGGGGGCTTCCCGGTTCATCAATATGCTTACGTGTGGAATACTTGAAAAGTATTCCACCATCGCAGAGGCATCTTCATCACTGGGCGTCTACCCTAAGTTCCAAAAGGAAAGCCCCTCCTTCAATATTACGATTGCTGAAGCTACATCTCTGTCGAAGTTATAACAGGAGCATGGGAACTCAAACATGTTAAGCTTAACGTATGTTCTGCAGACAGGACAAACTCCTGTTGTCTTATCAAACCTTATTAACATGTGTGCCAACCTTTCTCCTAGGCAAGGTTGCCCTCCTATCTCTGATCTTAGCGTTCTTCTCTAAGTTAGGCACTAACAATGTAATATTTTTCCTTTATATAAAAACCTGCTGTAATGGGGCTATCTAAATATCATGGAGAAGGACTTTTGCCCCTTAACCCCAAAAAGATACCTTTAAATTTTTACTATTATATTAGTATTATATGACTGTTACTGTAGATGAAATGAGAAAGATTGAACAGTGGTCATCTGAAAAAGGTTTTTCGACAACGCTGATGATGGAAAATGCCGGTAGAGCTATTGCCGAAGTAATTCGAGAAAGGTTTGACCCAAAAACAACCGGCAAAATATGCGTAATATGCGGAAAAGGTAATAACGGGGGAGATGCTTTGGCGGCTTCAAGACATTTATTGCTTTTAGGTTTCAACGTGGAAGCCTATATAATTGGAGGAACTGTAAAAGAAGGAGATGCTGGGTTGATGCTAAAGCTATACGAGCTTCTTAAAAAGGCTCATACTGAACAGCCATCGTTAAACGAATTAAAAGGGTGCGAAATAATTATAGACGGAATATTTGGAACAGGCATAAAAGGCGAAGTAAAAGAACCTTTTGCTTCTATAATTAAAATGATTAATCAATCTCAGGCGTTTATAGTATCTGTTGACGTGCCTAGCGGGTTGGACCCTGATAGCGGAAGAGCTGCGAACGAAACAATTCAGGCCGATATAACTGTAACTTTACATGATGTTAAGCCAGGCCTTTTAAACAACAAGTATGTTGGAAAGTTAATAGTTAAAGAAATAGGCATACCTCTGATAAAGTGAATGACAAACCTTGCCATTTATGGCGGGGAGAAGGTCAGTTTGCCAATACGATTGTATACTTGTATTCCACACATAAACTTATCGATGAACTGGTAACTCTCCGCAAGGTCAGATTAGTTCACAAAAATCATGAGTAAACTTGTTTAATAAAGCTTAAAAATTACATCTTTGTAATATAGTTGGGCTAATGGGTATCTCACAATTTATAAAAAGTGTAAAGGAAATTTTAAGCTACAGTAAGAAGTCATCCTGGAAAGAACTATCTGCTTATCTAAAGCTCTTTCTTCTTGCTTTATTTTTAATAGGCGGGATAGGTACAATAATACATTTGGTAGCTTTCTGGCTGAGTTTAAGATGAGCCCTAAATTTTATGCGGTAAAAGTTGTTGGTGGACAAGAAGCAGGTATAGCTGTGCTTTTGTTAAGCAGAGCTAAAATGAACAATCTACCCATATATTCTATAATACACAGCGAAAATATGAAAGGATATTTAATCATTGAAGCTGATAATCAGGCAGCTGTAAGCAAACTTATAAGTGATGTCAAGAATGTCAAATCCATTGTACCAGGAGTGCTAAGCATAAACGATATAGCGCCTTTGATAAAGGCTAAAACCGAAGAAATATCTTTACAAAATGAACAGGTAGTAGAAGTTATAAACGGCCCATTTAAAGGAATGAAAGCTAAAGTGCTTAGGTTTAATAAAGAGAAAAGGGAGGCAACAATAATGCTCTTAGAAACAGCTGTACCTATACAGATAAACGTCGATGCTTCTTACCTGAAACCAATAAGCTAAAAACTGACATTCTCTCCGCTCAAAAGGGTCTGCTTTCCTTCAAGGTGGGTAACAGTTTCGTGGTTTACTTAACTTCGTTCCAACAACCAACAAATGCCTTTCCGAGAGCCTTTAGTTTAGCTTTTGTTTCTTTTCCTGAAATGAAACGCACTCTATGATCGATGCATGCTTTTTGTTATTTTATCCTAATTAAAGTACATAAATACGATTAATCTTTTGCCAAACACAGCATTTGCAAAGAGTCAGCATCCCGCCTCTAAATGAGGTGAGGCTTTCGTTGTGTAATGTTTTAAGTCTTAACCTTTAATTTTACAGATTTTCCATTTGGTAATATTTTTCCTTTCCTTATATCTGAAGATGAAATTTTACTTCCTGTTTCTGCTTTTACAAAATTTATTACGTATATGTTCATCGGTTTAAACCCAATCTTTTTCCTTAATATATTGGCTTTGAGCGCATTTTTAAAGCTCTCAGGACTTACTACTATAAAATCTACGTCTTCTTTAAGCACAGGCCCATACGGATCATCTAGCATGGCTATGTAAAATCTGAAGCTTTTTTGTGCAATTTCGTCTATTTTTTCTTTCACCCTTAATATTCTGTCCAGATATGGCGTTTCTATCTTTTTACCCATTTTTTCAACGAATTGATCAGATGTCACTCCTATAATTATCTCATCCCCTAATTCCAAAGCTTTTTTTAATAATTTAACGTGCCCAGCGTGAAGACCCTCAAAAGTTCCTCCTACGGCCACTTTCACGCCCTTATTTTCTTTTAATAGCTTAATATTTTTTCTGAATATTTGCTCTCTTATAAAGAGCTTAAAATAAAAGATGTAAACCCAACAATACCGCCTATTGAAATTGCGCCAGCCATAATCCAGTAGACCTTTAACCTTTTACCTTTTAGCGCAAAACCTTTCATAAAACTGCAATCTGAGGCAATTTTTCCGAGAATAATAAGAAGCGGAATTAAAAGTACAGAATAAATTATCATAAGGCCTAGAATAAGTTGCAAATAATCCCTAACAAAGAGTGCTATTAGCAATGCGGGAAAAGATTCAAGAACATAAATTATAGCGTAGTGTTTTGAGTTTAATTCTGCAGCCTCAACAACGCCCCATGCAGAAGCCATTGAGATTACAACAAGGGCCAGAAGACCCGAAGCTATAAACCCGATTCCCATAAGCAATTTTAACAGATAATTCATGCTTTGCATATACGACAAAATTCCAGCCAGAGAAGCGTTTGAATCTCTGAAAGAAATAACCCAGCCGTATATAACAACTACCGCCATGAGCACCTCTGAAACTATTGAACCTATTAGAGTCTCAAGTGATTCATACATCATGTTTTTGATGCCTATCTTTTTTCTCGCATCCGCTCCGCTGTGAAAAAAGAGCATCCAGGGCATTATAACAGCGCCTATGCTTGCAGCTATCAGATAGAAAAATGAAAGGTTTATTTTAAAAGCTAATAGCGAACGCGATAAAAGAGAAAAATTTGGTCTAAAAAGAAAAAGTTCAACAAAAAGGGTAACAACAAAAAGAAAACTTAACGGCAAAAGTATTATTTCTGCGTGTCGGTACTTTTTTGTAAATACAACTGTTAAATGAATAAGATAAAAGATAATTAATCCTAACCATACTGAAAATCCTAAAAGAGTGAGCCCTATAGCTATCCCCGCAAACTCCGCGAGGTATTCTAAAAAGTCGCTTAAAGCCATCGGCAGCGAAAGTATGATAGAAATTTTTTTCCCGTATTTATGCCTTATAGCTTCGCCAAACCCTACATTGGCAACAGAACCCAGTCTGCCTGCTGCGTCCTGTATAAAAAATAAGGGCAGTATCAAAACAAGCATTATCAAAACCATTACGGCACCTGATACGACGCCAGCTTCAATACCTTCTATTATAGAAGCTACATCGACATCTGCTATCATAACGAGCCAAGCAGGTCCAAATACGCTAAGAAATCTCTTGAGGTCTTCGCTCAA
This sequence comes from Nitrososphaerota archaeon, assembly GCA_009903795.1. GTDB lineage: Archaea > Thermoproteota > Nitrososphaeria > Conexivisphaerales > UBA164 > CAYFFZ01. The sequence goes on along the minus strand of WYER01000025.1, from coordinate 79,972 downwards.
TTAGCATTACACGATTTAGATAAAATTTAAACATTGTTTAAATTTTACGTATAAAAAACATGATTGAAAAATAAAATAATAACTTGTGCAAAAACATTTTATACCTTAATCTATATACTATTGGTGATCTCAAATGGTAAGACCTGTACCTTTTAAATCAAAGCCAATAGATCCTGATTTTCAGAAAAAACCAGATGAATATCCGGTAACTGGGGAACACGCGGGGCACAAAGTTTTTGCAGAAGGTAAACAAAGGTTAGACGCTGATGGAAAACCGTACCCTACCAAACTTGGCATACACGGAAGTATAGTAGCTGTAGACTTTGATTGCTGCATAGCTGATGGTGCATGCATGGATGTATGCCCCGTTAACGTTTTCGAATGGTTGCTAAATCCTGGAAAATCTGGATCTGGAAATGACAAATGGCCACTTAGCCCAGAAGAACAGCCAAAATACTATACTGATAAAGCTGACCCAGTGAGAGAAAAAGACTGTATATTCTGTATGGCATGCGAAACAGCTTGCCCAGTTGGAGCTATAAAAGTAACTCCGCCTTAACCGACGAATTTTTCTTTAAATATTTTTGCATTTTCAAACATTTTTATGTTGTTAAACATTACGTAAACGCGGTCATAATTTTTCACTATATTATAAAGCTCAAAAAGATCATTATCAGTATAATTGTAGCCGTAGTTAACTTCGCTAGACCCTTTCCCGTGCAATCTAAAGTACTGTAAACCATAGGCTTTTATTGGCTTTCTTTTGAAGGGATCGACTATATGAATTACGCTTAGATCTTCAAATATTTTTAAAAGCAGTTGTAAATTTTCATAAGCCTTTCCTCTTGGTTCCCATCCAATTCTTGCTTCACCGTTTATTTCTTTAAAAAAATTGTATGCATGTCTAAGCTGGTCTTCACTCCCAAAGCTAGGAGGAGTTTGAAAAACGTATATGACAGGGTTGAGCACAGAAGTCTGTTTTTTAAAATTTTCCCAAAGCTCTATGTTTTCTTTTGTATCTTTAAGCAGGCCAACTTTTGCACTAGGTGTAAAATTTTTTGCCTTTTTCATAGTAGGAGAATTAAAACCATGAGTTATGCCCTGAAAAACTTTTATCGAGAAATCAAAATTCTCCGGCGCTTCCATACGCAGTTTTCTTAATTTTTCAGCATTTGGCATGTTGTAAAAAGTTTCCTGAAGTTCGACTGCATCGAGAGTTTTGTAGATAAGCTCCCTTTTAACAGAGAAGCCGCAGACCCCTGTTTTTATCATAAAAGGTTCCTCGAAAGTAAAATAATTTTTGCACTTTTTTCGACAGAAATTGTCCTCATAACTGCAACGTCCAAAGTTTCCCCGACACTTACAAGCCCATGATCTTTCAAAACAACAGCTTCATAACCATTTTTTATGTATGAAGTAACTTTGTCAGCCAGTTCCTGTGTTCCAGGTTCTATGAGAGGTAGGACTGGGACTTCCTTTGAAAAATAAAGTTTTCCTTCCGTAATAACTATCGGTATAAAACTATAGTGCTGAGATAAAGCAAGAGTATAAACAGGATGTGTATGAACTATAAAGTTTACGTTTTTAACGTTTTTGTATATTGTTGTGTGCAATCTGAATTCTGAAGAAGGGGGTTTGCCGTAGATCAGGTTTCCATCTAAATCAATGTAAGAAAAATCTTCCGGAGTAGCAAACGCCATAAATACGTTTGTTGCCTTTATGAGGGCACCGTTACCAACCCTTTCACTTAAATTACCTTCTCTACCTTCTACGTAACCCATCGATGCCAAATACTGGCCGATTTTAGCAAGTTCATAACCGGTCATATCAGCTCAGCAGGATATGATCCAAGCACCTTAATAAAAGTTGTAACTTTTTTTAAATCTTCTATAGCCTCTTTTACCTTTTGATCGTTAATGTGCCCAACAAAATCCACAAAAAAATAATATTCCCAAGGTTTTGTTTTTGTTGGCCTGCTTTCTATTTTGGTAAGGTTTATTTGCCTATCAGCAAAAACTTTGAGGGCCTTAAAAAGGGACCCAGGGCTGTGTGAAGTCCCAAATATTATAGATGTTTTGCTTTTTTCAGTTCTTCCTGCTTCAGTCTTACCAAGCACGATGAACCTTGTAAAGTTGTTTTCTGAGTCTTCAATTCCTTCTTTTACTACTTTTAGGTTATAAAACGATGCAGCCCTGCATGACGCTATGGCTCCAGCTGTTAGCACACCTTTCTCTGCAATTACTTTTGCGCTTCCAGCAGTATCGTAAAAAGGTACTGGCTTTAGCTTCATTTTTTCTATGAATATTCTACATTGAGAAAGGGCCTGAGGGTGAGACCATACTTCTTTTACTTTAGATAGTTCTGCGTCTGGATGAATCATAAAGCAATGTCTAACTCTAAGAATCGACTCCCCAACTATCTTTGCGTCACTTTTTAAAAGAAGATCATAAGTTTCGCTTACGCTTCCTTCTAAAGAATTTTCTATTGGTACAACAGCATAGTCTGCCTCTCCTGTTTCAACGCTTTTAAAAACATCTGAAAGATAAGGTAATGGTAAAAACTCAACATCGTTTCCAAAAAAATTTATGACTGCTTCTTCGCTGTAAGCCCCTCTTTCCCCTTGAAAGCTTACTCTTACCATACAGCTTCAAGCCATTTAAGATACTTATCAACTTTTCCCTGAGTTATTAACGCAAAGTAATCTTTTAGCTTTTTAGAAATTGGACCAACTTTTCCATCCCCAATCGGTCTTCCGTCAACCTTCAATATTGGGGTTATTTCTGCTGCAGTTCCCACAAAGAACAGTTCGTCTGCTGTGTAAAGCTCTCCACGATCTATATCTTTTTCAACAACTTTCAACCCTAAATCTGGAGCAAATTCCATTATGCTTCTCCTAGTTATCCCGTCAAGTATTCCAGCAGAAATAGGTGGCGTATATATTATACCATCTTTAACCATCATAATGTTTTCACCAGTCCCTTCGCAAACTTTTCCTTCTTCATTAAGAAGAATTGCATCGTCATAACCTTTGTTCAGAGCGTCGAGCTTTGCAAGGACACTGTTAGAGTAATGACCGGTAACTTTGGCTAACACTGGTAAAGTTTGAGAACTTATCCTTCTCCAAGAAGACACAAGCACTTCTATGCCTTCTTTTTCAAAGTACTTACCATAAGGCATTGCTATTATAAAGACGTCAGTTTTTAGCTTCCTGACATCAAGGCCTATGGGCCCATAGCCCTTTATTGCTAAAGGTCTAATGTATACATCTGTCCTTAGCTCATTTTTCCTAAGAGTTTCCTTTATTCCTTCTGAAATCTGTTCTTTACTGAAGTCTATTCCGAAATTGTATATCTTTATAGAATTGAAAAACCTGTTTATGTGATCTTGTAAGCGAAAAATGTAAAGCTGCTTAGAGTTCCAGTAAGCTCGAATTCCTTCAAAAACCCCAGTGCCATAATGCAGAGCGTTAGTCATCACATGAACTTTTGCTTCCTGCCACGGAACAAATGAGCCATTATGCCAGATAAAACGGGTTTCAAAGTCTTTGCTCATAGAAACCGTATGTTATTAAACTTATTTAATGTTTTCCAACTTAATCGAATAGCATGAAGCACTTCAGGTTTATCTTTTAAACTTTTTAAAAATTCCAAAGTTTTAGGGTCTGAAGGATACCCAGAGCCAAAATTACCATAAATTTTGTGAAGCTTTTCTATTTCTTTGTCTCTTACGACTTTAGCTACAATGCTTGCGGCAGATACAACTGCGTAAAGATCATCAGCATGATGAGAACTTATCAATATTACATTTCGTTTCACATTTTTTAGAACGTTTTTTAAAAAAAGGGATTCGCTTACGTCTGCAGCATCAATAACTGTATAATTTCCAGGCAGTTTGTTGATGATCTTTGCCATGTAAACAGCCTCAAGGTAGTTTAAATTTATGTTTTTAACGTTTGACCAAACATAAGAATCTATCAGCTGAGGGCTTAGCTTATAAATCAAAACTGATGAGCATTCAAGTTTTTTGAGTTTTACGTACAGCTCTGTCCTTTTAGCAGGAGTTAGCTTTTTTGAATCTTTTACCCCTAGCTCTTTAAGTCGTGAAATAAAAATGTAAGGAATAGAAAATCCGGCTATTACAAGTGGCCCGATAAAACTGCCCCTTCCAGCTTCATCGATTCCTATGACCCTTTCATCCTGCATTTTTATATTTTTCATTTTATACTTTAAGTATTAATGCGTTTTGCAGCCTTGCTATATCCTTAGGTGATATTTTAAGAGAAGAACCAAGTGAACCACCTCCTGCGTAAACGTAATCTTCATCGATTACGTCTTCATCCAGCACTGTCCTAATGTTCTGTTTGTGAGCTACGGGGGGCAAAGTGCCTGGTTCGTAGCCAGTTATGTTTCTCAGCTCTTCTGGAGTTGCAAGCCTTAGCTTTTTGTACCCCAGAATTTTTGCCATCTTTGTTTGGTCAACCCTTTTGTCCCCTCTTACTATTATGATGAGCGGCTCTTTTTTGTCTGCTATAAAAAGAACTGTCTTGACGATCTTTTTAAGATCGATGTTGAGCTCTCTGCTCGCTTCATCAGCTCTATAAGAAGAGCCATGCTTTATTATCTCGAAACTTATGCCTTTTTCTTCTAAAAACTTTTTGAGATCAGTCTCGTTCAACTATAAAACTACAAGCACAAGTACGTTTAAATGTTTTCTTTTAGCTCAGCCGGTTTAAGCTGGTCTGTCTTGAGCTTGTTCAGAGCTGTCCTATAGTCTTGATCATCTGATAAATAAACTTCAACCCCTGCGCCAAAAAGAGCCAGCAGCACTGGCTCTTCTATTCTGTTCGTAATTACTATGCTGACTCCTTGCTCCTTTATGAATTCTACCAGAGCCGGCAACTTTCTTCTCTCGATCTTTTTTAATGGGTTATCTATGACAGAAATCTTTTGGGTTTCGATCTCAGTTATAACAACCTGAGATGCCTGAGAAAAGTTTGAAACCTTTCCATCTGAATCAATCAGTATCAGAACGCGAGTTTGCTTTTTGGTTTCGCTTGGCTCTACGTGCGGGTTAAAGAGAACAACCAAAGGTTCTTTTTCTTTGATCCTTTTTTCCAGCTCATCAGTAATCTTATCAGCTTTTCTCACGCTTACGTTTGGAGGCAATTCCAGATGCAGTTCTATAAAATAATATGGTCCAGCTTTCCTTACCCTTAAATCGTGATAACCGCTTATTTCTTTGATTTCCTTTACAGATTCATCCACAACCCTTTCTATGCGCTTATCAGTTGCATCCAGAAGTGCAAGCGTTGAATCTTTAAGTATCATGATTACCTGGTATAATATTATTGCAATAGTAATGATCAGGACGGCGTAGTAAGGGTATTTGAGTCCATAATTCAGCATCAATATGCCGATAAGAACTATCAGGCTTAATATTGAGTCTTCATAATTGTGCAGGGTCTCCGCGTTTATCAGGCTTACCTGTTTCAGCTTTATGTTGCCAAGCCAGATTGCGAGGGCAAGGTCAACGATTAAGCTTATAGCTTGAACCGTAATTCCTATTGCAGGGTATTTAGGGATCGTAAACTTTATGCCTTCTAAAAATATTTCGTAAACAGCGTATATTATAAATAAGCTCATCAAAAATGCTGAAAGGTTTTCAGCTTTGTAAAGGCCATATCTGAAGTTTTTTGTGGGTCCTATCAAAGATAGCTTGAGACCTATATATGCAGCTATGAACATCAAAAAATCAGCAAAATTGTGTACCCCGTCAGCTATAAGGATTGGGAGACCGCTGAAATAGCCGAAATAAATTTTTAACAAAGAAAACACAAGAAAAACGAAGGCGCTTATCAGAGTCCTCGAAGCTGCTACCCCTATCTTGTGCTCTATATCCATCAATCTAGAATTTCGTATATTGCTTATAAACATATCAATAAATCAATATCGCGTAATACAAAATAATCTGACATCCTCCCCGCCTTAAAAGGCGATGGTTCCTTCAAGGCGGATCATGGGTTCGTGGTTTACCGCCTTTATCTTCATGACTTCATAGCTAGTGGTTACCCACCCCGCTTCGTTCGTCCAGCGGTAGACCACGGGCTGTTCCTTCAGCCACTTACCCTATCCTCATTGGACTCCAGAATATGTAGAGCCCTCGTGTGACATTCCCTTACGGCACACGCTTTAATACGCTTTACAATGTTTTAGTAATTTAAATTTTTACCCCGCCTCTAGAAGAGGCGAAGCTTTCGTTCATTTTGTAACGATTCCTGGACCTCAAAAATTGTAGCGTGTGCAACAAAAACTTATAAATCCGGTGTTTAATAAAATCATTCAGGTTGTCTGCTTATCATGGCATAAAGTTAAAAATGCCTCCTAGGATTAAGGTTCTCGAAGCGATTTCTTCGATATCTGCCGGCAGAGTAAAGAAGGAGGATGCCGGTATATACAAAGTTAGATCCTCAAAAGGCGATAAAGAGTATACAGTGATAATCAAAAACAGCATGGCTTACAGCAACGACAACGGAACCATATTCAAAGGTTACATTGGCTATCCAATAATAGCAGCTCTTATGGTTGAAGGGATCCTACCAAAAAACGACAAGATAGGTGAAGCCATAAAGAATATTCCCTGGGCAGATCTGAACGAAAGTTTAAAGAGCTACAAAAAGGTTGAAGAAAAGGTCAAGGAAGAGGCTAAAAAGAATGGAGTTCAGCCTGAAGAAATTGATGAATATATTGAGCTTGTTATGCAGGCGCTTAAAATGATCACGCTAAAGTTTAAAGATATGAGGCAGCTAGGATTAGAGTAATGAAGATATTAAACTATATGGTAAAGGGACTGAAAAGGGTAGGCGTTTATGTTGATGAAAAGGTTTATGATATAACCTCAGTTTTTTCAAAATACGGTTCTGACATAAAATCTGTTGAAGAAATACTTGCTCTTGGATATGTTGATGAAATAGATGATGCAATAAACGAATCATCTGAAGTATATCGGCTGCAGGATATAAAGTTAGATCCAACCGTGAGGAGCCCACAAAAGATATTTCTGGCCGCAGTAAATTACTATTCTCATTCCAGAGAAGGAAACCTTGCAAAACCTTTGCAACCTTATCTGTTTACAAAGTTTGCAAATGCGCTGAAAGGAGCCTATGACGATGTGAGGAAGCCAAGGTCTTCAAGCAAGATGGATTATGAAGGGGAGCTTGCGGTCATCATCGGCAAAAAGTGCAAATATGTATCAGTTCAAGAAGCAAGATCCTGCGTTGCAGGTTATACCATAGCTAACGATATAAGTTTCAGGGACTGGCAGTTCCCTCAAGGCTGGCCGAACGTTCAGACCCCGTACGGATTTAACTGGGTTATGGGTAAAATGCTGGATGATGCATTGCCGCTCGGGCCATGGCTTGTCACGTCTGATGAACTAAAAGACCCTTACAGCCTTAACATAAAGACAAAGGTTAACGGTGAATTAAGACAGAACGGCTCAACTTCTGACATGATATTTAAAATTGAAGAGATAATATCATATTTATCTCAGGGTATAACCCTTTACCCTGGGGACGTTATATCAACAGGGACACCTGAAGGCGTCGCTGCCTTCACAGGGGAAAGGTACCTTAAAGCAGGAGATGTTGTATCCGTTGAAATTGAAGGCATAGGCGCGATTTCAAACAAAATAGTAGAAGAATGAGCCTTATAATCAAAGTCGATCCCATTAACTTTAAACCTGAAGATCTTTTTCCTGCGGCAGAAGTGATAAAGAAAGGAGGAACCGTTGCCTTTCCAACGGAAACAGTTTACGGGCTAGGCGCTGACGCTTTTAACGGGAATGCGTGTTTAAAAATTTTCAAGATAAAAAAGAGACAGCCAGATAACCCCTTAATAGTTCACATAAGTTCTTTTGAACAGTTATATAATGTTGCAAGCGAAGTAAAGAACGAAGATAAGCTGAAGAAAGTGTGGCCAGGACCTTTGACAGTTGTGCTTAAAAAGAAACCTAGCGTTCCAAAAGAAGTTACTGCAGGCTTGGACACTGTGGCTGTAAGAATGCCGGCGCATCCTGTTGCATTAAAACTAATAGAAATTTCAGGGACACCTATTGCGGCACCGAGCGCGAACATATCAGGTAAACCCAGTCCAACAAGCGGCAAGACGGTAATAGAAGAGCTCAACGGGCTTGCGGACGTTATAATAGATGCTGGAGAAACATTTTTTGGCGTAGAGTCTACTATAGTTGATATTACCAGAGACCCTCCCGTATTGTTAAGGCCGGGTCCATTTACTGTTGAAGAACTGCGCAGCATATTTACGTCGATTAAAGTGCCACCAGAAGTTTCTGGATTGTATGATTTTGAAAAACCCTTAGCGCCTGGGATGAAATATAAGCATTACGCACCTGAAAAGGACCTTTATTTGCTTCTAGATAATTCATCATTACCAGAAATAATTAAAAAAATCGATAAACGTGTAGCTGTTTTGGTTACAGAAGAAAATTATGAAAAAATAAAAGATTTGGCTTCAAAAAATGTAACTTTCATAATATTAGGAACAGAATCTAATCTTTACACTGTAGCTAAAAATTTGTTTGAAGCGTTAAGAAAGATAGATAAGCTAGATGTAGAGTTTGGGATCATACAATCATTTAAAGAAGAAGGTATAGGCTTGGCAATAATGAACAGAATCAGAAAGGCATCCGGCAGAAAGTTCATAACAAGCTATCCGTTTTAGATGTGATAAAGTAAACGGCAAACCTCGCCTTTTCTATGGCAGAAAGGAGGTCAGATTTTTCTTTAATTTACTAAAGCGGATAAAAGTTTATCATGGAGTTCTTCATCTTCAACAATGCCTTTAAGTATCAAAACTAGAACGTTATCTTTTTTATTAGCGGCTTCTTTCATGTATTTTTGATATATTTGGTATGCTAATTCTTCGCCCTTCTCTAGTTCTCTGAGCTTTCCAAAAATTTCTGTAGAAGTCATTTTTTTAACGCTTTCACTTAATTTCATTGCTTCTTCAGAAAGAGAGTTACATAAAGTTATCATTTCATCATCAACCAAGCCTTCATATTCATCTAGTTTACTTTCAAGCAATCGTATGAGCTCTTCATGTTCCATTGAATCCATTGCTATTTTTTGAAATGCCGTTTTAGCATTTATACTAAAATAACTTAGTTTAAAAAGAGTTGAATATAATCCCGCCAAACTGCCTTCTAGTTTTCTTAAGGCAGAAATAGTTTTGCCCATTTATAATTTATATATTAAAAGAACATATTTAAAAACTTTGAATAATTTCCATTTATTCTAAAATTTGACCCCGTTTGCAAACTTAGAAAAGTTTTAAAGCCAACTTTTTATTACCCTTTATCATGCTCGGAAAATATCATCACTTTCCGCCAACCCACGACTCCTTTACAGATGCACCATCTAAAGATTTTTACGAAACAATAATAATCGGAGGAGGTGGCGGTGGTTATCATGGCGGCTTTCAGCTCTCTGACAGCAAAAAAAGCGCAATTTTGATAGATGATAAAGGCAACTTGGGGGGTAACTGCCTGTATGAAGGTTGCATACCTTCAAAAGCTGTATACCTTACTATATATTTGTTAGAAAAGACAAAAAAGATAGCAGCGCTTAATGGTCCAGTTAATATAAGTTTAGTTCAAGACATCTGGGAAAAAGCTATAGAACATAAAGATTGGGTCCAAAGCATTAGGTATCAGCAACATATAAGAGAAATATTTGAACATGAAAATCTTGAATTTGTAAAAGCTATTGCAAAACCTATAAAATGCTGTGAAGTTGAAGTTCAAAGTTTGGACGGTTCTTGGAAAAAAACTGTAAAAGGAAAGTACATGCTTTTAGCGACTGGCTCAGTCCCGGTTAAACCTCCGATTAAAGGATCTGAACTCACGATAGGGTCTGAAGAACTTTTTGGATACAACACTGATTATAGAAAATTAAAAAAATCTTACGTTATAATTGGGGGAGGTTACATAGGGGTTGAAGCAGCATCTGCAATCAGCAGACTTTCAACTGACATAACAATCCTTGAAATGCTGCCTAATATAATGAACGGTTGGGACGAAGATGCAGTAGAAGAAATAAAATCAACTTTAAAAGAAAACAATGTAAACATAAAGACAAATGCAAAGGTAACATCTATAGAAAAAGATGGAAACCAAAAAACTGTTTATTATGTTGATGAATCTGGAGAAACCAAATCAATAACTGCAGACGAAGTTATCATGGCCGTTGGGAGGTCTCCGTATGTAGAAGAAATTAATAATTTAGGAGTGGTCGAAAACAGAAAGATTGTAGTTGATAGCCACATGAGAACAAAGATACCAAATATTTATGCTGCTGGTGACGTTATAGGAAAATATATGCTATTTCACTCTGCGGTTAAGGAATCTACTGTAGCAGCATGGAACATAATTGCAGAAAGGCCGCTTTATGAAGTAAACTTCAGGAGTATACCTATTACTGTATTTACTGAGCCTGAGGTGGCAAGCGTTGGGGTCACACCTGCAGAAGCAATTAAACTTGGTATACCGCATGAAGTAGTTTCCTATCATTTAGAAGATGATGCTTATGCCCAAATCATGAAAATGAGAAAGGGCTGGGTTAAAATAGTAGTTGAAAAAGAAACGCAGAGAATTATAGGAGGCTTAATCGTTGGCGAAGCTGCTTCGTTGATAATAAACGAAATAGCGTTAGCAGTTTCAGTTAACGCAAGAGTAAAAGACATAGGCTTGCTTGCGCATCAGCACCCAACAATATTTGAATCAATAGATAGAGCTGCCGTAAATTGCTGTAAAATTTGAAATTTGTTTAAAAAATAAAAATATCTGACCTCCTCCACCGCCCTGAAGGCGAGATTTGTTGTTTGTTTTATCAAAATTTTTATGATATAAATACATTTATTGCGGTTTAAAGGATAAAACAGCTTATTTTAAACATAAAAAAAGTTATAATTATATTTTATAACTCCATTGATTGTGTAAATGTAAAATTGGAGATATTCAGGGCTTTAAATGAATACAAAAATCTCAAGGAAGATGCCAAGAGGCTTGCTTTTTATAGCTTTGCAAACAGCTTAGCATCTAATTTAGGCGGCTTTATAATGATTTTTTATATAATATACTTAGGTTATGGCGTAGTTTTTTACGGTATCTTAAGCGCTGTTGGAGGGTTCACTTTTGTTTTCTTGCTGATACCATCTTCAATATTAACATACGTTAAAGGCTCCAAGCATACTGTTTTAATTGGCAGCATTTTTCAGACGATTTCATACGCTATTATATTTCTTTATCCCTCAAAAACTACCTTTTTAGCATCTTCTATAATTGGTTCAGCTGGTTCAAGCATGAATTCCGCAGCCTTAAACCCTCTTATATCAAAAAGCGAATCACTGACAAACAGAACAAAAGCATTTTCTTTAAATTATTTTTTAAATAACATAGGCGCATTTATAGGAACTGCTTTTTCAGGTTCTATTATTGACGTTTTTAAAAATTATATAGGATACTATAAGTCTTATAAGTTAATTTATTTAATTTCTATGATTGCGTTCCTTTCTTCATCTTACATTATCTACAAAGTTAAGACTGATCTTAAACCACCTCCACCAAAAATAGATTTAAAGAACGAAAATTTTCGCACAATCTACAAACTAGCAATCCCTGCAGGCCTCATTGGTGCAGGGGCTGGATTTTTGATCCCTTATTTTCCGCTTCAATTTAAATACAGATTCAATCTAAGCATAACCGTTATATCTGTTATATTTTCCATCACGAACCTGTTCATGGCATTTCTCGCTTTATATATGCCAGAAATCGAAAGAAAAAGAGGATCCCTAAGATCCATAATAGGTTCGTGGCTAACTGCTACAACATTTATGGTAACTATGCCGATTGTTGGATTTCTTGGAAACGGTATTTTAGCTATCTCACTTTTTTCAGCGTTTTACCTTATAAGGACCGTCACGATGAACGCAATAAGCCCTGTACAGTCATCTTTTGAACTTTCCATTCTTAATGACGAATACAAAAGTATAGGTTCCAGCATAGAAACCCTTACTTGGAACGCAATGAATTCGCTAACAGTTATATTTGGAGCTTTGCTCATAAAAGAATCTTTAAACGCTCCTTTCTTTATTTGTGCCGCATTTTATTACGCATCTGCAATAGTTTATTATAAATTCTTTTCAAACGTTTCTAAAAAAGAATAAGTTTTTGCTTTTAAAAATCTTCCTTTCACAAATAGTTAAATAAAAAATTAGTTTAATAAAATAATATGATAAAGCAAATATGTTTACTGCCTCATGGTGATGAAGTTTTAAAACCCGATGATCTAGATGTTAAGGAAATAAGAAAAATAATGATAGAATGTGGTAATAGGCATCATGGAGAAACATTGATCGTTGTGTCACCCCACACCATAAGGGTACCAGATCATATTTCTTTGTTATATGCTGAAAGAATATGTAAAAACAGCAAATGTTACAATACAGATAGAAGTCTTGCCGATGAACTTTACAATGCTTCAAAGAGCTATAAATTACCAGTCATAAAGGTTAATTATGGTACAGATTCAGGAGAACTTTCTTCGTTACCATTAGATTGGGGCTCAGAAATTCCTCTGAGCTTCTTTTTAAAAGCAGATAAAGTCCTAATAATAGGACCGGGAAGAGAAGTTAAAAGACCTGAACTTTTCAAATTTGGTTCTTTGATTGGAAAGCTTAAAAATGAATTTTCAATAATAATAAGCGCCGATCAAGCTCATACGCATTCATATAATGGCCCTTATGGATTTTCATTCTTTGCCAAAATGTATGATAAAATTGTTAAAAAATTAGTTGAAGAAAACGATCTTAAGAACTTAATGTATTTAGATAAAGAAATTATAGAAAGAGCGAAGCCTGATAGCTTTTGGCAGTTGCTAATTTTAGCAGGAATAATAAGCGTTGTTAACGCGAAACCAGAAAAAGTAGCTTATACCATAAAAAATTACTACAGCATGCTTGCTGCTTCTTATTCGTATTCTTAAGCTTTTAACAACCCTGCTTTTATGAGCGAATTTTCTAAGTTTTTCTTAACAGCCTTGATAAAAGTCTGAGTATCTACGACAGCGTTTATTGGGGGATCAGCAACGTTCGCAACGTCCTGCGTCATTATTTTGTCGCTTTCAATCGTTTTCTTAACAGATTCTTCCAGTAATTCTGAGAATTTGTATAACTCCTGGTTTCCATCTAACTCGGCTCTTCTCTTTAGCCCTCTTGTCCAAGCAAATATTATAGCGGTAGGATTGGTTGAAACTTTTTCACCTTTTAAATATCTGTAGTAGTGCCTTTGAACTGTTCCATGCGCTGCCTCAGACTCATAATAACCTTCAGGCGACATAAGTTCTGATGTCATCAAAGCCAGCGTTCCAACAAAAGCTGTTGAAACAAAATCGGAAAAGACGTCTCCTTCATAGTTTTTGCATGCCCACACAAAACCACCTTCTGACCTGACAGCCCTTGCCAATGCATCGTCAATAAGGTAATAATTATAATGTATCCCGTTTGACTCAAAAATATTTTTATATTCATTTTCATATACTTGGTTGAAAATTTCTTTAAAACGAGCATCATATACTTTTGATATTGTATCTTTGGAGGCAAACCATAGATCTAGTTTAACCATTAACGCATAAGAAAATGATGCCCTTGCAAAACTCATTATTGATTTATCTATGTTATATTTCGCTTCTATAATACCAGAACCATTAAATTTTGGAAATTTATAATTGTTAACGTTTCCGTCTTTTTTCTTAATTACAAGCTCTGCTTCACTTCCTTCTTCAAACTTTGCGCTTACTGCATCATAAATATCCCCAAAAGCGTGCCTTGCTATTATTATCGGTTTTTTCCAGAATCTTATGGCAGGTTTTACATTGTTTACAAGTATTGGTGCCCTGAAAATAGTTCCATCGAGAATTTTTCTTATTGTTGCGTTTGGGCTTGGCCATTCCTTTTTGAGGTTATATTCTTTAACTCTTTCTGCATTGGGAGTTATAGTAGCGCATTTTACACCGACTTTCCACCTTTTTATGGCTTCTGCTGCTTGTATAGTTATCTGATCGTTAGTTTCGTCTCTCTTCTTTACGTGCAAGTCGTAATATTCTGTTTTAAGATCAACATAAGGTAAAAGAAGTTCTTCTTTGACCCATGCCCACATGATTCTTGTCATTTCATCTCCGTCAATTTCCACTATAGGATTTGTCATTCTGATTTTTTCCATGTCAATCTAATTAAATCGGAGAAATTTAACCTTTATAATTATGGTGCCTCATCCGCAGTGGTTAATAGGTAAAAATCACCTTTGAAGTATATTTTATTTTAATGATAAGCAACACATAAAAGAACAAAGGAATGGTTAGAAGATTCAATATTTGACAATATTCAAGAAATCAGAGCATGCAAAAAACCTGGTATAAACTGGATTTCAAATAAGAATCTCATATGGAAGCAAATGCAGCGATGAACAAGAACGCTCCAATAGCTACCTTTTATTCGAAATACTGCAGTAAGTAATCGTACTCTTTTTTGCCAGTAATCTCCGCTAGCTTCTTTAATCTGTCTTTTACGTTCGTAAGTCCAAACTCGTTCCCCATCTGAACTATCCCTTTTGGATAGCCCAACCCTAGCATTGAAGCTGTATTTATGTCACTTTCAGAAGCTATATCGTTTTTTATGAGCCAAAGGGCTTCACCAACTTCTGGTGAAACCACTAACCATGGATCAAATTTAGATCCTGCCTCAGCAGGTATATCTGGTTTCTTGTAAATCCCTTTGCCGGGATATTTGTAAAATCCCTCACCAGTTTTCACGCCAAATTTACCTTCTTCGTACATCTTTTCAAAAGTCTTGCAAATACTACCTAAAAAGCCCCTTTCCTTCATAGCCCTAAAAACAAGATAAAATACATCAATGCCGCTGTAATCAGCTAGTTCAAACACACCCATGGGGAAACCCAACTTGTACTTTAAGGCCGAATCTATTTCAACAATATTCGCTACATTATTTTCTACTATTTGACATGAAGCATTCATGAGCCTTGCTAAAAGTCTGTTAACGATAAACCCGGGCACGTCTTTTTTGACGATGACAGGTACTTTATTTAGCCTTTTACCAAATATAACAGCTTTGTTTAAAGTTTCTTCTGAAGTATAATTTCCCTTTATTATTTCAACCAGTTTCATGAGCTGCGGGGGGTTAAAAAAATGGATACCTACAACCTTTTCTTTTAAAGTTAACTCTCTAGAAATTTCTGAAATAGGAAGGCTGCTAGTATTTGTTCCAAAAAATTCAGCATCAGGTATTATACTTTCAGCTTTTTTAAATATTTGTAGCTTTATGTCTAAAATTTCAAGGACAGCTTCTATCATATAGTTAGAATTTTTTAGTGCATCTTCTAAGGAAGTAGTTTTGTTAATCCTCGATAAAACTTCGTTTATGTCGCTTATAACCCCTTTTGCTTTGAATTTTTCTAAACTTTGTTTTATCTTTTCTATAGCATTAAAAAGTATTTCTTCTTTTATATCATAAATCCAAACTTGAAAACCCGACATGGCTGCAATCTGCGCAATCCCATGACCCATAGTTCCTGCCCCTATTACGCTTACTTTTTCGTTCAACCTATATCCACGCTCCTTGACGCTAACTTTAGAAGCGTTTTAGCTATGGTTAGCTTTTGAATATCGTTTGTGCCTTCATATATTGTAGTTATAACAGAATCTCTAAGATACCTTTCAACTCCTGTTGCTGAATCTACACCTGCACCCCCGTGTATTTTTATAGCCATGTCAGATAATTCTTCAGCAACTTCAGTAGCGTAGGTTTTTGCCATTGAAGATGCCATTAAAAACAATGGTTTCTGCATATCTGCAAGGTATGCTGCCCAGTATACAAGAAGCCTAGCTGTCTCAAGCTTTATCAGCATGTCAGAAATCCTGAAAGCTACGCCTTCAAACCCGATGATGGGTTTTTCAAAAGCTTTTCTCTCTATTGAATAATTAAACGCCAGCTCAAAAACACCTTGTGCGATACCAAGAGCCTGAGCCGCTATGATTATTCTTGAATAATCGTATGTTGTCACAATAACTTTAAAACCCTCCCCTACTTTACCTACTATGTTTTCATCAGGAACGTAAAGGTTGTTGAATATAACCTCATTAGGCTGTTCCCCCCTTAGCCCAATAACTTTAAACTTTTGCCCTATCTCAAGACCAGGCATGCCTTTTTCTGCAATGAAAGTTGTTATTCCCTTCCATCTTTTGCCTTGTTCAGGAGAAGAAGTTCTTGCAGAGAGTATGAAATATTGAGCTCTTTCAGAATTCGTGATAAATATTTTCCTTCCGTTAATTATATACCCATTATTATTTTTTTCTGCCCTAGTCTGAATTCCTGCGACATCGCTTCCTGCACCTGGTTCTGTGTTAGCGTGCGCCGCAAATTTTTCACCTTTTGCAACTGGTGGTATGTACTTGAGCTTTTGTTCTTCGGTTCCGAAAATCATCAAAGGAATTAAAAAAAGATGGTTTACAGTTACCATTGTACCTAAAGATGGAAGAACCCTTGAGAGTTCTTCTGTAAGTATAGCTAATGTCCTCATATCACCCCCCTGTCCTCCGTATTTTTCAGGGACTCCTACCCCGTATAGCCCAAGTTCTCTTGCCCCATCTATAATGCTCTGCGGTATCTCGTTTGTTTCTTCAACCTTCTGAACGTAGGGCCTTACCTTGCTTTCTGCAAACTCTCTTATCGATTTCCTGAAAAGTTCGTGCTCATCTGTCATTTCTATTTTAAAATCCATTACCTCATTAAAAGGGAACATCAATTATATATTAAAAGAAGATGAATTTAAATTTTTATTTTTCGAATCTAATGTTAAAAATTTTTTAAAAATAGTTTTTATATTTTATAAATTTCATTTCTTTACTAAATAAAAAATAAATATTACTTAAATCATCATAGTTGATATGAATAATGATCTTTACCCGCTTTACTATCCAGAATCCATTTCTGTTATAGGCGTTTCACCGCGAGAGGACAATTTTGCTACGATAATATTTAAAAACCTAATAAAGGCAAAAGAAGAAAGAACGCTTAACGCTGAAATTTATCCAGTAAACCCCCTATATGAAGAATGTGCTGGTTATAAATGCTTGAAGGAAGTGCCAGAGACAGATTTGACGATAATTTCGGTACCATCAAGCTTAGCATGGCAATACCTAAAAGAAGCTGATAAAAGAGGAACAAAAACTGCCATCGTTATTTCTGGAGGCTTTACAGAATCAGGGTCTGAAAAGCTGCTCAAAGAAAAGCTAAAAATCAGGGTGCTTGGTCCTAACACTATAGGTATAGTTAATACATATAACGGGTTAAATACCTTGTTCCTGCCGGAAAAAAAGGCGACTAAAGACGGAAGATTTTTAGAATCTCTTCCAAAGTTAAAAAAAGGCAAAGTAGCAATTATAACTCAAAGCGGTGGTATCAGCGTTTCTATCCTTGATGAACTTTTAACCAACAATATAGGCATCAGTTCCCTTACTTGTTTGGGAAATTCTGAAGATATTACGATTTCTGATACGCTGGAATTTTTATCTTATGATGAAAATGTTGAAGCTGTAGCTATGTACATTGAGGGAATCAAGGATGGTAAAAAATTTATGAAAATAGCGTCTGATTTAACAAAGAAGAAAAAAGCCTTTGCTCTGCTCGCCGGAGTTACGCAGGTAGGAAAAAGGGCGACTATGTCTCACACCGCTTCGATAATGAGCGACTATGAGACATATTCGTCTGCATTAAAACAAGCTGGAATAATACAGGTTTATACACTCAGGGAACTTATAGATGTTATAAAAACATATGAAATGAACGGTTTGCCAAGGTCTGATAAGGTTATTGTGTTGACTAATAGCGGAGGTGCTGGCGTTCTTGCAGCCGACAACGCTGCAAAAAACGGGGTCAATGTGCCTAATGTCTCAGGAATATTAAACGAATTAAAGGCAACAGGTAAAGTTCCTAAAATTGCGAGCCTTGCTAATCCTGTAGATGTTAGCGCTTCAGGAACTGACGAAAGTATTATTGAAGTTTATAAAAAATTGAGCGAGAATGGCTTTTCAAATTTTATAATAATAAGTACCCATTATCCTCCTGGAATTACTGATAAACTTCCAGAATCCATAAAAAAGATTTCTGACGAGTACAAAAACTTTAACATAAGCGTAGAACTAGGCAATACTGAATGGTCTGAACATTTGAGAAAGACTTTCTGGCTAATGGGTATACCTGCTTTTAATTCTCCAGAAGAAGCTTCAATTACAATGGCCTATCTTGTGAAATCATCAAAGGCACAGCCAACCTGGCGTTTTTCTGTTAGAAAAGAACCCGTAATAAATTTTAAAGGTATAATAATAGATCCAGAAAGTTCTGAATTTTTAAAAGAATTTGGGTTTATCATACCTCCATGGGGATGGATAGATAAATCTGATCTTAACAGATTGCCATACCCCATTGCGCTAAAAGTTTACAGAAAAGACTTGATTCACAAAACTGAACAAAATGCTGTAAGAGTAAATATTTTGAACGCCCAAGAAGCGGCTATAGCTATAGAAGATCTTAACAAAAAATTTCCTGATGGCAGGATTTATTACCAGCAGATGATCAAAGGCCAGGAAATAAGGTTAGGTTTTGTAAAGGACGAATCTTTTGGAGCCGTTGTAAGCGTTGGTGCTGGAGGAACACTGACAGAGCTCTACAGGATGACATCAAACTATGTTTGCCCTGTCACATTTGATGAAGCTTTAGACATGCTTAAAGAAACAAAGTTGTTTGACATCTTAAAAGGTTACAGAAACAAAACTATTTACGACCCTGAAAAGTTTGCAAGAACAATCTCTGAACTTTCTCAATGGGTATATGATAAAGAAAATTTAAAGGAACTAGAAATTAACCCTCTTATTATAAATGAGAATGGACCTTACGTAATAGATCTCAGAATGAACTTCGACTAACATCTTCTCCGTCCCAAAGGGCTAAGTTACCTTAGGACGGATCATAGGTTCATGGTTTACCGCAATCATCTTCATGACTTCATAGCTAGTGGTTGCCCACCCTGCTTCGTTCGCCAACTGTAGACCACAGGCTATACCTTCAGCAACTTACCCTATCCTCATTGGACTCCGGGATATGTAGAGCCTTCTTGAAGTATTCCTTACGGGACACGATTTAATACGCTTCACAACGTTTTATTACTAAAATTTTACTCCAATAGAAGAGGCGAGGCTTTCGTTCGTTTTGTAAATGACGTTTTATTTTATTAGCAGGATTCCTTACTCCTATTATTTATAAATTTACCTAATATATTTTTTTAAAAAATAAAAATAGTTATCCTTTAATTTTTTCCTCTATTTAAAATAAATTTTTTATATACACAAATAGTATTTTAATTTTTTTACAAAAATAAATATTTAATTTTAAAAATACATAAACTAATATATATAGTTAATTAAATTATTTTTTTCATAAATTAGAGAAATTTTTTGAAAAAAATTGGCACTTTTAAAAGAAATTTCCTTAAAAACATATAAATATTTAGAGTTTTATATAAATCATAAGGATGTATCAAGTTGTGCATTCCAAGTGGGAAGTTATCGTTAATAGGGAAAGGTGCAAAGGCTGTGAAATATGTATAAATGCATGTCCTCAAGAAAATCTTTCGCTTAGTAAGAATGTAAATTCTCAAGGTTATCATTATGTAGAGTTTTCTGAAGTAGGGAAAAAAGGAGAATGCACTGGTTGTAAGATATGCTGGTGGGTTTGTCCCGAGTACGCCATACTTGAGGTGAGAAGGATTGAAAAAACTGATAATGGGAGCTAAAGCTATAGCTGAAGCTGCAGTCCGTTCTGGGCTTGAAGCTTATTTTGGTTATCCTATAACTCCTAGTAGTGAAATAATGGAAAATATATCTGTGCTTTATGGAGAAAAAAGATACCCTTGGTTTAAGGTTTTTTTGCAAAGTGCAAGCGAAATAGAATCAGTTAACATGCTTTTTGGCGCAGGAGCAGCAGGATATGTTTCTATGACAGCAACTTCAGGCCCAGGGCTTAGCCTCATGGCAGAAGGCATTTCTTATGCTTATGCATCAGAGGTTCCTTTTCTGATAATAGACGTTAACAGGGGTGGTCCTGGTTTGGGTAATGTTGCGCCTGAACAGAGCGATATCTCATTTGTTTTAAACTCTTTGGGACATGGCGGCGTAAAGCCTATTGTTCTGGCCCCTCACACTGTACAGGAATCAATGGAACACGTTCATAAGGGGTTTGAGCTTGCATTTACATACAGAATTCCGGTTATTATGCTTACTGACGCGCTTATAGTTCACATGTATGATACCGTAGAATGGGAACCGCCTTACATAGTTAAACCAAAGGTAGAATGGGCTGCAAGAGGGAGAAATTATGGGCCAAGACACATAATAAACAGCATTTACCTTGATCCTCCAGAACTTAAAGGGAACAAAGAAAAGCTACTTCAAAAACAAAAAGAAATAGACAAAATAGCCGAATCTGAATGTTTTATGTGCTATGATGATCTTGACGTCCTTTACATAGCTATAGGTATTTCAGCCAGAATATCAAAAGAGGCCGTTTTAAAGTTAAGAAAAAAGGGAGTCAAAGCGGGGCTCTTCAGGCCCATAACTTTAAGCCCTTTAGATAAGAACAGCATTTTAAAGTATTCTTCCCACGCAGAAAAAATTGTATCTGTTGAAATGAATGAAGGGCAGCTTGCGCAAGAAATAATGCGCATAACGAGGAAGGACGTTGAAGTTCTGCCGTATCTTGGCGGGTACATTCCTGACGTTGAGGAGGTGGCGGAAGCATGGAAGTGAAGCAGTTTTCAAGCATTTTTGAAAACGGCGTAACGACATATTGTCCGGGTTGCGAGCACGGGCTGCTTTTAAAATTCATAGGCATGGCGCTGGATGAACTTGGAATTACAGAAAAGGCTATAATGGTGGGGTCCGTTGGCTGTTCCACGTTAGCATATAAATTTTTGAACGTTGATTATGTGCAGGCTCCTCACGGCAGGGCACCAGCAATAATGTCTGCTATTAAACTGCTTGAAAAGGATAAAGTGGTATTTGGCATACAGGGTGATGGCGATGCCCTTTCGATAGGTATAGCTGAACTCATACATGCGGCAAACAGGGGCATACCTATAACAGTTTTTATGTACAACAACATGGTCTTTGGAATGACAGGAGGCCAGATGGCGCCGACAACTCCCGAAGGCATGAAAACAACGACAACTCCTTTTGGAAGGGACATAAAGCAGATGGGACCGCCACTCGACGCCTGCAAAATTTTGTCCTCTTTTCCTCAGATATCATATCTTAAAAGAGTCGTCATAACACCAAAGCCTATATTCACAAAGGACAGGGTCATGTATTCTTCAAAAGAAGCTATGGATTCATATAAAGCTGTTCTTAACGCGTTCAAAACTCAGCTCATGGAAGGTTTCAGCTTTGTTGAGTTCATCGGAACGTGTAACGTAAACTGGAAGATGAGCATTCTCGATTCAAAGAAGTATGTTCACGAAGTCGGAGTAAAGGTATATCCGCCAGCTTTATGCAGGGATGCTTTCGGAGTTGAGAAAAAATGAAGATTTCGATAATTAATTCCGGAAGGGGGGGTCTAGGAGTAGTTGAGCTAGGCGAAATGCTTGGTTGGTATTTTATAAACCTTGGTTATAATGCTACTAGCGTGCCTACATACGGACCACAGACTAGAGGAGGTTACGTTGAAAGCATTGTAGTTGCCAGCGACACAGAAGTTCTTAACCCGATCCCGCACGAGTTTGACATAGCTAACATACTTGATGGGCTTGGCATGTATGCAGTAGAAAAAATAAAGAACGGAGGCAAAGTTATGATAAATTCAACGCTTATAAAAGAGAAAGTAAAAGCAAAGGGAGAAGTTTACTATCTGCCAGCTACAGAGATTGCAGAAGAAGCTTCAAAGGGCAAGTTGAGGGAACCCAGGGTCGCCTCAAACTCTGCTGTATTTGGTTTCCTTGTAAGAGATCTTGGAGGCGATGTTAGTTTACTAGAAAAAGCGATCCAAGAAGCTCTGAACGACAAACCTATAAATGTTATACAAATAAACATCGACATAGCTAAGAAGGCTTATCAAGGGTATAAAGATCTGCTCGAATAAGGTTAAAATTCAAAAAGCGACCTTAGGACAAGGATTATATTGCTGGCTTCTCTGAATCTTCTTCTTGCATAGTCAACCCATTTTTCTCCATAGGGAACATAAAGGGCTTTTTTTATGTTATTTGCGTTTAAATTAAAGAGAAATTTGTTCTTTATTCCTAATAGCATTGCAATAGTCACGTTCTTGTTGTAATGTTTGTTCAGTTCTACGGCTTCTTTTACAAGCTTCAAGTCATGAGTCGCAACGGTAAACTCTGCAGCGTTTTCGAACAGATAATGCATTATTCTTCGGTAATTTTCTGTTTTTTCTTTCCAAGTTGTATAAGCTATCTCAGGAGACTCTTTATAAGCTCCTTTAACCAATCTTATGATGCCGTTTCTTTTTACTATATCTTCCACATCTTTGTTGCTTCTTTTCAAATAAGACTGAATAGCTATCCCTTCCCTCGAGACCAGAAGACCTTCGAAGTAAAGCTTTATGGTCGGCTCGACATAGTTAGAAGCTTCCATATCTAACCATACAAACACATCGTTAACCTTCGCATACCTTAATATTTTTAAATAATTTTCTCTAGCCTTTTCATAGCTTATGCTTAAGCCAATCTGAGTTGGTTTGACCGCTATATCGCTTATGAGCCTTTTTTCTGATATTTCGTCTATAATCTCAAAATAATTCTCAACGCTAGCATTTATTTCGTTTTCTTCTTTAAGTTCCTCTCCCAAATAATTAAGTATAACTCCTACGTTTTTTTTATTCAGCATCTTCGCAACCTTTATAGCATCATCAATAGTTGGGCCTGCAATCCATTTTTTCGAAAAGATCCTTTCTATCCATTCAAACAATTTACAAATTTATTTTTGTAAAACCGAATAATTAAGTTTTTTATGATAACAAATCAGATTTTTCTTAGCGTTAGTGTAAGAGATTATATAATTTTTCGATCTAGTAAACTACTCTGGATTTTAAGTTTAGTTCATCGTTACACTTCTGGATGAACTTTTTATACTCATTGAATCATTTTCAAACCATCAACATATAGATGATATACTTGATGTAGATAGTTTTTGCTCTTTTAATTAAAGTTAAAAAAGTTTAAAAATAAGTATAAATTATTTAATTATGAAAATGAATGGGTTCAAAGATGTTTTTACATACCTTTCTTATGTTTCTGAGGGAAAAGATGCAGAATTCCACGAGCTTTTTGAACAGGCAGTTGAAAAAGTAAAGAAAGAGTACATAGGAAAAGAATACCCTATCTACGTAGGCGAAAAAGAGTTAAAGACTGATGCGAAACTTGTTGAAAAATCGCCGATCGATGGGTCAACGGTATGCATATGTCAGAAAGGTGATAGAGAAATTGCGAGGAAAGGAATAGCGGAAGCTAAATCAGCTTTTGAATCGTGGTTTGAACTTGGTTGGAACAAAAGAGCAGCAATAATGAGGAAAGCCGCAAACATAATAGAAAAGAATAAGTTTGAACTAGCTGCAGTGCTCTCTATAGAGAACGGGAAAAACAGGCTTGAATCTATAGGAGAAGTTGATGAAGCGATAAATTTTTTAAGGTACTATGCTTATTTGCTCGCTTCTAACAAAGGATATAATCAAACGGTAAAGTTGACTTCAAAGGGCGTTAAAATAAAGTATGGGTTCCAAGGGTCTGTAACAAAGACAGAAGTCATTGAACAGAGAATGGTTCCTTATGGAGTTTTTGGCATTCTTGCTCCTTTTAATTTCCCTGTATCCATATCAACCGGAATGAGCGTCGGTGCACTAATTACCGGGAACACGGCCATCTTAAAACCATCATCGACCGGTAACATGACTATGCTTACAGGCATAATGATCTACAATTACCTTATAGAAGCTGGAGTCCCGAAGGGCGTATACAATGTAATCACTGGTCCAGGCTCCGAGGTAGGCGATGAGCTTGTCATAAACCCTGATGTAGCTGGCATAGCGTTCACCGGATCAAAGGATGTCGGAAAATCTATGATAAAGAAGGCGTACGACCTTGGTCTCAATAAAGTTTTTATAGTTGAAATGGGAGGAAAGAATCCGGCAATCGTGACAGAAACAGCAAACATAGAAGAAGCCGCTCAGGGCATAATATCAGCAGCCTTCGGCTATCAGGGTCAAAAGTGTAGCGCTTTATCGAGACTTTATGTTCACAAAAAAGTTAAAGATGTCCTAGTAGAGGAGGTTGTAAAAAGGATAAAAGAATTAACAATAGGAGATCCTCTTAAAAAGGAAGTTTACCTTGGACCGCTAATCAGCGAAGAAGCTTATCAAAGGTACGTCTGGGCAGTCAACCTTGGACAGAAAGATGGCAAAATAATATACGGTGGAAAGAGGGTTGATGTAGGGCTTAACGGCTATTACGTTGAACCTACCCTTATCGAACTAAAACATGGACACGAGCTTTTTAAAAAAGAGCTTTTCTTGCCTATCCTTGTAATGGATTCTTTTGAAAACTTTAGCGACGCAATAAACATGGCCAACGATACTGAATACGGTCTAACTGCAGGACTTTATACAGGCAAAAAAGAAGAAATAGATGAATTCAGAAGACGCATACAGGCAGGAGTTGTATACGTAAACAGAAGCGCAAGCGCAACCACAGGAGCTATAGTAGGCTATCACCCGTTCGTAGGATGGAAGAGCAGCGGGTTTACAGGGAAAGGAGCCGGAAGCAGATTTTATCTGTTGCAGTTCCTCAAAGAACAGAGTTTTTCTGTTTCAAGCTGAACTGAGCATTTGTTCTAATTCTTTTAATTTTTCTTTGAGAGTATTCATTTCACCCTTTAATTTTTCGTTTTCTTCTTTAAGACGTAATAGATCTTCCTGAGGCACATTTGTACATTTTTCCTCTGGGATATACCTTATAATTTTGTATTCTCCGAGTTCTAGTTTTTTATTTTCAGGATCATAAACCAGCTTTACAGTTAGCCTTATTACATCAAGTTTATCGATCTTGTTTTTTATTATGAGTTCGTCGAATAACTTTTTATTTATTTCAGAAATATCTCTTATTATCACATCTTTGGGAACAGAATTGCCAAGAGAAACTAACGCTACACGTCTGAGCTTGTTCGCGTATCCGGCAGCTATTATAAGACCTGTGGAAAGCTGATAAGTAGTTTTGCCTTGAATTGGTACTGTGCTTGTTTCATTTGTCTGCGTTTCATCGTTAACCTTATTATTATTAGCCATAATTTTTATGAATTAAAACATATTAAAAAATCTTTCTAAAAACTGTCTCACATTTTGTTGTTAACATTAATTATCTTTATATTTTTCAACCTTGATACTGGATATTTTTACCATAAAGAAGCTAGTAGAATATGATCATAAACCGTCTTCCATTATCTCATAAGCTTTTGTGTATAGATCTTTAAAATATTCCTTTTTTATTATAGTATAATCTCCCGAATAGATCTTTTCTAAAACGTTCATGACGCTTTCTTTTAATTCTTTTGTGTATGGGTTAAGCTCAAAAATTTCTTTTATTAATTCATCTGAACCGTAGAGAGAGACTGATTCTACAAGCTTCATCATTTTGTGACTTGATCCCCAATCCCCTTCTATGGTGAGCCTATTATAAATCATTGAAATTAGCTGGACGAGCTGTATAGTCTTTGTTACAAGCCTGTCATGCTCCTCCGCGCTCATCGCTGTTATTTCCATCTCAGGAAAAAGTTCCCTTATCATAGCTAACTCTTCTTCCTTTTCTTTTAAAGGGACGTGAATTAATTTCTTTCCCTTAGCTGTCCTAGCTCCTGGACCAAAAAGAGGGTGCAGGGATATTGGTTTTTCAAGAGTTATAAGACTTTTGACAATGGGCGTCTTTAACGCGCTTATTTCTACAAAATATTTTTTAAACCCAGAGTTTTTTACGCTATCTATAACTCTTTTGATGCTACTTATGTTTGTTGAACAAAAAACAATATCAAAATCTTTTATTTGATCAATCTCATGGTATCTGAAACCTTTGTCCTTTAAGTCTATAACCTTTACCTTATCAGTATCATAAAAATATGTTTCATGATTTTTAAAATTAAAGTACTTATAAAACCAAATGCCCATCCTGCCAGCTCCTATTATAATTATTTTCATGATTTTGTTTTTAATTCCTTTAACTGCTTTATTAACTCTGGTACAATTTTTTTGTAATCTCCCACTATGCCGTAATCACAGTTTTCAAATATAGGGGCGTACTGATCAGAGTTTATAGCAACAACTATTTTTGCTTCTCTTATTCCGAAAACATGTTGCGCTGCTCCACTTATCCCAATGGCTACGTAAAGGTTAGGCTTTACTGTTTTTCCGGTCTGTCCAACTTGTCTTTCATGGGGTATCCATCCAAGGTCTACAGCTTTTCTGCTTCCAGCATACGTTCCGCCAAGAACGCTTGCTAGTTCTTTTATAAGCTCAAAACCCTCTTTGCTGCCAAGCCCTCTTCCGCCTGAAACAATTATTTCTGCCTTTTCAATAGGCATCTCTTCCGATTTCTGTATTTCTACCCTACTTATAAGCTCTAATCCTATCTCATGAACCTCAGGCAGTTCTTCTTTAATTATTGATTCAAGCTTTCTGTTTTCGTCTTTCTTTGGAGTTGGAAAAACATTAGGCCTTACGCTGCCCATAACTGGCCTTCTTCTCATTGTCCTTATATGAGCGAGCTGCCACGCTCCAAAAGGAGGCCTAACGAGGATTACTTCTTTATTTTTTTCGTCTACTTCTATCATCGTAAGGTCAGCTGTTATCCCTGTCCTAAGGTGGTTTGCTATGTACGGGGCAAGCTCCCTTCCTCTCATCGTCCCAGCTACAAGAAAAGCTTCAGGTTTGTATTTTTTGGCAAGGTGAGCAAGAACGTCGCCGTAAAGAGGCGCATAATATGTGCTAAGCTTTTCATCGTCTACATAAATTACTTGGTCTGCTCCGTACTTGCCAAGATCTTCGATTAATCCTTCGATCTTATAGCCTATAATTACAGCTACGAGCTTGCTTCCCAGCTTATCTGCTACTTCTCTTCCTTTGCCAAGTATCTGAAGGCTTGGCTCAAGTATCTGTCCCTTATCGGTTTCGATGTAAATCCAGACATTTTTATGCTCAGCTGGGTTTACAGGGTTCCACTCCGGACATATAGAAGGAGTACTCATCTATATCACCTTCTCCTCTTTTAACTTTGAAATCAACCAAGAAACCATCTCTTCAGGAGGTTTGCCCTGCATTATTTGCATCTTTCTTGGTATTTTGCCTATGAACTCTGTTTTTGCCACTATCGTAGGTGATCCTTTTAATCCAGTACAAAGCGGGTTAAGCTGAAGCTCGTTATTTGTATAAACCTTTATTGGTTTTTCTTTTACAGCCTTTATCTTGTTTTTTAAAGTAACGTCACGAGGCTGTAAAGAATGCATGAGCACAGATATTAGAGCCGGAAGCTTTACCTTGTATTTTTCGATGTATGTCTCGAGCTGCCTTGTAACTATCATGTGCCCATCCTGAATTTCAGCTTCTGTGACATAATAAACATACGGTATACCTAGCCATGAAGAAACCTGCGCCCCTATGTGCGCTGTAGAAGAATCTAGAGTTTCCTGCCCAGCAACTATAAGATCATAATGACTTACAACCTTTTTTATCGCTTGTGATAATACATACGATGTTGCAAGAGTGTCAGCTCCACCATATACTCTATCAGTCAGAAGTATGCCTTCGTCAATTCCCATTCCAACTAGATATTCTATTCCCTTGGTTGCTGAAGGAGGAGCCATTATCATGGCCATTATTTTACCTCCATACTTTTCTTTTAGTTTTAGAGCGAATTCAGCTGCAACCAAATCATGAGGATTAACAACGCTTGGAACACCCTCTCTAATAAGCGTACCTGTATTAGGGTCAACGTTAACGGTGGTTGTATTTGGTACGTACTTGAACAACAAAATTATATCTAATCCCATGTTTATCACCTAGCTGAAACGATAAAATATACCTTTTCCACTCTTGGGGTATGTCCACGTTATGGCTTCCATAGGACATACAACTCTACAAGTACCGCATTCTACGCAGCCTTCATAGCTAAAGAGTATGCCGTTTTCAGTTTCTGTATAACAACCTGTTGGGCAAAGCCTTACGCATGCCTTTGTTGGGCAGTTCTTACATTTTTCATAATTTACAATTATGTGAGGTTTTGAGTCCACGTCCCATATGTTCACGTTGATTATGTCTGTTAACCTTAATTTTCTTTCTGGCGAGCTCAAAGCGCCCTCACTATCTTGTAACCGTTAATCAAAAGTTTTAACATTGAGTACTGATTTTCTTTGCAAGATTCATTTATCGCATCCCATGCTTTAGAAGGCCCATCAGAATTTTCGAACATCCTCTTCATCACACCGCTCATGATTTTAGGATATTTCTCAAATAGCAAATTGTTTTTCATAATTTCGTGAACTTTTCTAAACCTATTCAGTTCCTTTATCACTATGCTATCCTTTAGCATTTTCTCATAAGAAGAAAGCGCGCCTGCACCGTAATCGCCCTGCGCGTGCGCACTTTCGATCGCCTTTCCCGCAAGGTAACCGGAGTACGCTGCGAAGTCTACACCTCTGTATGTATAACCTGCGTTTAAAAGAAGACCGGCGGCATCCCCTGTTATCAATAGTCCATCGTAAACAAGACGTTCAGGACGTAGAGACCATACGTCCTCAGGTATCAGATGAGCGGAATATTCTGAAATCCTTAGATTCTTAAGATAATTTTTTAGAGCAGGTGCCGTTCTTAGAGATTCAACAAGTTGACTTATATGATCCTTTAAGTTCACTATTGCTTTATCCAAAAGGACAACAACACCTAGGCTAACAGAATCGCGGTTCGTGTAAAGGAATGCCCCTCCCGGAACGTTTGCGGTAGCTGCGCCGAGAAAAACCCAGGCTAGCCCTTCGTCCTGAGAAAGGCCGAAGGCATCTTCTATCTGCTTGCTATCTCCTTTTAGAACTTCTTTTACTCCAAGAGCAACAAGCTCTGGCTTTAACGGTTTTACTATGCCGGATGCTTCGAGGACAAGTCTGTTTACTCCCTCAGCATCAACAACTACGTCTGACCTTAACACGTCTTCACCTGAAACAACACCAGCAACTTTATTGTTTTCTCTGTAGAAATTCGTGACCGGGACGTCTGTTATTATTGTAGCGCCTGCTGTTTCTGCCTGTATACCCATCCATTTTACAACTTCAGTTAAATAAGCGGTAAAGCTTATTGCATCTTTCCCCTGGTAATCTATGGATATCATGCTTTCATAATCAGGCATTATGCTTATCCTTTCTTTTTTAACCCATCTGTGCACAGGCATTGAGTTAAAGTTCGGGTAAATCTCTTTAAGAGGCGCAGCGTATATTCTGCCCCCATAAATGCTCTTGGATCCGATTTCTCTACCTCTTTCTAGAACAACAGTTTTGAAACCCTTTTTGGCAAGATAGTATGCAGCAGCTAAACCTGCAGGACCAGCTCCAACTACAGCTACGTCAAATTTTTGATCTAGTATATTCATCTCTTCCATAGATATATTTTTTGATTTATTTAAATTATATTGTTATAAAAATTTTAAATTAGTTTGTTCTTTATTGTAATTTTTCTTAATTTTATGTTGAAAACATTATTTATTTGGTTTTGATCATAAATTTTCACATACAAATCTCCGCTAAAACAATGCTATATGCTATCTTCTTAATGTTAGCTAGCCCTATTTAAGTTGAGGCTGATTATGTTGAGCAAAAGCCATGGTAAGTCAATGCCAAGGGGCTGGAAGAAGTATGATGAATTCAGAAAATTGTTATGCTTTTGCTTAATATGGACGTTCTTGATCTTTCATATAAGGTCAAGATATTTTATAATAAGGTTTTAGAAGCTGTATGTAAGCAGCAGTTTGGAATGCAATATCCTGTATACCATATAATATTAATAAAAGACAAAGATGGTTGCTAGCTAACGCCATGGCTCATAAAAAGGCAAATAAAAAGCGCAGCATTGCAACAATTAATCTGCTGCAATGCAAACAAGCATCACGGAAAGGCATTGCATTAGCTTATTTAACGATTAAATTTTGAAATTTATAGACAAAACCCTGTTTATGAGAAAGTTTAAATTCAAAAATATGTCAAAAATAAATTGCGGCTATGAATATCTCTGGGGATGTCTGAAACATGATGACCCCATAGCTCACAATGAGCCGCATGATATTTAATCTGACCTCCTCCCCGCCATAAATGGCGAGGTTTCTCATTCGCTTTATTAAAGGTATAGATTTTGCAAATTTTTGAGCTTTTTATAAAACGAAAGAAAGCCTCGCCTCTTCTATTGGGGGTAAAATTTAAATTACTAAAACATTGTAAAGCGTATTAAAGCGTGTCCCGTAAGGAATACTTCAAGAAGGCTCTACATATTCTGGAGTCCAATGAGGATAGGGTAAGTGGCTGAAGGCACAGCCCGTGGTCTATCGCTGGACGAACGCAGCGGGGTGGATAACCACTAGCTATGAAGTCATGAAAATGATTGCGGTAAACCACGAACCCATGATCCGCCTTGAAGTAACAATCGCCTTTAATGCGGGGAGGATGTCAGAGTCAAATGTATATATATTATTTTAGTAATACTGATAGTATGAATTTAACAGCCATTGTTTTATACGCTGTTTCGACAGCTTTTATATTGTATTTCACGATCAGACCATATGCTTTTTCTATAATTCAGTTTTTAAAAAAATACAGGTTTAAGGGCCTGAAGCCTGTTAAGGCCCCAAAGGTTACCGTAATAATTCCAACTTATAACGAGGAAAATACAATTGAAAGGGTTTTAAAAAATGTTCTATCCTTTGATTATCCAAATTTCGAAGTTATAGTTGCCGATGATTCAACAGATGGCACGCGTGAAAAGATTTCAAAATTTAAAGACCACAGGTTGAAGGTTGTTCACAGGGACAACAGAAAAGGATGGAAAGCCGGTGCAGTAAATAATGCGTTGAACTATGCAGATCCCTCTTCTGAGTATACTGTGCTGTTAGATGCTGACAGCATAGCCCCCGTTGATCTGCTTACAAGGCTTGTTGAAAGGATTCAGGAAGGATACGATGCTGTACAGGGCGTTCAGCTCCCCGTGATCAATTCAGAATATAACAAAATAGCAAAGGCGAACTCAATAATTCAGAGCTACTATCAGCTGATAGAACAGCCTTCAAAATTTTATATAGGTTTGCCCGTTACTTTAACCGGCAGCAATTTTATCATAAAAACAGCTCTTCTAAAAGAATATAGGTTAAATGAAGATATAGGAGAGGACTGGGAATTGACCCTAAGGCTCGCCAAAGACGGTCACAAGATAGCTTATGCTCCTGACATAGCTGTAAAGTGTGAGGTTCCATTTAACCTCAAAGATTCTATAAATCAATACGTGAGGTGGAATGAAGGAATGATAAGATCAACTTTAAAAAATATTAATGAAATAATGCAGAGCAACCTGCCTTTCGCGAATAAAGTCGATCTAGTAATGACGGGGCTTACGCCTTTCATAACTTTTGCTCTCATAATATCGATGATCTCAGGAGGATATATTTACTTTAATCAGCCACAATTAAGGCCGATAATATTATTTTTTACGGCTTTCATAATGTTTTCGGGCATTGTAACGATGACATCCTCTGCATCAAAGATTGGTTTGAATTACATTTATGCTCTTTTTTCTGAAATACTGTACTTCGTTTTTGTGCCATTTGCTATTTATGCTTCTTTAAGAGGTATAGTGCTGAAACATGGAACTTTTATAAGGACAACAAAGATTGGCGAAATAAAATATACTATGTTGGAATGATAAACTCTTGCGAACAGGCCTAAGATTAATTGCGTTTAACAGTTCATCGATAAGCTTAAGCTTACGTGAGAAATTCTTTGCAAAGTATTCCAACATCGCAGAGGCGTTTTCATGCAAAGGCGTATTCCCTAAATTTCATGTGAAAGCCTATCCTTTAGAATAACTAAACTGAAGCTATGCTTTTGTCTAACGTAGAGTTGCAACAAGTGCAAGTGAGCTCTTTTTTAGACGTGTTCATTTTTAACTCACAGGACAGCCATAAGCTATTAGTCTTAACAAACATTCTTAACATTAGTGCTAGCCTTCCTCTTCAAGGCATTTAAGTTTCCCCTATAAGATCTGATAGATCACCAAATACCTTTTGCAAGAGTCACCATAAATATGGTGACTCTTTTTGTCTTTTTGAGCTTCAGTAATTTGTATATGCTCCTTTCTAGTTTAATGCGTAAAAAGAAGCAGTAGAACCCTGGAAGATTCTCCTGAGCAGCGTTTGCTTTTTCCTCCCTGTTCTTGGAATTTTTCTTTAGTTTTGGAAGCAAATAAATTCCTTTAGCAGTTCAAATGAAAAAATCTTTATTGTAAGTGGCTCTCTAAAGCTCACGAAAGAGGATCTTCAGCCTCTTAGCCCTGCAAGATTAAAGCTCGTAGATCATTTGCTCTCCTTTTATTCCTGCTAATAAGTTTTTAACAGAAACTTCAGCCATCTTCTGCCTTGTTTCATACGTCGCGCTTCCAATGTGAGGCGTTAGCACAACGTTTTCCAGCTTTATAAGTGGATTGTCAGAGCTTATTGGTTCTTCTTCAAAAACATCCAGAGCAGCCCCCCTTATTTTACCTAACTTTAAAGCTTCAGTTAAAGCCGTCTCATCTATAACTTTACCCCTTGAGGCGTTTATCAGGAAAGCGCTCCTTTTCATTTTTTCAATAAAATCCTTGTTTACTATATGATATGTTGTTGGGTTAAGGTCCACAGCGAGAACGACGAAATCTGATTCTTTAGCCAAATAGTCAAGGTCAACGAATTCTGCGTCAACATCCTTTTTTGTCCTGCTGTTGTAAATCACTTTCATACCAAAACCTTTAGCCCTTTTTATGAGCGCTTTACCTATCCTTCCCATTCCAACTATCCCAAGAACTTTACCGTTGACTTCTGTTCCAAGCATAAAATCAGGAGTCCAAGGCTGGTTCCATTTTCCAAATCTTATTAACCTGTCTCCTTCAACTATTCTCCTGGCAACAGCAAGGATCAACCCAAATATCAGATCAGCTGTAGCATCTGTAAGGACCTCGGGGGTGTAACCTATCCTAATTTTCTTCGATTTAGCATAATTTACATCTATGTGATCATATCCAACGCTGAAAGTACTTATGACCTTAAGCTTTTTGGCCGCATCTATGACTTCGCGATCTATCCTGTTCACAAGACTGCAGAGCAAGCCGTCAGCATCACTGATGTTTTCTTTTATCCATATCTTTGAAGGAGGAACAGGAGAGTCCCAGGCTTTAACTTCGAGTCCATTATCTTTCAGAAACTTTATCCATTCATTAAAGAATCTGAATGAAACCAAGACCTTTTGCATAAAATTCTTTTAACTTTACATCAATAAAAGTTTTAAAATCATTTCATGGGAAATTGATTATGTAGTTTTATTTTTATCTTGTTGCCGTATACCTGCTAGCTATAGCGCTTGGCCGTTTAAAGGCTTTTATGCCTGACGCAACAGTTAATAAAGTAGTTGTGATGATCCTTATAATTAACGATTTACTATTGGGACGCAGTAGAGGTTTACATGAAGACCTTCTTAATATTCCTTTTTTATCTTTAATAGCCACTTCAGTTACAGTTCTGTTTACATATAGCATTAGGATTTTTCCGGAAGGTGAGATTCCGCTTCATCAAAAGCAAAAACGTAGACATTAGAGAATTAGTTTACCTTATTTCGTTGAGTCTGGGATATTTTCTCGGTTTTTATATAAAAGTTAGCGTTCCCTCCGATTTAATCCTGGATATTGAGCTTTTTTTGTTTATATTTCTTGTAAGGAATAAAGATAGAAAACATCCTTGCTCTTAATTCATTTTTTTAAAGTATGGAAAGGCGTGATGTTTTCAGTTTCAACAGCAATTTTGGTAGGATTTTTGGCCTCTTTCCTCATAATATACATACTATTTTTCAAACCGTTGAACATTTCTTTTTCATAGTTTTCGGCTTGTACCAACTTGATGGACAGCTCGTCGCAAAGTATTTTGAACCAAGGTGCAAGCATAATTGCCTTTCTAGTGAACTTTTCAGAGAAGAGCTATCGTTTATTCTCATCCTTTTTTTAAGGCTCGGAAAAATCCAGAAGACCTGATAGCTGTAGGTGGGGCCACATTAATGGACACAACCTTAGGACTTTTTAGTGAAACTTTAGGCCCCGAGTATGCTAAAAATTCCACAATAAACGGGATAATTTTTAGCGTTATGGCACCGTTTATAGTACCCTTTTTGCGACCATTTGAATCAGTTTATCATCAAATTATCAGATTCCAGAATTGATTAAGCCAATATTATTATTTGCATAATGTTAAAGTTATGGGTTTAAGTTAAATGCACCTATTTAGCTGGATAAAAATTATTCTGTAAATCATTGGCACTGATTACGAGTGTTATATGGAAACCTCGATAACTGAAGTGAAAAATTTCAGTATGCTGATGGCCCTAACTTAAAAAAATAATGAAAATGGTAATAGGCTATTAGCTGTTGTTCACGTCTAAATCAGGGTTTGCTCTACGTAGGCGCATGTAGGTACGCAATAGCATACCTATCGTACGCGTAGAGCTTTGGCTTCACAGCTTTATGCAACTCCCTCACAAGTTCATCGGAAGCCTTACGCTCCTGTCTCGAAGTACTTACTTACACGCCGAAGAAGACCTCATGGGGAACCCTTACTGTATTCCCACCTCCTCCCTATGTGTGTTCACGTACCTCTTATTTCTTACTAAAGAAGAAGTTGGATCTTTGCTACCGCCCTATTACCCATACGTACACAAACTGTTCAAATTTTAAAAATGTTGAATACGGCATCGTGGATAGTGTAAATAAGAAGGACCTTTTGCACTTTTTAGTTGATAAAGAACTATAA
Source organism: Nitrososphaerota archaeon (assembly GCA_009903795.1). Lineage (GTDB taxonomy): Archaea > Thermoproteota > Nitrososphaeria > Conexivisphaerales > UBA164 > CAYFFZ01. The sequence goes on along the minus strand of WYER01000025.1, from coordinate 44,716 downwards.
GATTTTATAATCTCTGAGGAAGTTTAAACTTTTCTTTTCCCTTAAAAAAGTAAAGCTCGTCAAGCATTTCGTTAAAAATTTCTTTTTCATCCTTAGGATCTTTATTTATTTTGCCTTTTTTAAATTCCTCCACATCGCCTGATATACCGTTTACCACTAACTTGTAACCTTTTTTATATACGGCTTTTCTTGGAGCTACAAGCTCTTCAAGCTTGGTTTTAAGCCTTTCATTAAGCACAGAAAGAGCAGAAACCTGTACGTTTGACCCAAAGGATTCTGAGAAGCTAATATCTTTTTGCATATCTTCGGGATTTTCGCCATCAGTAATTTCGTCTATAAGGCCAAAGAGGTCCTTGATGTTAAAGTATTTTTTCTCATCATCTTTGATTGGTCTATAATTCTTAGGGTATTTTATTATAAGTGGAACTTCTATGATTTCATCGTAAAGAAATATGCCGTGCCCAAAGAAGCCCTTTTCAAACAGCGCTTGTCCGTGGTCTGAAGTAACTATAAAGAGCGTATTCTCGAAAACGCCTTCTTCCTTGATATACTGTATTATCTCTGAAACAAAATTGTCAAGGAGAAATGACTCATTATAATAATCTTTTAAAGTATCGGAAATCAGATCCGAGTTCAGCTTACCTTCAAGATAGAGTGCAGTGATAAGTAAACCTACGTTCGCGTATTTTTTCCTTTTTCTGTATAACGTTCTGTAAGGCTCATGCGCTTCCATAAAGTTAAGAAAAAGTAAGAAAGGCTGTTCGAGCGAAATGTTCTTCAGTATGTTTACTATGTTTCCGCCATCTTTATTCTCAGGATAGCCCATGTTTTCCAGGTTTTTGTTCATTTTTCTGTAGTAAAGATAATCTTTTAAAAAACTAAAACCGTTGATTTTTCCTTTAATAGCGTTCATAGCTATTTCGTAAAAACTACTTCCGTACTTTCTTATTTCAGGCCTTAACTCCTTTTCGATCTTATTAATTAGTGTGTCAACTGGGCCTGCGTTGTACATATATGCGTTAAACCCCCTGTCAAACCCTGTTCCTGGGCCTATCCAGTCGTTGGAGGTTATTCCTAAAGTGTTGTACCCTTTTTTCTTTAACCTTTCTGCAAGTAGCTCACCACTGTAATTTTTAAGCTTCTCATAAACGTTGGGGTAAACATTTCCTTTAAGTTCTTCATGAACTCCATGGTCTGAAGCGTATTTCCCTGTAAAAAAAGATACAGATGAAGGCACAGTCCATGGAGAAGGAGCTATAGCGTTTCTGTAAAACTGAGCTTCAGAACAGAAGCTCTCAAAAAAGGGGGTCCTGACTTTATTGTTGTAACAGCTAAGGCCATCTTTTCTGAGCGTATCAAGAATGATCAGAATAACGTTAGGCCTTTCCATACCAATCTAAATGTTATTTTTAGCATAATATGTCTTTTGTTTTAACGCGCCCGGCAATAGTTTAACCTTATGGACTTAAGAAACTAAAGTCCTACTTTGTATTGGAGCTGATGAGCAGTTTTTCTTAGAGCTCATTTGTTACATAATGTATAATTGTATTCGTATTCTTTCTTTTTTATATAACGTGTTTGTTGAACTATTAAGCATCCACCATGAAGTAAATATACACTTCGGCCAATATTTTTTGATCGTTCTAATATTAATAAAAAAATGTAAAGAATTCAATGTAATCCTTTTTCAATTATGAAAATGTAATTTTAACCTGCAAACCTTGCCTTGTATTAGATCCCATTTTAGCTTGAATTTTTCTTAGGCTTTATTACAAGCTCAGTGTCTACGTTTGCTAAAACGTTGATGCCTAACTCAATGAAGTTACTTTGTTCCCCTCGAGAATTCGACTTGAATGTTTTTCTTTTTATCGTAAATAATATGCTTGCTCTTCTTTCAATTTTCAGTTTCTTCAAAGCCTACCTTCACAAGCATACCGTTCGTTCTTTGTTTTGTGTAGAATATCTCCTGTCATAATTATTTACTGCAATTTATTCATATACTTAACTTCGTAGATGTAATCCTTTTGTATTATAGGAGAAATCAACTACTGCTCCTTATCTGCTAAGTTGACCAGAGGAATGCATCTTACAACAAGATTGTATTTTTAGATTAAAAGTTTTTATCTAACACTAGAAGGGGCGAAGTTTGTAACTTATTTATCGAACTTCAAATAAAAAACTTTCAAGATAGAGAGCTCTTTATAGATTTCTTCTGAATTAGTAGAGGTTTCAAGTAATATAGGCCGAGCAACAAACAATTTAACCACTTCGTTCATTATTTCTGAGTTTTTCTTAAGAATCATGACAGCTAGACATTTTAAAAGGTTCTATGGGTTCTATGTTCTAAGCATGTTTCCAACGTAAAATGTGTTGTACCATTCCACTTAGGCTATTGTTATAACTTCAGTTTAACCAACAGAAGGATTAACTTTGATTAAGAAATGTGTTAATCAACATTAATGATCCCGCGGGCAGGATTTGAACCTGCGACACTCCGGTATCTGTGAGCCTGGTATGCTGATAAGGCCAGCCTCTGCAGGCCTCTACAGCCGGAAGCTCTACCAGGCTGAGCTACCGCGGGCATAAATGACTATCTACTGTTTAGATTTAAATTTTACCCTTTATTTAACCTAACGAGGATTAAGGAAGTAAAACTCGCTTTAGCAAGTTGAAGATAGCCAACTTACAAAGCTGATAAATTTTCGGGTTTGAGAAAATTAGAATACCTACCCAAATATGGCTCCGAACGTTGATACAAGCTTACTCAGTCTTGCGGTTGCTAGTATTTCTGAATTAGATTGAAAGCTGAAACCACATGGTCAAGGTAGTTAACAGCATATCAGCTAAACTTAAATATAATGAAAGCTAAATTATGGCAAAATTGGTTTCATTTATGAAAATATTACTAGAAAGGTATAAAGATAAACCCGCTAAGGTCAAGTTAATTAAAAAGTTAATTTCTTATGGTCTATCTATTAAAGATGGATCGATATACTGTAACGACATAGAGATTCCCTATGTTTCAATAGCAAGGGCCGCAGAAGTGGATCAAAGAGTAGTAAAATCGTTAGTCAAAGAAATATCATCAGATCCTTTTTTATCTAATGTTTTTTCAAAACTAAAGGCAACAGTAAACATGATTTCTGTTGCTTCTGAACTTGGCTATGGGGTGATAGAAATTACAGCAAAAGATCCTAAAGAAGAGGGTATTGTTGCTGCTGTTTCATCTTTGATCTCATCTGCAAAATTAAGTATCAAGCAAGTCATTGCTGAAGATCCAGATATTTATGAAGAACCAAAACTTTACATAATTACAGACGGACAAATACAGGGAGATCTTATTCCAAAAATTAAACAAATCAGTTTTGTAAAGAGTATAACCATTTATTAAAAAATATGAAATTTAAATTAAAAAATAATGTCTTACATACAACGTTAAGTGTACATTGTAGCGTAAGAACCTAGATCCAACAATCCATGACCTGAAAAGCTCATTAATACCGTTTTTTTCTTACCTTCTTTTTTAGCTTGTTCCGCTATTTCTTTGATTATAGGAAGTGCATGAGCTGTTTCAGGAGCCGGCACGTAACCTTCGGTTCTCGTATAAAGTTCTGCAAACTTGAAAGCCATTTCCTGGTCGTAATCTCTTGCTTCTACTATTCCGTTTTTCATCAATAAACTTAATGTTGGCGCAACGCCATGGTACCTTAACCCGCCCGCGTAGATTGGAGGAGGAATAAATTCGTATCCTATAGTATACATCATCAGCTGAGGTAATATTTTACCTGTATCTGGAAAATCGTATTTGTATTCACCCTTTGTCATTTTAGGTACCTCAAGAGAACCGGCTGCTATGTACTTGATTTTGTTTTTGAATTTTCCGTAAAAAGGATAGGCCAAACCAGCATAGTTCGAGCCACCTCCAACAGCACCTATTATATAGTCAGGAACAATACCTTCCTTTTCCAGTTGTATTAACGCTTCATTTCCGGCAATCGTTTTGTACATTATGTCTGAGTTTACGACGCTTCCCACATTATATTTCCCGTTATGCGTTAAAGCGTACTCTACAGCTTCGCTTATTGCTATACCTAACGAACCATAACGATTTTTCTCATCTTTTAAAAGTGTTCTGCCTATCTCTGTTAGCTCGCTGGGGCTTGCATAGACTTCAGCTCCAAGCATTTTCATCAAAGTAACTCTATAAGTTTTTTGATAATAAGAAGATCCAGTCATAAAAACCTTTGCCTTTAGACCGTTTAAAGCTGCAGCAAGAGACACGGCTATTCCCCATTGTCCTGCTCCCGTTTCAGTTGTTACGAATGAAACCCCATCTTGCTTTGCGTAATAAGCTTGTGCGAGGGCGCTGTTGATTTTATGTGAACCAGAAAAAGTATACGCTTCCATCTTCATGTAGATCTCTATTGGAGCGTTAAGAAATTTTTCAAACCTCTTTGCCCTTATTATTGGAGTAGGCCTTCCAACTTGGTGATAAAGTTCAATAAGCTCTTCTGGAATTTTTAATTTTCTTTCCGTTAAGAACTCATGCTTTAAAACGGTTGATGGAAGAACCTTTTGAAGCGTTTCAAACGATTTTCCTGTAACATCTTTTGGAGATGGTAAAGGTTCAGGGAGGTCTGGAAGTATGTTATACCAGTAATCTGGCATTTCATCTTGCTTCAGGTCTATCCTGTTTACCATGCTAGAAATATTAGCTATGCAGTATAAAAACTTTACTTAATGTATTTTTTATTGCATTTAAGTAATAATTTATTCGTTTTACAAAACGAAAGAAAGCCTCGCCTCTTCTAGAGACGGGGATGCTGAAATACTTTGCTAACGTGTTTCTCACGAAAAAGGCTAAAGTATTTATAATCTTAATTAGGACAATATAACGAAAGCTTGCGACGATCAAACACGGTGCGCATCATTTCAGGAAAAGAAATAAAAGCTAAACTAAAAGCTCTCGGAAAGGCATTCGTTGAGTGTTGGAACGAAGTTAATAAGTTGAGGCTTGAGCAGTACAAAAAACACTAGCTCGTAGATTTTAATAAAACAGAAAAAATAGTTTATGAAAAATATAAGGCTGTGTTGCACGGGGCAAACGTTCAGCAAGTAACGCGAAAGAACGCTTCTGCGTAAAAATCGTTTTTCGAGCTAAGCAAAAAGAAGAAAGAAAATGAATTGCCCAAGTGGATAAGCCATAGCCTCCACATAAAAAGAAAGATAACCTGTTTTTGCTGATTAGACATGACAGGTACAAAATTGAAGGAAATGAAAGAAATACAAACTTTTGGAACTATTTATCAATAATAAAGCGAATCAAGAATGTAGCAGAAGAATACGGAATAAAGGTAAGCTTGTGTATGAAGAAAATACATCTAAGATGTGTTCCCTGTGTGGGGAAATTCACGAAAACGGGAGGATTAAAAGAGGCTTGTTTAAGTGTCCTCACACAGGGAAGGTAATAAACGCTGATCTGAACGGGGCAATAAACATTCTACATATCCCCGAGTCCGTTGAGGATAAGGGTAAGTGGCTGGAGGCACAGCCCGTGGTCTATCGCTGGACGAACGGAGCGGGGTAGGTAACCACTAGCTATGAAGCGATGAAGATGAAGGCAATAAACCACAAACCCATGATCCGCCTTAAAGAAAAACTAGCCCTTTAAGGCGGGGAGGATGTCAGAAATCTGCTTCAGGTTCTGATGTTTTAGAAGTTTTTAAAACAAGTGACGCGCAGGTAGTTGCTGTTGTAAATGAACACGGGGAGCTTGTAGGAACAATACTTGAAAAAGAAGTTCTTAGATACATACTGAAAGGAGAAAAAGAGGCGAGCTACCCTAACCTTATTGACATTGCTTCCCGCTTCGTAAATATGCTTACTCGCAGAACGCTTTCAAATTATTCCGGTGAAATGGCAAAATGATCCCTGACACTTAGTATACTTATCACAGGGAAAGTCCCTTCTATAATATTATTACAATAGCCAATCTATTTTGAAGTTGCAACAGGGGCACGCAAACTCAGTCAAACTTCTTAAGCCTTCATAAGTTATAGCCTTTCTCCTAAGCGATTTTTGCTTCTCTTTAAGTTTGACATTATGTAATGTTATATTTTTATATTTTTGTTAAGTGAAAACTTTTTCTATAAAAGTTATTCATGAATAACGAGATGGATTTTCATCTTATACGTTAAAAACTGTTTAAAATTGAGTTAAAAAAAGTTAAATTATTCATTTTATTTAGTCTTTACCATGAAGGTTATTGTTGTTGGCGGCGGAGCCGCCGGAATGAGCGCTGCTTCAAGAGTCAGGAAACTTTTACCGCAATCTGAAGTTAAGGTTTTTGAAGAATCTTCATATGTTTCATATGCACCCTGTGGTCTCCCATATTTTGTAGAAAACCTCGTTCAAGACATAAACGACCTTGTAACGTACACGCCAGAGTTCTTTAGAAAAGAAAGAAAGATTGATGTGAGTACAAACACCAAGGTTACTAAAGTTGATTTGAAAGCCAAAGAATTAACACGAATTTCAAATGAGGGCGAAAAAACAGAAAGCTTCGATTACTTAATACTGGCTACTGGAGCAATTCCGTTCGTTCCTGACAAAAAATGGTTAGAGGTAAATCATGTTTACGTTTTGCGTCATCTAGAAGATGGAGAAAAGTTAAGAAAAGATCTGCAAGGCCTTAAGAATGTAGCAGTTATAGGAGGGGGCTATGTAGGTCTTGAAATGGCAGAAGCATTATCAAAAATAAATAAAAACGTAACTGTATTTGAAATGAAGCGTTTAATGCCAAATCTTGATCCCGATTACAGCCAACTTATAAGGCAAGAAATGGAAAAGAAATCTATAAGGGTTGTTGAAGGTTTTACAGTTAGGGCGCTTGAAAACATAGGCGATAAGGTAAGAGTTGTTGGCGACTCTGAGCAGCCGATTTTTGACGCAGCTGTGCTCGGGATAGGTGTAAAACCAAACGTGGAGCTTGCTAGATCAATGGGTCTAAAGATTGGCGAAACAGGTGCTATATGGGTTGATGAAAATATGCGTACCAGTGATCCCAGCGTTTATGCTGCAGGCGATAATGTGGAGGTAAACGATTTGGTAATAAAAGGAAGAAAAAGGTATGCACCGTTTGCTCCAGAAGCCAACAAAGAGGGTTACGTAGCTGGTTCAAACATAGGCAATCAAAATATAAAGTTTCCAGGAAGCGTAGGGAGCTCTATCACAAAATTTTACGATATTGAAATAGGCGTAGTTGGAATAAGCGAAGAAGAAGCTAAAAAACACGGGATCGATGTCTTCCCTGTTAAGATCAAACACAACGCTAAAGCAAGTTATTACCCACCTCCTGAAGAAGTTTATATGAAAGTAATATTTGATAAAAAAAGAAGAGTACCTATAGGAGCTCAAGTTATAGGAAAAAACGTTTGGGGGCGCTTGGCTTATCTTTCATTGGCTATAGAAAACGAAATAACTGTTGATAAGATGTTCTTTTCAGGTGTTCCATATGCTCCGCCTTTCGCTCCCGTTTGGGATTCTCTGATCATAGCTTCGAGGATATTTTATGAACGCGTATGATGTTGCTGATATAAAGAAGCTTAGAAAAGCTTTGGGGCTCTCGCAGAGAGAACTAGCAAAGCTTTCTGGATTAAGTCAATCCTATATAGCCAAGGTAGAAAAAGGTTACATAGATCCGAGTTACAGTAAAGTAAAAAAAATATTCAAAGCGCTTGAAGAGGTAAGATCTTCAAACGTAAAGGTAGCCGCTGAGATAATGACAAGAGATCTAAAGTATGTAAAACTCGGTTCAAGGGTATTAGATGCTATAAAGATGATGCAAAGCTATTCAATAAGCCAGGTACCAGTTCTTACTGAAGATGGTAAGGTGGTTGGGATGATAAGTGAGTCTAACCTTGTACAGCATATGCTTAAAGGTAAGGATATTAAAAAAATCCAGGAAGGCAAAGTTGAGGAATTTATGGATCCTCCATACCCAATAGTTGATGAATCAACTCCGATAAATTTGATTATGTCTATCTTGACTTTTTATAACGCTGTCCTTGTATCTCATCAGGGAAAAGTGATAGGTATAATAACCCGTTCTGACATACTTAAAGGATAAGATGATTATTAGTGCCAAAAAAATCCCAAAATATGAACCCTCCATGGAATTTGTAGAAAGAAAAGGGAAGGGACACCCAGATACCATATGCGACGGAATAAGCGAAAATCTAAGCGTATCACTAAGTAAATATTATCTTGAAAAAACAGGAAAAATATTACACCATAACGTTGATAAAGCAATTCTAGTAGGCGGTCAGGCAAAAGCCTGGTTTGGCGGAGGAGAAGTTGTAGAACCCATATATCTTATGCTTGTAGGAAGAGCCATCGGAAGGCTTGACAAAGAAGATATAGTTCCGATAGGAAGACTAGCTATAACAGCTGCCAAATCTTACATAAAACAAAACCTTAGGTACCTTGATCCTGAAACTCACGTAATAGTGGATTACAGAATAAAACAGGGAAGCGTTGACCTTATAAAGAACTTTGAAGCAGGTAACGATATTCCTCTTGCGAACGATACAAGCTTCGGCGTTGGATTTTACCCGATGACAGACTCTGAAAGGCTTGTACTCGAAGTAGAAAAATTCATAAACTCAAAAGAAGGTAAAGAACTTTTCCCGCAAGTAGGTGAAGACGTAAAAGTAATGGCGCTAAGGCACGAAAAGGAAATTAAGCTTACGATAGCTGCGGCAATGATATCAAGTCTAATAAAAAGTAAGGAAGAATATTTGGAAGTAAAGCGTCAATTAACTATCAAGCTTCTCGAATTGTCTTCGCAGATAACGAAGATGAAGGTAGACCTTACAATAAACGGCGCTGACAAGCCTGAGAAGGATATATACTATCTGACTGTAACGGGCACGAGTGCAGAAAATGGCGATGATGGGCAAGTTGGAAGAGGTAACAGAGCTAACGGGCTTATAACGCCTTTTAGGCCTATGTCGCTTGAGGCTACAGCAGGAAAAAACCCGATAAGCCATACCGGTAAACTCTATTCTGTGCTAGCAATGGAAATAGCAAAAAAGCTTGTTGAAGAAAACAAACATATATCGAGCGCTAACGTGTATATGCTCAGCCAGATCGGATCTCCAATAACTGAACCGCAATCGGTTTACGTTGAAGCGAGTGCAGACATTTCAGATGAAGCTGTAAGCAGCTACGCTGAAAGCGTTGTAAAAGATAGTCTGCAGGAAGCTCCTAAGCTTTGGTTAAAAATACTGGAAGGAAACGTCTCACTCTATTAAAATGAAAATATATTTTGAATTACCCGAAATTTATTTATCGAATTTTGAAAGAATAATAAATTATACTGCCGAGTTAAGAAACCTGATAGATGGTATTTTTGTACCAGATCTACCTTTGAAAAAACCAACTATAGATGCATGCGCTTTGATAGGCGTTTTGAAAGATAAAATGAGCGAAAAAGAAATAATAATAACACAATCTGTAGGCCATAGAAGTCTTGCAGCAAACAAGTCTCGTTTGCAATGTATAAAAAAGATGGGCATAAATAGCGTTCTTTTGGTGCAAGGACCTTATACCTTTACTAAGGTTAACGACGTTTTAGATTATGCATTTTCAAAGTTCAGAATAGGGGCAGTTTTTAATGAAAAAACATTAGAATCCCGAATAAAAGGTGGAGTTAAATTTTTTGTTACGCAGGTTTTTCCAGAAGTAAATGATTTAAAAGGAGTTAAGAAAATTTCTGATCTCGATTTATTTTTAACAATAGGGATATCAAATAAAAAAGAGAATTATCTGAAGTTAAAGGAAAAGGGTTTTAATGTACCAGAAGAATTACTAAAGTCTGACGAACCTCTAAAGTCAGTAATAAACTACTATGCTACTATAGCAGATTATATTGGTAAAAACCCAGATATATACCTTATAGCTTTAACAAAAGAGCTTGATTACTTATATATGTACGATTTTGTTAAAAGAATAAAAAATAGGTTATAAAAAATAAAAATTTTTATTTAATAACGCCGATTAACGAAACTATCAATTTTATATAAAAAAGTGCTATATTTTTTGAATAAATATTACGTATTAACCTTCAATTTTTTATATATTTTTCATAATTTTTTTCATTTTATAAAAGTATTTTATTATAAAATTAATTTTTAATAATCATTTTATATTATTAAAATTTATAAAACGTAGTTTTAATATGATAGTAATGGCGTCTTATTTAAGTGGAGCTCAAGCTTTAGTAAAAGCGTTAGAAGAGGAAAAAGTAGAGGTAATATTTGGAATACCAGGAGGGGCTACGCTGCCTTTTTATGATGCTTTAAAGGACTCGAACATCAGACACGTTCTGGCGAGGCATGAGCAATCTGCAGCTCACATGGCTGACGGTTACGCAAGGGCGTCTGGCAAGGTGGGCGTTTGTACCGCAACATCAGGACCAGGCGCTACAAACCTGCTTACCGGCATAGCTACAGCTTATCTTGACTCGTCTCCGGTGGTAGCTTTAACGGGTCAGGTCGCAAAAAGCTATATTGGAAAAGATGCGTTTCAAGAAATAGATACAGTAGGTATTTACACTCCTGTTGTAAAATACGCATTTCAGCCCCTTTCAGCTTCTGAAATACCTTTTGATGTAAAAGCTGCTTTCTATATCGCCAGCACGGGAAGGCAGGGACCGGTGCTTATAGACATACCAAAGGACGTTCAAACGGAAACTGCTGAAATTGAGTTTCCAGAAAAAGTAGAGATTAAAGGTTATAGGCCGTACATAAAACCAGATCCAGAAGCAGTAAGAGAAGCGGCAAAACTGATCATACAGGCGCAGAAACCTGTAATTCTGGTAGGTGGAGGAGCAGTAAAGTCAGAAGTTGGTCCCCTAATATTAGAGCTCGCAGAAACTTTCATGATTCCCATTGCAAGCACATTGATGGGTAAAGGGGCTGTACCAGAGAACCATTTCCTATCAGTTGGTCCCATTGGAATGCACGGCACATATCATGCAAATACCCTTATCATGGAAAGCGACCTGATTATCGGAATAGGTGTTAGGTTTTCTGACAGAACTACTATGGATATTAAGGAATTTACAAAAGAAAGAATGATACTGCACTTCGATATAGATCCAACTGAAGCTAGAAAAAATATCGTCAATGAATTTCCTGTTATAGGAGATTTGAAAGAATCGTTGACCATTTTGGTTTCAGAAATAAAGAAGATGATGCCTTATATGAAAAATTCTCCCTGGCACAAAAGAGTTAAAGAACTCAAGGATTATTATGATGGCAGAATCTTTGGAGAAAAAGCAATGAGTCCACTCATTATAAAGAAAATCAGGGAGATACTTGGTCCAGATGACATAGTTACTACAGAAGTAGGCCAGGCTCAGGCATGGGCTGAGCTGTTTTATAAGGTATTAAAGCCCAGAACTTTTATAACAAGTGGTGGTTTAGGAACTATGGGTTTCGGATTTCCAGCCGCAATAGGCGCAAAAGTTGCAAAATTTGATAAAACTGTAGTGGACATTGCAGGGGACGGAAGCTTCTTGATGACCTCTAACAGCTTGGCCACTAGCGTTGCAGAAGGTATACCGGTAGTGGTAGTAATTCTAAATAACTCAGTGCTTGGTATGATAGCTCAATGGCAAAGAATTGTATATAATAACAGGTACATAGCATCATATCTAGGAGAAACTCCTAATTTTCCTGCGCTTGCAAAAGCTTATGGCGCTGAAGGCGTGAGGGTAAACGGTATTGAGGATTTTGTTAAGTACTTTAAAGAAGCCGTCAGAAGCGAAGTTACTTATGTTATAGACGTCCCCATATCGCCAGAAGAAAACGTTTTCCCATTTGTCCCTGCTGGAAAAAGTTTGAGGGAAATGATAGTATGAAGAAAGAGAGGGTGTTTTTTATAACCGTAGCAGATAAGCCTGGAGTGCTTTTCAAAATAACGAACATATTTAGACGTAAAAACTTCAACATAGAGAGCGTTACAGTTGGCAAAACTCTGGCAGAGGATGAATCACAAATAATAATAACTATTAACGCTGACGAGGAAGAAGCGGACAGCTTTGCAAGAATGGTAAAAAGACTAATAGATGTTTATGAGGTTGTTGAAGCGCCGAAAGAATCATGCTATGTACAGGAGCTTTTGCTGGCCAAATTAGAAGGCGATCCAGATATGTTACAAAAAGTAGCTGAAAATTATGGTGCTCAGTTGATAAAAAACGGTTCATTGATACTAAAATATGTCGGTGAGCCTGCAAATGTCGAAGAGTTGATAAAAGAACTTTCTAATAAGTTTAAGATAATACATATATCGAGGACAGGAATAACAGCTGTGGTGAAAGAAGATGGTAAAGATATATTACGATTCGGACGCTGATTTAAACAATATAAAGGATAAAACCGTAGCTATAATAGGCTACGGCAGCCAGGGGAGAGCTCACGCTTTAAATTTAAGAGATTCAGGGATAAATGTAATTGTAGGAGTAAGAGAAAACGGTAGATCCTGGGAAGTGGCAAAAGCAGATGGCTTTAACCCCAAGAGCATAGAAGAAGCATCACGGGTTGGGGATCTTATTGCTCTGCTAATACCTGATACTGAACACGGTGTGGTTTATGATAAATACATAAAGAACGGCTTAAAAGAAGGCAAAACGTTGCTTTTTGCTCACGGTTACAGCATAAGGTTCGGACTTATCAAACCCCCGAGTTATGTGGATGTCGTAATGGTAGCTCCAAAATCGCCAGGTCCAAAATTAAGAGAAGCATATTTGCAGAATTTTGGCGTGCCGTCTTTGATAGCTGTTCATCAGGATTATTCTGGCAAGGCAAAAGATACAGCTTTGGCATATGCAAAAGGTTTGGGATCAACCAAAGTAGGTGTACTTGAAACTACTTTCGCAGATGAAACAGAGGAAGACCTATTCGGCGAACAGGCAGTATTGGTTGGCGGCCTTATGTATCTGATTAAGACCGGTTTTGATGTGCTGGTTGAAAACAATTATCCTCCAGAGCTTGCATATTTTGAAGTGTTGCACGAAATGAAGCTCATCGTAGACCTCATCTATTCTTCTGGGCTTACTGGTATGTTAAAAGCAGTAAGCGATACTGCAAAGTACGGAGGTATAACGCGCGGTAGCATAATTATAGATGAAGGTGTGAAAAAAAGGATGGAAAAGCTTCTAGCTGAAATTAAAAATGGGAGCTTTGCTCAAGAGTGGACTGGAAATCCAGAGCAGAGCAAACAGAAACTTGAAAAAATGATGAAAGAAATAGAAAACCTCGAAATTGAGAAAGTAGGCAAAAAAATTAGAAAACTAGCTGGATTAGAGAAATGAATAGAAGAGTATACGTTTTTGATACAACCTTAAGGGATGGAGAACAAACTCCGGGTGTTAGTCTGAGCATAGATGATAAATTTGAAATAGCAAAGGCTCTTGATGCCCTTGGGGTAGATATAATCGAGGCTGGCTTTCCAGCTGCCAGCGAAGGGGAATTTAATGCCGTAAAAAGAATTGCAAACGCGGGGCTAAAGGCCAAAGTAGCCGCTCTGGCAAGGTTAAATATAAGTGATATTGAGACAGCTCTCTCTACTGGTATAAAGAGGATTCACGTATTTATTGCGACGTCTGACATTCACCTTCAATATAAACTTAAAAAAAGCAGGCAGGAAGTTCTTCAGATAATAAAAGAAAACATAAGCTATATAAAAGATAAGGGTGTTGAAATAGAGTATTCTGCTGAAGACGCAACAAGGACAGAAAAGGAGTTTTTGCTTCAGGCTTTCTTAGAAGCTGCAGAAAGCGGCGCTTCTGTACTAGACATTGCAGATACAGTTGGCATAGCATCTCCAAACCTTATAAAAGAATTGGTTACATATGTAAAAAAAGAGATTCCCGACAAAAGGGTAAGCGTACATGTGCATAACGATTTAGGCCTTGCAACTGCAAACACGCTGGCCGCAATTGAAGCTGGTGCAGATCAATTTCACGGTACTATTAACGGAATAGGAGAAAGGGCTGGTAACGTTAGCATAGAAGAAGTAGTAGTTGCCCTTAAGGTCCTTTATAATATTGAAACAGGTATAAAGCTCGAAAGGATTTACGAAACATCTAAACTCGTAGAAAAACTTACGGGAATAAGGATAGCAAAGAATAAGCCGATAGTTGGAGAAAACGCCTTTGGTCATGAAAGCGGAATTCACACTCATGGCATACTGAACAATCCAATGACTTATGAGCCGATAAGCCCTGAAATGGTTGGAAGAAAACGGTGGTTTATGGCTGGAAAGCTCTCTGGAAGTCACGGCATAGCTGCACAACTTAAAGAAATGGGCATCCAAGTTAACGACCAGCAACTCCAGGAAATAGTTAAGAAAGTTAAAGCTCTAGGGGATGCAGGAAAACGCGTAACAGATGCCGATCTTTACGCTATAGCAACGTCAATAACCGGAAGCTCACCTCAAAAATACCTGAGCCTTAAAGGAATAGTTTCAGTAACTGGCATGAATATTTCTCCTACGACTTCCATAAGAATAAGCTTTAAAGAAAAAGACTTTGAATCTGCTAGCACAGGTATTGGACCTGTTGATGCTTCACTTAAGGCAATTCAAAAAGCCCTTGAAGGGGTACTTAAAGTAAACTTAATAGAATACAGCATAGACGCTATAACAGGCGGTTCTGACTCTTTGGCCCAGGTAAGCATAAAAGTGGAAGATGAAGAAGGTCATATTGCATCTTCTACCGCAACTGGTCCAGATATAGTAATGACGAGCGTAGAAGCAATGATAGATGGTATTAATAAGCTGCTATTAAAAAGGGAACAGTAACAAATGAAGTACAGAATAGCTTGGATGAAAGGAGACGGTATAGGACCTGAAATTTCTGATGCTGCAATCAGGGTGTTAACTCTTTTAGGAGATATTTTCGGTATAAATTGGGAATTAAATTTTTACGAAATGGGTGATGAGGCAAAAAAGAAACTCGGTACAGCTTTGCCCGAAGAAACGATTAAAGGAATAAAATCATCAGATCTGGCTATCAAGGGTCCAGTTGGAGAGACAGCATTCGAAAGCATAGTTACTCTGCGCCTTATTTTAGATCTTTATGCTAACATACGTCCAGCAAAAAGCTATAAAGGCGTTCCATCAGTTAAGCCTATAGACGTTATAATAGTAAGGGAAAATACAGAAGACCTTTATAAAGGGATAGAATTTAAAATAAACGATACAGTCGTTGCTCTGAAAATATTTTCAGAAAAGGGCATAAAAAGAATAGCAAGAATAGCCGCAATGTACGCTCTTAACAGAAAAAAGAAGGTAACCATAGTGCATAAGGCAAATGTGATGCGTATAACGGATGGCTTTTTTAGAGATATTTCAAGACAAGAACTTGAAAAGTTTGGAATCAACGTTGATGAAAAATACGTTGATGCAATGAGCATGGCGCTTATAAGGAACCCTCAAGATTTTGACGTAATTTTAACTCCTAACGTTTATGGAGATATACTAAGCGATGAAGCTGCTCAGGTCGCGGGCGGCTTGGGCTTTGCTGCTTCGGCTAACATTGGAGACAACTATAACCTTTTTGAACCGGTTCATGGTTCAGCGCCAGACATAGCAGGTAAAGGCATTGCTAATCCTTATTCTATGTTCAACGTTATCTTAATGGCATTAGAATATTTGTACATAAAGAAAAATGATGTTAACGCACAGAGAGCGAGCGAAGCTCTTGGGAAATCAATAGAATCGTGCATAAGCAAAGGTTTTTTAACCCCAGATGTAGGGGGTAAGTTTAAAACTAACGATATAACAAACTATCTAGAACAAGAGTTGAAAGCTTATGCCTGATGAAATAGAAACGATGAAAAACAGGCTAAAGGAAATTAACAACGAGCTTGACAAGCTTATGCAAGAAGTAAAAGAACTTAAGGTACAAAGAGAACAGGTAATTTATGAATTATCGAAGATCAAGGCACCTAAAGTTAAGGTAGACGAAGAAGAAATAAAGAGGCTTGAAGACATTTTGAAAAAGCTTGACGATGAACTTCAAACAAAAGTCCTCAAACCTGATGAAGAAAGAAGAATTTTTGAAAGAATCAAAGAAACAGAAAAAAGGTTGAACAGCTTAAGGTCTGTTAAAAGTTCGCTTGATAAAAGCCAGGAACTTAGAAAAAGACTTAATGAAATAAAGAAAAGGTTGAGGGAACTTCATGAAGTCATAGAGCCGCTTTTAAAGGAAAAAGAAAACCTAAAGAACGAAATACAGAAGCAGATAATTCTGAAAAAGCTAAGGCAGTATAAGGAAAAAGAAAAGGAAAAAGGATATAGCATAAATTTAAAGTTTGAAAAAATAAACAAAAGCGAAGTAAAAGAAGCAATAAAAAGGAAACTTGAAAATGGAGAGCCAGTGTCTCTTGAAGAGTTAAAGGTGCTTTATGATGAAAGACAGTAAAGTGCTTTCGTTTGACCTTTGCGGAACTTTAAACGAATGTAAAGTTTACAACAGTATGTGGTACGAAGTTATACCTGAAATGTATGCTGAGTTAAAAGGCATAAGCACGGAAGAAGCAAAAAAAGAGTTAATCAAAGCTTACAATCAACTAGGTCCTAACAGGCTTGAATGGTATCTTCCAAGTTACTGGATAAATAAATTTGGATTAAATTATCAAAAATTTCTCAAAAAATGCAAAAACATAAGAATTAGCGTTCCTTCAAATTTGAATAAGCTAAAAGCAAAATACAGGCTTATTCTTTCCACTAACGTTTCAAAAGAAGTTCTTGAATTTTCTCTTTTTAACAGCGTCTTCGATCAAATTTATTCATCAGTTGAAATGGGATACCCGAAAAAGGACGAGAGGTTCTGGAAAGAGGTAATTAAAAATGAAAACATACAACCATACGAACTGATACATTTCGGCGACGATTACGTTTATGACTACCTTATACCTTCATCTCTTGGCGCGAGAACCAAACTTTCAAACGTAAACAATTTAGGTTTTAACGTTTTTTACATGATTGGAATTAGGCTTTAGACTAATTTTTTTGTAATCAAGGGCATATTTATAAAGCCAATCACTTTTGCTGTATATATGCGTCTGAATTCAGCCATACTGGGTTATGGAGCGTACGTTCCGAAGTACAGAATAAGCACAGAAGAAATAGCAAGAATTTGGTTTGGTGAAGGATCCGGCCCTAACAGAATGAAAGCTGTAGCTTCATACGACGAAGACGCATTAACAATGGCTTACGAAGCAGCCTCAATAGCTCTTAAAATGGCAAAATATCCTGAAATAGAGGCTATTCTTGTTGGTTCCGAATCAAAACCATACGCTGTAAAACCCATGGGTTCTATTTTAAGCGACATTTTTGGCTTCAACAAGATACTTGGCGTTGACCTTGAGTTTGCATGTAAAGGTGGCACAGAAGCCGTTCAAATGATAAGCGGCATGATAACATCAGGAGTTATAAAACATGGCCTTGCAATAGGATCAGATACCGCACAAGGCAGACCAGCTGACGATCTAGAATATACAGCAGCCAGCGGTGCGGGCGCGGTAGTGCTTGGCCAGCCAAACGGTAATGAAATAGCTAAAATAACTCATTCAGTAACCTTCGTTACCGATACTCCTGACTTTTGGAGAAGGCCAAAGGAGCATTATCCAACACATCTTGGAAGGTTTACAGGTGAGCCTGCATACTTTACCCATATTATGTCAAGCGTGAAACTTTTGTTTGAAGAAACAGGGTATAAGCCATCAGACTTTAATTATGCAATATTCCATCAGCCAAACCCAAAGTTTCCAGTAGAAGTAGGTAAAAGACTAGGGTTCACTGATGAACAGCTGAAACCAGGATTGCTTAACGACGAGCTGGGTAATTCGTACTCAGCAAACACGCTAGTAGCGCTCAATGCTGTGCTTGACGTCTCAAAACCAGGAGATAAAATTCTTTTATCAAGCTTTGGAAGCGGTGCTGGAAGCGACACTTTCGTAATAGAAGTTGTTTCAAAACCTGACGATGACGATTACATACCTTTACGCGAAAAGTTAAAGAAGTATGTGGAGATTGATTACGCGACTTATTCAAAGTGGAGGAATAAAATAATAAGGTGAAGAAGATGTCAAAAGTATACATAAAATCTGTAGGTTTAGTACCTGTAGGAGAACACTGGAACAAATCGCTTACAGATCTTATGGTTGAGGCTTCGCTTAACGCCTTAAAAAATGCAGGAAACGTAAAGATAGACAGAATAATTGTGGGAAACATGATGTCCGGTTATTTAAACAATCAGGAACATCTTGGAGCTCTTTTAGCAAGCGCTCTAGGAATGAAAGGCATTGATTCATTAAAAGTGGAAGCAGCATGCGGATCAGGAGGCATGGCTGTTCATGAAGGATATGTTTCTATAAAATCAGGTGAATTTGAAAATGTACTTGTAGTTGGAGTCGAGAAGATGAAAGATGCAGATACATCGGTTTTGACAAAGGCTTTGGCAATGGCAGAAAGTGCAGAGTTTACTCAAGTAGTTGGAGCATCTTTTATATCCCTCAATGCTTTGCTTATGAAGATGTACATGAACAGGTACAACGTTCAGGAAGATCATTTAGACATTTTCCCAGTGATAGCGCACAAAAATGCAGTTACTGCTCCGCACGCGCAGTTCAAAAAAGCTTTTACCATTGAAGACGTAAAACGCTCTCCTTATATTGCTGAACCGATAAGGCTTTTGAGCAGCGCCCCTTCTAGCGATGGAGCAGCCGCTGTTTTGTTAAGCTCGAAACCTGCAGATGTGGAGATACTCGCTTCAGAAGTTTCTACCAATGAGTTGATGCTGTCCCAAAGGGAAAATCCTCTTAAGTTTGAAGCTACAGAAAAAGCTTTCAAAAAGGCCGTAGAAAAATCCGGCATAGATTCTTCTAAAGTAGATTTTCTTGAAATTCATGATGCTTTCCCGATTGTAGCTGCATTGAGCCTAGAAGCTATGGGATATTCAGAAGAAGGCAAAGCCGCTCATGACGCTGCAAAAGGTAAATACAATTTTGAAGGAGACTTACCTATACTGACTTTTGGAGGGCTTAAGGCTAGGGGTCACCCAGTGGGCGGCACAGGGGTATACCAAGTTGCTGAAGCTTATATGCAGCTTTCGGGAACTGCAGGCAAAAACCAAGTACAGGGAGCAAAGGTTGGTGTTACGCAAAACGTTGGTGGAATAGATACAACTTCTATTGTTCATATCATGAGAAAGGTGAGCTAAGATGATACCCATAGCTTATTGGAGAAACAGAAAACTTTACACAAGGCTTATCGGTAGCAGATGTAAAAAATGTGGTGCCGAATACTATCCTCCAGTAAAAGTTTGTAAAAAATGCGGATCAACGGAGATAGAAGAAAAAGAAATGCTAAAGACCGGAACTATAGTTTCTTTTACAAAACTAACAGAACCTCCTGTAGACTTTAAGGATTATGCGCCAATATATCTTGCCATGATAAGGTTGGATAACGGTATATTGGTTTTAGGTCAGCTTGCAGATGCAGAAAGCGAAGAAATAAAAATAGGAGCTAGAGTCATGGCTACAATCAGGAAATGGACAGAAGATGGGCAAAGCGGAATAATTTACTATGGCTATAAATTTAAAATAATATAGGATATATAAAGTTTATTTGCACTTCCCCTTATTTTTAGATTCAGACAATTCATCTAAGCTTATTATGTATTCTGCATGACTCCAAACAAGAGGTGATACTGAAAGCGGCCCTCCATCGTGTGTATTAATTTGTTCTGAAAAACTCCAGATCTTTGGCTATGATCCAAAACCCAATTTTTAAGACAAAGCACTTTTTCGCAGTTATCAGTAGTTACGTAATATATTTATGACGGAAGGTTGTTATTATTTATAGATTACCAAGTATTTCTTTATCATTCTTGATCCTTTAATAAATATTATCTCCATTATCTTGCGAGGCCGCCAGTATTTTAACCCACAACCGCTTCATTATTATGTAAATGTTAGCCTTACTCTCGGATCTCCTTGGCTTTTTTATTCCAAACAGAAAAAAGGCCATGTTTTGCGAGTTAACTGTAAAATAAGGCTTTTTGTTTATTATCGCCGCTGTATAGTATCATTTTTTAAGCGAATAGAAATTCGTTTCATAAGTACTGCCCTTGTTTGTTACGGAAATTTTTCTTGAATATATATCATCATAAATATTTACAAAATCATTGTTTTTCAAACGGGTTTATAGATAATTCAACTTTAGTTACTATAGTATCGTCTAAATAATCATAACTCATGTTAGCTATGAAATCATGCGTTACCTACTTTAATCCTCTATCAACGGCTATACCAAACCTAAACAGATGTCCAATTGCATGATTTTTAGCCTACTCGTAAGCATAGTAAAGATCTACCTTTATTTAGTATTTATCAAAGCTTAACAGGAGTCTATTGTTACTATTGGTAAAAAAAGTAAGGTCCGTTAACTTACCGCTTAAAATTTATTTAACAAAGCCCTTTTTCTAGCAAATGATTGTGCAACCAGAAAAAGAACCCCAATAGCACTTACATTCTATGCTTTAATTATTTCTCCAGTTTGAGCTTAAGACGGGCTTCTCATGTACTTGAGCCCATACTCAAACGAAACCATGTTGCAATATGGAAATGAATTCAGAAGCATTCTTTCGTATTCGACTCCGTTCACGTTGACAGCACAGCGTCAATTCCATATTTATTAATTAAACTGAAATAAACGTTAGAGCGAAGCTTGGATATAGGTAGCCTAAGAACCTTAACTAAAAGCTCTCTTATCGTTTTTGCATAAGCTGGCACCAGAACTTTTTCGATAATTTCCCGTAAGGAAGCTTGTAAAGAAATATGGTAGGAAGACTGTTTACATAGACGAGGCTTATATGGTATGATGCTGCAAGGGTAGAGCATGCAGTATATGAATAGAGCCTGAAGAACCTCATAAAAATGATGGATTGAGACATAAAGGAAAGAAAGAAGTTTTGACGACCTTTTCCCGTTCAAAAAGCCATAAGAGCCATAATTTGAGCACGTAAAGAACTGGTTAAAAGCATTCAGGTTATTCTATAAATGTGTATTTAACAAACTAGGAAATTGGATCAGCTCCATTTTCATATGAACAGCTTCCAAAATGAATTAAGCCAATTTTGTTGATTACAAACGTGAGGTGATCAGAATGGGCTTAAATTAACGGCTACCAAGAAGAACATAAAAAAATTGTATGCCAATTTTTATTTTAACAAATTCAAAAAAACTTAAATAAACTACTTTAATAAGCCTAAGTATGGATTTAGGGTTTCTTAAATTCAGGTTATCAATGTATTTAACGCTAATTATTATTGTAGGCTTTACAGCGCTCTTTATCGGCTTCATTCTGTCTTTAGTAGGAATAACCAACATTTTTTTCATAACCGGTTTTGTCGCAATTATTAACATATTAGAATGGCTTTATGGACCAAAGCTCATCGATCTGATCTATCATGTCAGGGAAGCAAAACCAGGGGAATTGCAGGAAGTTCGCGACGCTATACACAGGATTTCAGAGAAAGCTGGCATTAAAGAGCCTAAGCTAATGATCGCCGATATAGACATGCCAAACGCTTTTGCTTACGGTTCTCCTCTAACAGGTAACAGAGTAGCTGTGACAAGAGGCCTTTTAAGGATACTTAATACACAAGAAATAGAAGCTGTTTTAGGTCATGAACTGGGTCATATTAGGCACAGGGACGTGCAAGTTATGCTTTTTGTTTCTGTTCTGCCGGCAATCCTTTATTATATAGCTTATACGTTCATGCTGAGCTCTTTCTTTGATGAAAGAAGAAATGCCAACGTTCTGGCTATAATCGGATTCTTGTCCTTTATAGGATATTTTATACTTAATCTTTTTGTTTTAGCATTCAGCAGGAGCCGAGAAACTTATGCAGACATACACGCTACACAAGTCGTAGATGACGGAGCTAAAAAGCTGAGGGGAGCGTTAGCTAAGCTTTACATTTATTCTTATGTTATTTATAACAGGAAACCAAAAGAAGCAAAAGTTACATCAACAACCAGAGCTCTTTTCATAATAGATCCATCATCGTTAAACCCAGATGACTTAAAAAATCTTTCAATGGAAGAAGCTATAGAATACGTATCATCTAGGAAAATGAGCACGTTGGAAAAGATAGAAGAGTTATTCTCAACCCATCCAAACATAATAAGAAGGTTAAATCTTTTAAAGAAATTAGAAAATTAGGATGAAAGAAAAAGATAAACAGATAATTTGGTTAGATTATTTTGATGCTAGTTTAAGTAAAAGCAAAGGAAGAAAAGTACCTAAATCTCTAGCCCTAGCTAATCCAAGGCCAGAAAGCATAGAGGAAGGTTTAAAAAAGCTTGGGTTAAAGTACGAGGTTCATCAAGCTAGGTACCCTAAGAGACACTGGAAACTAACGTACTATTTTCAGGTTGAGAAGAAGATTAAGAAACAAGAGCTTTTAAGAAAATTATCAGAAGTCATTAAAGGTGTTAAGACTTTTTCTCATTAAGCCACCAGTTCAAGTATTCCTTTTTTATATCTAGTTTTTGTTTTATTCTTTTTTTATCGTAAAGTTCAATTAGTTGTTGCTTTGATACATAAAGTCCGCACTTTTTACATATGTACATTTTAGTAGAAACTTCATAAAAAAGAGGCCCACCACATTCAGGACATGTATAATCCATGTAAAAAGGTGTAATATAATATTATTTTAATTTTTCCAAAACTTAGAAATGCATTACATGCAAAAGGATAAATGGCTTTAAAAAGCAACGTAAGCTCATTTCAAAATTTTTATGTATTAAAATAAGTAAGATGCGCCTATCTTTACTGTTAATTGTAAACATTTTTTTAACGTTTATTAAAACAGCGCAAAACTTTAAAATCCATGTACAAACTAACTATGAGTATGAATAAACAGTTATTAAACTTATTTAAGATCAACGATAAGGTTAAAACGGACCTAAACGTTGAAGGGACAGTAGTAAATTATGTAGAAATTCAGGGAAAAATATACATAAAGATTAGATGGAAAAACGGAACATTTGGGGTTTATGGTCCTGAAGAGGTTAAAAGGTATAACATAAAAAAGGTGGCGTAGTTTAAAATTTGAGCGGAAACCCATTTAATCTGCTTTTTGGTTATACGCCCAATTTCCCAATTCAATTTATAATATACATGATTATAATCTGGGTCCCATATATAGTACTAATAATTTATGGTCAAAGGTTGCAAAGTTACGCTATAATTGCTGATATTAACAGGTATCTTGTTAGATTAAAATATGATGCAGATCAATCAAGGTCAAACCTGATGTCCTACCTTCAAAGAAAAGGAGTTTCTGGCGATGGTCAGAAAGTTATTGAAAGTATGATTGAAATACAAACTATATACCCTGTTAACTTAGATCCTGTGGGAATAGTTAAAAAAATGGAACATATAATAAGGGTGCATGATGAAACAGTAAAGCACAGGATAAAGGAAATAATGAAAAATGCCAACGAAATAGAAAGGACTGCTGTGTTAAACATGCTTGAAATAGCATCAGCTTTGGACTACGTATACAAAGTCATAAGGCATTTTTACCTCATAGGCAAAAAATTTCCGGACAACATCTATCTTTTAGCTCAGCTACAGATGATACTCCCAAACATAGTGAAGCAGGCCGACGCTTATCTTTCAGCGATGAACGCTCTTGAAAAATCTCTACCTTTGGGAGATGCTATAGGTCCTATGGTTGTGGCAGAATGGTTAAGAGATAAATCTAAGTTTGAGCTGGACGAAGAAACTGTTTTTGGGGAAACAACGATTAACAACAGAAGAGTTGCTATTATAAAAGCAAAAGGGCCTATGGCCAACGTAGGCAATCCTGACAAAGCTCTACAGCTTCTTTTAGAAGGTCCGTTTAAAGATGCTTCTGCAATAGTAATGATAGATGCAGCGCTAAAGCTGGAAGGAGAGCAATCAGGAGATGTTGCAGTCGGTATAGGGGCTGCAATAGGAGGTATTGGAATTGAAAAGTTTAATATAGAAAAAATAGCTGCCGAAAAGAAGATACCTCTTTATGCAGTTATAATAAAAGAATCATTGTTTGAAGCTATAGCTGTAATGACAAGGGATATAGCTGAAGCTGCAAAAAAGGCGAGGGAAGCTGTTATTGATGTCATCAACAAAAACGTTCCTGAAGGTGGTTCGGCGATAATAATAGGTGTTGGAAATACTTTAGGTGTAGCTCAATGATAAGACAAAAAACATCTCAGGTAAAATATTTTAGCGTTGAGGAATGTCCTAAATGCGGATACAAGATAAAAAGAGAGTTTAAAGAAGGTGATTATGTTTTAAAGCAGTCAGGGCTTTGTCCTCGCGATAATACGCCAATGATAATCAGCATGATTTACGCCGAAGAACAAAAAACAAAATAAGAAACTCTAGCGAAATATAAAAATTTTGATTTTAAGTCAGCATCAAGATGTTAAAGTATTGCTTGATGGAATTTAACAAGCAAAGATGGTTAATAGATTAAAGCTAAAGCGATTCTATAAGAAACACTAGTAACACATCTAATATTATTATATTTTTACAAATTAAAAAGTTTATAAAGCAAAAAAATCAAACACTTACAAATGAAAATTGCAATATTAGGCGGAACAGGCGATCTTGGGAAAGGCCTCGCTATTAGGCTGGCTAAAAAGAACGAGATATTTATTGGCTCACGTGAAAAAGAAAAAGCGGAAAAAATAGCAGAGGAATATAAAAAAGAAGCTGAAAAGTATGGCTTCAATTTTAATTTTACTGGCCTAACAAATCAGGAGGCTGTTGAAAGCGCAGACAAAATAATTATAAGCGTTCCTCATGAAGTTCTGCCTCAGTTTTTGTTGACGTTAAAGAATTATGAAGGCAAACTTTTTATATCTCCAATAGTGCCCATGACAAAGACGAAATTTGGGTTTTCTTATGAACCTTTCAGAATAGGAGATAAAGAAGTATCTGCTGCAGAACTTATAAAATCAACGCTTCAAGGAGCTAGAGTTGCTTCTGCTTTTCATACTGTGCCAGCAATTATGCTTTCTAATCTTAATGTTAAGTTAAATTATGATGTGCTTATAGCAGCTGATGATCGAGCAACCTTTGCTGAGGTAGCAGAAATAGTCTCAAGCATTGAAGGGCTTAAACCGTTGTACGCAGGAAAACTTTATGTTTCAAAGTATATTGAGTCCTTAACGCCTCTTTTGTTAAACATAGCTTTGAACAATGGCTTACATGCTCCAAGCTTAAAGATAGTTTAAAATGAGCATAGGTTTAGCACTAAGACCTGAGGTCTTTAAGCCATTAGAAATTTTAAAAATAGCTGAAAACATATTTTCAAAGTATTTTTTTATCCCAGACGTTTCAAATGAGATTGACCCGATACAGCTTTCTTTTTCTATACTGTTAAAAAACAAAGAAACGATGGCTGGGCCAGGGGTGATCAGGATAAACGAGATGCAGCTAAACGAACTCATACGGCAGATAAAGACAATCAATGAACTAGTAGAAAACAGATTCTTCTTAGGCGTTGGGCTTGGTTCTGTAAAGGAAGATGTTTCCCAGGCAATCTCTAGCATGAGAGAGAAAATTTTAAAAATCGTGCAAGAAACAGGAGTCAAAATCTTTGTTGCAACTTTAAGGGAAGGGTTAGCAAAAAAGGTTAAGGATATAAGCGACGGAATTATACTTAATTTTTCAACATTTGAACACGCAAAAAGAGTTTCGTCTGTTTTTAAATATGAAAACAAAAAAGTTATTTCTTATTTTAAAATTTTTATTGGTCAAACGCAAGATGCAGCTATTCACATGGCAATCAATGAGTTACAAAAATACGCATCTTTTCCCCAGTATTATGAACTATTTAAAAAAGAAGGCGTTATAGAAGACATCTTAGCGCTGTATTCAAAGAGAGAGGAAGCGATCAGAAACCTCCAGGCTAAAGGTGTAATAGCAATAAATCCTTCACCAGATTTTATCAAAAATGTTTCGGACGTTTTTTATAAGAACGGTGTAGATGTGCTCGCGCTTTATCCCTATTTTTCACCAACATACAATTATGATAAAAGATTTGCTTTTTTAAAAGAAGTATTTTTATGAAATTTCTAAAAAAATAAGTTAATAAAAGGAATATGTTTAAAAACCCTAAATGTTAAATCATTTTGAACGATATTTGAAATTTCCAATATGTACTTTTGATGCAAAAGTTGGGGTATTATGTCCGAAGTGTGAGGAGAGATTAAAAAACGGAGAAATAACAGAAGCTGACGTTAAAGCATCTTTTATTCTTGCTAAGCTTGCAAATCAGCTTCCAGCTCTTGATAAATTAACGCTTAAGAGAGCTTACAAAGTAGGCGATGATTACGTCCTTTTATTCAATCAAGGCGAGGCAAAGATCGTTTTAAGCAATAAGCAAATAATCACAAAACTTAGGGAAGCGCTTGGTAATGTTTGGGTTACAGAACAGACTTCAGATACAAGACAATTTTTAGAAAATTTGATGTATCCAATCAGGCTTTTGACAATAAACATAGTTTGGCTTCCAGACGGTTCAAGACATATCAAGGCAGTAATAGCTGGGCCGGAAACTTACAATTTACCAGTTGATTTAAATAAAGTTAAAGAGATAACAAAAATTATAACGGGGGACGAGATAGTATTTGAGTTTGAAAAAGGAAAGTTCACCAAAAAGAGTTCAGTCGCCAGAGTTAGGTGAGAACGAAGGAAAATACGTTGAGCTTCATGGATGGGTACACGATATAAGAATCCTCGGTAAATTAACGTTTTTAATAATCGGCGATCCTTACGGTTATTATCAGGCAGTACTAAAAGGTGAATTGGCAAAAAAAGGTTCCTCAATACCAAGACAGAGCTACGTAATTTTAAGAGGAAACGTTGTTAAAAGCGTGTCAAAGATAAATCCGTATGAGGTTCAAGTTAATTACATAGAAATTGTAAACGAGGCCGATACTGTTCTTCCTTTAGATCCAGCGTCAAAAGTGCAAAGCGAACTTATGACGAGGATAAACAACAGACCACTTGACCTCAGAGATTCTGAAGAAAGAAAAATATTTTTAATGCGCGCTGATGTGTTACACATAATAAGGGATTTTTTAACTCAGAATGGATTTGTCGAGGTAGATACGCCAAAAATAATTGCAACTGCATCAGAAGGGGGAGCAGAACTTTTTAAGGTTGATTACTTTGGAAAGCCTGCGTACCTAGCTCAGAGTCCGCAGCTATATAAAGAAGAGCTAGTTTTAGCTCTTGGTAAAGTTTTTGAAATTGCTCATTATTTTAGAGCAGAAAAATCAAACACTGTAAAGCATCTCAATGAATTCACAAGCGTTGATATAGAATCAGCCATGATGGGAAAGTTTGATGTGATGAAAATTCTTGAAGAGCTTATAAAACACATCTACAGCTCATTAAAAGCTAAAGGTTATCAGGTCAATGAGCTTAAAGGCAATTTTCCGATATATACGTACGAACAGGTATGCGACAGCACAGGGGTAAATTTTGGTGAAGATTTATCATCAGAAGTATTAAACGAATTTGGTAAAGATAAAGAATTTTACTTTATCATAGACTGGCCCCTTTCTTTAAAGCCATTTTATACAATGCCAAAAGGAGAAAAATTAAGTGAATCTTTTGATTTAATGTACAAGGGCCTCGAACTAGCATCTGGTGGGCAAAGAATACAT
Organism: Nitrososphaerota archaeon; assembly: GCA_009903795.1. Taxonomy (GTDB): domain Archaea; phylum Thermoproteota; class Nitrososphaeria; order Conexivisphaerales; family UBA164; genus CAYFFZ01. The sequence goes on along the minus strand of WYER01000025.1, from coordinate 16,904 downwards.
AAATACGATCTTCTAGTAGAGAGATTAAAGGCTAATAACCTAAATCCAGAAAGTTTTGCAGAGCACCTGAAAGTTTACAGATGGGGAATGCCTGTCCATTCGGGATGGGGATTGGGTTTTGACAGGCTCATGATGGTATTAACTGGGAGAAACAATATACGAGAAGTTGTTCTTTATCCCCGCGACTCAAGACATTTAGCTCCCTGATTTTTTAACCTTTAAAAATGCCAAAGACTTTTTTCTTTCCGTTTCCATTAAAGAATAATAAAACATATCCTCATCCTGTATTGCAGCCAGCTCATCTCTTGCATTTTTAGGTATGTCAAAACATAGAGTTATAGCTCCGCGTCTTCCGTATTTTTTTAAAAACTCCATAACTTTTTTTGCTTCTTCGAAATATTTTTTATTCCTTAAAATATTATCCCTTACAAAGTCTTCGTCTTCATCTAAAAGTGTTAATTCAGTAGATCCACACTGTTCGCACCTTGGAGGATCACCAAGATAATAAGGCTCGACGGTGTAAACAGCTCCGCATGAGAAACAATAAGCTGTTTTTACGCATCCAAGGCTTCGAGCCTTTCCCCCTTCAATTATAAGCCTTTTAAGCCTAGAAGGGTCTATTACTTCACCTTGTCTAGCCATTTCCTCTATTCCTATAAGAGCTATAGGTGAAGGTTCAGCTAGCTCGCCAAAGTTAATCAGCACTTTTTTCCCAGTTAACAAATCATTAATCAACTCATGTACAGCTTTCCAATCAAGATCCTGTTCAAGCATAGTCCTCATAGCCTCATCGTATACTGGCGTACCTTTGAGAGTTTCCGCTAAAACTTTAGCTTCAGAAAGCGTTATCATTTTTTCACGCTCAATAATGCCCATTTTTCTTGCTGCTTGAATCAACCTTCTTCTAAAAATTCCTGTGTTTTCGCAAGACCTTTTGGCTAAATCCTCTAAGTCATAATTAGCCAAGTTTTTGAAAATTTTTTCAAGCATTCCTGAATCTACGCCTGAAACTTCTAGTATTATTCTGTAAGGATCGTTCTTTACTTTAACTGACTTTGCAGTTTCTTCACTTATAAGGTATGCAAGCATTCTTGCAAGTGTTCTGTTTCCAAGCAATCCTATGTGCGTGTGGATTATTAAGTATGGATTATGCGATTCTAAAGTTATAACACGGTCAGAAGGAACCTCTAAACCTCTTTTAATTTGCAAAACTATCTCAATAAGGATGTTTTCAGCAGATTCTTCATCTAGCGGGAAATTTTCTTTAAGAAACTCTTTCGCTTTTTCTACATCTCCTTTCCTTATAAGTTCTGCCAGCATTCCCCTTATTTTTCCTACTTCTTGCGCTACTTCTTTTATCACTGGTATTTCTTCACCTATCCAGCTAGGTATAGCTCCTAAAGGATCTTTAGCAGCTTTTACATATACTGTGTTTTTAACTACGTTGGTTATAACCCATGCATTACCTGCAAGAATGAATTTTGTCCCTATCTCGCCATATTCTGAAATAAAACTTTCATCAAGCTGGCCAATCGGTTCGTCGTTATCCTCATTGATAACTATATAGTAGACTTCTTCAGGAATCATGCTCAAGTTTGAAAAATAATATTCGTAAAGTGGTCCAGATCTCGATGGCTTCATTACAGCTCCTTCTTTGTACCTTAGCAGAGGTGGTTTTCTTTCATTCATAAAACTAATTATTTTATTGAGTTCGTTTAACGAGAGATCTTTATATGGATACGTTTTTTTAAAGATATCTAAAAGCTCATCGGTTTTGAGAACTAGATTTTCCATTATTAATCCAGCTATCTGTTGCATCATTACATCAGCAGGCTTTTCAGGTATTATTATCGGCTCAACCTTTCCTTCCATGCCCATTTTTGCCAAAACTGAAGCTTCTAGAGCGTCATCTTCGTCCTGAACTATTATCACTCCCTTACTAACCTTTTTTAAGCTGTGACCGCTCCTGCCGGTTCTTTGAATAAGCTTTAAAGCCTGTCTGGGAGAATTATACTGAACTATGAGGTCTAAGTCTCCTATGTCTATTCCAAGTTCTAGGCTTGAGGTGCATATAACGCCTGAAATTTTGCCGTACTTAATTCCGGTTTCAGCATTATTGCGCGTTTCTGCTGAAAGGCTTCCATGATGAATCGCTATAGGGTATGTTGGGTCAATAATCCTGATCTTGCTTGCGAGTGACTCAGCTTCACTTCTTGTATTTGTAAAAATGAGCGCTTTTTTACCTTTGACTTCTTTTAATAATTCTTCAAGCCTTACTGTTAAATCTGGAAGTAGTGGTCCTTCAGTTTTCTCTTTAGCTTTATGATATATTATTTTAAATGAAAAAAGCTTTTTGGGGAAAGCAGAAATTATCCGAATATCTTTTCCTGGTCCGACTAAAAATTTTGCAATTTCGTTTGCGTTGCCAACAGTAGCGGACAGACCCACTATTTGCAAATCATTTTTTGTAATCATTCTCAGCCTCTGTAAACTAACTGCTAGTTGTGTGCCCCTTTTATCGTTTGCCAATTCATGTACTTCATCAACTACAACGTGCCTTACATTCTTTAAAAGTTCTCTGAGCTTTTTGGCGACAAGGATTATTTGCAACGTTTCTGGAGTGGTTATAAGCAAATTTGGGGGCGCCAAAACCTGTTGTCTTCTCTCTTCTTTGCTCGTATCACCATGCCTTACAGCCATTCTAAAATCAAGCTTCTGCGCCCACCAGCTCAACCTATCTAATAGATCTCTGTTCAAAGCTCTGAGCGGTGTTATGTAGAGTATTGTAAGACCATTTTTGCCATTTCTAAGCATAAGGTCAAACAAGGGAAGCATTGCAGCCTCAGTTTTTCCAGATCCGGTAGGGGAAATCAACAAAGCGTTTTCTCCATTAAGTATAGCAGGTATAGCCAATTTTTGAATTTCGGATGGTTCTTCTAACCCTCTTTCTTTTAATAAAGCTTTTATGGGTTCACTTAAAGCTTCAAATCCATAATTATTTTTATACATTTACAGACTCATAACACGGCTTATAATATATAAATAAATTTATTAAAATTGCTGCTAACTAACGCAGCTTTTGATTACACTTATTTAACAAGTTTTTTAAAAGTGAAGCTTTTTTACTACAAGAAAACATCCTTAAACAACGTTTATTAACTTTTATAATATTTTAAATTAATTTTGATTTTTATTGCTAATATTGTTAAATTGTTCATATTTTAACCGTAAACTTTATAAAATATTCAAATTTAAATATCAGCCATAATGCCCTACGATATAGAAAATGGGAAAAAAGTACCTAGGAACATAACGCTTGATGATATTTTAAAATCTCTTAAAGAAATCAAATTTGTTAGCATGCAATTTGTAGACTTAAGAGGGAAACTTCAACACTTTTCTATTCCATCATATGAAATAAATGAGAACTCTTTCAAAGAAGGTTTTCCAAAGGTTGATGGCAGTAGCATAATTGGCTTTACTAGTATAGATGATTCAGATCTTGTTTTTATACCAGACATCACTACATTTTCAAAAATTCCATGGAATCAAAAAGAGGCTAGATTTATAGGTGGCATAATGTCTGAAATGGGCACTGTTAGATTAGATAGCGATTCAAGATTCGTTGCTGAAAACGTTCAAAAATTTCTTACTGAAAAGGGTTTAACAGCATTTTTTGGCCCGGAAGTTGAGTTTTTTGTCTTTGACGATGTAATGTTTGATGCTGAATATGGTTACAAACAGTACTATAGGGTCATTTCTAATGAGGCACCATTTTCTAAAAACCCATTAAAAATGAGGGAAAAACAAGGATATTATCCTGAAACTCCAATTGATTCTTTAGCAGAATACCGTAACGTTGTTTCGGAATACCTTTATTCTTTTGGTTACATACCATTGGTTCATCATCATGAAGTAGCCGCTGTTGGACAAGTTGAAATAAATTTTGAAAAAGACACTTTAGTGGGCGCTGCTGATGGAATTCTAACTGTAAAATACGTAGCAACAAACGTTGCGAGAATTATGGGGAAATATGCTACTTTTATGCCTAAACCAGTGTTTGGAGAAAATGGTAGCGGCATGCATGTTCACGTAAGCATATGGGAAGGTAAAGAATATGATGCAAAGCGAAACCTTTTTTATGACGAAAATGATAAATACGCTGAGCTTAGTCAGACAGGTAGGTACTTTGTTGGCGGTCTTTTAACACATAGTAGGTCTTTAGCAGCAATTGTAGCTCCAACGACAAACAGCTACAAGAGGTTAGTGCCAGGCTATGAGGCTCCTACCTTTATAGCATGGAGCAGAGGAAACAGAAGTGCCAACGTTAGAATACCAGCTTACAAAAAGGCTTCCCCTTCAGAAAAGAGAGTAGAGTTTAGAACGCCAGATCCGAGCTGCAATCCTTATTTGGCGCTCTCAGCTATATTGCTAGCTGGTTTAGATGGTATAAATAAAAAGATAGATCCTGGTGATCCTGTCGATAAAAACCTTTATGAACTGTCAGAATCTGAGTTGAGAAATTATAATATAAAAAAGCTGCCTGGAAGCTTAAAAGAAGCTCTTGAAGAACTTCTTTCAGACAATCAATACCTTAAACCATTCTTTTCAGATACTTTGCTTGAAAAATATATTAAAATAAAGTACGATGAATACTATTCAGTAGTAGCTAGACCCCATCCTTATGAGTTTAAACTGTATTTTGATTTTTAAACATTAAAAAATAAGCATGTTATCTATAACATAAAAGAGTAATAAATACTATAATTCTTGAAACATATTCACTACAAAAACCTAAAGGCTTTATACCTCAAAAACTGGTTTTTATTCTTTATTACAAGTTATGACTAATTCTTCGCCTTTTATTACGTTGTTTGCCCTTAGAGTTTTACATATGTCACAAAATTCTCTTGCTATCTTTGGTGAACTTTCGCCATTTACCAGCCTTTTGGCAGCCTTTTCAGCCTCTTTTTGTAGTAATTCGATTTTTTCATACTTAGATATCCATTTACCTCTTTTATTTGAAACGTAATAACTAATAACAGCCTGTGAAACACCCATCATTCTGGATATTTCTTCTTGTTTTAACCCATAATCATTAAATAATTTCTTTGCAATCAGGCTTCGGTATGTAGGTAATACGTATTTTACTACCTCTTCACAGACTGTTTTCAATACATAAAGTTATAAACCATATGAATAAATAAATATTGCTAACAAATTTGCGCGTCATTTAACTGCCAGTAAAGCATAGTGGTATCTAAAGTCTATTTCTATTATTCTAGTAAACCCTGAGCTTTTAAAAAGCTCTATAACAGAATCTTTGCTCAAATCGTTAGAATTAAAGAAAGGAGGTGAACGCGTACCAAGTATAAGTCCTGTTTTTATTGTATTTTTTTCGCCTAGTTTTTTTAAAACATTACTCATACATCTTAGACTTATACCTCTTGTTTTTATAAAGAATTTAGTATAATTTTCAAAATTTGTAATTTGACATGGATCTTCCTTATGAGGAATTACGTTTCTCATGCCAAATTTTAAAGATAATTTTTTTACGTATTCAAACCAAAGATCTTCTTGAATTATTACATGTATCTCCTTTACATATTTTCCTAAAATCATTGAATAAAATCCATTTAAATCTCCTATGCTAACGAGCACGTCTTCTTGGTTTACCTTCAGTATTTTAACAATTTCTGATAAAGGAACTAATTCATCCCCAAAATCAGAGATTAAACCTTTTTTGTACACGCTTAAATTGTTAAAGTTTTTAAAATTTAAAAGCATTGTTAAATTTTGCATTTTATACAATTTTAAAATAACTTTAAGGCATTGTTTTGCAAAATTAATAAATTTTTTTAAAGCATTTATTATGCTGTTTTATATAATTTTCATTGTTGTAAAATATTTAAGCGTGCGGTGTTTATAACTTGCTCAAAAGACTCACGGCAATTTTATACGCTTCTTCATATTTTTTTGAAAGAACATTTGTATTGTAAGCTATAACAAAATCTTTCAACGTTATGATCTTTAGATTCATCAGTTGTTTGATCATATCTTCATCTAAGAGGTTTATTAAAGAAGTAACAGGGTATGAACCCGTTCTTTCTATAAGCATCTCAAGGCCGTTATTAGGCGGATACTTCCATGCTACAACTCCCATATTTTTACAATTTGAAAATTTTATTGCTTCCTCAGAAATTTTAGTGTTAGTTACTAAGTTAGCTTTTACGAAATCGTTGCCTGCATCGTTAAGGTCAATTAACCTCATGTATGTATATAGAGCCTCTTTAAGTCCTGTATAAATACCAAATTGATTGTGGTATTTTGTTTCGACAAATTCTTTACCATTTTTTCCAGTATATACTATGTCCAGCTCGTGCAAGGCGCATTTTCCGCTGTATATTTGTCTTACCTTTACGTTTTTTATACCAACCTCACTTAGAATTTTCGCAAAAAATTCTTCAAAATTGTATCCAGCAGGACCAAGTTTCATCATATCTTCCCTTAAACCGAACTTAACAGCGGCAGCGGGAAACTTTTTCCACATTTCAGACCTAACTTTAAAAAACAGTTCTTCAGTCGTTATTATCTCAGGCATCTCGTTTATTACTTGATCTATCAACGTAGTTGCGTTTTGAGCATCTAAACAGCATAACAAGCTTTTTAACAGTTTTTCTTTTGAAAAAATTTCGGTTCTTCCATCCCTTTTTATTACCCATTTAATCATGTATTTAGTTTAGTTTTCATTTTTATTAAGCTTTAAAATTAAAAATTTTGCCTAATGAGAAATTAGGGAAATAACTTCTGGATATTTAAGTCCACTTCCAGTTAAAATAACAACGACTTTTTCTTTATCTTTTATTTTTCCTGAATTGATAAGTTGAACGTATCCTGCCAGCGCTGTTGCTGATGAAGGTTCAACTATAGCGCCTGCCTTTAGCAGTTTTGAAAGAGCCATAACTATTTCTTCGTCGCTGACAACTAAGGCATCTCCGCCGCTCTTTAAAACGGCTTCTTTCATCTGTTCAAGCCTAGGTGGGTTAAGAACCTGGAGCGCATCTGCTAATTTTGATGGTTTGCCCTCATACTTTCCATGAATAGCATCATAAAGGGGAGAAAATCCAGACGCCTGAACCGCGTAAAGCCGTGGTAACTTTTCGCTCTTCTTAAATCCATTATAAAGTCCCAAAAGCAGGGTTCCAGAGCTTACCGGAGTTATGACAGCATCAGGGACTTTCCCTAGCTGTGAAATTATCTCTGATGCGATGGTTTCCATTCCTTTAATAAACCAGGGGTTCCATTGGTGCCCTATATAAGCACATCCCCGTGTCTCCAGCTCTCTTGCCCTGTTTCCAGCCGCTTCTCTGTCCTCTGCTTCAACTATTTCGGCTCCAAGGGCTTCTATAAAATGTCTCTTTGCTGGTTCACATCTTTTGGGAACTACAACGGTTGCCCAGATTCCTGCTGCAGCGGAATAAGCAGCCACTGAAATGCCAGCGTTCCCGCTTGAATCCTCCACTATGCAACCTATACCTAACCTTTGCGCTTGTGAAAGAGCCATAGCGGATCCTCTGTCCTTAAAAGAACCTGTAGGATTAAGATACTCCAATTTAAAATAAACGTTTCCTCCGAAGCCGAAAAAATTGATAAGGGGTGTGTTTCCTTCTCCAAGGGTTATTTTTGGAGCTTCAACTTTTCCTTTTATGTCTAACACACCGCCACAAGAAGGACATCTCCAAATCCATTTATCGGTATCCGCTTCAAAGCCGCATTTTTTGCAAATATACTTTGGCATGTTAATTATATTTTAATTGTCATAAATAAAGTTTTTATATAAACACGATCACGTTAAAAGATCTAGGTTAAGGGGCAACCTGTTTACTCGTTTTTTTATCAGGTTTTCTATTGCTCTGGCAGATGCTGGGGGCGCTCCAATAGTACCGGCTTCTCCTACTCCTTTTGCGCCATGAGGGGTGTTTGAACGTCCAAAGCTGGTAATTTGCACATTATATTTGGGAGCATTTATCGAATATGCAATTCCTGTCGCAGAAAGAGTTTCTGGAACCGGCTTACCATTTTCATCATATTTCAAAGCTTCTGTAAGAACCTCCTGAACTCCCATCAGCAGGCCTCCAGTAATTTGTCCATATATAGCTTCTAATGATAAGGGTTCACCTACATCGTAATATGCCCATATTTCTTTTATAACTGGTTTTATACCATCTTCAATTTCCGCTACAGCAGCTGTAAGTAAAAACGATATCATAGATGGATCCAGTTGCATGTTTTCATAATATTCTGAGCTTAATTCAGAACTTAGAACCTGTTGGGGTTCTTTTAGACCAATTTTTTCAGCCTTTTCTTTTAATGCAAGGGCTGCTTTATAAAGCGCATAACCAGCAGTTATTGCTGATCTGCTACCCCATGTTCCTATACCTTTTTCCAATTCACTCGTATTACCATTCATAAGAACTACTTTATCTTCAGGTATGCCAAGAACTTCCTTTATTATTCTTTTTACAAATAATTCATGTCTTTGCCAGTGTGCATTGCCTCCTAGCCATACTTTGACTGTACCGTTTTCAACTTTAATTTTTGCACTTTCCCCTCCATCAACAGCAGGAATAAGAATACCAAAGGAAATTCCTGCATTCTTCTTTTTTAGCTCAGCATAGTTTATTTTTTTAATTCCATCTTCAAAAAATGCTTTAGATGGAAGGACTTTTAATCCAGTAGGAGATATAAATTCTTTTTCAGGTAGATTTTTTAATCGTACATCTACAGGATCTAATCCTAAATGATCTGCGTACAAATCAATCATACGCTCCATAAAAAAGGCAGCTTCTGGCCTTCCCGCCCCTCTGTAAGGTCCTAATGGTGCTTTATTGGTGTATACTGAGTAGCCTTCTATAAAAACGTTTTCAATCATATAAGGACCTGTTATTTGATATCCTATCCAAGAAGGGGATGTTGATGAAAGATCATCAGCATAAGCTCCTACGTCTACAAAGATCTTTCCTTCAATGCCATCTATCTTTCCTTTTTCATCGCCATATATTTTCAACTGCGCTTTAACGCCTCTTCCTGGCCTTGTACTTGAAATGTGTTCTTCACGGCTTTCTATCCACTTAACAGGTTTTTTTGTTTTTATGCTTAAGTATGAAGCTATAACATATTCTGGATAAACGGCGCTTTTTGAACCGAAAGCCCCGCCAGTATCTGTCTGGTATACATTTATGTCTGCGGGATTTAAACCCAAAATTCTACTCAGTCCATTTTTTATAGAATAAACAGACTGGGTAGAGATCCAAACATTCAATTTTCCACTGTTGTAGAAGGCCACTATACCCCGGGTTTCTAGCGGGTTTGGTAAAACTCTTTCCATAAAGAGTTCATCAGACAATTTTATTTTAGATTCAGGGGAAAACTTTTTCCCAACCTCAAAGCGAGATACTATATTATCTTTTCTCCCCTCGTGTATAGGTTCTGAAGATAATGAATCCTCAATAGTTAAAATTGGTTTTAATTCTTCATAAGAAATTTCTACAGTTTCTGCCAGATCTTTGGCTTTGTATTTATCTTTATCATAAACTGCAGATACAGGTTGCCCATAGTAAAGGACTTTCTCTTTTGCGAGTACAGGCTCAACTTCATAATTTTTACCTTTTCTGTATGATTCTCCTGTTGAAACTAAAGTTAAATCTAAAGCGTCAGCAGTTAATCCTCCTTTTACTTTTAAAAGTTTGGCATGTGCTTTTGTTGACCTAACTATTTCTAAATAAAGCATGTCTGGAAAATTTATATCATCTACAAAGCTTCCTTTTCCTTTGAAAAATTTTTCTGTCCTTTCATTCATTTTTTGCGACCTCCGTTATCGTTTTTATTATCTGGTCATACCCTGAACATCTGCAAACAACTCCCGCGATGTCTTCCTTAACTTTTTGATAATCTACATTTTCTTCATTATCTAAAATCCAGGTGCCTATTATTGAGAAGCCTGCAGCACAAAATCCGCACTGTAGAGCCTTCCTTTCAGAAAGTGCTTTTTGTACCTTGTTTAAACCATTTTTTCCAGATAATCCCTCCACGGTTATGATTTTTTTGCCTTCTGCCTGTACAGCAAGCATTAAACAGGATTTAACAGGCATTCCATCTAAAAGGACCATACATGAGCCACAAGATCCTGTTTCGCAACCTACATGGGTACCTTTAAGTCCAGCTACATCCCTTATAAAATCAACAAGAAGCATTCTAGGCTCCACATCTGATTCATAATTTGTTCCGTTTATGTTTAATTTTATTTTCAAAGCTTGAGCACCTCATCGATAGCGCGGGAAATCAAAGTATAAAGAACCTTCTTTTTATAGTTAGCCGTACCAAAACGGTTATTTTCAATGTGCATCGTGTTAACGTAATCAAACATTCTTTCCTTGATTATTTTAATTTCATCTACATTTGAAAATTCGGAGAGATCAAATTTAACAGGTTTTCCAACAGCTTCACCTCCAATAGCCATTTTGAAATCTTTTATGACATTTTCTTCGATCTTAGCAATTGCAGCTACGATTCCTACATAATGGTCGAGGAAATTTATAAAATGCTTTTTATACGATGTTCTGTATCCGTTTAACATTTTATAATTAACTCCAAGTAATATTTCGCCTTTGTTTAACACTGTTTTAAAAGGCTTAATGTAAAAATTCTTTATTGGCAAATAGGTTATACCGTCTTTTTTTCCTATTACGGCCTGTGCATCTATCGCCGTCAAGGCCACAGGCAGGTCATTACTTGGATCGCCTAAACATACATTTCCACCTACAGATCCCATGGATCTAATGGCAATATCTCCAACGGTTGACGCAGATTTTACTATCAATTCGCTAGCAGAATCATTTGGCAATATGTCCTTTAATTTGTAGAGTTTCGTATTAGCTCCTATGAATACGTCATCTTTGTTTATTTTTACTATATTTAGCTCAGGAATTTGGCTAATATCTATTACAGCTTCTGGTCTGATTAAGCGATTCTTTAGCATTAATACAGCAACTGTTCCCCCTGAAATTATAAGAGGTAATGATATCTGGTTTGCTTTTTCGTAATATTCATCCAAAGTGTATGTTCTTATATATTTAAAATTTGGTGGAATTTTCATCAGTTATTTTTAAAAATTTAAAAATATATGTTTTGCTTACAATAATTTCAATTCCTCTAGCTTCTTTAAAACTTCTTGGCTGTGACCTACCGGAACAACTTTTGGAAATACAAACGCTACTTTTCCTTCTTTATTTATTCTTTATGTTATTCTCCTTGTTCTATTACCAATTTGAGCTCCATAAGCTTTGATCACTTTTCTTTCTGTATCCGAAAGCAGGTCAAATTTTAAACCAAGCTTCTGGCTAAACTTCCTGTGTGAATCTACAGAATCAGAGCTTATCCCAAAAACCTTTACGCCTTTGGATATCATATATTCTATGTTCTCATTAAAATCCTTTGCTTCTGCTGTACAACCAGTAGTGAAATCTTTTGGGTAAAAATAGATCACTACTGTTTTTCCCCTAAAACTGCTAAGTTTAACAACATCGCCGTTTTGATTTTGAAGCTCAAAATCAGGAGCTTCATCTCCTATCTTTAGCATAATTATTTTTATTTTTTTAAAAATAAATATGTTTTGTTATCTAAAACTTTTAACTTATATAGTATTGCATAAAATTATCTTTTGCAGGCTGGAAATATCTCATAGAGCGCTACAAATTTACTTGCTGTACTGAATTTGGTTGCCAACTATGATTTACATGCTAAACGCGGATTGAACGTTAATAGTTTATAGAAATAGCTAAACTTTTACGGAGTGAATGCGGGCGATTAAGCAAAAAGCTCCAGCTGATAGTTGAAGAGATACACTTTATATTTAGGAATATTTATATACTAAAAATATATAAACTTAGAGGCAAGTGACAAAATTTTGAGCGAAGAGAACGCTTCAAAAAGTACGAGCAACAACGTTTTGTTAATCGGGAAGAAGCCAGCTAAATCTTACGCAGCGGCAGCTATGTACAAAATGGGTTCAGAAAACACAATTATCATTAAGGCCAGGGGAAAGGCTATCTCTAAGGCAGTAGACGTTGCTGAAATTATTCTCAACAAGATAGGCAATGGTAAATATGGCCTTGGAAACATCACAATAGGTACAACTACGTTAGAAAATGAGAATACAAAGAGAAGCATTTCAACGATCGAGATTACTTTAAACAAAAAGTAAACAGTAAACAATAATATTTTTATTTTGCGTTTTTTGTTTTTTGATTAATTTTTTGAGATTAACATTTTTAAAACCCTTTTGACATTGAAAAGTTAAGATGTTGCTGGGTCCAATTAATTATGAGATAATAATGATTTTCATTTTACTTGGAGTTTTAGCCAGCACTTTTTCTCATAAGATAAACGTCCCATATACTACAACTCTGTTGATTCTTGGAATGTTTATAACGTTTTTGAACATAAAGTTGAACTTTGCCCTCCAAGTGTCATCTTTAACACATTTACTTTCTGCAGAACTCTTTTTTAACTTAATATTACCTCCAATAATTTTTAAAGCAACTTTAGATTTAGACTACAATCGTTTTGTAGATAACCTGTGGCCTATAGTTTATTTAGCTACAGTAGGCGTTTTAATTTCTGTAATCATGATTTCCGTTTTGGTCCATTTTTTTCTTAAACTTTCTTGGTATTATTCGGCTCTTTTTGCCACAATAATTTCGCCGACAGATCCTGTTGGCGTGATTGCTACCTTAAAACATACAAAGGTAGTTCCAAACACGACGTCTTTGATAGAAGGCGAAGCTCTGATAAATGACGTAACTGCTATAACTATATTTTCTGTTTTATTAACTTTTAGAACAAGTTTCTTTTTAGTTAACTTTTTTAGAGTCATACTTATGGTTTTTATAGCTTCCCCTCTAATAGGTTTCGCTTTTGGATATTTCTCAAACAAACTCATTACACTAATATCAGGTATGGAGACCAGAATTTCGTTAATTTTTGTAATGTCTTATCTTTCTTTTTTTGTAACTCAGGCATTAGGCGGTTCAGGAATAATATCAGAAATAATAACAGGTTTTATGATTTCTACAAACCTTGGAAGTTTTAAAAATGAAGTAAACAATTTTTGGTCAGTGATAGATTATATTGTAACTTCGTTGCTTTTTATATCCATGGGGATTGTTTTCAACCCGTTTTTGATAATTAATTATTTTGTAATAATAATAATTTCATTTATAATTGTTTTTACATCAAGGATAGCTATTATAAGATCATTAAGGTTTTTTAAAGATGTTCAATATGATTATCAGCTAGCTTTTTTAGCTGGAATTAGAGGGGCTATACCTTTAGTGTTAGCTTTAAACCTCCCACCACTCATAAGTAAAGGTATAAACTATACGAACCTGATAATAGCTATGACAATAGGCGTAGCATCAATATCTTTGATAGTACAAACTGCACTAGCTCAAAAAAGAATCGCAAAACTTTCCTCCTCTGAGATGTTAGAGGCAAATTTTTAAATAAACATTTTAACGAATATAATAAAAATATGTTGCAGTTTAAAAAGTTAAATTTATAAAAAATTATTTTAGATAAAAGTATTTCACATCTGTTTCTTAATATGCTTTTTCTATTCTAAAGCTGTTATTTGCCATTTGGGCTTTAATGATGAAGCTAAGGGATGTTCCAATGAATCCACGCACCATTTGCATACAGCAATATTTGCGTTTTTGCTAAATTAATTTCGTTGAGTTTTTTAGACAAGTTAGTAGTTTATTATTTTTTGCTAAGTTTATCAAAATGTTTTTTCAGAGCTTTATAACAGAGTTTATACAGATCGCCAATTTTATGTTGGGCCACATTTGTTGTATACTAAAAACGTTAAAACGGATGAGGCTCTTATAAATTTCCTCACAAAAGTGAAGCGTTATACTTGCTGGAATACTGTAAATAGTCTAGGCTCGCTTCGTTCGTATTTCTATAATATTATAACTTTATCATTATTTGTACATCCATAACATTTGTGCCAGTTGGACCAGTCTTTATAAGTCCATTAACTTTTTCAAAAAAAGAATAAGAGTCGTTGTTCGCAAGATAGTATAATGGATCAATATTTAACTTTCTAGCCCTATCCATAGTAGTCCAATCAGCTACCGCCCCAGCAGCATCAGTAGGTCCATCGATACCATCTGTTCCAACAGAAGCAACAACTTCCCCTTTTTTCAGCAAGTTTACCAAAGAAAGAACGAATTCTTGATTCCTTCCTCCTTTGCCATTTCCCTTTACTTTTACGACGGGTTCACCCCCTGAAATAATTGCTGTATGTTCATGTGCATCATTTAAATATGAATAGAGTCTTAACGCTTCTGTTTTGGCTTCACCGCTTACTATTGTACCTAAACTTATTGCGTTTAGTCCAAGTTCGTTAGCTTTTTTAGCTGCAGCCGCTATAGCGTCTGAATTTTTACAGATAATTATGTTTTGTACTCGTTCGTTAGGGAATTCATCGGATTTTACAGTTTCTGATAAACCGTATCTTTCAGGATGTTTAAGAATGTCCAGAACAATTTCATCATTAACGTTGTATTTATTCAACACATTTATTGCATCGTCAAAAGTTGTGTTGTCAGGAGCAGTTAACCCTGAAGCTATCGTTGAAAGGTCATCTCCTATAACATCTGAAACAATGTAGGCATAAATTTTTGCCTCTGTGATTTTTGCGGCTCTTCCACCTTTTAGATAAGAAAGGTGTTTTCGCACCGTATTCAGTTCATATATGTTTGAGCCAGCGTTCATTAGCTGTCTAGTTATTAATTTTAACCTTTCAGGCCCTACAACGTAATCGCCAAGTAACGACGATGCGCCTCCAGATATTAAAAATATTATCAAATCTTGAGGCCCTGTGTTCTTTAAAATATTATAAACTATCCTCGCGGCTTCATAACTGTTAAAATCTGGGTAAGGATGACCAGCCTGTAGCCCTGACTCTATTTTGACGTTTGAAACTGCAAACCTAACATCTGCAACTTTCTTTAAAGGTTCAAACATTCTGGGTGCCGCTTTTCCAACAGCTATGACTATTTTTCTGTTTTTATCATTTTTTTTAAAAAACTCAAGAGCATCTAAAAGTTTTGGATAAGGATCAGCTGCTTTTATCGCTTCTTCTAATAAAGGAAATATAATTTTGCTTTCGTTAGCTATTTCAATTTTATCAGCGTTTAATATCATAGCAATAAATTTATGATATAAAAACTATTTTTATAAACATTTTTACTTTAATTTAAAGTTTAAATACGTACGTTTAAAAAAAGAATTAAGAATGCAAAGAAGCCTTTTAGATATTATCAGTACAAACGGATACACAACGCTGATTGAGGGGGAGCCAGGACAGGGTAAGACAACTATATCGTTAGCCGCATGCGCTTACAAAGACTCTTGCAAATATATTTCATATGCAGAGCATGAAGAATCTTTAAAAAGAAAGCTATCAAAAGTTGAAAAGGGCAAGGACGTCAAAATAGAGGTACTAAGCGCTATTACTGGAGAACCATCAAAAGTATTTTCTGAAATAATCAGCGGATTAAACGAAGGAAAATTAGTCATAGTGGATTCGCTTGACGCCTTTATGTACAGCTTAAAAGACGAAAGCGAGATGAGGTCATTCTTGCAGGTCCTTTACGGATCTTCTAAGAAGAAAAAAGGTACGCTACTTTTTATTTCAGAAAACGTAAACCCTGCTTCAAAACATGTTAGGTTCATATGCGACGCGCTTGTAAGTCTTGGCAACGTAGAAGTTATGGGGAGCTCGATAAAAAGGACAAAAGTGATAAAAGATAGAGATTATGCTATAAAGGCCCCATTTTATTATTATACAATTTCTGACAGACTGAAAATTTTTAGTCCATCACCAACATTTATTAAACAGAAGTTTGGTAGATTAAAGACCTTTAACAGGCCCAGCGAAGGCACTATAGACGCCGAGATCGCCTTAGGATACAACATACTTTATGATGTTGATCTATCTGTTTCTGACCTGGTACTGAAAATATTTAGAGAAACCCTGGCAGCAGATTATCTAAGATTAGGATACAGTGTGGACTACTGGTTGGGCCCGCAAGAAAGTGAGGAAGAAGTCTTGGCTGATATCAAGCAGCTGGTCGAAACAAAAATAGATAGGCTTAAAACTATATACGTAGATCCTCAGGAATTTGAATACAACTCTGAAGATTATCTTAGACATATAGTTACTACTTATGGAAAAGATAACTCAGTTGATATAATACACCTTCTACTGCAAGAAGACTTTGCAGTAAAGCAACCTGTAGAGTATGAAAGGTTTGTAAAAAATGCAACAAAAGAAAACCTTAAGCTAAAAAGGATAACAATACTTTTTGGATACTCGAACCAAGAGGCATTTAAAATTAGGGCTAAATATTCAAACGTTTTAAGGAAGATCATGATAAAAGATGGTTTCCTTTTCTGGAGAAGCTTGCGCCCCCTTGGCAACGTTTATCTGGCTGATTTTAAATTAGAAGAAGGTTACGTTTCTTTTGAAGAAATGCTCTGACATACTCACCGCCTTAAAGGGCTAGTTTTTCTTTAAGGCGGGTCATGGGTTTGTGGTTTATTGCCTTCATCTTCATGACTTCATAGCTAGTGGTCACTCACCCCGCTCCGTTCGTCCAGCGATAGACCACGGGCTGTACGTTCAGCTACTTACCCCTATCCTTATTGGAGTCCAGGATATGTAGAATGTTTATTGCCCCGTTCAGATCAGCGTTTATTACCTTCCCTGTGTGAGGACACTTAAACAAGCCTCTTTTAATCCTCCCGTTTTCGTGAATTTCCCCACACAGGGAACA
>WYER01000024.1 GCA_009903795.1 Nitrososphaerota archaeon | reverse complement strand
GTAAACCACAAACCCATGATCCACCTTGAAGGAACTATCGCCTTTTAAGGCGGTGAGGATGTCAGAGCCCTGATCTCAAGCATTAGCTATAAATGTTATCGGTATGTCAGAAAGGCTCTAGAGCATTTTTATCCAATTTGTTTACTGGAATGTTTCTTCTTTAGCTTTTTAAGCTGTTTCTGAAAGTCAGCTATCTAAAGTATGGAGGACTTATTAACCTAAAAAGGTTAAATTGCAAAATTGGAACGCTTTTAAAATAGCTAAATTTCAATCTATCCTGTCAAGATAGGGCAGAAATATACCCAAGGATTCCTCTGGTTCAAGATCTAAAACTCTATCCCCAAGAATTTTTGAAACTGGATCAAACTCCATAAAACTCAATTCACCTTCCACAAGTCCCGTTATTAAGCTTCCGCTTCTATTAACTGATACGGCAAACGAAAGCCCTAATTCTGAAAGCTTGTTATGAATGGACTCAGCTACGCTAGGAGTTATGTTTTCGTTCATCAAAAGAACCTTTACATCGCTTATGTTTTTGAGAAGCTTAAAAAGGTGTAAAGCAAAATCCGGTATTCCTTCTTCGCCGTTTAATGGGATGGCTATGATTGGCTCGTTAGAAGAACGCAGCAGTGATTGATTTTCAGCATCAATAGCTTTTACAACCGCATATATTTCTTCTGCAATCATGCTGTAGATTGCGGAATACGGCTTATTCTTTAAAAACTCTTCATAAGCTTCAGCTTCAAATATTATGAGAGGTTTGTTTTTCATGAGTATCCTTTTTATCTGGGTAGCTGCCCTAAACTTTGCTATTTTTTCTTCTTCAAACGGAGTTACACCTATATAGATAAACCCCTCAAGATCTTCATTTATATTGCTTTTACCCAGATTGAATATATAATATTTTTTTGTCAGCTTTAACTCATTTTTATCAGCCAACTTTAGAACATATTTACCTACAATACCGTCCACTAAGATGTGGCTTGAGTTAGACATAGATGAGAGTTGGGCATTTTTATAATATAAAAGAATCTCTCCAAAAATCATTAACTTTTGATAAATAAAATTTGGCTTTAAATTTGTTATATTTGTTTAATGTTTTTATTAATTTATATTAACCGTTGAATAAAACAATTCACAAAATGCAGAAGTATTCGTTAAACCAGTATTATTTTAAATACTCGTTTTAGATATATTTTATACTTGCAAAAAATTTTAAGAGAAGGTTATATAGGATTTATTTTCATTAACTAAAAAGATGCGATATTATATAGAAACTTACGGTTGTGCTGCTAACGAATTTGATAGCTTAGTTATTTCACATTTTTTAGAAAAAGAAGGGTGGCAAAAAGTTAAACTTTCAGATTCTGATCTTGTTATAATAAACACGTGTGGAGTAAAAAAGCCAACAGAAGATAAGATCCTTTATAAGTTAAAAGAAATCAATAAACTGGGCAAAAAAATAGTTGTAGCTGGCTGTCTGACAAGGATCGATCCTGAAGCATTAAAGTCTATAGGCTTTAACGTTGCTATAGATGTTAAATCAATAAACCGTATAAACGAAGCATCTGAAATGGCTTTAAAAGGGGCAAAAAACGTATTCATTTATTCAGATAAAAACTTTGATAAAACTTCTTTTTTAACAAAAAAATTAAACGAGACGATAGGGGTTATAGAAATTCAGGAAGGTTGCGCTTACAACTGCACATACTGCGCAACTAAAATATCCAGAGGAAACGTTTTCAGTTTTCCGGACAGCTCTATACTGAGAAGCGCTAGCGAGCTAATAAGAAAAGGTGCAAAAGAAATCTGGTTAACAGGACAGGACGTAGCTGCCTATAGGTATGAAAACAGAGACCTAGCAGACTTGTTAAGAGAAATAGATACGATAGATGCAGAGTTTTATGTTAGAGTTGGCATGTCAACGCCGCCTTTTTTCAAGATCATAGCAGATAAGCTTTTGAGCACCTACCCAAAGAAGGTTTACAGGTTCTTTCACATACCTGTCCAGTCTGGTAGCGATAAAGTGTTGTTTGACATGAAGAGGGGGTACAGAGCAAGCCTTTTCGAAGAGCTCGTGAAAAAAATCCGCGTAAAGTTCCCTGAAGCTACCATAGAAACGGACATCATAGTTGGCTACCCTACTGAGACAGAAAAAGACTTTGAGGATACGATTGATCTTTTACAAAAAACAAAGCCTAATGTCGTAAATATTTCAAAATTCTGGAAAAGACCAAACACTGAAGCTTCAAAGCTAAAGGAGCTCGATTCAAAAATAGTTGCTGAGAGGTCAAAAATAGCTTATGAGCTTGTTTTGAAAATAATGAAAGAAGAAAATCAAAAATGGATAGGATGGGAAGGAGAAGTTATAATAACGGAAAAAAGCGACAAAAGGCCTGGATGGAAAGCAAGAAACATAGCATATAAGCAGATAATAGTCGAAAGCGATAAAAACCTCTTAGGAAAGAAGGCTCTTGTTAGAGTTTATGAAGCAGATGCAGTTAACTTGTACTCAAGGCTTGTGTATACAATTAATGAACAGGAAGACCATGTTTATGGTGAAACAGTTATTAATTAAACAAACTCTTAGTGAACTACCAATCCTCTACTAGTAAATCAAAACTTTTTAGTGTAAGATGGCATTCGCTGTTTATGCAAACTACGAACAATCCTGCGGTCAAGTACATTATACGTTAATGAGGCTTTGGATAGATCTATGAATAATGCTTTTTTGCATATACTGACAATCTTTACTAGCTTAAACCATGCTTTATTTTTGGCTTAAAACGCTATACAGCATAATAAGGTTAATCAGCTAGATTTGATAGCTTAGCCTTGCCTGAAGCTTTTTGAACAAAGATAACTTTTGAAATCTTTTTTAAAATCTAATATAATAGAAAAAACATCATAAAAGTTTTGATCTACTGTCATACAAGAGAACTTTCGCCCCTTATCAGTTAAAAGCGTGTTTTTTAAGATAAATACTTTAGCATAAGTTATTAAAAAAGCACAACAACTAATAAACGACCTCGATGATATTAAGGAAGAGCCGTCTGAGGCGTGATGTAGATTATGAGTGATGAGAGGTCTAAATATGCTATCCTTTTATCAGGAGGTAAGGACAGTAACTATGCAATCCTGCTTTTTAACAGAAAAACAGGAAAAATGCCATGTTGCGCAATTACTGTTAAAGCGAGGGAAAACGACATGCTTTTTCACTATGAAAACGTAAAGTGGACAGAACTCCAATGCAAAAGTATGGGCCTGCCTTGGATCTTTACAGAAAGTCTTGAAGATGGTCTAAAGGAAGCAAAAGAAAAATATGAAGCTGAGGGCATAATTACGGGAGGAATACTTAGCAATTATCAGAAGAAGCGCTTTGAAAGCATCGCTGAAAAGTTCAAGATGAGCGTCTACTCCCCTCTTTGGGGCGTTAATCAGGAAGAATACATGATGCAGCTCGTAAAAGATGGCATAAAATACATGATAGTCAAGGTTGCTGCCCTGGGCCTTGGTAAAGAGTGGTTAGGCAAAATTATAGGCGTAGAAGAAACTATTGAGCTAATAAATCTATCAAGAAAGTACAGGTTTAATCCGAGCTTTGAAGGTGGAGAAGCTGAAACTTTTGTAATAAAATCACCGCTTTACAAAAAAACGATAGTAATAAAGCAGTTCGAGATCGTATGGCAGAAAGATTCAGGAATATATTTAATAAAGGACGCTACGCTTGAATAATTGTAATGCTAGAAGAACTTAAGGAAGGGTTAAAGAACGCCTTTGATAAGCTTCGTAGGAGCGGTGTTGATGAAAAAGCAATAAAGGAATTCATTCTAGACCTTCAGAGAACTCTTATAAAAGCTGACGTAAATGCTAAGGTAGTTTTCGAATTTTCAAAAAAGGTTGAAGAAAGGCTCAGAAACTCTTCTGAATTGCCAGGAATTTCATTCAAAGAACTTGCGATTAAAATAGTTTATGAAGAAATGGCACAACTTCTTGGCGGCGATTATAAGCTTCAGTTAAAACCAAAGAACGTAATAATGCTTGTTGGGATACAGGGATCAGGGAAGACCACGTTTTCCGTTAAACTCGGCAATTATCTTAAACAAAGAGGCTACTCAGTAGGAATAATAGAAGCTGATGTTTACAGGCCTGGCGCTTTTGAGCAGGTTTCTCAGCTTGCTGAAAAGGTTGGGCTAAACGTTTACGGCTCTAAAGATGAAAAAGATCCAAGAAAAATAGTTGAAACCGGTTTAAAGCATTTTTCTGATAAGAGCATAATAATAATAGACACTGCTGGTAGGCACAAAAACGAACAAGAATTGATGAAAGAAGTAAGGGAGCTTTACAGCGAATTCAACCCTACGCTTACGCTTTTGGTCATAGACGCAACCATAGGACAACAAGCTTATTATCAAGCAAAGGCGTTTGCAGAAACAGTAAGCGTTGGTGGGATAGTAATAACGAAGCTTGATGGAACGGCAAAAGGAGGAGGCGCTCTAGCTGCTGCAGCAGCAACAGGCGCTAAAATTTATTTTATATCTACAGGCGAAAGAATAGACGATATAGAAGAATTTAATCCAAAAAGGTTTGTTGGAAGATTAATAGGTATGGGCGATCTCGAAGGATTATTAGAAAGAGTAAAAAACGCAGAAATAAAAGTTTCAAAGGAACAGGCAAAAAAGATAATGTCTGGAAGGTTTACTCTTGAAGATTTTCTGGAGCAAATAGAACAGATGGAGAAATTAGGGCCTATGGAAAAAATAATTGAAATGCTACCATTGCCAGTAAAAGTTGATAAAAAAGAGATAGAAAGAGCAAAGGTTCAAACAAAAAAGTGGAAGGCCATAATTCTCAGTATGACTTCTGAAGAACGCGTTAATCCGAGGATTCTCAACGCCACAAGAATTAGAAGGATTGCTATAGGCTCAGGAACATCTGAAAAGGACGTTAAAGAACTTTTAGAAGCCTTTGAAAAAGGAAAAATATTCATAAAAGAAGCAAAAAGAACTAGGTTCGCTTTTTAAACCTTCCATACTGTAAGGGGTTCTTTATGTTATCGCACGTTTCATCTCTCTTGCATAAATTTAGCGTTAGAAGCTTTTCACAGCTAGGCACCATGTATTTTGTTCCGGATCCTTTGGCCCCAGAAATCTGCATTACCTGATATTTTGTTATTTTTTCATTAAAATCTGGAGCAGTTCTAAAAAGCTCAACTATGTCTTCAGGATTCCATCCTATATTTATTAAATAAGTAGCAAGAAGAAATCTAGCTGAATGAGGTATGTTTACGCCCTGTTTTAGCTGGTTCATCTGAAACTCTATACATGGTGGCATTTTGCCAGTATAAGCTATAGTGCGTGGCCTCGGTTTTGCTTCTTCTATTTCTTTAATTAATTCGAGTAAGCTTCCCTTAACAGCTGGTTTTGGCATTTTATTTATTCTTTCAATTATACTTTTCATAGAAATTTCTCTAAACATGTGCGCTAACTCATTATGCTTAACGTAAACATTTCCCATGTAAACCCACCTGTTTACCAGCTTCCATGATGTTTCGCCTTTCACAGAAAATTTAATAAAATCTGAAAGAGGTATTAGAAACCCTTGATCTAGCTGGTTAAGCTTAACGTTTGATACCTTCTCAAAGATAACTTTTGCAACATCCTTTCCTCTTGGATTTTTTTCTATCTCCTCAAGGAGATATCCTTCACTTCTTCTTGCTTCTGCAATTGCGAACCTGCTATAAACTACTTGGTCGTCTATGAATCTTACGGCTATCATCGAAATTATAAAAGAAACTAAAGATATTTCATGATGAACATCGTCCAACTTAGGGGAAACACCTGATTTGATCCCCGTTATGAGCCTCTTTCGCGTAACATCAAGCACAACCTTTGGTTCAAACCCCATTATTTCTATCGAATCTATTTTATCAACTGAAAGATTTGGGTTTCTCCTTAGCGCATATGAAATGCTTTCAGGTAAAAAAGGATATTTAGCGTAATCTTCCACGCCCAGAAAGCTTTCCAACAAAGATAAAGATGCATCAAAAAATTAAAAGTTTATCGATAGAAATAATTATAAAATGCTTATTAGAATATATTAGTATGTTTCAATTACAAACCAAGGACGTTAATAGTTGGAACATGGTTATAAAAGCAGCTTCAGCTTTATTAGAAGAGGTAGCGCTCGAATTCCATCCAGACATGATAACTATGAGAAACATGGATCCATCACACATAGCAATGCTGAACCTTGAATGGCTTAAACAATCGTTCGATGTTTATGAATGCGATGGAGAGCATATAGTTACGTTGAGAATAGATGACCTCGCAAACATTATGAAAAGAGCTTCAAAAGGAGAATTGATTGAAATGTCTTTAGGTGAAGGTAATACTTTGCTCATCAAAGTATCTAATGGCTTTCAAAGGGAGTTCGTTTTACACATATTGGAATCATCTCATACAGCGATCCCTGTCCCCAAAGTTAACTTTACAGCCAAAATAGTCATGACATTAAAAGGGTTTAAAGAAGCTATTAGTGATATAGAAACAGTATCAGATGAAGTCAACATGAAGGCTGATACAGGCACCTTTGTGTTGAGCGGATCAAGCGAATACGGTAACGTTAAGGTTTCAATTACAACCGCAACGCCCGATGTTAAGGAAATCACCGTCAGCGAGACTTCTTCGGCTTCTTACAGCATTGAGTACATTGAAAAATTCATAAAAGCATTATCAAGCTCTTTGGATTATATAACTATTGAATTTGGAAACAGGCTGCCTATAAGGATTCAAGCGCCTTTAGACGACAAAGGTTCTAAGCTAGAATATTACTTAGCGCCGAGGGTAGAGTAATGAACATAAAAAAATTTTTTACGTTCGAAAACATTTACATGATAACATTTATACTTATATTGTCAGGAATCATAAGTTTTGTTGTAGGAAAATCTTCAATACCTCTTACATCAACCTTTACCTCAAACCCATCTTATCAGACTTTGTTTGAAACCATTGTCTTGTTTTTCATAAACCTTTTTGGCTTATCAGGATTTTTCTTGCTTTTTAAGACAAGCAAAACGAATGATGTCAGAGTTGCAAGAACGTACCTTTTTACAGGTCTCATATTTATAGTAACATGGTATCTGTTGATTTATGAATTGTTTTATACAATAACGTGATGGAGTAAATAACAAACCTTATCCCTTTACAATGGATCAAAACTTTTACGATGCTCTTGCTATTATTAACAGATTTTAAAAAAGATTTTTAATGCGATCTTTATTCAAAAAGCTTCAGCAGGTTGGAACACATACAAAATAACCTATACCACATAATACATCACGACGATGGAAAGAACAATAAGAATTTTTCTATTCACAAATTTTTAATAAAAAGCAGTATTAAATGTTTTATTCTGAAGCTGCTCTGTTAAATAATTACTTATTGCATGGCTTTCAATTATTTAATTCGATAGTTGATGTTTAAAAAAATAGAAACACTAGATCTCCTAAATAAAAAATTAAATTGTTAAATAGGATATCATAAGTTTGATCTTTAAAATGCCAGCTTAAATTTGTTTTAGAACAAAATCATATGGCGTTAGACAAAAAGCTAATCAAAAATCATCAATGGCCCTTTTGTTGTATAAAGTATAACTGCTTTTGCAATGTCATATGCATGAACCTTGAAAACCTCTTAGGTTGAGCTTGTAGAATTCATCAAAATAATCAGATCTTGGCAGGTTTTTGAATTCTTCACGTTTCATTATTTCTTCAAAAACTTCGTTTCCGCTCTTTTCATTACATCTTTCTCCTAAAAATGAGGCAAAATAATCGTACGTTCTTATAGCTTCTTCTAAAACAGCATAAGGTCTTCCAGAACAACCGTAATGCGGGAAGCAGATTTTTGAAAGCTTAAGTTTTTGCAGCTTTTTTAACGATTCAAAAAACTGATCAATAAAAAATGGAGCAGGGGCAGCTGGCCATATTTTTCCTCCCTCGCCGAAAAACAGCATGCCTGCAGCATCACCGGGGAAAAGCGTGCTAGTTTCTTCATGATAAATAGAGGTGCTGTGAGACGCATGCCCTGGCGTGTATATAACTCTGATTCTGAACTCTGGTTCTAAAAATTGATCGCTAACAGGAATTATGTTTTTTTCTGGCACAGGCTCTGGATCACCCCAATAGCTATATATCTTTCCAAGCGCTGCTTTAGAGGCTTCTATTAGCTTTTTAGGATCTACTAGGTGTTTAAACCCTTTCTCATGTACGATAACTTTCATTTCAGGAAATTTCTCGATAAATCTATATGAGCCTCCAGCATGGTCAAGGTGTATATGGGAGACAAAAATATACTTTAAGTCTTCTGGCTCTATATATTTCTTTACTCTATTTATATATTCGTCAACAACAGAAGTTGGGCCAGATTCTAAGAGCGCGCCTTTTTTACCTTTTAACAGCAGATACCCAGAAAGAATTGGCGGGTTTCCCAGTTCTCCTAAGTATATTATTTTTGTTTTATCACTTCCTTCCATAAAACTAAATGGGCTCTAGTTTATATAATGTTTTGGTAAATATATCAGCGATGGACGTGTACATTTTAGCTGCAAAAAGGACCCCTATAGGTAAATTCGGCGGCGTCTTTAAGAGTTTGTCGCCAGTTGACCTTGCAGTTCATGTGGCAAAGCAGGCTATAGCTGAAGCAAAAGTCGACGCTTCGCTTTTTGATATGTCGATATTTGGAAATGTAATAAGAGGTCTTCATGGACAGGATGTGGCAAGACAAATAGGATTAAAGACTGGGCTGCCTTATGAAAAAGACGGATTTTCTGTTGACATGGTTTGTTCGAGCGGCATGATGTCCATAATTTTGGCAGAAAATATGATCAGAACCGGAGACGCAGACCTTATTCTCGCAGGAGGCACAGAGTCCATGAGCCAATCGCCGTATTGTTTTAAAGGCAACGTAAGATGGGGCGTCAAAATGTTGATGAACGAAAAGTTACAGCTAGAAGACGAAATGTTGGTGGACGGTCTTGTTGATCCGCTTAACGGCCTTGTTATGGGACAGGAAGCTGACATGCTTGCAAAAGAATTAGGATATCAACGTCGAAGCTTAGATGAAGTTGCTTTTGAAAGCCATGTTCGTGCCGCAAAAACAACAGATTCAGGCATTTTTAAAAACGAAATCGTCCCGATAGATGTCAATGGCATGACTGTCAATTCAGATGAAGGGATAAGGAGAGATACGTCTTTAGAAAAGCTTGCTGCGCTAAAACCTGCGTTCAGCAAAGATGGCCTGCACACCGCAGGGAATTCTTCTCAGATTTCTGATGGAGCGGCTACTATCATCTTAGCAAGCGAAAAAGTTGTAAAAGAAATGTCGCTTAAGCCTGTAGCAAAGATAATAGGCCATGCTTGGGCAGGCGTAGAGGCTTATAAGTTTCCTCTTGCCCCTGTAATTTCAACAAAAAAACTTTTGGAAAAAACTAGGACTTCTATAGATGATTACGATTACTTCGAGAATAACGAGGCTTTTGCAATAAGCACGCTTATTTATAGGGATCAGCTTAAAATCGACCCTGATAGGCTCAACGTTTTTGGAGGAGCTATAGCTTTGGGACACCCGATTGGAGCCTCAGGCGCTAGAATTGTTGTAACCTTGATCAATATTCTTAAAACTATGAAAGGGAAAAAAGGGATAGCGAGCCTTTGTCACGGATTAGGTGGGGCCACTTCCTTAGCAATCGAGCTTGTTTAGTATTCTATGCCTTTTCTTGCTGGCATACCCTTTGAATAAGGATGCTTGATCTCTAACATTTCTGTAACTAGGTCTGCCCTATCTATTATTTCTTTTGGCGCATACCTTCCTGTCAAAACTAGTTCGACTTTTTCTGGTTTTTCGTCTATCAAGCTTAAAAGTTCATTTAACTCAACCAAACCATAGAATAAAGCAGTGAGTATTTCGTCCATGATTATGATATCGCTTTCAAGTGACATCATTTCTTTTCTTACTTCATCTATGCCATCCTTAACAAGCTTTACATAATCTTCTGGAGGCTTTTCTTTTACCAGAACAGCGTTGAACTTTTTTGCTATGTTTTCATCTTTTGTAAGAAAATAGTCTTTGCCAAAGAACTTTTGTTTTATGTTTTTAAAACTTGATAAAGATATATTTTCTCCGTAGCCACCAGTCTTCATAAAATAATATATCGATACTTTTAGCCCCCAGCCAGAAGCCCTTATGGCCAACCCTATTGAAGCTGTTGTTTTTCCTTTCCCGTTACCAGTATAAACTTCTACAATACCCTTTTCCAGTTTCAAATTATGATCGGCTCTACGTATTCTCCCCAAACTTCTTTTAAAGCATTTACTATTTCCCCAAGAGTAGCCTTATTTTTTATTGCATCTATGATGTATGGCATAAGGTTTTCTTCGTTGGCTTTTGCTCTTAGCTTGTTAAGCGAGCTTTCAACTTTGCTCATATCTCTGTTCTTTTTGTACTCTTTCACGCGTCTTATCTGTCTAGTTTCCACATATTCGGGTATTTTCAGGACTTTTATTTCTGGCTCTTCTTTTATAACATACTTGTTAACCCCTACGAGAACTCTCTTTCCTTCTTCTATTTCTTTCTGTAACCTATAAGCTGATTCAGCTATTTCTTTCTGAAAAAACCCCTTTTTAATGCTTTCAAGAACCCCGCCCATGCTTTCTATCTTGTCAAAGTATTCGTAAACTTTTTCTTCCATTTGATCAGTTAGCCATTCTAAATAATAACTTCCTCCTAAAGGATCTACAGCATTAATTACGTTGCTTTCGTAAGCTATGATTTCTTGCGTTCTCAAAGCTATCATTGCAGCCTTTTCTGTAGGAAGGCCGTACGCCTCATCGTATGAATTTGTATGAAGGCTCTGGGTACCACCCAGAACTGCCGCAAGCGCTTCTATAGTTGTCCTTATTATGTTGTTTTCTGGTTGTTGGGCTGTGAGAGAAACTCCAGAAGTCTGAGTGTGAAACCTGAGCCATAAAGACCTTTCTTTTTTCGGCTTAAACCTTCTCTTCATTTCTTTAGACCATATTCTTCTTGCAGCCCTGAACTTTGCTATTTCTTCAAAAAAGTCCATAGAAGAATCAAAGAAAAAGCTTAACCTAGGCGCAAAATCATCAACGTCTAGCCCCCTTTTTACAGCTTCTTCCACGTACGTGAGTCCGTTTGCAAGAGTAAAGGCCAGCTCTTGCACAGCTGTTGCCCCAGCTTCCCTTATGTGATATCCGCTTATGCTTATAGGGTTCCACTGAGGCAAATATTTTGAGCCGTACTCAAAAGTGTCTATTACAAGCTTGAGCGAAGGTTCAGGCGGAAATATAAAAGATTTCTGAGCCATATATTCTTTTAATATATCGTTTTGTATCGTCCCTCTTAGGCTTGATGGGCTAACGCCGTTTATCTCAGCAGTAACTATGTAAAAGCCCCATATAATGGCCGCTGGGCCGTTTATCGTCATGGAAGTTGAGATATCTGCTAAATTTATTCCGTCTAACATCGTTTTCATATCTTCGAGCGTGCTTATTGCGACTCCAGCTTTCCCTACTTCTCCTCTTGCTAAAGGATCATCGGAATCAATTCCTAAAAGCGTTGGATAATCAAAAGCTATGCTTAAACCAGTTTCCCCATGTTCTATTAGGTATTTTAACCTTTTGTTTGTCATAAAAGCATCTCCTAGCCCTGAAAACTCCCTTATAGTCCATAATCTTGATCTGTACATAGTTGGATGTATGCCTCGAGTAAACGGGTATTCCCCAGGAAACCCTATTTTATCAAAATATTTGCCCTTAACGTCTGAAGGAACGTAAACTGTCTTAACCTTTATTCCTGAAGATGTGTAAAATTCGCTTTTTTCAGGTATAGGGTTCTTGAGAACCTTTTCTTTGTACCACCTTTCGTACTTTTTCTTATAGATGCTCATTATATACCTATAATTAATTTTTTTACAGTTTCATTTAAGCTTTTGCTTTTAATATAATCTTGTAAAAGTTCTTGCATGTTTGCTTTTTCAACTTTAGCATCAATGATGTATTTAATCCTTGAGTTTACCATAAAACTGAACCTTTTCATCACAGTTTTTTCCAGCTTTTTCTTATAAATTGGGACATAATCCTCTATGGTTTTTATAAGAACATCTATGTTTTTATTTTTGAGCGCAGAAACTCCTACTATTTTTGGATCCCAGCCCCAGGCGTTCTTTTTTATAGCAAGGTAAAGGTATTTTGAGTATGTTTCAAAACCTCCAAGGTCAACCTTGTTTATAACATAAATGTCAGTAACCTCATTTAAGCCCGCTTTTATCGATTGAATTTCATCCCCAAGGTAAGGCACGCTTACGTTTATAACAAGATCAGCTACATCAGCTATTTCTACTTCATCCTGCCCTACTCCAGTAGTTTCAACGAATATGTTTGAATACCCAAATTTATGGAAGGCGTAAATCATTTCAACTACAAAATAGTTTAACCCTCCTCCGCGCCCTCTTGATGGAACGCTTCTTATGTATACGTTATCTAGGTTCCACAGCTCATCCATTCTTATTCTATCACCTAGCAATGAACCTTTGGAAATTTTGCTAGTTGGATCGTTAGCTATGATGGCAACCTTCTTGTTTTGTTTAGACATTTGTTTAGCCAACTTAGAAATCAAAGTTGATTTTCCAGTTCCTGGGGCGCCAGTTAGGCCTATTACGAACGGTTGGTCTTTTGAAATAAGCATATCAGATACATCAAATTCTTCCCCGTTTTCTATTAAAGTCAAAAGCTTTGCTATCTGATACACTTGATTGTTTTTCAATTTCTTTTAACTTTGTTTTTTATAAATTCAACGATCTTTTTTATGTTTGTGCCTGGCCCAAAAACGGCTGCTACGCCTATCTTTTCTAGTTTCTTTTTATCTTTTTCTGGTATTATGCCACCTCCGATTACAAGCTTATCAGAGGCGCCGTATTTTTTTAAAAGCTTTATAACTTCCTTAAAATGATACATGTGAGCGCCAGACAGAACGCTCAAACCAACTACGTCTACATCTTCCTGTATTGCTGCCTTTACTATTTTTTCTGGTGTTTGTCTTATGCCTGTGTAGATTACGTCAAAGCCTGCTTCCATAAGAGAACGCGCAAGCACTTTCGCTCCTCTATCGTGTCCATCAAGTCCTGGCTTAGCTATGAGTATCTTTATCCTCTTTTCTGGGGACATCTATTATTTATTATAATTTAATTGGTATATAAAAGTTAAAAGTAAGTCTTTGTATTTAAATTATTTTAAACCTTTTCTTAATGTTACTTATTTTTATAAAAAATAAAAGCCTAGCAATGTTTATATGATCGATATCGAAACCGATAACATCATGGAACCTGATGTTGAGCTTATCAACGTTTCAAAAGTTTATGGCGAAAGTATAAAGGTAAAGGCGCTTGAAGGCATAAACTTGAAAGTTGAAAGAGGAGAATTTTTATCAATAGTGGGCCCTTCAGGATCTGGGAAAACTACCCTTCTTAACATATTAGGAACTCTTGATAGACCAACAGAAGGCAAAGTACTTATAGCAGGAAAGGATACAACAGAAATGGACGACGATGAGCTTTCAGAGATAAGGAACCGTTTTATAGGTTTTGTATTTCAAGCTTACAACTTGATAAACAGGCTTACTGCGCTTGAAAACGTAGAGCTTCCTTTGATAGCCAGAGGAGTTCCAAAAAAAGAAAGAGAAAAAAGGGCTATTGAAGCGCTAAATATAGTTGGTCTTGCAGAAAAGGCAAATAAAAAACCAACCGAACTAAGCGGTGGAGAGCAACAAAGGGTAGCAATAGCGAGGTCCCTTGCAAGCGACCCTACGCTTATTTTGGCTGACGAGCCAACAGGCAACCTTGATAGCAAGAACGCTTTAAAAGTAATGAACGTGCTTCTTGACATAAACGAAAAGTTTTCAAAAACCATAATAATGGTGACGCACAACGTAGAGCTAGCTAAAATGACAAAGAAAATAATACGCCTAAAAGACGGCAAGATAGAGGGAGTTGACGTTTTAAGATGAACAAATATATAAAGCTCTTTGTTCCCTTTCTAATTTTGATCAGCGCTTTTTCAGTACCTGCTGTATCATGGGCTTCGAGCCCACTTATCATTTATTATAATTGGGGTACACCACAATCTCCAATAACGGTAAGGCCAGGTTATACAAACCAGCCTTTTATAGTTATATTACAGCCTAATACTGAATATAAGTACGGGCTGCTGAACCTTACTGGAACGCCTTTTACAAACGTTTCAGGAGGGAGCCTAGCTTACAGCCTACCTTCTCAGTCCTCTACGTTTACGTTTTACTTAAATGTAAAAGCCTCTGCAAGCGCAGGTAAATATCCCGTAAACTTTACCGTTTACTTTTTAAACGGAAGCTCTACCACATCAATTTTGTATGTAAACATAAACTCACCGCCCAACGTTTCTGTTTTAGAAGCTTTCTGGGAACAAGGAAATGGACTCCCAACGCCTTCATCTGGAATTCAGTACCTGAACATAGTTATAGGTAATCCCGACAAGTATCCGGTTAGCTATGTAAAACTTACTGGAAGGCTTCCTGAAGGTATTAGCTCACTCTCTGGCACGAACGAGATTAAGGCTTATGTTCCTTATATAGCTCAAGGTTCGTTCCAAACCGTTCAAGTGCCCGTTAACATTACGAGTGAAATAAAACCTGGTACATACTCTTTAACTTATAACATAAGCTTCGAAGATTATGAAGGAGTTAAGTACTTTACAAAAGGTTCTTTTAACATAACAATTTATCCTCAAGGGAAAGTCAACGTCGTAGTTTTGCCAGCAATTACGCCGCAGAACTCAATTGCAAGCGTCTTTATAAAAATATTCAACGATGGCATAACCCCTGTAACACAGGTTCAAATAGAGCCTATTCAAGCTCAATTGCAACTCATCAAAGATAACTATTCTCAGATCCAATATCTCCTTCCTGGGAAATCTTTGACTTTTGTGTATAATTA
This sequence comes from Nitrososphaerota archaeon, assembly GCA_009903795.1. Taxonomy (GTDB): domain Archaea; phylum Thermoproteota; class Nitrososphaeria; order Conexivisphaerales; family UBA164; genus CAYFFZ01. The sequence continues at coordinate 13,188 of WYER01000024.1, read as the reverse complement.
TTCAACGCAGAACGTTCCCCAAGGAACTTACCAACTGGCGTTTCAAATAAGTTATGTGGCAGCTAACGGGCAGCTGTACGAACAAAACTATGTATCTTACGTTTCTGTTATAGCACCTATAAACTATGTCAGCCTTTCTATTTTCCCTACAGAAATTTATTATATGAGGAACAATACTTTGAGCTTAGTTCTGAGCAACTCTTATAATAACACTTTGAAGAACATACAGTTTTACTTACAGCCTGTGAGCAACCTCTACATTTACAACTATAGCGGTATCATAAACATCGGTAACCTAAAGGCTGATTCGCAAAAAACGATTAATATGTATGTGCTGCCAGAGATGAACGCGCCAGCAGTAATACCTTTGCAAGTAGAAGTCAGTTACCTTAACCCATACGGATTTTATCAACAACAAACTTACCTTTTCCCAATTTTTGTTAACGGCAAAATACAGATATCATTTACTTCCTTAAACATAAATTCAACAGCCTATAACGGGTCAACTGTAAGCATCTCAGGAAGCGTTCTTAACTCAGGCACTCAAGAGGCTTATTACGGCACTATTGAAGCGTATTTGCCAAATTTTAGCGAAAACGTCACATCTTACATAGGCGATCTGCCTGTTGATTCTCCAACGCCTTTTGCTCTTTCGCTTTACATTCCAGAAAACGCTCAACCGGGATTGTACACGATTTACCTAAGGTACGTTTATCAGGATCCTTACGGTAACGTGTATTCTTATCAAACTAATTTACCGATAACAGTGTACGTTACACATATTGCACCAGCAAAGCCTAATACATACCACTTTAATGAAACGTTCGCTCTTATTTTTGTAATAGCTATAGTGCTTTTGGCGTTGATCGTAATCTATGTGAGAAAAAGTAAATGAAGCTAACAGACGTATTTTTATATTCTTTCAAATCCTTACAGGAGAGGAAGCTAAGAGCAGCTCTAACTATTCTCGGAATATTGATAGGTCCAGCAGCTATAATAGGCATAACGGGTTTGACCTCAGGCTATGGCAACAGCATAACAAGACAGCTTCTTCAGCTTGGAACAAACACTATACTTGTCGAGCCAAACTCAGGTAAGACAATAACCCAGAACATGATAAATACAATAAACAGCATAAAAGGCGTTAAAGGGGTGTGGCCATTTTACGTAATACCGGCTCAAATAAGCACCCCAGGGGGAAACGAAAACGTTGAGGTATTTGCGATAAATCTGCAACAGGGGCTTCAAATGGCTGTACCAGGGTTAAAGCTTGCTGAAGGTTCTTTTCCTTCTCCTTATGACACTTATGGCGCTGCAGTAGGCTGGAATATAGCAAATCCGACTAATACACAATACCCGCATTTCAAGCTTAACGAGGTTGTAACCGTAAAGTTATTTTATGCTGGGCAGACTTTCAGCAAAACGTTTTTGGTCGAAGGTATACTACAAAAGTTTGGCCCTTCTTACATAGTAAACGTTGACCAAGGTATTTTTGTATCTTTGCTGACAGGTAGCCAAATAACTGGGAATTCGCCTTACAGCGGGCTTCTTGTAGTGGCTCAGAGCCCTTCTGATGTAAACTATATAATGGGGCAAATAGAAAAAACGTACGGAAATCAGCTAACTGTTATGAGCTCGCAGCAGGCCCTTAACATAGCTAACTCTATTACCGGAACTCTGAACCTGCTGTTAGCTTCAGCAGCATCAGTTTCTTTTCTTGTAGCTTTTGTAGGGGTAACTACGACCATGTACACTAGTACTCTTGAAAGAACAAAAGAGATAGGTATACTAAAAGCTTTGGGCTTTAAAAACAGGGACGTAATGAACATCTTTATATTTGAATCAGCTATAATGGGGCTCATAGGCGGTTTATTAGGCGTTATAGCTGGAATGGGAGCATCTTATCTTTTAGCAGCTATCATACCGCATTTCTTAAAGTTTGGGAACGGGAATTCTTTCATCCTTGGGTACGTAGCGCCAGTTTTTAGCATTAAAGTAATTTTCATAGTCATAATCGCTTCGCTTTTAATAGGCATTCTTGCTGGGGCAGCTCCTGCTTACAAAGCTGCAAAAGTTGATCCGATAAAGGTATTAAGGAACGAATAATATTTTATTTTAAATTTCACCCTTTCCAGAGACCTATCGCTAAGCCTATTAAGAAGAGTATGGGCAATCCTGTGAACTGCAAAGGAGCTTTAGATAGCATGTAAGATGCGAAGTTTAAAGCTTTTGAAAGCAGAAGCTCAAAAGATACCCCAGGAAGGGTTATCCCAACATAAGAAGCTATAAAAAGACCTATAAGCATAAGTATGAACGATGTTAATCCTTTTTTAATCGCAGCTCCTATGATTATTCCATCAACAAAAATAAGCGCTAAATCGATCATCTGCTGGTACTGAGTTGGAATAATGAACGTCATACACCTTTTTTAAATGTTCGAGAATATAAAGTTTCAGATTTTTAGTGAAAGGACAATGTCGAGAATCTGATCTAACTTGATTGTTTCTTCTTCAGAAGGTCTAGGAATGCTGGAGATGTATATGCCGTATGGTTCATAGCTTGTACCGTTGAATCCGTACGGCGAAAAAAACATATAGTTGTTAACTGCTTCAAAAGCTGCCTTTAAATAATTATCAACAAGCGATAGCTCTTCACACACGTTCTTCTTGTTTTTAAGATCCCTTTCATAAGCATTTATAGAAAAAAGAACAATATATTTGTCGCTGTAATCGTTTATTGTACTTAACATAAGTTCAAGCTCTTCTCTTAAGCTTACCTTAAACATGTCTGTTGAAGGTCTGCCGTATGTTGGGTTTGTAATAGGTATGTTTGAAAAGAGTACGCCTTTTGACAAAAGCTGTTCAAAAGTTGCATTTTTAAGAATTAACTTCCAGACCTTTAACGGTTCAAAAGAATCTCTATTTTCAACTACGCCTCTGTAAGTGGAACTAAAAAGGTTCAAAAGGAACTTTGGATTACAATCTGCAAAGCTTGAATAAGAGAGCCCATTTATAGAAATAGCTGCCGCTTTCATTTTATTAATTTATTCAAAGCTTCTACTAAGTAATTCTTTGAGACGACTCCTACTATTCTATCAACGACCTGCCCATTTCTAAAAAGAAGTAGCGTTGGAAGCCCGTAAATTTCATACATTTCAGCTGCTTCTGGATATCTTTGAGTGTTTATCCTACCAAAGTTTATCTTTGAAAAAGCAGGAGCTACTGTTTGTAAAATTCTGTGCAAAATGTGACAAGGAGCACACCATGGAGCCCAAAAATCAACTACAGCATAATCTGAATATTTTATAAATTCTTCGAGCTCATCGTAAGTCAAACATTCTATCAGTTCTTGCATAACTATGTACCCAAAAAATCAAATTTAAACTTACTTTTTCTTTTTTATGAATTTAATAGACCTTTAGGCCAAGCGCATAATGTATAAATAAGCCCAAAGAAAAGGTTGCAAGCGAAGCAACTATAGCTAGCCCTATCATTTCTAAGATCTTCTTTTTGTAATCTACACCAGTAGTTATGCTTGTTATAAAAGCCACTATTGCCAAAACGATGATCGTAAAAACGTAAGAAAGCGCCTGATCAGCTCTTATGTTAAGCGATAAAAAATAGGGCAAAGTTGGTATGAGGGCGCCGATAAAATAAGAAAACCCAACGAAGAAAGCTGACTCTTTGGCAGTTGATTCTTCCTGAGCTTCTGGCTGTGGTGCATTTAACACGCGGCTCATGAGCAGCCTTCTAAGCCTTTTGTTTTCGTTTAGCTCTCCCTCAGACTTTGATGCAATGTAAGCCCCAACAGCCATCGAAAGGCTCCCTGATACACCAATGACTATGCCGGCTATTCCTACAAGAAAGCCAACAGCATAAACTCCAACAAAGCCTGAAACGGCAGCCAAAAGTTCTATTAATCCATCGTTTATGCCAAGCAATATGTCCCTTAAGTTTTTTAAAAATGCGCTTTCAGTTTTTTCCTTGAAAAAGCTTTCGTGTTCCATTTCATCTTGGATTACCCTTTTAAGGGTTTCCTTTTCTTCTTTGGTTAAACGTTCGTCGTCGTAGAGCTTCAGGTAGTTTACTACGGTAGCTGACTCTCTTTCTTCAAAAAGTTTCAAAGTAAGGTTAAGGCCAAAAATATAAAAAAATATGGCTTCAATAGTTATAAGAAAATTGCTTGGGGACTTTGGTATTTTTATTGATAACCTATTCATTATTTTTTTAAAGAACTCAGAATGAAACTTCTCAACTTCAGAAAGCATGATAAACTTCTCTTTAGCTTCTTTGTCTTTTACTATCTTTGAAAGCTTTTTATAAAGCAGCATGTCATGAAGTTCATCAATATAAAAGGACGCGATTAAATCCATGATAGGGTTATTTTAAAAATTTTATTTAAACATTATTAAAGCGCTCGATTGCCAGCTTACCTCCTTAAAGCCTTTAATGGCAAGGCTTAGTACATTTTGTCATAAGCTTTAGTTAATAAAAAATTTTAGTAAAACATTATGATAAAACGAACAGCAAACCTCGTCCATTCTAAAGGTGGGGTCAGCGTTCTATGTTGTTTATTCCTTTAATTTTAACTGCTCCTTTGCTAAGGTTTATCAAAGGAGCCTTGCTGATAGCTGCAAGAGCTTCTAGCATTTTCACTCCAATTTCGAGCTTTTTTCTCTTTCTATCATAATTACCGTTAAACTTTTCAAGGTTTGAATACTTTCCTATTGAAAAGTTAAAGTCCATTCCTGCTAAGAATATTTCTTTTGCCCCAAAGCTTTCAGCTATAAATGCTGCCCTGTCGCCGTCCGTAAAACCTCCGTAGTTTTTTACCAAATCCGTTTCAAAGGTCTGAGTTGTTCCAGCAACAAATTTCATCTGTGGGACGTACTTTAGTAGCTTATCTATGTTATCCCCATGTGCATGTACAAAAGCTAAAGAACCTTCGTTTACCATCTTAACCTCTTCTTCAGGATACCCGTCTAGGTCCGTTACTATGATTTCTGGGTCTTTTTTTGCAAAATCTTTGTAAGCTAGAGAGGCGCCGTCAGCAGCAAGAATTGTAGAGCCTTCAAGTATGCCTTTTCTTTTTGCATAATCTAGATCATCTAGCACGCTAGGCCCAGCGCCTACAACAAGAGCCCTTCTTTGTTTTAAAAGCAAGCTAGCTTTATCTAATACATACTTTACTGGCTTGTTCTTTAGAAGCTCGCTAAGAATTAAAGTTGCTTTCCAGTCTTTTGCCGGATCTATGCCAAGCTCATTTATTACGTAAACGTAAAGCTCAAACTTAAGCTTGTCCATATCTTATGGAATCAGCACCGCTCTTCCTATTATTTCCCCGTCTTTAAGCTTTTTGAGAACTTCGTTTGCTTCTTGCAGCTTAAACTTTGTAACCTTAAGCCTTATAAGACCCTTTGAAGCCAGCTCGAGCACTTCTTTCATGTCCTTCCTTGGTCCTATGACGCTCCCCTTCACGATGATTTCCTTTGTAAACCTAAAGTCGTTTATGTTCCCAAAAACCCCTACAACAAGGGTTCCCTGTTTCTTTACTATGTTTACGGCAGCGTCTATAGCTTTCTGGTTTGGCGAAAAAACTATAACCGAATCGCCTTTTCCAAAATGTTCTGAAAGGTTTGAATAATCTCTTTTAGCCATCACCACTTCATCGGCTCCCATTTCTTCTGCAAGTTTTGCATGAGCCTCGCTTGTTGACACAGCTATAACTTCGCTTCCAAAAAGCTTAGAAGTCTGTAGTGCAACGTGCCCCACGCCGCCTATGCCTATTACGTATACTTTTTTGTTAGGGCCAAGGTTAGCGAGCTTGGAAGCCCTGTAAGCAGTAACTCCAGGGCAAAAAAGCGGCGAGCTTGTCTCAGGATCTATGTTCTCAGGTATACGATAAATGTAGTCAGCCTTTGCTAGAAAATACTCTGCGTATCCACCGTCAACGGTTTCGCCAGTTATCTGAACGCTGTTGCAAAGGTGCTCATTTCCTGTTATGCAGTAATCGCAACGGCCACAAGCTGACCAAAGAGGTTGTGCTCCAACTATGTCGCCTTCTTTGAAGCTTTCAACGCCTTTTCCAAGCTCATCTATCTTACCTATTATCTCATGACCAGGTATTATCGGCAGCTTTGCAGGAACTCCCATTCTTACCCAGTCGCCTTCTATCATGTGAAGGTTCGAATGACATACTCCACAAGAAATGACTTTTATCAGAACTTCGCCCTTCCCAGGTTTTGGCGTTGGGTAATCCTCATATTTTAAGGGAAATGTTTCAACAGGAGCCGGTTTATGAAGAACCATCGCTTTCATAAGATGATAAAACTTATTTCGAGCTATTAAACGTTATGCGACAACATGTAAAACAAGCTCACGTTAACTACCATACCTTTCCTGTCTTTTTGAGAAGAAATGAGCACTTGAGCTCGTTTTTATAATCATAAATGGAATAAAAAGAATATAACAGCTGCAACTATAACGCCAAAAACAAATCCAGCGGCTATGCTTCTTTTGTTTCCACTTTCCCTTTCCCTGCTTATCTCAAGCTGGTATCTTTCCTGCATGAGAGAAGGCAGCCTGAGGCTTATGTCGATCGCCTTTGAGATCCTTTGATAAAGCCTTTTTACCCTAAATATATAGTACTCTCTGATAAGCCCTTCTTCTCTCATCAGGTTAGGCAGTATCCTTAAAAAGTTAAAATCTGGGTCTAGCGTCCTGCAGACGCTGTCTAGCAAGAGGCCCATTCTGAGATAAAGCACAAGATCTTTTGGAAGCCTGAAGGGAAATCTGTAGATTACCCTGTTTGCTATGTACATAAGCATCCTGACGTCTGCCTCTGAGACCTCAAAGCCTTCCATCTCTTTGAGCGCCATCTCTATGCCCTTTTCTATTACGTAGCTGTTTGCAAAAGGATCTAAAGCCCCTATTTCTACAAGAGCTTCTCTAATCTCGCTAGGGTTCTTTTCAGCTAAAGACATATAAAGCCATATCATTTTGTCCCTCAGGTCCCTACTCATAGAACCTACCATGCCGTAGTCATAAATTATTATCTTACCGTCTTTTGAAACAGAAATGTTCCCAGGGTGAGGGTCAGCGTGAAATATTTCCATCTTAAGGACCATTCCTAGGTAAACCCTTGAAATCTTATAAGCGAGAGACTTCCTGTTAAAACCGGCCTTGTCTAGCTCGCTCACATCAGTTATCTTTATGCCGTTCAACCTTTCCATTACTAAGACCCTTTTAGTTGAAACCTCCTCTATGACTTCTGGAACAACTACATAATCGTAGTTTTCAAGATACTTTTTTAAAAGCTTCATGTTTTCTGCTTCTTTTCTGTAGTCCATTTCATCCTGAACAGTCTCGTAAAACTGATCGACTACAGTTTCAAGAGTATCCCTAAATATTCTGCCAAATATTAATGAAGCGAACGGCAATAGTTCTTTGATCGTTTTAACGTCTTCGTCTATAATCTTCTTCACGTTTGGCCTCAGGATCTTCACAACTACTGGTTTTCCCTTATATACTGCCTCGTGCACTTCCCCGAGACTTGCTGCGTTCACAGCTTTTTGTTCAAAGCTGTCGAAAACTTTTCTGTAATCCCCGTACTCTTCGTTAAGCTCCTTTTCAATAAGATCAAAAGGAGACTGCGGCACCTGATCCTGAAGCCTGTAAAACTCGTCCATGTAAGGCTGTGGTAGAACGTCAGCCCTTACAGAAAGCAACTGTCCCAGCTTTATGAAAGCAGGCCCAAGCTTTATGAACCTATCAACCATCTTTTTAGCGTGAGACCTCATCTTATCGTAGTACCTCGAAACGTCTTGATCTTGCATGTACCTTTTCCTGTCAAAGTAGAAGTTTATAAAACTAGGAAGAAGTAAAAAGAATACATAAATAGTCCTTTTTAACCCCAATCCGTTTATATAAAGATCGTATCACTTTAAATAGTTTCTAAAATTTCCAAAGCATACTAAACCTTTTTAGCAATGCTTGATTCCAATTACATAGAACTATGCTAAAAAATCGTTATCTGAAAAAGCTGTTTAATTTTATTTTGGTTAAGAAAGTCCATTTCTAAAAGCTTTGTGTAGCCTTTTATAACAGGTTTTTTATAAAGATAAACGTTACATCGTTAATGCCAAACTAAGAAAAGAATTCAAAGATCGGGAAAAAGCATAGCCCTATGATGTGAGGATGTAAGTTAAATATTGTTTGTGCTCTTATTCAATATAATTTATATCACGTAGCGCCTTGACGATTATCATAACTTCTTCGCTTTCCAGATTCAATTCATACTTTTTTATTCTACCAGCAATCTCTTTTACCCAATTTATGGACATCAGTGCATTTAAGTCAGAAACAAGAGCCTTTCTTCTGATACCAGTTTTCTTTTCAATCATATAGATAGAAAGAGGTTTCCCTGCAAGCCAAAGCTCCCTTATAATCCTGAGCCTCCCTTTGCTTGCCAGACCAATTTCAGCCGTTTTGTTCACCATTTACATCAAGCCTCTTTATAAGGTAAGTAAGAAAATCGTTCAGGTTTTGAACCGGCGCACCGCTTATTCCAATTTTTGCTACTCCTTTTACCTCAATCAAACCTCGGTCCTCGAGCTCCTGCAAAAATCTGATAAAATCTTTTAATTCATATTCGCTTACATTGATTTCTTTGCACACTTCTTTCTGCATCTCTACTATCCTGTCCAGCGAAGTATAAGGTTCTCCATCCGCTTTAAGAGCCCTGGCAACTGACAGCAATGCAATCTTGAGGCCTTTGTCAAGCAATGTAAGATCTTCCTGAGTTATTGAAGGGCTGGTGATACTTACTACCTTCCTTATATGTTCTACAGTTATTCTGTCGCTGCCCTGAGATTCAGCCAGCATACCTGCATTTAACAGTATATCAAGCGCATACCTTATGTCGCCATAAACTGGTGGCTGCGATGATATATCTGCGATATATTTGATAATTTTTTCGTCATAAGCTGATGGTCTTATTGATTCTTCGGCCCTCTTTAAAACGATATCAAAAACTTGCTTGGGCGTGTAATGCTCAAAAATTGTAATCCTGTTTCCCAAGGAGCTCAGTTCAGCTCTGTCCAGTTCATCCCTGAACTTAAGCGATCTTGAGCTTATGATTACAACAGGTATCATTATCCTTCCTGATGGCATTGATTCGTTCAGGCGAGTCAGGTTATAAACAATAGGTTCTTTACTTCTTTTAAGTGCAAAATCTATTTCATCAAACAGCAGTATACCCAGCCTTTCATTTTTCTCAAGCGCCCTAAGCGTTTCTAGCAACAATTCTTCTGCGCTTAAGCTTGTAGAATATGATTCGGGCGCAAGTTGGTATGCTAGCTGCCTGAAAATCATTAGTCGGCTTGATCCGTGCTGCCTTGGATTTATGTATGCATACCTGATATCCAGTTCCTTCTTTTTACTAACGACGTTCTGGGCAAACCGTAGCATTGTAGCCGTCTTGCCTGTGCCGACATCACCAATTATCTGGTGTACTCTATATCCTCCTTCACGTACAGATTCAGCAAACGATTTTTCGAGTTCATTTAGGGCTGATTCCCTATATGGCAGCTCTTGTGGTACGTATGATGGAAGCAACTTGCTGCTGTCAATAAATATTTTCTTACCCACAAAAAATATGCGTAATAGAAAATTAAAAATTTTATCTAGACTGCTGCAGTCAGCAATTTCAAAATAGATAGTTTTATATATTCTTCTAGATTTGAACAATTTTGTATAAATGGGCATTAAGGTGTTAGCAAAGACCCAAGACCTCCTTTAAAAAGAGAAGGAGTACACGGACACACAAAGTGAGACTAAAGATGGTCGGCGTTCTTTATGATGCCTTCGACAACGTAAAAGGCATGTGGGTGGGTACGTCGAGACAGTTACGGAGTGGGAGTTGCATGAAGTTGTGAAGCTCAAGCTCTACGCGTAATACACTTACGTTGATGCGTACCTACTTGCGCCTACGGAGCGAAACCCCCCTCCCCCCTAATGTGCTGCTTATGTTAAATATTACGTGAACGAAAAATGGTCATGATGCTGCTCATGTGTTCAGCCTGCGCCAAGTGGGTGATCAAGATTGATTAAGGCATCAGAGCTCAGGGAAAGCAAGCTAAAATCAAACTGGTGGATTGATGATATATTAGGCGGCGGTCTGATTGACGGCCAGTCATACATACTGTGCGGCTATTTTGCAGAAAGCATAATGGCAGCTTATATGATTTCAGCATCTGCTTTTGGCAAAGTAATTTATATAAATTCAACTGATTATTATTCAGTGAGGAACATAATAGACCAAGAATCTCTTGCATTTTATATAAAATCAGCTGGGATAAGTATAGATGATGCGTTAAAATCTATAATCGAAATTTCCGCGCACAGTTCACAAAGGCTATTAAATGCAGTTAAAGCTGCCATGAACATAAGCGGGGCAAGGCTTTTGATTCTTCACGGTTTGCATTCATTTTTAAAAGATAGGGAAGTTTCAGATACAGTTTTTTATAAACTAAAAAGCCTTGCTGCAGAATCAAGAGTACCGTTTTTGTCGATAACTGATTGTAAAAGTGGTGCGCCGCTTGTAACCCCCACGATGGCGTCTATGTGCAACTACATGGTTGCCGTGGAAAGGGTGGAAGGCGGCGCAGAATTTCATTTTTTGAAGCCTGTGGAGCGGCAGCTTACGGTTGGGTGGGATAAAATGGGTAGGCTTACACATTCTTTTAGGAAAAGGTATGAAGATTATATTGAAACTTTAAGGAGGGACTTTGAACCCTTGCTCAGGGATGGAAATGACAAGGCATTAGAAGACCTTATAGAGCTTGTCTGGAGCCCAGAAACTGCAGCCATGTCAGCGCTCAATCTGCCACAGGTATCGGATTCTATGGTGCTTGTAGCGGTGATCTATCTTATGAAGGAACTGACAAAGACCAAGAAAGAGCTTGAAGAATTGAAGGGGAGGTTGCACTGAGGTGCAACATGGCTGGCTTTTTGATGTTTACTTTGCGGATGGGAACATATACATATGGATAATGGGTGAAGATAAAACATTCTACAGATACATTGAAAAATATAATCCTTATTTTATTATAGATGCAGGGGATAAAAACTCTGAAGTTTTGTACGATGTTTCAGAAAAAGCCAAGGCATATTATGTTGAAAGGTTCTATCCTGTAGATGATCCTGAACGCAGGAACATGATCATGGTAGAACCTGAATGGAAAGATTATAGAAGCATGCTTAAAGCGGCAAGACGTGACCCCCGCATACTTGCAATTTATGATTCTGACCTCCTACCAGTTCAGAAATATCTCTTTAACAAGCTAAGGATAGAGCCCGGCAGCGCAGTGGAATTTGACGATAAAAATATGCGTATTTTACCTGCTAAAGACATGAACGATACATATCCGCCGCCGTTTGATCTGTCTAATGATATTGTATGTGGCGAATCATGTTGGAAAAGAAACGAAAGTGATCCGGTTGATTATAATCAGGGATCCTGTGCTGGCAGAATATTGATGAATGCACGCGCCAGGTGGTTCGAGTGCAGTGAAACTGGGCTGGCAGCGCTGATAGAAAGGGCGAAGTTCGCTTTTCTGCCGTTGGGTCTGGCCGCAAGGTGGAGCAGCAACAAAATAATAGATTCTAGGAATGCGTTTACACTTATCTCTAAGGGGTTTGTGGTTCCTGTATTTCATGCAGAAGAACCTCCTATGGCTATGATGGACTTTCTGGCTCGAGATAGAGGAGGATATACAATACCGCCAAAAAGCGCAGGCGTATTTGAAAATGTTGGAGTGATAGATTTTGATTCCGAATATCCTAGCATAATAGTAAAGGAAAGGATAAGTTATGGCGGTCATGGCTGGCTACTTCCAGAAGTAATAAAGCCATGGTTGGAACGCAGGCTAAAGATAAAAAGATTAATGAAGCTTGTCAACGATCAAAGATTAAAGGCCATATATAAGGCCCGTTCAGATTCGCTCAAATTGTTACTGGTTAGTGAGTACGGCATATCAGGGTGCTCTAGAAACAGGTTCGGTAATCACTTTGCATTTGAAGAAATAAATAGGATTTCCAGAGAAGTCATGATTAAAGCGAAGCGCATAGCTGAGAGCCTAGGTTATGAAGTAATTTACGGCGATGTAGATTCTCTCTTTGTGAAAAGGGATAATGCAAAAAGGGAGGATTATGAGAACCTTTCTCGTGTTATTTCTCAGGAAACAGGTCTACCAGTATCTCTTGATAAGCTTTTCAGGGTAATTGCATTTACGAGGAAAAAAGGTGATGCTAGAACAGCTGCGGTAAAAAGGTATTTTGGTATATTAGAAGATGGACAAATCGAAGCCAGGGGTATAGAGGCAAGAAGAAGCGATGTACCTGAGGCAATAAGAACATTTCAGCTAAAGCTTATAGAAAAAATTTACTCTTCAGGTAGCTTAAATGAAATTAAAATGAATGCAAGACGCATAAGTTCTGAAATGCTTTCTAGATTTATAAAAGAATTAAGGGAAGGAAGCATTCCAGATAGTTTGTTAATGTTTAAAAAAATACTAAGCAAAGATCCTGAAGAGTACGCATCTAATGTACCACAAAAGATTGCAGCAATTCTTTCAGGCTCGAGGAAGGGCGATGAAGTAAGGTACATAATATCAGTAAACGGCATTTCTGTAAAAAGTGGCCAGCTGTATGACTGGAAAAAGTATGCAGAGCTTGCAATATCAGCCGCAAGAACTGTGCTAGAACCTCTTGGCATAACTCCGACAGCGGAATTAAAGCTAGAGGATTTTTTAAATCTGCGGAGTTTATCTGAGCCGGTCGACCCCCTGTTTTTTGATTAGGCAACTGACAAATTTTTAGGCAAATTTTTGCATGAAACGAACCCGGTCGACCCATGCGTGACACCTTGCTGCAAGAGGTCGACCGGCAAAGGTACAAAAAAGAGGGCTAAAATGAGCTTAAAAGCTTAAATAGAGCCAAAAACAATGCTGTTTGTAGAATACCTATAAGGGTTTGAAACACCATTGTCCGAGCAGTGAAGGCTGAACTAAGCATGTTTGTAGAATACCTATAAGGGTTTGAAACGATACAGTAATGCGGACAATAGCTCAAAGACGTGGGTTTGTAGAATACCTATAAGGGTTTGAAACGATACAGTAATGCGGACAAT
>WYER01000027.1 GCA_009903795.1 Nitrososphaerota archaeon | reverse complement strand
GAATTGCCCAAGTGGATTAAACCAAAGCCTCCTCATAAAAAGAAAGATAACCTGTTTTTGCTGATAAGAAATGACAGGTACAAGATTGAATGAAACGAAATATTCCTGATAGATTTCAAAATGAAACTAAATTTCAATGGCAAGCTTAAGTGGGTAGGCAAGCAAGGAACCCTTGAAATGTTCTACGATAACGCGAGAAGAAAGTGGTACGCAAAGATTCCTATGGTTGTTAAAGTAAATAATAAACCAAAAGGCAAAATGAAGGCAGGTATAGATCTAGGCGTTGTAAACCTTGCAACTGTAGCTGTTCAAGACGGTTCATAGATGCTCTTCAAAGGAGGTTCAGTGCTTTCAGAATTTAAGAAGATAACAAAGCAAATCTCAATAGAAGAAAAGAGGCTTTCAAGACACGGCTTGAAAACTAGCAGAAAGCTTGAAATGTTATACAAAAAGCGCGCTCTTTTGCTTAAGAACGCTAGAGAAGGCTTAGCGAAGGAAATCGTAGAGAGACTGTATGATAAAGGAGTAGGGGAAATAAAGATAGGCTATCCAAAGGGCATAGCTCGTGATAAAGGAAACGAAAGAAATACAAACTTCTGGAGCTATTCAGCAATAATAAACCGAATCAAGGATGTTGCACAAGAATACGGAATAAAGGTTAAGCTTGTGGATGAAGAAAATACATCTAAGTGTTCCCTGTGTGGGGAAATTCACGAAAACGGGAGGATTGAAAGAGGCTTGTTCAAGTGTCCTCACACAGGGAAGATAATAAACGCTGATCTGAACGGAGCAATTAACATTCTACATATCCCCGAGCCCTTTAAGAATATGGTTAAGTGGCTGAAGGCACAGCCTGTGGTCTATTGCTGGACAAGCGAAGCGGGGTGGGTAACAGCTAGCTATGGAGTCATGAAGATGAAGGCGGTAAACCACAAACCTATGATCCGCCTTAAAGGAAAAACTAGCCTTTTAAGGCGGGGAGGATGTCAGATCGATCTATTCCGGCATTATGCTATTATTTAGGATCATCTTCAATTTTTAATTTGATTCTTGCTACAATGTCGATAGCGTTTGGATTTGGCGGATCTTTTTTCCTTTACCTTTTAGGCCTTTCGTTGAAAGGGTTGGTCAGCCCTGACTGGATCATATACTTGATAGCCGCTTACAAGCTGCACGCTGACAGGAAAAGGTTAAAAAGATAAATTTAGAGATGAGTTAACTACCCGCCCTTACCAGTAGATCAAAAATTTTATTGCAGAATTGTTGTTTAACGAGATAAAGATTATAAACAATCCTGCGTTCTAACATTGCTAACAAGTATTTATATTATAATATGATAATTGGGGTTAATCGGCACAATTTTATTGCTTAGTCTTTTCTAAAGTTTATGGATAAAGATAACGTTTAAAATCGCATAATAGCAAAAGCATCATAAAAGTCAAAAAAGTTTTGAGCTAATTTCACGGAAATAGTTCACCATAGATCTTTTTCTCGATGCCTATTTGAGGACTCCGATCCTAAATAGCATATATATTCCAACCAGCACTATTATTATGCCATATGCAATTCTAAGTGTATTTTTTGGAACCTTAACCGCTAGCGATGTGCCAGCATATCCCCCTGCTACACCTCCTATTACGTATAGGATAGCTATTGACAAAAGGCTCTCACCGTATGCAGCATATTCAAGACCGCTTGCTAATCCGAACGTTCCAACGCTGAGCAAGCTTGTACCAACAGCCCTTGTTATGCACAGGCCCGTTGAAAACATAAGGCTAGGAACTATGAGAAAACCCCCGCCAATTCCAAAATAGCCACTAAGGAGGCCAACAAGGAATCCCAAACCTGAAACCTTAATTGCAGTAGATTTTGTAATTTTTGGGCACTTCTTCTGAGCTTCAATAACTCTTTCAGATTCATCCTGGGTACCTGCCTTTGAAGGTTCTTTTCTCACAGCCATGTATATGCCAAGAACTATCATTGCTATAGCAAAATAAGTTAATAATGAAGTCCCTGGAGTTATATGGCCTAGATAAGCGCCAAGTAAAGAGCCTATGACTCCTACTCCTGCAAAGAGTCCACCTGCTTTTATAGCCACGTTTTTCTTACGCATGTGCATATATGAATTTATATAAGCGTTAATGCCTACAGCGAGAGCCGTTGTGCCGATGGCTATGTGCGCTGCGTTGGGCAGAACGTCAAGGCCTACAAAGTATAAGAAAAGAGGCACTGCAAGTATTGAGCCTCCGCCGCCAATCAGTCCCAACGAGAAACCAACTAGTATCCCAGAGATAACGGCTAATATATACTGAATTAGGGTTATCATTAATATGTTCAAATGCATACAAAATTTAAATTTTGCTATTAAATCTTATAATAGAATTTTAGTCTATTATTAGAATAATTTTTTAATCGTTTTTAAATGGTAAGTGCGAAAGCCACATTCAGTGAGGGATAAATAGCTCCTTATAGGAAAAAGGTTTTTATTAAAAGAAACATTATATTGTTAGGCCTAAGTTAGAGAATAATGCTAAGATCGGGAGAAGAAGCAAAAAATTGATTAGAGGAAAGGTTAGCGCTCCTGGTAAAAAGGTTTGTTAAGACAACAAGAGTTTCTCCTGTTTGCAGGACATACGTTAAGCTTGACTTGTTTGAGTTCACGCGTTCTTCCTGTAACTTAACGTTAGAAAAAGATATGGTTTCAGCTTAGGTTATTCTAAAAAGGGCTTTACCAATGGAACGTAGGGGAGACGTCCGTGGATAGAAACGCCTTTACAATTGTGGAATGTAAGTATTCCGAGGTAAGCTAATCGGTGAACCTTGAAGCCCGTATGTAATGGAGAGTAATTCGCCAGACTAAAGCTTACTGGATAGAACCTTCGCGGTAAGTTAAAGATTTTATTTGAGCACAAAGTTAGAATATAATAATTTAACAACAAAAATGAATATAAAAAAGATAATTCAAGAAGCTAGTCCTGTAGCTATAAAAAGTAGCAACGTGTAACGCATAAACATTGCAAAGTGTCTGAACTGGAAAACAGAATCATTCTCATAAACCAATTTAAGTTATTTACTGTTTTTGAAACAAAATATTTATAACGATATATCAAAAACATACAGTGTAATAATGTCTCAGGAAACAAGAAACATAGTCCTCCTTTTTATTTCAAGATCTTTGAGAAGCCTAACAGCTGGCTTCGTAGCTATAGCTATAAGCCTCTATTTCTACGATGTGCTCAAGCTTTCGCTTATACTTGTTGGAGTTCTTTTCACAATAGGCTCATTTGCAACCCCTCTTATATCTCTTCTAGTAGGCGTTCTCGGTGACAGATACGGCAGGAAGCTAGTCTTGCTGATAGACCTGCTCACGCTTCCAGCAGCCCTGCTGATAGTCCTCTATACAAAGAATTTCTACGCTCTGGCCTTTGCAAGCGCAATTGGAGGGTTTGGGGTTGCTGGGGGTCTGATTGGAGGAGGGGTTGGCGCTTCAGTCGGTCCTGTTATCACAAGTATGCTTGCTGAGAATACAAACGATCAGAACATAACTTTTGTTTACTCTCTTAACAGCATGATCTCAACTTTTGCTGGAGCTGCTGGAGCTTTGTTGGTTTCTTTTATTAGCTTTATACAGCTTTTCTGGATAGGGGTTATCCTCTCTTTACTTTCAGCTGTAGTCATAGTGCATGTTCATGAAAAATACAAGCTATCAAAAAGACATACGAATAGCAATGATAGTAAGGTTTCTGAAAAGGATAGGAGGTTTATTAAGGCTTTTGCAATAACCGGTTTGTTCAACGGACTTTCCATGGGCCTGGTCACACCTTATTATCCTATAATATTTCACAAATTTTTTTATATGACCACAGCGCAGATCGGTTATCTAATGAGCGCAGGAGGTATTCTTTCTGGCGTTGCAGACGTGTTTACGCCATATCTTACCAACAGAATGGGTTTTCTTAAGCTTATAATGAGTACAAGGATTATCTCAGCAACAATGATGCTGCTTATACCGTTTTCACCGACAGCTTATATCGCAGGTCTGCTTTACCTTGTGATGACACCTTTAAGGGCTATTTCTCTTCCAGCTCAGACAGCCCTTCAGATGAGTCTTATTAGCGAGAGTAGGAGGGCTACGTCAAGCGGTCTTAATCAGGCTACAAGGCTACTAGCCTCTGCTATAGCAACGTATTCTGGAGGCACGTTGATGACTCTGGGACCTCTTGCGCTTCCTTTTGTTATTGCGGCAGCGTTTACATATATTAACACAGGCGTTTACTATTATTACTTTTCAGATATTCCTAAGGCGAACAGCGTTTAACTTACTGAAATTAAGACGTCGATTAATTTAACTACATCAAAAAAATTTTGAAAAATTAAATGCCCAAAAACTTTCTTTTATCTGAGTTTCGTAAAGCTAAAAAGACAGAAAGCGTAACGTAAAACATGGTCTACAAAAGCGCTGGAATTATCGCTCTGATGCTTATTTTACTGATAGTTTTTCCACAGGGATCAATCGCTTCGGCTCAAAACTACAGACAAATAATAATAATTTCCCCTGGGCTTTACCTTTTTAGCTCTGTGAATGTTTATACTGGTATGAACGTCACATTTTCAGTTTACTGCAACACCTCCGTGAACGTTTACATAATGAATGGAGAACAGCTTTCAGCATTCGAGGAAGGTTTATTATTAGGTTACGTATACCATGCCAACGGGAGCATAATTTCAGGGAACGTGGGGCCTCTTGCGAGAGGGGTTTACTACCTTATAATTTTAAACAACATAGGAAATTTCAGCGCTGCCATATCCTACACTCTTTCAACTGTTCCTGTAAACGTCTACGCTATGCACTCGTCACTTCCAGCACCTATTGGCATTGCAGACTATGGTGTTCAGAACAACTCTGGAATCATAAAGCCCTACACGGAGAGGTTCAGCGAGATTGCTGGCGAAGCCACGATATATAAGATAAAAGCTTATAACTCAACTCCTCCTTCTGGCGTTTCGCAATACAGCGCTAGCCTTCAGCTGAACTCAGTGTTGAGCGTCAACACAAGCGCAGGAACGTATTATTACTGGCTGCAGAACGTAATCATGTTTAATACAAACAACAACACGATGCAGCTGCTTAACGATCTTTGGAATCTTTCATCAAAAAACTCTGTCCTTTATTCAAAAGACATAAGCGGGAAAGGTGTGCTAAAGCTTGTGGGGCTTGATAACGTTTACATCTACGGTAGCAATTTTAGGAGCTACTCTCTCCCAATGGCAGCTTACCTCTTTATAAGAGTAAGCTGGAGCCCTGATTCCGTAACAGTCAGCTACGGGTACTCCAGAAACCCGGTTAGCGCGAACTGGTACGATAACGTAACCATAAAGGAGAGCGGCGTTAAATCGGCATACATGGTGGTCAGTGGTTACAGCATGGATCCACGGGGAACTTTCTTTGATTCTGAGCTAGTCTTTGGAGGAGGTGGCAACGGGGAATACACATATTTCAGCGAAATGAACGCATCACTCAGTATGTGGTACGTTCTTCCAAACGGCTCAACAGAATATCCAAGGGCTCTTTACGGCTTCGGGAGCGACACTGTGGAGATGGCTGACGATCTGAGTACAGAATACATTAACGGGGTACCCTGGGTTTATGTAGGAAGCGGAAACTTTAGGCCGCTTACAGTGTATTCAGCCCCTACAAACTTCAGCATTAAAGCCAGCATTAAAACACACAGCTACAGCTATGGGGAGCCTGTTCAGATAAACTTTAGCGAAACTTCTCTGAACGGGATAGCTCCGTATACCATATACATAACGCTTAACGGAAGCGTTGCAGCAAGCTTTACAACGTACCAGCAAGAGTTTAGCAAAAAAGTTACATTTCAAAACCTGAACAGCGGAACCTATCTGCTAAAGATAATTGTTATAGATGGAATAAACAGGACCGCCTACGCTGGTCCCTTTACAGTAACAGTTTATCCAACTTTGATTGAGCGGTACTACCCTATAATTTACAATGTAACGACTATGACTGTTGTTGTACTTGTGGTGCTTGGACTATATTTATCCTTTAGAGGAAAAAATGGAGTGCAGTAAAACAAGACATTAAAGAAGGCAACGGAAAACCTGTTCAGAGCAATACTTAATGTATTTTACAGGTTAAACTTTCAGCGTGCATCATTTTGAAACAAGACGGCAAATTTTTTAACTGGTATCGATTAAGGGGATGAAAGTTTCTTTAAAGTTTTTTTGAATAACCAAAAGAGATTTCTGTGCCCAACTAAGAGAAGAATGTCAAGATCGAGCGGAGCAAAAGCTGCTCGGAATAAGGTCTAAGGAGACTCTATTGCTTCTTCTCATGCTCTAAACTAGTAAGGAAAAAGAATAAACAACTCCTGAAAATCAAGAAAGGTATAATAAATAAGGTAACCCACTATTTCAAAAGCTTTTCAATGGTTTATTAGACCTCCAAGGGGAAATACGCAACGCCTTGAAGAGGAAGGTTAGCGCTCCTGTTAAGAAAGTTTGTTAAAACAACAAAAGTTTGTCCTGTTTGCAGAACATACGATAAGCTTGACCTGTTTGAGTTCACTTGCCCCTCCTGTAGCTCAACGTTCAACAGAGATGTAGCTTCCAAAATAGTAATATTGAAGGAGGGGCTTTTCCTATGTAATGTAAAGAAGACGCCAAGTATTCCAACGTAAGCTTAACAATGAACAAGACATGCCCGTAAGGTCAGAGTAGTTTACGAAGCAGTAATTTCAGGATAATTTTCAGCGTTTCAGAAAAAGAAACTTAATGTTCCTCATGGTTTCAGAGAATTCCTTATAAAAATTTGTATTTTAATTTTATAGTATGAACAGAAATTTAGTTATAACAATAAGTGTAATAGCGATACTAGTTGTTGCAGGAATAGCCTATGAGTTGTACCCATATTACACAAAACAAACAACTCCGGTTAGCACGACAGCTTCAGTAACTTTCCCTATAGCTCTTACCGACCCGCCCTCAGTACCTACGGGGACATCGGCGCTTTGGCTAAACTACACAGCAGTTGAGCTGATAACAAACTCAAGCCCACTCTTTGCAAATTATACCGGTTCTGTAAACCTAATGGAGCTGGTAAACACGTCTCAAATTATTGCAGAGTTTACTGTGCCTAAGAACGTTGTAGTGAATCAAATAAGGCTTTTTGTGTCTTCAGCTAAGATAGAAATAAACGGAACGTCATACCCAGTTTTCCTGCCGAGCGGAGTCCTTAAGATCCCTGTCAGGAACGCAACTTCCGGAGCGCTTGTAGATCTACAGCCGCACATAGTCATTGCGTATGTCGGCCAGACACCCGAGTACATTCTTACTCCTGTAGCGACAGCGATCCCATACAGCGTTTCAGCCAGTGTTGGACAGAAAGTTGCTCTCCCAAGCCAGGTTGTTGAAAAGCTCAGGAGCACGTTTTCAAACTTAACAGTTGTTTCTTCTTCACTTACTTTCGAAGGAAACACCACAAGCTTCAGCATAACTATAAAGAACAATGGGGACGAACCTGTAGTTGTATACGCTGTCAAGATTTTTGGCGAGTGGCAGACACAGATAGACGTAGCTTTTAACTCAAGCGCTTTTGAAGGCTCAGGAAAAGGCTTCACCTCAGCCTTCGGTAAAGAGGCTCCAGTCGGCTTCAACGGGACGTTCACCTCCAGAATGCCTATTGTATTCTTCGTTTACAACAACAGCCTTGAACCGTTCCCCAACGCTCCGTTCAACCCGCACGGGTTCCACTTCTTTGGAGCACCAATACACATGGGGCCTTTCAACTTCTCTTCTAACGTTACATTAAACGGTTCTATGATCAACTACACGCCCCCGATGTGGCACGGAAACTTCGGAATAATCATTGAGCCAGGCCAGAAAGTAACCCTCAACTATAGCGGAGTAATTACTCCCTTATGGCACGGCTTACATTTCAAACACAAATGGTTCACAAGCGTAAAGATCTACACAACCCCATTAAACGGAGCTCAGTACGAGATAAGGCTGTTAAGCGTACCGCCGACTAACTCAACCTACTACGTTTCAGCAAAAGAACTTTAAACTTATTTTTTATTTTTTTATAAACAATTTTTTAAAATATTTTATCAAAAAAATATTTTTGCCAAAGAGCAGTTCTAACAGTAGATCAAAACTTTTGCCTGATTTTATGATGGATTTGCCACCTTAACAGTTTTATAAGCCGCTTGGCTTTAAAAAAGCTCTGGTATCGCCAATTAGGTTAATTAAGGTGTTAATTGTGGTCAAACTGCACATTTAGTGCAAGTCCATGGCAACAATTATAGACTTTCTAAACGCGTCAATATATTCAATTTTTATTTTATAATGAATTAGTTATACTCCTACATTCTCAGGCCTTGCTACTTAAGGTTGTTCCTAAAGTCTGTCCGCACAGGTTCAAAAACAAGTATTATTCATAATTTTTCCAAAGGTTGATTACGTATAACGCGCTTACCATTATAATATTATATTATAGGATTATATGTTGTGCGGTTTCTATCTTATCCAAAAATTAAGGTTAAGTATAAAAAATTTAAAAAATAATTGTTTGGGCTCTATTCTGGAGGTATTTCCTTGAATATCATGCTTACATCAAGCCCTTTCTTACCATAGTACCACTTTGAAATCGGGTAGAGAAGGGCTCCCATTATCCAGAAGAACAACATGAGTCCCCATGAAATCGCGTTTATGCCATAGTACGGCAAGAATAGGAACTGATACGAAAGGTATGCGAATCCTATCGCTACTATTATGCCAGAGATTACCAGGGGTACAGAATGAGATCCCGCTTCAGACTTCCTCTTTATACCGTAGATTATCGCAGTTATGCCAACGAACGCGAAGAAGACCATTCCCAGAGCCGTAGTTGAGTACAGGTACAACCAGTTTGTGTAGGACGTTATTATTATCATTATGGCGCCCAAAATTCCGGTTACAGACCTCCTTTTTACAAAGCTTCAGATTGTAAAGATAAACGAAAAGGACCTTAAAGACATCGTTGCATTATTCCTTGATCATGAATTCGGGAAAGAACCATGTGTAAACATAGAACCAGATTATTTAACGAAACTGACTTCAGAGGACTGGGGGGTTTACAAAACATTTACTGATAACCTGAAAAAGGTTCTAGATTTTATTGGCTCTATAAGTCTGAGTGAAGAGAAAAAAGAAAATGTAAAGAAGAAAGTTGAAAGCCTTTTAAGCGAAATAGAAAAGAGACCAAAGTCCATAAGCTAGAAGTTGAAGGCAAGAATAGGGGAAAGCCGGAAATGGTATGAGGATGTTGAAGAGGATCAGAAGATAGTTGAATAAAACTTCAAGGTAAGATGTCTGAATTGTTTTTATAACTGTAAACGTGAAAAAGTTATCCATTGCTAAAAAAGTTTTTGATTTATTGTGTAAAGGTAGGGTAGTTTACTGTACAATTGCTCATACCTTCCCCTTACATGCTTTAAAAGTGAAGTTCCTACAGTTTGAACCAAGAGCCTTTGCAACGGGTTTTTGATTCCACGTGCTACAATACTTACGCTCTCGTTTAGGCTGTCAAATGCCTTTAACAGCGCTTTTAGTATAAAATATTTTTTCAACGGGTCTTCCAAAATCTCATCTAAAGCTGTCATGCCCTTTTTTCTAAAAGCAGCAACAGGTATCAGAGGTAGAGGAAAAGTTACAACTTTCAAATTTTTTATCCTGTCTAGAAGCTCTATATTAGCTATTATGTCATCTTCGTTTTCCCCAGGAAAGTTAATTATCATTGTTCCCACGACTATCCAATTGTTGTCGTTTAGAATTCCTATTGCTCTTTCAACAATTTCTGGATATTCGGAAGGCCTATATGGGTAGGCTTTTCCTTTCATGTACCTTTCTATTAATGAAGCTGATGCTGTTTCAATACCCATTTCAATAAAGCTCTTTCTGCCCCCTTCATTAATATATTCACCTACAAACTTCACCAGATCTGGTTCTTGAACTACAACAGCCGCTGTGGTGAAGTCTGTAGAGATACTGTATTCATCCCCATAGCTTTTTACTAGCCTATACGCTTTAACTGTGAGTTCTTTAACCTTTTCAGGATAAGGATCTATACCCTTGGCACCATACCTGAAATATTCCTCGCTGTGCAAGTTTATGTTCGTTAGCCCACCTTTTTCAATGTTAGTCCTTATTTCCCTTTCTATATTACCTTCGAACGGTATGGACCTTATCATGCCACTTAAGTTTGGCGTACAAAATGCGCAACCCCTGCCACATCCCCTGGTAACTTCCACTATGCCTCCGTTGCTAGGAGTAATGATGGGCGGTATTGAGCTGACATCGGCTGGCCTGCCGTAAAATCTTGAAGGCACAGCATCACCCCTTAAAAGCTTTATAAAGAACTCAAGACCATTTGCTTCAAATTCTCCCTCAAAAACATGGTCAATATTAAGTTCGCCCTGTAACCCGCTATCTACTATTTGCCAAGCTGCTGGGCCTCCAATTACTATTCTAAAGTTTTTTCTAAATGGTGACGCATTAAGGCTTTTAATTAGGTTGTTGAATGACCTAGCTATGAAAGGCATACCCACATATTTTATCCCTGCTAGCTTCAACATCCAGTAAGTTATCCCAGAACCGTAGCTGTATCCCATACCGTCCATTGTATATACACCTACGACCTTTGTGGAGCTGCCAATCAGTTTGTATATTTCATAGGGGCTACCTATTACTACATCAAAGCCAGCTTCCCTCAATTTAGCTTCAACCTTTGCTAGACCATAAGGTGCCCTTTTAGCTGTCCCATCTCTGTTTGCAGATACTTTAAAAAACATCTTTGCAACATGCTCGTTAAGAATATTCTCAGGCAGAGCGCTTATGAACCCAATTATGCTGGACCCCAACGTATCGCTTGCAATTGCTGGTTCGCTGGTCAAAACTATTTCATGACCAACTGAATTCATAATATGATATATCTAGATCAAAAATTTAATCGTTACGTAATATTTTGTTAAAAAATTCAAATTTTCTGCAATTTTTTGCTAAAATGGTGTTTGTTTCTAAATTATTGCACTTTAGCTTTCCAGCATATCAAAGAATAACTTTTCAATTATTTTTTAGAAAGCCTCCAAATAATAGATTATTACTAGAGTTTAAAGCCTTTCAAGGTCAAAGGCTCCATGAGGCCTTATGAACTTGTGTCAATTCATTAATTTATGAACAGAATCCAATGCGCAGCCTTTACGAATTTGATCTTACCTACTTTCAAGGCTTTTTACTTTGAGCATACAGTTTGCTAATAATATAATTAGTAAACCATTTAACTTCAAGAAAAAGGCGGCTAAGGATGGCAAGCCTGGTTTTGGAGATCTTATCAAGTTTCAACCCGAAAGTTTTTACCTCTTGAAACTTTCTATGATGGTTATCTAAAGCGCACAAAAGGGTACTTTCATTCCTTAACCTCTAGCAGTTAAAAACTTCTTAAGATTTTGTAACGCGTGATTCCCCATTAATCTTTTCGAAAGAAAAAATTGCGTTCACGCTTTCGTTCTCAAATATCTCTTTGTCGTGGGTTATTATGACAAGCTGCCTCACTGCCTGTCCCATGTTCCTGACCAGGTCGACAAAGGCCTTCTTCCTTTCTTCATCAAGGTAGTTAGTGGGCTCGTCCATGATTATGAAGTCTATGTTGCCGGTGCTCAGGAGCTTTGCTATGGCAAACCTTATTGCAACAGCTATGACGACCTTTTCACCTCCGCTCATCGCGTTGATGTCCTGAAAACCTGAGCTCGTGTAACACTCTATACCTACCTTTGATTCGTCCTCGCTTATCCTTATTTCAGAGATACCGGTGCCAAAGAGCTGTATGTAATCTGTTGAAAATGCCGAGATGCTCCTGACGGCCCATGACCTAATGCTCTTTGCGAGCTCACCGTCTCTGTGGAATATTTCGTTTCTTATTCTTTCAAACTTTTCTACGTAAACTTTGGCCTTCTTCATGGCTTCGCGTACAGGTTCGAGCTGCCGCAGCCTTTCTTCAGCATTAGTAAAGCTCGTATTGTTAAACACGATCTCTGCTTTGATTTTATCAACTTTTTCTCTCAGCTCCCTGAGCCTTTTTTCAAGATTTGCAAGCTTTTCATCACTATAACCTTCTGTCTCGCGCTTCAGATTTTCTATCCTTTCGTGCAATATCATTGCTTCCTCATCTATAGATTCATCAGGCCCAGATATGCTTTTTTCAAGCTGAGATAGCTCCTCGCGCATCGCGGCTATCTGCTCTTCCAAATATATACCCTTTGAAGATAGCCATGTCTTCGCTTCTGTAAGGGCGCTGGAAAGCTCATTTCTGATTTTTGTAAGATCTTTCTTTCTATTTTCAAGATCGCTGTACCTTTTGCTTAGCTCATTCAGAGCTTTTGCATTTTCTATGTATTCTGCAAGCTCTTTTTTCTTATCGGAAAGGCGCTTCTTCAGCTTTTCTAAATTTTCAGATAGCATGGAGATCTTTTCGTTTATTCCCCTGTTTTCTATGTCGATCTTATGTGCTTCGCTCACGGCTTTCAGCTTTTCTTTTGTCGCCTTTTCTTCATTTTTAAGCTTCTTTAGCTGCTCTTCCACTTCTTTTATCTCGTCAACTATGTGTTGCCTCCTCTTACTCAAGTCTTCGCCTTGAACCCTGGAGCCGCACACAGGACAGACGCCGCTGCTCTCAAGCTCCTGATAGTTTTCCAGAACCTCTTCAAGCCTCGCTTTTTTCTTCTCAAGCTCCTCAACCTGAGCCCCGATTTTATCAACAAGCTCTTCAACCTCCTTTTCTGGTATGAGCAAAGCCTGATCGACTGGCTTTAAGGAAGCTCTGAGCTGTTCGATCTTCTTTTCGCTGCTTTCTATCTCATCGTTGATATCCCTGATCTCCTTCTCAATATCTTTAGCCCTTTGGGATGCGTTTGATGCAGCTTCAAGCGCTTTTATAACGTCCTTCTCCTCTTTATCAATATCTTCCAACTCTTTTTCAGTCTCTTCCAGCTTACGCTCCGCATCACTTCTTATAAAAGAAAGGTATTTTTCCGCAGCAGGTATGTCCCTTTCGAGCTCAGCTTTTCTCTTTGTCAGCTCTGCCCTCTTTTCTGCAACGTGCCTGGAGAACTGTCTTTCGAGGTTCCTGAGCTCATCAAACTTTGTCTTCAGAGCAACCATAGCGCTGTGCTCGATTTCAGCTTTATCCATTTCAGCCTGTAAAGGTCCCAGCTCTTTTTGCAGCCTTTCAGCTTCAGCCATTGCCTTTTTCATCTGCTGTTTAAGGTTCTCTATATCGTTTTCCAGCTGAGCTAGGCTGTCAACGCCATAACCGTACCTCTCAGCAAAGGCTTTCTTAAAAAGATCTATGGCTATACCCATTTTTTCAAAAGCATTACCAAGGACTTCGATACCAACCACACTGTTTATCAGTTCCTTAAATTTCTTCGGAGTATAGTTTATTATTTCGTCAAGCTCACCCTGCTGGATTATTGCTACAACCTTCATCTTGTCATAATCAAGCCCAAGTATTTTGGTAACTGTGTCCTCAACTGATTCACCGTACTGTTTCCTTTCTCCTGCAACAACGATCCCTTTTTCATCCCTTAAGACCGCTCCCGCTAGCCTTCCATTTTTGTCGAACTTCCTCTCAACTGTGTACCTTCTTCCGTTTACGGTGAAAATGACTCTTGCATAGCCACCAGCTGAGCCGCGGAAAGCTATGTTTGCGTTGTCACCTCTTGTGTGCTTTCCATAAAGCGCGTAAGTCAGCGCATCCACAACTGATGATTTTCCTGATCCGTTATTCCCGACAAACACGTTAACGCCGTCCTCAAGCTCTATACTGGTGTTCCTATGCGAAAGAAAGTTGAACAGGTCTATTTTCTCTATCATCCAAGCTCATCGTTTTCAAAAGCTTCCCATAGCCTGTTTGCCATCGCTTCAGAATCATCCGCAAGGGGAAGGAGCTCCTCAATTGCAAAAACTCCAACCTTTCCTAGTATCCTTTCAGCCTGTTTAAGCATCTCTGTCTTCAGGTCGGAAGGCTTTTCTCCCATCAGCCCTTTAGTTTCTTCTTCTTCAAACTTTACCTGAAGCAGAAGAGAAGCCTCGTTCACAGGCCTTAGTGCAGAGCTCACTATGACCCTGCTTATGTTCTTCCCGCTAACGACCACAGTTACAATTGGCTTCTTCCTAAGCCCAGATATTTCTTTCAGTATTCTTTCAACTTGCTTCTGAAGCTCATCGTACTTTATTTCAAACTTAAAAACCTTTCTTGCAGTCTCAAGGTTCACCCTCTCAACCTTTGCTTCGTCGCCGCTCAGATCTACAACGTTAAACCCCGCTGAAGCTTCAACGGATCCTGCGTAGCTTACAGGTCCTTTAAGATCAGAGAACTTTTTTATCCCTGGTTCATGGATGTGACCCATCGCGTAATAATCAAACCAGGTTGGAAGGTCAGAGATCTGTATTTCACCTGCGTACTTGTTGAACTCTGTCAGCCCCTGATGAAGAACGAGCACGTTCTTTCCATGGTTCTGTTTAAGTTCCGAAAGCTTGTTCCTGAGTAGGTCTATTTCGCTCTTTCTGTGTTTACTAAACCCAATAAAGTTTATCCCCTCTATTTCATGCGATACTCCGTCTCCTACATAAGTCGCGAAGCCCATTTCTCCAAGGAGAAGAGGGTAAGGGACATCTTTCATCCTGCTTATGTCATGTTCTCCAAGGATAAAGAGCATCTTGGAGCCTGCGTTCTCTAGCTTTTTTAATCCTGCATAGAGGTTCTTTACAGCAAGACCAGGAGGCTTAGGGGAGTCAAATACGTCTCCGGAGTGAACCACAACCTTTATGTGATCCTTTATAGTTATCTCTATCGCTTCGTTGAAAACGTCGTAAAAGTCGTCTGACCTTTCCTTCAGGCCGTAAGGCATTGCCCCAAGGTGGGTGTCTGAAATGTGCGCTATAATCAATACAGGATCAGCTCGTCAGTGCGCTCTTCAGCAACCTCGGACATCTTTTTCTTCCTTGCCCATTCTTCTGTGGCCTTGTAGTCAGAACCAACGAGCTTTTCTTCAACCATGTCTATCTTTGCTACTGTAGGAAGTTTTACCCACTGACCAAGAAGTATCGCTTCTCCGCTGTTAAGAGATGGAAGCCCAGCAGCTACTTCTGCAGAAACGAGCTCCGATGACTCAACTATATAGCTCTGATCCCTGGGCTGTGAAATCCTGAATACTGCGAGTGAACCCATCTGGCTGAGAACGTCCTGGCTCAGCCTGCTTGGTCTCTGAGAAGCAACTATTAGCCCTACCCCAAACTTCCTTCCTTCCCTTGCAACCTTTGATATTATTTCGTGAGCGTCGCTCTCCTCACCTTCGGGCAGAAAAGCGTGAGCCTCTTCTATAGCAAGTATTACTGGCGTATCGAAGATTATATTTTCGGTTTCGTTGCGCTTAAAAGCTTTCCTCTGTTCCAATATTTCATTGGCATAGTAAGATATTATAAGGCTTGACTGAGCTTCGTTCAGATCTAGCATGTCTATTACGTTTACCTTGTTTGGCTTTACCATGTTTATAGGGTCGCCTATTTCTGTATCCAGAATTTTTCCTAACCTTCTCCTTGCTCTCTCAATTATCTCTATGACTCTTGCGGCAAGCTCTTCATCATTATCGTCTCTAAGATTTTTTTCAAGAGCATCCCAGAAATCTTTAGAACTTCTAACTTGCTGGGTAAGAGCCCTTGCAAGGGCCTCCCTTTGTTTTGAAGCGTTGCGCCTTATCTCAATAACGTCAGCCAACTCATCCGCATCTAGTATTCTTGGGTTTATCTTTGCTCTTATCTGAACAGCGCCTTTCAGCGAAGAATACTCACCGTGGTAGTCAAATATTACCATCGTTCCTCCAAGCTTCATAACCTCCTTCGCTATAAGCGCCAAGAGGTTTGACTTTCCGCTTCCCGTAGCGCCAAGAATTGCTAGGTGCCTTGAAGCAACAGCATCTATGTTCACTCCAACCCTTACTGAGGGCTTTCTGAGCAGCGAGCCTATCTGAATGCCGTAGCTGAACACTGCTTTAAGCAGATCTTCTGGCGCTTCTTCAACAATGGTGCCCGGTTCAGGCGGAAGAGATGGCATTTCGGGCTTGCCTTTTTTAAGGGAATCAACCAGGCCTACAACCCTTACCAGCGAAGTATAGCTCCTGTCCCTTGTGTTAGATGAAGCAAATTTTTCAGCTTCGCTTGCAGTTATGTAGTCTCTGGCTTTCTCCATTATAGCGCTCGTTATGATGCTCTCCTCTACCATGCCAAGGACGTCTCCATCCCCTGTGTGGGCAACAAAGTATTCTCCAAGCCTTGCGGGCCTTTCCGAAATTATGCTAAACCTATCAGCCTTTGAGCCGTTGGCAACTATAGCTTTCATTCCCAAAGCACCTCTCTTGCTCCTGGCTCTGCTCCGAGCCCCAACAGAGCCTCAGCAGTTTCCATATCTTTATCGTCAACCTTGCACCTCTGGTGTGCAAGCAGTAGTGGGTAAGGATAACCGTTAACGGAAACGGAATAAAGCTTTCTTACAACGTTAAGCGCTTCTGATTCGTTTATCCATCCTGGGACCTCAACCTTTATCACAGGAGCCCAGTCGCTTAGCCTTGCATAAAAAACTGAAACACCGTGAGGATCGTACCTTACCTTTGAAATTCCTGCTTTGTTCGTGTATTTTGTATAGTAGTACATATCTCCAACCTCTCCTTTTAGGTCTGTGTTGCTTTCTGAGGTCTTTGCTATGAAAATCACGTCTTTGCTGTTTATAAGCTCCTTTGCGTACTGTATGAAAGTTACATACATCTTGTTTCTCCTGTCATAGATCATCGCAAGAGCAGAATTGTCTATCAGCGCTGTGTAGCCCCTGTTTATGGCTTCCAGGGCAAGCTCGTACTCAAAACTCATACCGAGGCTCTCAAGGTACCTTTGAGTGTTGTATGCTGTGATTCCTTCTTCCTCAGTTACTGGAGCTCCAATGTCTGCTATGTACTTCGGATCAACAACATAATTGCCTGAAGAATCAACTGCCACAGCGTCAACAACGTAGAAGAAAAAACCGTGGTGCCTGGTGCTGTTCCAGCTGCTGTCTATGCCTGCAAGGTTTGCTTTTGACACATCAGGCATGTATTCGATCCACATCTCTTTGACCATTTTTTCAATGTCTTTCTCCTCTCTTAATTTTCCCATTATAAGATCTCTGTTTTCACTTAAATATTTATAAACCTCGGGTATCACGAACTTTTTTAACCTTTCAAATATTTAATATTGATGTCAAAAAAATTCAGAAAAAGCTTTTAGAAGTTTATCTGCACGCCACCGCCCTGCCTCGGGATGAAGGGTTCAACTACTATTGCTAGTTGTTGGGCTGTTGTCATGTGCAGATAAACGCGGCCCGCTCCCTCTATTTCGACGAAGAACCAGCCTTCGTGAGAAAAAAGCATCGACTTTATGCCTCGACCCTTGATATCACGTTGCTCATGTTCCCGTCAAATGCAAACAGGCGACCTGCTTCAACTTGTATCTTTACGCCTGGTTTAAGATCTCTCAACAGAGCAATTATATGCATGGTTTATATAAATATATTTTGTGAAAGTCTGCTCTGTTGAATAATTATTTATAGCGCGGCTGTCAATTCCTTAAGTATGTACCCAAAAGACAGCCGCAATAATAATAACAAAAGATGGGGTAATAAGTTTATCGACAAAAGAAACTGGAAGAGTTACAATGAAGAGCTTGTAGTGAGGGGTGAGTTTTTGCTGCCGATAGATATGTTTGAAAACTGGTATGAAGAATTGGATAAGATGAATGAGGGCAAGAAAGGTAGGCCATATGAATTTCCTGAATCTTTCATTAAAATCCAGGCTGTATGGCATCAGTTTTGGTTAAAGGGGACTTGAAGGTATAGCAAGGTCACTGAAAAGGTTATGCTTGATACCTTACCATGATGATTACACAACAATATGGCAAAGAGTACATAACATGAGACCTGAAATAAAGCTACCAACTTACGAAGTTGAGGCTGGCTCAGACGGAACTGGGTTTAAGTCTGGCAACGCTTGGGATAGGACTTAGAAGCTGATCGCTGTTGATGTAAAGATAGGCGAAGTATCTGAGCCAAAGGTAGCTGTGAAGCACATAAAGCTGTTAAAAGAGAACGGGATAAAGCTGAAGAAGTTCTACGGAGATTGTGCATACGACACAAACGAAATTTTTAACATAATTGGTAATGTAGAATAAGCTATAAAGATAAGAACGCTACAACTTATCGTTATAAAGGAAGGAGGAGAAGACAAGAGGTTAGGGAGTACATGATTGGGTACAAGACATTGGCAAAGAAGGTTAAGTATGGCCTTAGGTGGGCTATAGAGGGAATATTCTCATCTATAAAGAGAAAGTTTGAAGAAGACCTTAGGGCAAGAAGCGTAATTGGTTTGCTAGCGGAAGCTATGCAAAAAGTTTGGGCATATGATGCCATGGCCAGCTATGCTAAGAACGCAATGCTAATGGCATGATCAATTAATGCTTATTGGTTAAGATAAAAAAAAGAATTATTCAACACAGCAGGTATTACATGAAAAGGTAGTCTCTCTTATAAAAGAAAAGAGCTTTGGCCATATTGCTTTTATAGACAATGATGGGTTTCCCCACGTTACTCCCGTGTGGGTCGACACAGATGGCGAACATGTTATAGTAAACACCGCTGTGGGGAGGAAGAAACAGAGGCTCGCGGAGGAGGGAAAGCCGGTTTCAATCGAGATTTCAAATCCTTCAAACCCTTACAGGTATTCCCTGATAAAAGGAAAAATAATGAAGCAAACTTTTGAAAGCGCTGAAGAGCACATAAACCAGATGGCAAAAAATATACTGGCGCTGAAAAATATACAAAAAGTTCTGAAGACGAAAAAAGGGTTTTGATATACATAAAACCGGTTAAAGTCATAACAAATTTCTGAAATGAAAGCCAGCTCACTTGCAGGCCTGATAAGGGTCTGGACGCTTCCGATGACGGTTTCCCTTATTTTGCTGGGGGCTTCTTACGCATCATTCTTGGGCCTTAAGATAAACTTTGCGACTCTCCTGATAGCGCTTTTTGGATCATTGCTGCTCCATGCGGGGGCAAACGTGCTCAACGACGTCAACGATGTGGTTAAAGGTGTAGATTCTCCTAGAAGCCCTACAGCAGCCTACAGGGAACATCCAGTGCTGCACGGTGAAATAGGAAAGCGTTCAGCCCTTATGCTTTCTTACTTACTCGTAGCATCTGGGCTTCTAACAGGAGCTGTTATTACGTTTTTAACAGGACCCGCCGTCTTTTTGCTGGAGCTTGCAGGAGCACTTGCGCTATTTTCTTATAACGGACCCATTCTTGATCTAAAGGCTAAGGGTTTTGGTGAATTTCTCGTTTCTACAGTATGGGGACCGCTCTTTGTAATGGGAGGGTTTTCTGCATCAGCGGCAGGCAGGTTAAGCTTTTACTCGTTTCTTATATCCATACCATCAGCTCTTATAATGATGGCGGTCATATATTCAAACAATTACAGGGATATAGAAACTGATATCGCCGCAGGAGTCAGATCTTTTGCTTACAGAACCCGTTCACTATCAAAATTTTATATATACCGCGTGCATTTTCGGGGCTTACGCGCTGCAGCTTCTTTACATTATCTTTGGCATTTTTCCTTTATCAACGCTCGTGAGCTTCTTTACAATTCCTTACGCAGCGTCTCTTCCAAAAAAGTTCAGCAAAAAATTGGTTGACATAGATGCAAAGACAGGGTTACTGTTTACAGCTTATAACTTTCTTATAGTAGCAGGCTTAATTATTTAATCGTTTAGAAAATGCGGCATAACTTTTGATGCTATGGTTCTTATGACGTTCATCCTCATCTGATGGTCTATACCAGGGAAGCTGAGCTTTATCATAAGCTCTGTAGCCCCTAGTTCCCTTTCGTACTTTTCTATTTCTTTTATTGCAAAATCTGGCTTGCCTATGATCATCCTGCTCAGGACCTGGTCCTTTATCTCATCATAGGAAACCTTATGCGGATCTATCTCATTACCATAAGAGTCTTGCAGGTGTCCCCAAGCATAGTAATCTTCTTTGTATGATTCCAGCATTAAATGCTTAGCCTTTTCAATCTCTTCATCTTTTTCAGATATGAAGACTTCTCTTCTTAGCGGAAAGTCTCTGACTGACTTCCCTGCTTTCTTTAGCTCCTCTATATAAGCCTGCATCCTCTTTTTAAGCACGTTTATATCTGTTACAGGATCCATTATCCATGCATCACCACGGCGCGCGGCCTTTCTTACAGCTTCCTCGCTCTTTGCAGCTATCCATACAGGTGGTCTGGGGCTCTGTACAGGCCTGGGGTAAACCCTGAGCTTAAAACCGTCAACCTGTACGGCCTCCCCTTCAAGCAAAGCTTTTACATTCTTTAGCTTCTCTTCGTAGACCTTTGCCCTCTGCTTAATATCAACCCCGAATGCGGCAAATTCTTCGGGCCTGTATCCCAGCCCAACCCCGAGAATTGCCCTTCCCCCGCTTATAACGTCAAGCACAGCAGTCTGTTCAGCTATTTCGAAAGGATTATGAAGCGCGAGGACTATTATGTTTGTCCCGAGTTTAACCCTTTTTGTAATTGAGGCTGCTGCTGAAAGAGCCAAAAATGGCGCTGGACTCCACCCATCTTCCGAAAAGTGATGTTCGCCCACATACACTGCAGAAAATCCCAGCTTTTCAGCTTCCTTTACCTCTTTCAGATAATCTCGGTACTCCCTCTCCCAAGAACCCTTTGATTGGAGGGTATAGTGCAGCGAGAACTTCACTTTAGCTCTACGCCCTTGGTTTCAGGTATGGTAAGTATTGAAACAGCAGCTATTATGAAAAGCACTGAGAAGAACCCTATAACGCCTGATATTTTAAAGAGAGGTGCTAAGATACCGATTAGCAGGGGCGCTATACCTCCAAAACCCCTGCCGGTGTTGAATATGAAGTTTACAGCAGTGGCTCTCGCGTGTGTTGGGTAAGGCTCAGAGAAGAGGGCACCAAAAGTTGTAAAGTATGAGTTTATAAAGAAGCCCATAAGATAAGACGCTATCATTACCTGAGTCACCGTCCTTGACATTGCAAAGTATATTACAGCAAAAGTTATGCCTATAAAGCCAAGAAATATGGCAACTTTTCTTCCGACTACGTCAGCCAGGAATCCGAAAATTATCATGCCCAACATGGTCATTGCATCAGTTACTAGAAGTATGTATATGGTTTTGACAAAGTGTATGTGGTACTCTGTAAGAAGAGCTGATGGCAACCATATCATAACTCCCCAGTACCCGAGCTCAGCCACTATCGCCACTATCAGGAAAACAATTGTAAACTTCAGGTATTCCCTTCTGAAAAGCTCTTTAATCTGAAATTTTTTCCTCTCGCTCTCGGTAGTCCTCTCCTTCCAAATTGGAGATTCAGGAAGCCTAAACCTATAGTAAGCAGCTACAAGCGCAGGAAGTATGCCTATAAGATACATGCTCCTCCAGCCAAATGCCGGCATAAGAACAAGCCCGAGAACCGTTGCAAGCATAACTCCCAGCGTCCATCCAATAGAAACTATCGTTGAACCCATTCCTCTCCATTTTGCCCTGAACGCTTCAGACATCAGCGTCATGCCTATGCCGTACTCTGCTCCTGTACCAACTCCGCTCAGGAACCTAAATAAAGCTATGAAGGCATAGTTTGGAGCTACCGCAGTTAAAGCTGTGAAAACAGAATATATCAGTATTGAGTATGTAAAGGTCCTTACTCTGCCGAACCTGTCTGCTAGTATTCCGAAAACCTAACCGCCTGTAACCATTCCAGCGGCCTGTATAAAACCAAGGAGCCCTTCCTCAGCTGATGTAAGGGCAAAAGTAAGCGCTATAGCAGTAAGAGTTAATGAAAGTATGTACGTGTCGAGACCATCCAGCATATATCCAAGAAAAGAAGCTAAGGTAGCCCTAGCTTCATAGTTTTTTGGAACCTCTAACTTTTGCATTTTATAAGTAGATAAGAGCGGGACTAGATAAACTTTTCTTTTGAGAAGCTCAATCTTTGTTACTTTTGTTACTATAAACGAAAAACATGGCCTTTATAATATCTTTTTTAAAAGCCAGATACGTTAAGTGCGGGTCCTTTGCTGTTTTGCAAACAGCTCTAGCAAATCATTAGCCATCTTTTACAGATTAAAAATAAAAATGGTTATCATGTAAGTACCTAATATGAAAAGAACTGCAGCAGATGCAATCCTGATTAGCTTATCAAATTTTACAGATTTTTTGCCAACTTTTTCAACGATGTACGGATAGCTGACATCCTCCCCGCCTTAAAAGGCTATTTCTTTAAGGCGGATCATGGGTTTGTGGTTTATCGCCTTCATCTTCATGACTTCATAACTAGTGGTTGCCCACCCTGCTCCGTTCGTCCAGCGATAGACCACGGGCTGTGCCTTCAGCCACTTACCCCTATCCTTAACGGACTCGGGGATATGTAGAATGTTAATTGCCCCGTTCAGATCAGCGTTTATTACCTTGCCTGTGTGAGGACACTTGAACAAGCCTCTCTCAATCCTTCCGTTTTCGTGAATTTCCCCACACAGGGAACACGTCTTAGATGTATTTCCCTCATCCACAAGCTTAACCTTTATTCCGTATTCTTCTGCTACATTCTTGATTCGCTTTATTATTGCAAGATAGCTCCAGAAGTTTGTATTCTTTTCGTTTCCTTTATCCTGAGCTATGCCCTTTGGGTAGCCGATGTATATTTCTCCTACTCCTTTGTCATACAGTGTCTCTATGATTTCCCTCGCTAAGCCTTCTCTAGCGTTCTTAAGCAAAAGAGAACGCTTACTGTATAACATTTCAAGCTTCCTGCTAGTTTTCAAGCCGTGCATTGCGAGCCTCTTTTCTTCTATTGAAATGCGCTTTGTTATCTTCTTAAATTCTGAAAGCACTGAACCGCCCTTGAAAAGCATCCATGAGCCGTCTTCAATAGCTACAGTTGCAAGGTTTGCAATCCCTAGATCTATGCCCGCTTTCATTTTGCCTTTTGGTTTATTATCCAATTTAACAACCATAGGAATCCTTGCGTACCACTTTCTTCTCGCGCTATCGTAAAATATTTCAAGGGTTCCTTGCTTGCCAACCCACTTGAGCTTGCCAATGAACTTTAGCCTCAGGTTGAAATCTATGAGGAATATTTCGTTTCCTTTAATCTTGTATCTCTCATTTCTTATCAGCAAAAACAAATCATCTCTCTTTTTGTGAGGAGGCTTTGGCTTCATCCACTTAGGCAATTCGTTTCAGCAATCAACGAATGCCTTTCCGAGAGCCTTTAGTTTAGCTTTTGTTTCTTTTCCTGCAATGATGCGCACCGTGTTTGATCGACGCAAGCTTTCGTTATTTTATCCTATTAAAAAATATAAATACTTTAGCCTTTTTCATGAGAAAACACGTTAGCAAAGTATTTCAGCATCCCCGCCTCTAGAAGAGGCGAGGCTTTCGTTCATTTTGTAATCAAATGTGCTTTTGTCTAACCTAAAAAGCTTATATAAAATGTTCGCGTGCTTATCCTGAATGACAGATCTGCTGATAAAAGATGGTTATCTTGTTTTTCCTGATCTTACTTTAAGAAGCCACGTTTATTCTGAAGATGGGGTAATAAAAGCGATAGGAAGTTCTGTTCCAACATCTGCAGACAGAGTAATAGATGCTTTTGAAAAATACGTTCTACCAGGAGCCATAGATGAGCACGTACACTGCAGGGATCCTGGATTTACATACAAAGAAGATTTTGAAACCTGCACTAAAAGCGCAGCAGCGGGCGGGATAACGACAGTTCTCGACATGCCGAACAACCTGCCACCAACTGACGATCCATCAAGGATTAATGAAAAGTCTGAGATGTTCCTGAAAAAGGCTTATGTTGACTTTGGACTGTACGGCGTGCTTCACGATTCTAATATCGAAAAATTCGAGTCGATGGTAGATGCAGGAGCAATAGCATTTAAAATCTACATGGGACCGTCAACCGGCGACATACCTCCTCCAAACGACGGTTCCATTATTGAAGCGCTGAAAAAGGCTGTGAAGAAAAATATTACAGTTGTCTTTCATGCAGAAAATGAAAAGATAGTTGAGTTCTTTACAGAAAAGCTGAAATCAAGCGGAAGGACGGATCCCAAGGCACATATGGAAGCCAGACCAGCTATAGCTGAAGAAGAGGCGATCAGAAGGGTTTCACTCTTCGCAGAAAGGACAGGCGCAAGGATCCTTATAGCGCACGTAAGTTCTGTTGAAGGGTTAAATGCCCTAAAAGAAGCAAAGAACTCCGGCGCAAATGTTTATGGTGAAACTTGCCCTCATTACCTTTTTCTGGATGAGACAGCTTACGATAGATATGGAACGCTAGTAAAGATCAACCCTCCGGTTAGAACTGCTGCTGACAGGGAAGCTTTATGGAAAGGTATAGAGAACGGAATCATAACAAACATCGGGTCAGACCACGCTCCTCATACTCTCGAAGAGAAATCAAAGGGTGTCTGGAACTCAGCTTCAGGAATAATAGGCGTTCAAACAATGTTGCCGCTAATGCTGAACGAAGCTGTAAAGGGCAGAATAACCATGAACAGGATCGTGAGCCTTCTTTCAGAAATGCCAGCAAAGCTTTTCGGCTTTTACGGGAAAAAGGGTATAATCTCTATCAACTCTGACGCTGATTTTGTCATATTTGATCCTTCAAAAGAGTTTACAGTAAAGGAAGAATGGCTTTATTCAAAGAGCAAGAATTCGCCTTTTATTGGATGGAAATTAAGGGGTAAAATAATCCTAACGTTGCTAAGGGGAAAAGAAATATACGATGGGGAGAAAGTTCTGGAAATGAACGGAACGCAAATTAAAAGGCAACCATCATTTAACTTAAATGCGGTTTAATGTGGCTAAAGTCCCCTCCGTGACAGCTTATGTTCAGAAAGAATCAAGAAAACGGAAAGGCTATAGGCTCGATCTTTGAGTAAAGGATCAGATCGCTTTTTAAACGGAATAAAGGTATCATACTCAGTCCCGCAGAGCGAGAGGCTGAATAAGCTTCAGCGCTATTTCTCGAGAGCTAAAAAAGGATCAAAAAACAGGGTAAAAGAAGCTGGAATACTTGGAGATGTAAAAGGATCGATCATGTCCCAGTTTATGCCTTGATCCTATAAGGAAAGTCCCGTAAACTTAAAAACTATAAGAACCCTAAAAATTGTTATTGCAGAAAATAAATCCTGCCGCTTTTTAAAAACTGTTTTTATTCCTTTGCGTCTAATCTATAAGGTAAATCCAGTGCCTTTCAACTAGTTCCTATGTAGCATGCGTGTAGACTTTCCCTAAGTCGTTTTTAATCGGCATAAAAACTGAGTTATCTATCTATACGTCAAGCCTTGCCTTTCCTTTTTGCAGAAATTGATCTTCCACGCTGCATACCTCTCCTTTATCGACTTAAAACCTTGCAAGCCTGCCTTTCCGTTTAATCCTATGACATCCTCCCCTCCTCTAGAAGAGGAGAGGTTTTCGTTCGTGTTGTAAACATGATAGCTTTTTTTAAATTCTCTAAACCTAGGTTTTGAGTCAAGAATCTTAACATCTGCGGGGGCCGGAAAATACTCGAAATAAAAAACGATTGGAAAGACTATATCTGTATCTTTTGAAAAAGAGGACAGAAGTTCTTTTTTGCCTGAACAAAAATGCCTTTCAACGGGTACTTTCCTCGGGCGTTTAGGTAGATGAACCATATCGGCATAGAAAGATCTGTCACAATGCTGTAATTCCAGAAACCAAAACCCGTGCTCCCGAAGTGGTCAAATGAAAGCTTTACCCTGAACTCAGCGCTGCCGCTGAACCACTTGAGGTATTCAAAGCTACCATCTGAAATTTCCGCGTTAGAATAGAGAACTTCAAATGCTCTAATGCACGCATCTTCAGGTTCCCATTTGTTATTTCTCTCGATCAGAAATTTTCCTTTCTCTATGATTATAGATCACTCTTTGTATCAAAATCATCGTTAACTTCTGGCATCGTTAACAAGATTGCATAAGAAGTTTATAATGTTTTTGAGAGTAAGATTTGCAAACATGAACAACATCATTGATAGTTATTTAATAATCAGATTATCCATTTTGCGTATGCTAAGGGCTTTCTTACTGCAATGCTTGTCCCTGTTGTGCAGGCTATCCAGCAGCCTGAGCACTGATCTACCCTTTTTTTCGCCTCTTCAGGAGGGTTAGAAAGCATCTCCATTATATCCCTTTCAAGGACATTCCCTAGAATTATGTCTGTCCTGGCACCGCAAGCTAGCAGGTTGCCCATCGGGTCGACTGAAAAGTAAAGTTTCATAGCATCGCAGATCTTAGGGGTTTTACCATCGAGATAATCTGGTATCAGCTCTATAAATTGTTTAGGAACAAGAACGCTTATTCCTGAAGCTTTCAGTTCGTTTATCTTAGTTATGAGTTTTCTTATGCTTTCATTTGAAGGGCCAACAGGAGGCATTACCGCCTGGACGTTTATATAATCGTAAATCCCTTTTAGGTCGTCCAGCGCTTTCATTATATCTTCTGCGTTTGAGGGCATGACCACTGAGCTTATTCCTGTCCTTGCTCCGTTTTCCCTAAGAAGAGAAAGCGCTTTCTTAGCTTTGGCATATACTCCTCTTGCGCCTCTTACCCTGTCATGTACTTGTTCAGTGCCGTCTATAGATATTGTTATGTAATCAAAAGAGCCTGCTATTGCCGGCGCCCTTCTTTCATTTATAAGTGTCCCATTCGTGTTAACTCCAGTGATGCAGCCTAGGCTTCTTGAAAGCGATCCAAGCTCTTCCATATCCTTTCTTAGGAATGGTTCGCCACCGCTGAAGTCAAGGGTCGGAACCCCAGTAGCACATATTTTCCTTACCACTTCTTTTGCTTTATCTGTATCAAGCTCTGGCGCATGTCCCTGTCTTATAAAGCAGAAAGAGCACATGAGATTGCATCTGAAAGTGACAAAATAAGAAGCAAAAATGGGTGCAGGGGTTTTCCCAGCTCTAATGTCTATATACCTCTTTATTGTTCTCAGCCAGGCTTTGGGTCCTCCAATTTCTATGCCCATTTTACATAAGATTTTTATTTGAAGATATAAAAATTCTCAGATAAATCTATTGCAGAATTATTACTTCGATTATAGCTGATTTTTTCTTGCAATTATATCGTGAAATACATAAGAAAAGAACTTTTCAATACAGCACCTTGTGACCTTTTTTAGCGCCATTTCTCTTTCCTCTCCATAAAGTATCCTTGCTCTTCCCTTGTAGGTTTTGCCCCTGCTCTTTCCAAATATGGTTGACGGCTCGATCAGCACTTCCGGGTTTCTCTTTATCCTCTTAACCTTCCTGGTTTCTGCACCAGTATGAATGAGTATCCTGTTTTCATCTTTACCTATGAGCACCGTGGTCTTTACAAGCGTGCCGTCTTTTTTGTAAGTATATATGTTTGCATACTTTGACCTCATAATATCTTCCGGTCTGACCTCCTCCCCGCCCTTGAAGAGGCGAGGGTTCCCTGAAGGTCTCAAGGGTTACACCCCTTTATGGTATTATTCTGTCAAACGCCGGCTCAAAAGCTTTAACCCCCATAAGGTTTTCATTCCATGGTTATTGATTTTTTCAGTGAATAACACCAAGTGAACCATCCTAACCTTAAGGACAGTTTCTTGTTCATCGATAAGCTTACGTGCGGAATACTTGCAAAGTCATCCGCGGCTTCTCACCTACGTTCCATAGGGAAAGCTCATCCTTCAATATTACGATTACTGAAGCCACATTTCTGTCTAAGTTATAACAGGGGCATGTGAACTCAAACATGTTAAGCTTACCGTATGTCCTGCAAACAGGACAAACTCCTGTCGCCTTATCAAACCTTATTAACATGTGTGCCAGCCTTTCTCCTAAGGTTGCCCTCCTATCTCTGATCTTAGCGTTCTTCTCTAAGTTGGGCACTAGCAATGTAAATTTTTTTGTCAAACAAAAACCTTCTATGAGGGCTATTTAAAGCTCAGTGGACTTTCGCCCCCTTAATCCCTAGCAGTTAAAGTTTTGACCGGTTTATCCATCTTTTCGTAAAATAGTATGCCATGACTGATATAACAAGAGATATAATAAACACATACATATATGTTATATAAACTATTGAAAAATAGAAAGTTATACCAAGCAGGATCATGCCTGCAAATATAATGAGTTTGCTCTTCATGCTTGTTATCTTTATAGTCGATAATGCGACGAGCAGTAGGCTGAACACATAAAATAAAGTATCTGCAGCATAAGCTATCTCCATTGCGTTGTACGTAAGAGCAACACCTGAATAACCAGATATAAATGCAACAAAGTATGAAATGATCGCAGAAATGATTGCTAAAATAGTACTAAAAACTATAGCTTTATCTGGGGATCTGAACTTTAAATGAACAGAGCTTAAAAAACGAGGCATAAGTCTTTCTCTTGACATCCCGAAAAGCATTCTAGCAGTTGCGTTCAGCGTGGCAAGGTAGGAGCCTAGGACGCTAATTAGAACGCTAACTGCAAAAAGGACCTCTCCCGGGTAACCCAAATAGTCTCTTATAAGGGAATATACCGGATTTGGACCGGCACCTTCTGCAAGGTTTACAAAGCTGTTTATGCTTTTAGGAGTTATCCCTATGTCAATAAGTACAGAATATAAAACGAGGATATAAAGGAAGCCCATCATAATCGTTGCAACCAGAGTTGCCCATGGGACAGACCTTGTTGGATCCTTAGCTTCTTCTGAAATCATGGTACTTACCTCAAAACCCATGAAATATGTTATTCCGAAAATCAGACCCGCGCTTATGGCTCCAAGTATGGCTGATGGGCTTGATTGAAAAGTTGCCTGCAATGTGAAGGGATAAAGGGAGAGGGCTGAAAAATGACTTGCTATGCTTATAAAAGAAAAAATAAGAAGAGTAACTATCTCTATAGATGTTAATATCACTTCTGCCTTCACACTAGGCCTGATTCCGAGGTATGCTATTACAAACGCAACAATAACTGGTAAAGCGACGAAAAAAATAGGATTAACGTTTAAACCTGTTACGGCATAAACGCTTTCATAACCAAGATAACCAAAAGCTATGGCTTCAGAGCCTATACCAAGTATGCTGTAAAAAATAGTATAAACTATACCGTTTACAAAGCCTGCTGCCTCGCCAAGGTTTCTCCTTACATAATCATAAAAGCTTGCTGCATTAACATACTTTCTTGA
Organism: Nitrososphaerota archaeon; assembly: GCA_009903795.1. GTDB lineage: Archaea > Thermoproteota > Nitrososphaeria > Conexivisphaerales > UBA164 > CAYFFZ01. The sequence goes on along the minus strand of WYER01000027.1, from coordinate 1,983 downwards.
AAGAACATATATAGCGTATACTACAGGAAGTATTCCAAGCAACGTTATAAGCATAGCCAGAGGCGCAGCGCCGTAGCTGTATCCTAATATGAGCGCAACACCAGAAGCTATGCTGTAGGCCGGAGCCTGACCTGCAAGAGAGTTATAAAGAGTTTCCAGAAAGCTTACTGAAGATCTCTTTAATGTTCTGGTTTCAACGCTGTTCTCCTGCATAAAGTAGGTTTATAACAAATGATATAAAAAAACTCGTTTATGTATAAATTTTTATATAAGCATTTTATGTTATAATGTTGGTTAGAGCTACCCAGCCATTTTACACGTGTTTTCTGGCAAAAAGATAAAATAATGAGCTGTGTTTATGTTAAATTTAGTTAATAAAACGTTTAATAACAATAAGTGCCGTTAACTTAAGCTCATAACCTTTTCACCTTATGAAATCAACAAAATTGCCTTTCCATTAAGACAGCTGATCATTGGATAATGGCACTGAACCAAATTCCTCGTTCGTGAATACATATATAAGAACCTGAACACTTTTAATTGAGGTTCATGCGCTACCCATAGCTTCTCTCTAAAGTTTATTTCAGTTTTATCAATAAATATTGAATTGACGTCGTGCTTGTCAACGTCATAAGAGTCCAATACGAAAGAATACTTATGAATCCATTTCCATATTGCAACGTGGCTTCTCTAGATTATGGGCTCGAGTAAATGAGAGGTCCTACTCAAACTGGAGAAATAATCAAAGCATAGAGTATAAGTGCTATTGGGGTACTTTTTCTGGTTTGTGTGATCGTTTGCTAAAAATAGGGTTCTGTTAAATACATTTTAAGCATTAAGTTAACGGAACCTTTGCAATTAAAATTTAAAATATATATATACGAAAGACATGATAAAACAACAAATGAGCGATTACGAAAAAGCGTCAAGCGGATCTTTTTACCTGTTTCTTAGCCAGGTTATAGCTCTTATAGGAGATATAGCTGCGCTAATTATCTTTTCTGCTTATATAGAGGCAAACCTTACTCACCTTGGAAATATTTCAAACATAACGTCGATTTATGGTTTTAACACAACAAGCGTTACAGCATATAATGCATCAAATGTGGTAGCGCACATGCCAATAGCGCTGATAAAGGAAATGCTGGGAGCGTTTATCGTTATCGTTGTGTTCGCCACGGCTGTTGGGTTTACTGTAATCCTGCTTATGGTCTATGGCTGGAAAAAACTTTCATCTTTTAACAGCAGCGATTATCATATGCCATATATTGGATCGATACTGAGCTTTATAGGCTTCATTCTTATCATGCCAGCTACATTATTTGTGCTGATTAGTGTAGAGACTTCTTTCGAATCCCTTTATGCATTCCATACTTTACCGCCTCAGTTACTGGCCATGACCCTTACTGCAGCAATCCCCATTTTCTTGGGCATCTTAATGCTGCTAGCCGGTTATATAATGGTGCTTATTGGTTACTGGAGGTTGGGTTCACAGTTCAGATCATCACTTATAAAGGCTGCCATAATATTGTTAATAATATCTATAGTTATCTCATTTTTCAGCGCGCTTTTACTGCTTCTTTCTCAGGTTCTTGAGCTAATTTCTGTTTTACTGCTAACTGTAGGATTGTACTCCGTAAGTAAAAAGGCAAAGCTGATGGAAGGGCAGCCGGTTCAAAGCTCTTGAAAATCTAAAAATGTTTTAAATCTTTTTCAAGAACCCTCATCACAGATATGTAAACTTCTCTTCCTACTTCTGAACCAAGAGGAGTAGCTGTACCTGCAAAACGGACTTTTCCCGAAAGATGGGATGTCCCAGCAGCAACAGCATCGGTAACAGTGCCGGTTATCTTGAGTCCATATTCCATCAGTGCTCCGCATTTAGCTTCTGTTATAACCTTTACAATTTCTACAAGGTCATTAATAGAAAGCGGTTCGTTTATAAAGACAGCTGTATTTATCGTCCTTCCTGCGTGTTTGCCA
>WYER01000005.1 GCA_009903795.1 Nitrososphaerota archaeon | reverse complement strand
GTCCAGCGATAGACCACGGGCTGTTCCTTCAGCCACTTACCCTATCCTCATTGGACTCCAGAATATGTAGAGCCTTCTTGAAGTATTCCTTACGGACACGATTTAATACGCTTTACAAGGTTTTAGTATTTAAATTTACCCAGCCTCAATGCTGTATTGAATAATTATTTTTATCTTAACTAATAGGCTTTAATTGTTCATGCCATTAGCATTGCGTTCTTAGCATAACTGACCATTGCATCGTATGCCCAAACTTTTTGCATAGCTTCCGCTAGCAAACCAATTACGCTTCTTGCCCTAAGGTCTTCTCCAAACTTTCTCTTTATAGATGAGAATATCCCTTCGATAGCCCATCTAAGGCCATACTTAACTTTCTTTGCCCATTTTTTATAACCTAACTTCATGTACTCCCTAACTTCCTGCCTTCTCCTCCTGCTTCCCCTACAACGATAAGTTGTAGCGTTCTTCCTTATCTTTATAGCTGATTCTGCATCGCCATTTGCATTGAATATTTCGTTTGTGTCAATCATCACCGTAGAACTTCTTCAGTTTAATCCCTTTAACAGCTCTATGTGCTTAACAGCAGCCTTTGGCTCAGAACCTCCTTCGATTATTACATCAACCGCCTGCAGCTTCTTTCTTTGACTTCACATCTACAGTTATGTTACCTTTACGTACTTTCTCCTTATTTTTCCATACACTAAAGTCCTATATTCTCCAGCATTGCCAGTCTTAAACCCAGTGCCGTCTGAACCAGCCTCGACTTCATCGTATGTTGGTAGCTTTATTTCAGGCCTCATGTCATGTACCCTGTGCCATATGGTTGTGTAATCATCATGGTAAGGTATCAAGCATAACCTTTCCAATGACCTTGCTATACCCTCAAGTCCCCTTTAACCAACACTGATGCCCTACAGCGTGGATTTTAATGAAAGATTCAGGAAATTCATATGGCCTACCTTATCCAATTCTTCATACCAATTGTCAAACATATCTATCGGCAGCAAAAACTCACTCTTACAAGTTCTTCATTGTAACTCTTCCAGTTCCTTTTGTCGATAAACTTATTACCCCTTCTTTTGCTATTATTATTGCGGCTGTCTTTTGGGTTCATAAGCAAGGAATTGACAGCCGCGCTATAAATAATTATTCAACACAGCATTGAGGCTGGGTAAATTTAAATACTAAAACGTTATAAAGCATATTAAATCGTGTCCGTAAGGAATACTTCAAGAAGGCTCTACATATTCTGGAGTCCAATGAGGATAGGGTAAGTGGCTGAAGGAACAGCCCGTGGTCTATCGCTGGACGAACGGAGAGGGGTGGGTAACCACTAGCTATGAAGTCATGAGAATGATTGCGGTAAACCACAAACCTGTGATCCGCCTTGAAGGAACAATCGCCTTTTAAGGCGGTGAGGATGTCAGTTACCTTACAGTTATCACGGTGACAGGAGCGTTTGTAATGACTGCTAATGTAACTGAACCTGTTATTATATCAGGATTGGAAGTTAAACCACGGGCTCCCATTATAACTGCATCATAATTTTCTTCATTTATTTCCTGTAATATTTCATTCGAAACACTTGTCTCGTTATTTAAACGTCTTAGCTTAAGGGTGAAGTTTACTTTTCCTTTTATCCTTTTTTCAACGAGCTTTCTTATTTTATCTTGGTCACAGTTTTCACAAACGTGAAGAACAGTAATCTCTGAGCCATACCTCATGTTAAAATCTATAGCCAAATCCAAAGCCTTAAGGCTGTTTTCTGAGCCATCTATCGGAACAAGAATCTTTCTAAACCAAAAACTAACTTTATAAGTTGGTTCCATCAGACTAATCTACCCCTTAATAAGCCCAGCGTGCTGTCCGTTAAACTTATCGACTCTTCTTTTTCTTTTAAGCCAAACATGGCTCTTATAGCATCTATGTTTTCAGGCACAACTATTGATTCTTGATGAACTGCATATGTTAAAAATATTTCTCCGTTTGATGAATGAACCGAATCTTCAAAAAAGACCACTTCTGGCACATCATACCTGATTCTTCCTATATCTCTGAATGCCTCTACTATCTCTGCTGTTGATGCGATCTTTGACTCTTTGCTTACCCCTAGAATTCTTCTTGACGATTCCAGAACATTAATTATTTCTTCTCTGTTTGGATTACCGTCAACTTGAACCATTAATGCATGAACGTGCATAAGGGTAGTTGGAACAACGTAGGCCATTGTTAATATGTCTAGGTCTTTTAGAACCGTCTTCACGTCGACTGCATGATGGCTCGGCAGCTCTACTGGGTTTAACAGTATAGAATTTATTGGACCTTTTTTGACTTCTCTTGGATCTGCAGCCCTTCGTATAAGCACTACTCTAACCTTGCGAACCTTAAAGCTGTTCTTGAGTGCACATATAACCCTTAACATGCCAGTTGTGTTGCATGATACAACTCTCACGTAGTTTTTTCCTTTTACCTCATCATAATTACACAATGCCGAAAATGAAGCCTCTGCGACATCTGCATCTTCTCCCCCCTGGAAAATAGCCGGTTTTTTCATAGAAACATAGAGAGCTTTGTTTTTTGCACCAATACCATCTGGCGTAGCGTCTATTACTATGTGAGAATCATTTATCATTTCAACCTTTGTCCCAGCAACTTCTATGCCTGCTTTTTTAAAATTTTCTTTTGAAGATTCGTCAATGTAAAGTTTAATGCCTTTCCTTACAGCCATAGCAGCTTCGTAATCTGCGTTTAATTTCGAAACGCCGACTAACTCCATGTCTGGCTGTTTCATTATTGCGTCTGCTATCCTTTTTCCTATTGTTCCGTATCCATTTACGCTAACCTTTATTTTCATTTTTTATCACCCTTATCGATTGACTTAAGGCATCTAACGCTGGCAACCTTTCTCCTGCCAGAAAAAGTAAAAGAGCCCCTCCTCCTGTTGAAATGTGAACCTTTTTTGCCTTGCTAACACCAGCAAATTGAAGCAAACTGATAAGATGGCCACCACCAATTATCGTATAAGCATCACTAGAAAACGCTGAGTTCATCAGTTTAAGTGTTCCAGTTTTAAACCTTTCATCTTCTATAACGCCCATAGGCCCCCTTAGAACGACAACCTTAGCCTCCTTTAGCAAAGTGGAATAAATGTTTACTGTTTCTGGCCCGATGTCCTTTATTATCCCTTTAACTGTAGTAGCGTAGTTTTCTTCAACGCCGTTTTGATTTTCAACAACAAAGTCTACTGGTATTTCTATTGGAGCTCCTGAAAGTAAGACTTTTCTGGCCCTTGGTATAAGGGGCAAAAATCCTTGATTTTCCAGTATCTTTTTGTTTGCGTCGCCTATGTTTACGCCTTTAGCCAACGCAAAAACTTCTGCAACCAATCCGCCAAGCAGTATACGGTCGGCTATTCTTTTTTTCGACAAATTCTCGATTATTCTTATGCTGTCGAGAACTTTTCCTCCTCCCAACAGAAAAACTTTTGGCGATTCTTCCAGATTAAATATCTTCGAGAGCGCTACTAGCTCTTTTTCCATAAGTCTTCCCGCTGCAGAAGGAAGAACCATTGGAAAACCCACAAGACTCGGTTGGCTTCTGTGGGCTGTTGCAAAAGCATCGTTTACATAAACGTCAAAAAGAGGCGCTAACTTTTTTACCAGATACGTTTTGCTTTGCACTTCGGGAGAAGCTTCAATAAGTTCTTCAGAAGCCAGCCTTACATTATCCAGCATTAACACCTCGCCTTTCCCCAGCTTCTTTATTTCTTCTAAAGCACAGGGTCCAAATACATCGCTCACAAAGCCTACCTCAGTATCTAATTCATTAGAAAGAACATCTCTGTGCATTTCAAGCGTTAAAAAATCTTCATCACCAGGTCTACCCTGATGTGTAATTATGACAACTGAGCTATCCTTTTTTATAAGCTCGTTAATTGTTTCTATATGAGCTTTGATTCTACTTGTATCAAGCAATTTTTTAGATTCTTTCTCAACAGGAGAATTAAAGTCAACTCTAAGAAGGACTTTCTTTGAAGAAACGTCAATGTCATCAAGAGTGGGTAGTTCAAGATCAGCTATCTTTATCATCAAATAAGCATATAAAAATACATATAATAAATGTATCTGTATGCAACAGTACTCTTTCAAGTAAACGCTTAACCATTTTAAGGAAATTTATTAGCGACTTATTTTTTAACGGTTTATTGTATAACAAATAAATAAAGGCCAACAGGAAATTGGCGAGCCGTATAAACTCTGCTATAAAGAAGTTCTGAAAGATAACCTTGGGATAAATTTTGCAAGGAATATAATGATAGATAAAGCCTTTGATCTAGTTATATGTGAGCAAAGTCTGAACCAGATAGCCTAAGGAACTGTTCAGACTCAATACCGTTGGGATCGTACATAGTAATAGAGAGCTCTTCAACATGGTACTGGGCATATAGGATATTGTCTGAAAGGCACAACGTTACCTTATCAAACCCGCTAAAGACTAAGGCTATAGCTGAATCAAAGGTAAAGACAGATTCTCTTACGCTTGCAAGCCTGCTAAGGGGGAGGATATATAGCTAAAAGCTACATACCTCCTACGGGTTACCTGAGTTCCGACTAAAATAGCCATTGTTAAGGAGATTGTAGTACAAGATAGTTCCGAAGGTCTTCAGGTAATACAGCGAAAGCTTCTTACTGGCTTCTTATGAAGCTGAATCCGTTATGAAGTCAAAATATCTTGTTTCCTTTTGACCAGTTAACTTCGGGGGTTGTCTACATCCGCCCAGTAGTTCAATTGGACTGGAGATTCCTCAATGAGACATAATCATTCCGTTATTGTTTAAAATGTTCATTTCTCTTTTTTCCATGATGGTTTCGTACTCCATCACGTAAAGGACGTTGCTCTTATCAGCACTTTGTCGTACTTGACCTTTATTTCTTTGCTGTCCTACCTCGACACATTTACTGAGTATCAGGTTCATTAGAGTCGTTCTGCTTTACTCTTCCTATGTATTACACTCATTCTGTTTCACGAACACATTTACTCATCGTGAACGTTCTAAAGCCCGGCGGCCGCCTTAAGGAAGCCAATGAAGACAGGTGATGGCTTCAGAGGTCTGCTTTTGAACTCCGGGTGGGCTTGTGTGGCTAGGAAGAACTTGTGATCTGGAAACTCTATGAACTCAACTAGCCCTTTATCACTCACGCCGGAAATCACCATGCCATGCTTCTGAAGGAGGTCAACGTACTTCGGGTTTACTTCATATCTGTGTCTATGCCTCTCGTAAACAACGTCAGTCCCGTAAAGTCTGTACGCAAGAGTTCCCGGTTTGAGGATAATTTTCTGGGCGCCAAGTCTCATTGTTCCTCCGACTTCCTTGACGCTCTTCTGGTCGTCCAAAATGGTGACCACAGGATGGAGCGTGTTGGGATCTATTTCAGTAGAGTTGGCGTTTTTCAGCCCTACTACATTCCTTGCAAACTCAACCACGCTGAGCTGGAGGCCAAAGCATATACCTAAAAAAGATAAATTGTTCTCCCTAGCCAGCTTTATGGCCTTGATCTTGCCTTCTGCACCTCTGGCCCCGAAGCCTGGAAGGACTATTATACCGTTATAAGACGACAAAACATTAAGTGCGTTTTCATCAGTTTCAAGGTTCTCGGCTTCTATCCAAGATATTTCGGTCTTGAGCCCCAAGTGAGCTGAGGCGTGGATAATTGCTTCCTTTATGCTCAAATAGCTGTCCTTGAGCTTCGTGTACTTGCCCACCAAGGCTATCCTAACAGTTCTGCCTGCGTTCTTTACTCTCCTGACGAAGTCTTCCCACTTAGACGTGTCAGGCGACCTGTACTCGATGCCGAGTTTTTGAGTCAGAGCCTTGTCGTAACCTTGAAGCTTTAGGATAAGTGGGACTTCGTAGACGAGATCCACGTCATAGCTTGAGAACACGTGCTCGGGTCTCAAATTTGTGTAGAGCGCTACTTTTCTTTTGGTTTCCTCGTCGAGCGGGATCTCAGACCTCGCCACTATTATGTGCGGCTGAATTCCTATTCTTCTAAGCTCCTGAACGCTGTGCTGCAACGGCTTGGTCTTTAACTCTCCTGTCGCTTTAAGGTGCTCTATAAGCGCAACGTGGATGAATGCTACGTTCCCCTCCTCCAAGGCGAGTTCCCTCGTTGCCTCGAGGAACGGCAGTCCTTCTATGTCGCCTACTGTCCCCCCAATTTCAATTATGACTATTTCTGCTCCACTATGCTTCTGAGCATCCCTGATCATGTCCTTGATCTGGTTCGTCACGTGGGGGATGATCTGAACGGTTTGGCCTAGGTATTCTCCTGCCCTCTCCTTTCTGATAACCTCAAAGTAGACCTTACCTGCTGTAATGTTATTGTACTTGCTCATCGTTATGTCAACGAACCTTTCATAATGTCCTAAATCCAGGTCTGTCTCCCCGCCGTCCTCTGTAACGTAGACCTCGCCGTGCATGTATGGGTTCATGGTTCCTGCGTCGACGTTCAGGTATGGGTCAATCTTGATAAGCGTCACGCTGTAGTTCATTGACTTCAGGAGTAATCCTGTGGAGGCCGCTATCGTGCCCTTGCCAACACTCGAAAGCACTCCTCCAGTGATTATAACGTACTTAACCAAAGGAAATCACATCTCAAGCTTTGGATATTTCCTTTAAAACTTTAACTGACTCGGCGTTAAGTAGTAGTATCAACTAACAATATCGAAAAATACCTACAGGAAATCTTCTTGCCAAACACAAATCTAGAGGGCACCTGCAGGTGGCCCTTGACTTCAGAGCCTGCACTTAGGTAATAAGGTAAGCCGACAGAGCTGGTTTCAATTATTAAAGGTGAGAACGTCACTGGTAAAATAGCAATGCATGCAGGGAATTAAGACAATCAAAAAGGCGGTTGTGGAGAATGCATGGTTCTTGCAGAAATCAAAGCTGTTGATACTGGATGCGTTGATCGCGTTTGTGTTGATGCAATAGACGATGCTTCTATAAAGAGTACGGTAAGCAAGGCCCATGATCTAGGCATTCTAGTTTTATTTGAATCTGATTAACGTTAAGAGGGCCGAAAGGGTTGTTAAGCTAGGCGCTGATATAGTAGGACTACATGTGGGTCTAGACATGCAAAGGGCCAAGAAGGTCACTATCACGGACATGAAGAAGGAAATAGAAGATGTAGCTTCTAGGGATACTGGTTTCATTAGCCGAGGGCTTAATGCTGATAAAATCAGATAGATCCTTAACCTCCTTATTTTGATTTGCATGGTCGGAGTAGCTATCACAAAGTCTCAAGATTCTTACAGGGTTGTACTCAACATAGTTAATATATTAAAGGGAAGAAGGTAAGAGCGCAGGGGACGAAGCCTCTCAGCTCGATGTAAGACATAGGAGCTTTAAATTCATCGCCAAATAGGTCGTAACTCATTACAAAATGAAGATTTAACTGCGTCACCTTATAAGCCACTTTTACGGAATTTTCGAGATGACCCTCTTATACACGAACAATAAGCTGAAGGCTAAGGTATTCGACTTTGGATATACAAATGTTACTTTAGCCCGGAGGTAAATGAGGATCTGTTCTTCTACAATATATGAACCTCCTAAGTAATTAATTACACAGGCTAAATATGAGATCTTTAATTTGAACTATAGGCTAAGGACTAAAATTTGACCTAAAACAAGCTTTATGAAATTAGACCAAAGTTAATAAAAAACAAAAAATAATTAATTATATCGTTAATTGCTAAGCATCCCTTTACCTACAGAAGTACTAAAGGGGGGCGAAAGTCACCCTCAACGAGATGATGAATAGACCAAACTCCTTTGATGTTAAAACCTTTAATGTTAAAACTTTAGAAGAATCTTACCTATATGATTTCTTTTTTCCATTCTTATTTGAGCTTTATCGACATCATCAATCGGAAAAACGCTATCTATAAGGGGTTTAATTCTTCCTTGTGAGACTAAATTTAAAAGATCCAGGAGGTCCTTGCGGGTTCCAAGATAAACACCAATCATATCTATATTGTTTGCATAAAGTGCTCGAAGATTCATCTGCATTTCTGACCCAGTAGTCATAGCCATGTTAATTATTTTGCCTCCCTTCCTTACCAGTTTTAAAGCCATAGATGTGTAAGCTCCCCCTAGTGCATCAAAAACGGCATCTACACCGTAATTATCAGTTAGCTTTAACACGTTTTCTAATAGCTTATCATCCGGTTTTATTACTTCATCGGCACCTAGTTTTTTAAGTATTTCAGCTTTCCATTCATAAGATGTAGTAGTTATAACTTTCATGCCAGTAGCTTTAGCTATTTGAAGCGCAGCTACACCTGCTCCTCCGCTTCCGCCTAAGATTAAGAGAACCGAGCCGGGTTCTAATTTTGCCCTTTTTATTAACCCGTGATATGCTGTTGTATAAGCAACTGGCAAAGCAGCTGCATATTCTAGTGATACGTTTTCTGGTAATCGAAGAACGTTTTTTTCTGGAACGTTTACAAACTCAGCAAAAAATCCATCTTCATGAACTCCATAAATACCCCTATAAAAGCAGCTGTTCTCATAACCATTTAAGCAGTTTTTACAAAAACCGCAGAATTTCATCGGATATAAAATCACTTTATCGCCTTTTTTGAAAATGCTATCTGAAGGGTCTTCTACATATCCTGAAAGATCAGAGCCAAAGACTCTCGGGAAAGGTTGTCCAGGCAGGTCCATTCTTCCCCATATATCTACATGGTTCACAGAACCGAAAGCAGCTTTTACTAATATTTTACCTGGTTCGCTTTTTGGAACCTCTTTTTCTATTTTTCTTATGACCTCGGTTCCTCCAGGTTTTTCATATACGAACTCTTTCATACCTATCACTTAAAAATTTATGGAACTATTATAATTTAAATATACCTAAAACAAAAAGTTAAGCGATGAAATATTCAGTACCAGCTAGGTTATTAGAGCTTGAAGAATCTGCTACTTTAAAGGCTTCTGAAAAAGCTAACGAAATGATTTCAAAGGGAATTAAAGTGTTCAAGCTAGATGTCGGCGAGCCTGATTTTCAAACACCTAAAAAGATAATCGAGGCCGCTTATAACGCCATGTTAAAAGGTTTTACTCATTACGCTCCATCATCCGGTATTCCTCAACTAAGGCAAGCTATAGCTGAAAAGTATTCAGTAACCCCGGCCAACGTAATAGTTACTCCAGGGTCCAAGCAAGGAATATTTTATGCGTTGTATTCAATAATAAATCCTGGAGAAGAAGTGTTAATACTCAACCCGTCTTGGTCAAGCTATAAACAGATAGTTAAGCTATCAGGAGGCGTGCCCGTAGAAATAAATACAGATAAAAGCTTTACTCCAGATATAGACCTTATAAAAAAGAAAATAACTAAAAAAACTAAGGCAATAATAGTCAATTCTCCAAACAATCCTACAGGCGCCGTTTATGAGGATAGAACAGTAAGAGAAATCTCTCAGCTTGCTATAGAAAACGGATTATTTATTATAAGCGATGAAATATATGACAGGCTTGTTTATGAGGGTGAGTTTGTATCATTCAGGAAATACATGAAATACGAAGACGGTTTGATTTTAATTAACGGATTTAGCAAAGCCTATGCGATGACAGGCTGGAGACTTGGATATGTAATAGCCTCTCCAGAAATAATTAAACAAATGGCAAAGCTGCAGGGTCACACAGCCACCTCTCCAACAACGTTTGCGCAAGTGGCCGCAGTAACTGCGCTTAAAGAATGTGAAGAAGACGTTAAAGCTATGGTTAATGAATTTGCTGAAAGAAGAAAGATAATAATAGAAATGCTTGATAAAAAAGGGTTAAACTATGTTAGGCCAAAAGGAGCATTTTACTTTTTTGTAGATTTAGGTAATTATATAAAAAACGTAGACCCTGCCGAGTACTTATTAGAAAAAGCAAAGGTAAGCGTCACAAGCGGTCTAGGCTTTGGCGACGATTATTCATCATATGTAAGAATTTCCTACGCAACATCCAGAGAAACTATTATTGCTGGGATTGAAAATATATTTAATGCAATTGGAATTTAACTTTGTTGCAACTACATACAGGAATTCAAGACATGAGCTAGAACATGAATTAAAAACGCTTTTGAAAGATTTTGAACCTATTGTGTTTTTACCATTAAAATTAAACAGCGTTTCTTACGGAAAGCTGAACGGAGATCCTATAAGGGCCTCAAAAATTCTGCGGGATTTGGCTTATTCAGATCCATGGAAAGTAAGAAGAACTCTCAGGTTTGTTCCTTTGGAAACTAACTGTTACGTTAACGTCAATGAAATAAAGAAAATAGCAAAAGAAATAGCGGAAAGGATACCTACAGGTTCAACTTACAAAATAGAGGCCGAACTCAGATTTTCTGACCTAAATCGCAATGAACTTATTAAAATTATAGCTGAAGAAATAAAAAGAAAAGTAAATTTGGAAAATCCTGAATACATAGTTGAAGTTCAGGTTATAAATAAAAGCTGCGGAATTGCCTTGCTAAAGGAAAACATGATTTTTAAGAGTCTTGAAGCTAAGCTTGCTGGTAGCAATTTTCCTTGAGAGTTTTTAAATAAAAATACTAAAGGGTTTTTATATGCCTGTTTTTATAATAAATTTTGAATGTCTGAAGAAGATCGTGATTTCGATGAATTAACAGAAAATCTAGATTATTATACACGAACAGAAATTGGAAAACAACAACTCCTGGAAGAACATAAAAAAAGAGAAAAAAGGTTCATCGAAGAGCTACTGAAGTATTATAAACCTCAAAGAGATGTGGTTTGGATGAGCTCATACTGCAAAAATTGTATATATTTTGTAGAAAAGGGTAGCGCTGTAGCAAAATGTGAATATAACGATAGCAAACTCGTTAAACCGTTTTACGGCACTGTAGTATGGAAAATAGTAAAAGACCTTGTAAGTGGGAAATCTTTTTTTGAAGTAGAGGAAATAAAATGGGATCAGAAATGGATAGACGTTGCTAACGAAGAGATAGAAAACGCCATGCTTAAAATAAACAAAGGGAGACCTTATAGTTGTTATATACCAAAAAGGTAATCTGAAGCTTAAAAAAGTTTTAGTTTTAAGCTTATAAATAAGGAAACCTCTTTAAGTTTGTATAATAATGTTTTGGAGAAAAAAGACAGAAAGTAAGCAAGAAAAAGAGGAAAAAGAACCAGAATACAATGTACAGTTTGTAGATCTAAAAAAGATAGAAACTTTAGGAAATGTTCTCGTAGGCATAGCAGTTGATGAACGCGGAAATTATGTTTACTATGTTTTGGAGCCTACGTTAAATCATACTGAAATAAACCTATTAGAAGATATCAAAAAATACTTATTCGAGAAAGTTTCTTTCAATATCAACGAGTCTCAGGAACAGATATGGGAAAATATGAAAAAGCTCATCGATAACAGGCTTAAAGAATTAAAAATGACTGATAAAAGTGAAAAGGTTTACTATTATATAAAGCGCGATTTGTTAGGTTATGGGAAGATAGACGTTATGCTTCATGATGAAGAAATAGAAGATATCTCCTGCAACGGTCCGAACATTCCTGTTTATGTGTGGCATCGTTTTTACGAAAGCCTTCCGAGCAACGTTGTTTTTTCCAGCAAAGAGGAGCTTGATTCATTCGTATTAAAACTCGCTTATAAAAGCGGAAGGACATTAAGCTTTTCTAATCCAATGGTTGATGCGACTCTTCCTGAGGGACACAGAATACAAATAACATTAGGTGGAGAAATAACAGGCAGAGGGACAAATTTTACAATAAGAAAGTTTAGGACAGATCCTATAACAATAATAGACCTAATTAACTTTAAAACTTTAAATGCAAAGTTAGCAGCATATTTGTGGATAGCTATAGAGCATAATATGTCTTTACTATTAGCAGGTGGCACAGCGAGCGGAAAAACGACTACGCTTAACGCATTGACAGTTTTTATACCAATAAATTATAAAGTAATTACCATTGAGGATACAAGAGAACTTAACCTTTATCGTCAGAACTGGATAGCATCTGTTACGAGGGATGTTCAAACCGAGTTTGTAAAGAACATAAGTTTGTTTGACCTTTTAAAGGAAGCGCTAAGACAAAGACCTGATGTAATAATAGTAGGAGAAGTTAGAGGAGAAGAGGCTTATACTTTACTGCAGGCTATAGCTACAGGCCATGGCGGCTTATCGTCGATACACGCTGAAACAATAGAAGCCGCAATAGAAAGGCTGTCTACAAGACCCATGAACATACCTAAGGAGTTCATTGCTAGCACTTTAAACATGATAGGTTTACAACTTAGGATAAGTGCTGAAAAAAAGGTAGCCAGAAAAATGATCGAGTTAGCAGAAATAGTTGGTTATGATAGCAATACAGGAAAAGTTCTGTTAAAGGATTCATTTAAATGGGATCCAGTAACAGATGAAATAAAATATACCGGTGAAAGCAGGATTGCAGAATTGTTAGAGCAAAGGTACGGTATAAGCAGACAAGATTTTGAAAAAGAGCTCAACAGAAGAGAAATCTACCTTAAATGGCTAGCCGTCAAAGGAATAAGAAGAATAGACAATTTATTGGAAATGATAAACAACTACAGAAAATCTCCAGAAGAAAGCTACTATCTGGCGCTTAACGAGCTTAGTTCATTTATTAAACAAGATAATCAGCTAGTTTAATATACCAGTTATTTTACCTATGCCTCTTGCTTTACCTTCTCTAAAAATAAAAGTGTCCCCTTCGTTTATAACTATTGGTCTGTACTTTAACTGGAAAACTACGCTACCAAATTCACCTGTCTTAAGAAAAGGAGGTTGCGAGCTTATTATTTTAGCGACCTCCTTTATTGTATTTAACTGTATAACTGGTTCATAACCTATCTTAATCAAAGTTGGGTGATGTAAAACTCTTATATCAGCCTTAAACTTCCATACAACCTTTACTGACCTTAAATCGTTAGTCAGTATCATTCCGCTTTTAATTTCTTCCGGCGAAACCCTGTTTAGAGCTATAGTTACATACTCCCCAGCATAAGCCGAATTAACAGGTACGCGGTTTTTATAAATAGAAAACGCATTTACTTTTTTAAATGAACCATCAGCCATAGGTCCTATAAATAGTTCTTCGTTTTCTTTTATAATGCCTCTGTTTATCAATCCGCTTATAACTGTTCCTACGCCAGCAACTCTAAATATATCATCTATATAAAGCATAAACTTTTCTTTTCTTCTTTCCTCCCAGTTTATTCTTTTTGGCAAAAAGTTCATGAACTTCTTTAAAAGATCAATGCCTTCTCCTGTTTTGTTAGATACTATAAATATAGGAACTATCCTTCCGTTAGCTATATTTTTAGATGCAACAATTAAATCAGATTCATCCTTTACCATAAAGGGTATCTTATCAATTCCTGGCATCTTCAACATCTTTATGACTTCATTTATGCTCATTTCCGCTACCGGCTTTGGTGCCATATCCACTTTTGTAAACACTATTATAATCGGAATTTTTAGAGCTACAGAAATACCAAGATGTTCTTTAAAAGTGCCAATTGGCCCGCTACTTAAAGAAACAACTAAAATATTATAATCTGGCAGATTACCCATTATTCCTTTAAGCGTAGTTTTAAAATACTTTTCATGCCCAGCTAGATCAATAAGATATATGATTTTGTTGCTTTTTAGATAAATTTCTGATTCGTTATAGTTCTGTAATATATCGTTTACAAGCCTTCCCTCTGAATCGTAACCAATAATGTGAACAGATACAGAAGAAGTTCTTCTCATCTTTATTTCGTGTAAATACCTTGCAACCAGTGACATAGCATAACCGTTACCATTATCAAGAGTTGAGAAAGTTAGAACGCCTTTTAAAGTTGATTTGCCAGCATCTACGTTCCCCAAAAGGGCTACAGAGACTTCTACTGGAGGATAATTTCTTATTCTTCTAACGTAGACTTCCGCTATTGCGCCTTTTTCTCCCATTACAGTTCTGATTATTTGTATGTTAGCTCCTGCTTTTTGAGCGATTATCTTTAGGTTGTTCAAAGAATTGCTTAACTCTTGATCAGAAAGACCAATAGGTTGACCATCGTCAGAGAGGCCAACAATATAAAAGGCTTCACCGTGCCCTTCGTTTAGCCTGTAAAGCATTTGTGCAGCAAGCCTTTCAGCTTTTTCTTCTGTTAGTTTATCAAGTAAAAGTTTATACTCAATGTTTCCTTCGTCACTTTCTTTATCCATTTTTAATACATTATATTTTTATAATATTTTTATATAAATCCTTTAGTATTAAGGATTTTCTCCAACTTTCTTCAGCGTATTTTCTTTGCTGCGGTTTTACTTCACCAACTACTTTAGCCGGGTTGCCCATTACTATGCTGTTTTCTGGTATAATCATGTACTGAGGGACTAGACTTCCTGCTGCAACAAAGCTGCCTCTACCTACGCGCGCATTTTCAAGTATAATAGAACCCGCGCCTATAACGCTTCCTTCTTCTATTATTACTCCTTCTAGTATTGAACCTTTACCTATTGTTACTTTTTTGCCTATAATACAGGCACTTTCGTCTGGTTTTATCAGAACACCGTCAAGAACGCTACTGTACTCGCCAAGTTCTATCGTATTAGAATCACCTCTTAAAACAGAATAAAACCATACGCTGGCGTTTTCTTTTATCCTTACGTCGCCTATTATTAAGGCGGTGCTAGAAACATAACTAGAAGAATGAATAAAAGGTTTTTTCCCTTCGAATTCTAGAACAGTCATAATATTATTTATTAACCGGTATTAAATTAACATATCCAAAAATACAATAGTTGGGGAGATGCTTTGTTAGATGAAGACTTAATTCAAAGACTCATTAGTAAATTTCAAGATAAAACCATAATTTATACAGGATGTAACGTTAAAAAAATCAACTACAGTTTTTGTTATAATGATGTGGTTATATTTCCTTCTGATTTACCCCCCACAATTTTAGATGATAAAAACAAAATTATAATTTATGGATTAAATGAAGAAAAATCATTATTCAAAGAAGAAGCCATTCCCCTTTATGACCCTAATTTTAAATTTAGCCTGGCGATAGCAGAAAACAAATCGATTTTAATTAAAAAAATTCTAAAAAGCTCATTAAAGAAATCAATAATGCATTTATCAGAGTTTTCTTCTTTAGGTTCTATATCTTTTTATGCCTCTGTTGCAAGGTTGATTGAACCGGCAGTGGTAATTACAGGTACAAGTCTAAGCCCATCACATATATTTAGCCAAATCATCAAAGAAAATTCTGAAATACTAAAAGAGATTTTTGAGACCCTGCAGATTGACTCAAACATAGGTTCCATTTTAAGAAAAAGAGCTGAGACGCTGGCTTTTCTTATGGATAAAAACAGTTCGCAAATTTTTTTAATGAAAATCCATCAACTTATGGATAATAAAAGAGAGTTAGAAGCTAGCGTGTATTTTTTTCACGAGTTTTCAAAATTAGAAGGAAAAAAGCTCAAAGCATTTTCTAAGGATTTTAAGTTTGGAGAAATACCCGACAAAAAGAAAAATGAAGCAGTTGAGTTAATTAAAAAGTTAACACAAAAGTTAAACGATTTCTAGTTTTTCTCTAAGCAAACTCCCTCCTTCTTCTTCGTAAAGGCTTTCTAATTCCTGTCTTTTACGCGCAAGGTAGTATTTTCCATCAGACGTTCTGTAGACTATTGCTGGCTTTACCTGACTGTGAAACGGCATGTTAAAAACAATAGAATAAGCACCAACGTTCTTTATAACCACAAGTTTACCAGGTTCAGCTCCATCAAGCTTAGATTCTGGACCAACCTGAAAAACGTCCATAGAATCACACAGCCTGCCAACCACCATAGGTTTTTCTTCATTAGTTTCATTATTACTTCCAACTACTTCCAGCGGATAAACCTGTTGTAGCAAAGCGATGTCCAGCAAATAGTGATAACCAGCATCTAAGTATATTATTTTTTTATTTCCATAATATTTTGAATTAACTATTTTTGAAACCATAATCGTTGACTCTGCGACTATGTATCTACCAGATTCAACAGCTAAAGTAAAGAAGTCACCATTGACGTCAACCAGTTCATTTATTTTATCTATGATTGTTTTGACTATCTCATCTGGGGAAGGAACTTTTACCCCATAATTTACCGGTGTTCCTCCGCCTATGTCTAGAAAATTGATCTTAAATTCTCTTTCTTTTTTAATTTTTAATATAAGCTGTTTGACCTTTTCCAGTGCTTGCACATAAGCGTTAGGATCTTCAAGCTGGGAACCTAGGTGAAAATGGAATCCCCCAAACTTAACGTTTGGTTCGTCCATCAATACTTTTACCATTTTATATGCTGATTCTGGGTTTGTTCCGTTAATTGGTACCCCAAATTTGCTTACTTTCATAGCTGATTTTACTTCAGCTCTTACTTGAACCTCAGGATTTACTCTTATACTTATTTCAGGTGTTATGTTTAGCGTTTTTCCAGCTTCGAGCGCGTTATAAAGTCCTCTCATAGAACTTACAACAATTCTTCTGATTCCTTTAGACATGACGTTTCTGTATTCTTCTTCCATTTCAGTAACACTGGTGTAAATGACATTTTCCGGTTTTCCACCTGATTTTAAAAGAAAGTAAAGCTCTTCCGGTGAAGTTACGTCAAAATAGCTGTCTAACTTGCTAAGGTAATTTAAAACAAAAGGATTAAAGTTTGCTTTAACCGAATAAGCTATTAAGGAAGGGCCTTTATAAATAGAATACGCTTGTTTTAACTTGCTATAGTTTTTACCTATTTTTTGTTCGTCAGTCAGATAATAGGGAGTTCCAACTTTCTCTGCAAGATAGTTTAGAAGTTGTTCATCGTAAGTAGATTGTGTAAACGCTGTTTTCTCTTCTTTATAAAGAAGGCTGATTTTTTCCATTTTATTATTTGTATTATCCTTTCCCTAATCTCTTTTTAAACTTATCTGTATAAAATTTCAATCATTTGACAAAATTAAATTTTACAAGTTAAAAATAGTAAACAAAAATAAAAAGGTGTTTTCTAGCTTGCAGCAGAAACCGGCACATAAATATACTTACCGCTTGTACCACCTACTATTTTGATGTACCCTTTTTCTCTGAGTTGTTCGAGAAAATCTTTTGCAACGCTAACTTTGACACCTGTTGATTTTGAAAGTTGATAAGCTGTTACATACGGCATATCTTTGATTATTTTCATAACATCGCTATCGCTTAAAGTCATTATAAATTCTGATTTAGACTTGTTTCTTTCTTCCGATTTATCTTTTTTCTTTTTCTCTAATAGTCCCTGTTTTTTAAGCTCTTCTCTCATCTGTTCTTTTTCCATAGCCGCAAGTGTCTTTTTCTTATTACCTCCCATGTGTTTATTTCACTCTAAACATATTAAAAACTTTTTCGAAATATCTTTACAAAATATAAAATTTTAACCTAACGGAGTTAAGTCTTCTTCCGTGAAAGTAAATCAAAACTTTGATTTTATGATAAAATCGTCACCTTTCTGTTTTATGTTACTGTTTTCCTTAAATCAGCTTTAAGCTTTTAAGCTAGTTAATCGAACAAGCTGATTTCCTAAATTTCCTTAAATTTTTATCATTAATTGCAAAATACATGATTGAGAACTAATAAGCTTATCCCTTTTCTTTTCTATTATCTTCGTGCTAACAATGTTACGTAGTGTCAGTCCATTTTAATGGTTACAGGTTTTTTGAACATGTCAACATCTTTTTTAATAATGAATTAGTTATACCAACATAGGGTTCTTTTGCTTGAGGTTGTTCCTTACTGTTAGACAGGTTTAAAAACATGCATTACCAATGATTTATCCAATATTTCATTCTAATGTATAATGCGCTTTAACATTATTAGGTAGCAGGACTGTGTATAACTTGCATAAACGTTAAGAAGCCATTTTTATACTAAAAAATTTTAAACCGCTGTAAACGATGGGTAGTTCATTCTTAAACAGATTAAAATTTTTATAGTGTAGTTTTTAATTTATTTCCGTAGTGAAGGAAAGATCGCCATTAAAAATAGCGGCAACAAAAGGTTATGTTACACTTATTAAAGGGCATCCTGGTACAGGTAAAACTCTTTTTTCTTTATCTGCTAGCGCTTATTTTGGAAAGATAAAATACATATCCTATTCAGAACCCGAAAGCTATATAAAAGAAAAGCTAAAAAATACAACTAATAAAAAAGTTGAGCTTAAATTCTTAAACGTGATAGGTAATAGCGAAATAGTTATTTCTGAAATTTTGGATGGTCTTAAATCGGGGTACCTAGTTATAATAGATTCTATCAATGCGCTTCTAGAAAACTTTAAGGAAAAAAGGCCCATAGAACAGATCCTTTACGGTTCTTCTAAAACCAAAAATGGCACCCTCCTGATGATATATGAAGGAGAATCGGAAAGCGAAGCCGATTACATTTCAGATGCAATTTTGAACTTTGGATATACAGAAATAAAAGGAAGAAAAATAAGGAGCATTAAAGTAATAAAAGATAGAAACTTTCCTGTAAGAGAAGCGCCTTTTCTTTTTACAATCGTAAACAACAAAATCAAAATTTTTAATACTTCGTTAAAATTTAAATTGGATAGCCTTAGCGCTATTAAAAGGGTTGATATGCCTGAATCTCCATATAAGATGCTCGAAGAATCAGATGTTCTTGTGAAAGTTTCTAAAGAAGTCCACAATGAGTTGATAAAGCTCATGAAAGTATTTTTTGCGACGTTTTATAAGAAAAAAGGTATGAAAGTGTTATTAGAGCTTGCCGAGGAAGAAAATGAAGATTTTGTTAAAAACATTATTGTAAATTTGGCGGGTGAAAATTTTATTCCTATTTTTATTAAAAAACCTTATTTAAAAAGCTATGAAGAAGCTAAAGACTACCTAACGCAACTCGAAAAATATCTGGCTGATCAAGATTCAGGGATATTAATATCCGATACTTTATCGGAAGAGGGTTTTGCAAGTTCAGAAGCTTCACTATATAGCAAATTTTTGCAAGAAAAGAACTGGATTCTTAAAAAACATTTAATAAGAAAACTGACATTCACATATGAGAATTATGTTTCAACAACCTTTCAGGAAAAATACTCTGATGCTATAAAGAGTTTTATAGATTTTTATGGAACTCTTGTATGGATTTCTGAAAAGCCCTTGGGTAACGCGTACGCTATAGAAGTAAAAAACGCGGGAGGATTTATTTTAAAAAATTATAAGCTTGTATAACGCTTTGAACAAAAGAATAAAATTTCTCTTTTTGCTGTTCTTACTATCTCTTCTATCCCAGATGCCGCTTTCATTAATAAGGTTCTACGCTCCAATTTTTGCTGTTAAAATAGGGGCTACAGGACTTATCCTTGGCCTGATGGGATTTTCCTACGGCGTAGTTTATACATTTTCAGCATACATAATTGGCAAAAAATCCGAAAAAATAGGTTATATAAGATCTTTAGAATTTGGTCTAATTTTTTATGCATTAATAATATTATTGTATGTCTTTGTAAAGATTCCTTATTTGCTGATACTGATAAGAGGATTAGAAGCGTTGTCGATGAGTCTTGTCTGGCCTTCTTTAGAAGCGTTGTCAAAATTTTTTGATAATAAAAAAGCATCTACAGCGATGTACACTATAGGCTGGTCTTTTGCTTCTACAATAGCACCATATTTAGGTTCATTATTTACTTTAATTCTTGTTTTACCTTTTATAATAGCGTCAGCTTTTTCCCTTCTTGGAGGAATTTTAGCAATATACTTAGAACCTCTAAAGTATGAAGAAACAAACGTTATTTCAAAAATAGATTTAGGTAAAGAAATAATATTTCCAATTTTCTTTTATGGATTTTCGGTCTCAATCATTTATGCGTTTTATTCAGCATATGCAGGAATTGTGTTTGGTGTAAAGGGTTCAGGAATGATAATGTCAATTTCAAGCGTTTTTATAGTAATGGCTTTTCTTTCAGCACCTTTGTTTAAGGATGAACCAAAAATTGGAATAACATTAGGACTAGGACTTCAGGTCTTTTATGTTATTCTTTTTGTTTATAAAGAGTTTTTCCTGCAGCTTGTTTCGCTTTCTTTAATTTTTTACGGTTCAGGGATTATATATTTTTATGTTCTTTATAAAATAATGTTTACAGAAATTAAAGGCCTTGGCATAAGAACAGGAATTTTTGAATCAAGTATAGGTGCTGGGTATACTTTGGGGCCTTTAATAGGTGGCCTCGCTTCTTTTTATGGGTTTGATTATATATGGCTAGTAGCTTTTATTGCAGCTATAGTTTTTTTATTCTTTTGGGTTTTAATAAAATTCTTACCATTAAAACGCGCTGAAACGATAAAAATGCAAATGAAAATTAAAAAGTCAAATAATAAGGTGTCTTACATACTCACCGCCTTAAAAGGCGATTGTTCATTCAAGGCGGGTCATAGGTTTGTGGTTTATCGCCTTCATCTTCATCACTTCATAGCTAATGGTTACCCACCCCGCTTCGTTCGTCCAGCGGTAGACCACGGGCTGTTCCTTCAGCCACTTACCCCTATCCTCATTGGACTACAAGATATGTAGAGCCCTCGTGCAACATTCCCTTACGGGACACGCTTTAATACGCTTTACAACGTTTTAGTAATTTAAATTTACCCAGCCTCTAGAAAAGGCGAGGCTTTCGTTCATTTTGTAAAAAATTTATAATCTGGTCAAGTTAAATTTTTTCGTTGGTAAATGTTACTAAGTGATACTTTAAGCAGAAATTATATAAAATTAGATCCAGAAAGAAATAAAGAAGTTAAAATTTACGTATGTGGAGTTACCGTTTACGACTATAGCCACGTAGGTCACGCGCGAGTTTTTATAGTCTTTGATGTATTAAGGAGATTACTGCAAAAGAAAGGATTTAAAGTGACTTACGTTCAGAATTTTACAGATATAGATGATAAAATCATAAACAGAGCCAGAGAATTGGGCACAAGTTATAAAGAAGTTTCTGAAAGGTTTATCAAAGCATACCTAGAAGATTCAGATGCATTAAACCTTCTGAGGGCAGACCTTTACCCAAGAGCAACAGAACACATTCAAGATATAGAAGAGTTTATAAAAGGACTGATCGATAAAGGTCATGCGTATATTTCTAGTGATGGGGTTTATTATGACGTTAATTCATTTAAAGACTACGGTAAACTTTCAAAGATAAAAAAAGAAGAACTTATAGCAGGAGCAAGGATAGAAGCTAACGAGAATAAGAAACACCCTTTGGATTTTGCATTGTGGAAAAAATATGATGAAGAACCTTATTTTGAAACAGCATTTGGAAAGGGAAGACCAGGTTGGCACATAGAATGTTCCGCCATGATTCGTAAAAACTTGGGCGAGACGATCGATATTCATGGTGGTGGAGAAGATCTAATATTTCCACATCATGAAAATGAAATAGCTCAAAGTGAAGGATTAAGCGGTAAACCATTAGCTAAGATATGGATGCACGTTGGCTTAGTCAAGTTTGGAAAAGAAAAAATGAGTAAAAGTCTTCATAACGTCGTATATATAAGAGATTTTTTAAGAAAATATGGACCGAATACTTTGAGAGTTTTTTCGCTTAGTTCCCATTATAGGGCTCAGTTGGAATTCAATGAAGAAAAAATAAAAGAAGCTATTGAAAGCTGGAAATCAATTGAAGATGCTAAATATAGCTTAATGCAGACTTTCGACATAAGCTCTGACGTAGATGTGGCTGATATAAAGAGAGAAATAGACCTTGCATTTAAAGATCTAGAAAATGACTTGAACACGCCATCAGCCTTAAACCATATGTTAAGGGCGTCAAAGATCATAAACAAACTTTGGGCATCCTTAAAAATTTCAGCAGAAGTTTCAGATAAACTAAAGGAATTTCAAGATCTGTTCGAAGTATTTGGGTTTAAACTCACGGAAACTACATCTAAAGAAAGAGAAATGATAGAGGAATTAATTGTAAAAAGAAATAGATTAAGACAAGAAAGAGATTTTAAAAATGCAGATGCTATAAGAAAAACCTTGCTAGAGTATAAAGTAAAGCTTATTGATACTCCTTTAGGAACTTTTTGGAGAAAAGTTGAAGTTTTATGAAAATTTTTAAACTTTTATTATCTTGCCGTACCGTCCTAGATTAAGTCTTTTTTCCTTTTTAAAGTTGCTTACGTAGCCGTTGATGATCTGAACTTTATCGCCTACGTTTACCATATCTATTTGATCATTCCATAAAGTTAGTATTATACTTCCGCTTTCATCTTCTAAAACAGCGTCTGCTACGTTTGCATCTCTACCATCCCACAGTTTTACTGTTTTAGGTTCAGATTTATTTACTACTTTTCCCTCTACCTTAACTCTCGCGCTTCCAATCGAAAGATCTTTTATTTTCAATGTTATTTATTGCTTATAACATCTTAAAAAATGTTAGGTTAAATCCATATGACACGATGTGAAAAACAATTACACTATTAAATAAGAACAAATTCTATTCGTTTGTTATGTGAACCTTTGTTTTCAAAGTTAGTTATCTTTATGCTCCCTATTTCTTTTATGTTTTTAACGTGGGTTCCCCCATCCATCTGAACGTCTAAACCAACAATTTCCACAACTCTGACGATTTCAAGTTTTTTAAGAAGCTCCTGTCCTGGCTTGGTTCTTGCTAAATCAGGGATGCTTTCTGCCTCTTTTTTTGATAAAAATTTTATAACCACGTCTCGACCGTTTTTTATTTCGCTGTTTATCATATATTCAATTTGCGGGATCATGTTTTTGTTCAAACCAGGATAATCAATGTCAACCCTCGCTTTATCAGCATATATTTGTCCGCCAGTCAAAAACGCTTTACCGAAATTTTTTCTCATCACAGCATCAAGCAGGTGTATAGCCGTATGGTATTTCATGTAAGTGTATCTTTTGTCCCAGTTCAGTAGACCTTTGACGTTTTTTCCTACGATATTCAAAGATTTTTCTTTGTTTATATAATGTAATACAACTTCTTCTCTTTTTTCTACCTTTTTTACTTCAAATTTTGTCAAGCTATCTTCTCGTTGGAGCCAGCCCTCATCATTAGGCTGTCCACCCCCACCTGGGTAAAATGCAGTTCTGTCAAGAACTACATAATCTCCAAAATCTTCTAGAACCTTTGCTGTAAAATCTTTTATGTAAGAATCTTGAAGATATAAAAGCTCGGTCAACTTAAATCTCTTGACTCACCAGGTTTTAATATTAAAACCTCAGTAGAAGGTCGAAGTTTCTTTACTTTTTCGGCAAAAATAGAAGGATCTTGCTTGATTATATCAAAAGTGTTATAATGCATTGGTATGGCATATCTGGGAGAAATTAACTGGACGGCTACTGCCGCTTGTTCAGGGTTCATTGTGAAGAAACCTCCAATCGGAAGAAGGGCTACATCTGGACTGTAAACTTCTCCGATTAGTTTCATATCTCCAAACAACCCTGTATCACCCGCATGATAGATACTTAAGCCGTTTATGTTAATTATCGCCCCCGTAGGAGAGCCATGTGTAGAGCTATGAAATGCTTGCGTCAGGTATACATATAAATTGTTTTTTAAAACTAAAGGACCGCCTATGTTCATCCCTATGGATTTTCCCCCTTTTTCACTTATATAATTAGCAAGTTCGTAAACGCTTATTATGGGAGCGCCTGTTCTTTTTGATATTTCTATGGCTTCGCCTAAATGATCATTATGATCATGCGTTACAACGATATAATCAGGCTTGACTTCTTCTGGCCTAACTGGAGAAAGAGGGTTTGTTAGCCAAGGATCTATCAATATATCACTACCTTGACCTTGTATTTCAAAAGCTGCATGGCCTAGCCACCTAATCTTTACTTGCTCCATAAATTAAATGTAAACATGAACATTTATAAATTCTTTCTGACATACTCACCGCCTTAAAAGGCTAGCGTTCCTTCAAGGCGGATCACAGGTTTGTGGTTTACCGCGATCATTCTCATAGCTTCATAGCTAGTGGTTACCCACCCCGTTCCGCTCGTCCAGCGGTAGACCACGGGCTGTGCCTTCAGCCACTTACCACTATCCTCAAAGAACTCGGGGATATGTAGAGCCTTCTTGAAGTATTCCTTACGGGACACGATTTAATACGCTTTATAAGGTTTTGGTAATTTAAATTTTAGCCCGCCTCTAAAAGAGACGAGGCTTTCTATTTTACAGCTATGCTTATGTGAAAAATTATTTCATCATATTTGCAAAATCATCTCTAAGCCTTTCCTACATGTTTCACAAAGCCACGTTTATCGCTGATTTCATTCGCCAAAGAGCTAAACTTCCTCTTCAAGGCGATGCGGATTCTCCTATCGAAGCTTGGTTACTATCGAATAGCTTTTGCCGTAGTGGACTACCATGTTTATGTATTGATCCTTATGAGTAGTTTGTACTTGCTCCTTCCTGGATATGGCGTTAAAAAAGCTGTAAAGCGTACTGAGACTTTATATTAAGCAAGGTTTGTTTCTTCTTCTCCCCTGGGTTTGAAGGCACAAAATTTTCTTTAGCTATTAAAAAAACTTTCTATAAAATGGACTTAAAATCCTAAGGTTAAAACCATCCGAACCTAGGATCGTTCTTTATATTTCTGCTTTTTATGTTAGGATAAGGTGAATCTAAACGCACAATCTGTAATGTTATACCTCTTTTTTTAGCTTCTGAACTTATCCATTTTTCATCATGAACCTGATCATAGCCAAGCGCAACTATGTCTGGTTTAACCCTTTCTACGGTTTTCAAAAGGTCGTTTTCATCACCTAGTATTGCCGTATCCACATATCTTATAGCTCCTACAAGTTCTGCACGAAGGTTTTCAGAATGTATAGGCTTAACCCCCTTAAACCTTAAAACATTAACGTCTCTTGCTACAACAACTACAAGAATTTCTCCTAATTCTTTAGCTTTTTTTAAAAAATAAACATGCCCTGGATGAATTATGTCAAAAACTCCCCCAGCTAACACAACTTTTATTTTTTTCCGTCCTTCACTTGTTAAATTGCCATCATTATCTATTAATTTATTTTTTAATAAAAAATCTTTATCTTCATTATTTAACGAAAATTCAACACCAGTAATTTTTGAAATATAAATATCTTTTATTAGCTTCTTGATCCTTTCTTCCTCTGTCAATTTTTAACGATGGCCGGATCATAAAAAATTATTTCATACCATACGTATTTACCATCTTCTCCCACATAATACAAACCGAGTGGTTGCAAATTGACGTATTTCTTTTGAGCCCTTTCTAAAGCAATTTTTTCTTTAGATTTTTGCCCTGAGATAAGCTTTGATCCTGCATGCTTTTGTCTTCTTCCTGAAGATGGTCTTTGAATCTTCATTCCGCCTTTACTGACCCTAACTCTTACAATTATGTAGCCTTGTTTTTCCTTATAACCTAGTGCTCTTGCTCTGTCTAATCTAGTTGGTTTTTCTATTCTGAGAATTCTTGGCTCCCTTCTCCACTTTATTAAGTACTGTTTGTATTCTTCTGGCTTTTCTTTATAATATCTTTTCCATGTTTCATTTATATAATCGTACATATTTTTCATTGACCTAACGCCTCTATTAACCTAGATACGGTAAGAGTTGCGGCCAAGCGTTGTGCTTCAGCCGTTTCCCCGCCTATGTGGGGCGTTAATATAACATTTTCTAAGCTTAAAAGCTCTTTATTAACTGGAGGTTCAACTTCAAATACATCTAAAGCTGCTCCTGCTATCAATTTATTCTTTAACGCATATACCAAATCTTCCTCTTTTATAACATTACCTCTAGAAGTGTTTATAATGAAAGCAGTGGGCTTCATCAATTTAAGCTTTGATAAATCTATAAGGTGATAAGTTTGTGGGCCCCCTGGTACGTGAATAGTAACATAGTCAGACTCCTTTAAAACTTCTTCTAAACTTACTTGTTTTGCATCGTATTCCATAAGAGTTTTTTGGTCTACAGAAATTACATCATAAACCAGTATCTTCATGCCTAGAGCTTGAGCGACCTTAGCTACGCCTTTACCGATTCTCCCAAATCCAACAATTCCAAGAGTTTTACCTTTTAACTCATGACCGAGGAATTCAGTTTTTAGCCATTTACCTTCTTTCATAGTTTTATCTGCTTTGCACATGTACCTGCTCAATGCTACCATAAAACCGATTACTAACTCTACTACTGACTGAGTCAAAGACTCAGGAGCATTTACTACCTTTATACCTTTTGCATTAGCGGCTTCTAAATCTATATTGTCAAGACCTACGCCAGCTCTGCCTATTGCCTTAAGATTTTTACCAGCTTCGATTATTTCTTTTGTAACTTTAGTCCTGCTTCTTACCAACAAAGCATCGTAATTTGCTACCACATTTTTAAGTTCTTGAGCAGTTATATTTGGTTTGTAATCTACAACGAACCCTTTTTCTTTAAGCATTTTTATACCTTCTTCATCTATTGGATCACAAACTAATACTTTCATTATATATCACGCCAATCCATACGATTGAGTAAATATAAGTGTATCTTTTATTGCATACGCATTTAATAAAATATGAACTAATATGACCTTACGTCACTTCCCAGTTCACGGCTATGCTTACGTTGAGAAAATAATTACATCTCATATTTTATTTACAAAAATTATCCATAGGCATCTCGCCTGTGTTCCATAGCTGACATCCTCACCGCCTTAAAAGGCTAGTTTAAGGCGGATCATAGGTTCGTGGTTTACCGCCTTCATCTTCATGACTTCATAGCTAGTGGTTGCCCACCCCGCTCCGTCGTCCAGAGGTAATGGAGGTTTCTCTTAAACTCCTTTTATGTTAAATTTCCCTCGTTTGACCCTCTCCAAATATAATATACTTTGTTGTTGTAAGCTCTTTAATTCCCATAGGACCGCGTGCATGAAGCTTCTGAGTGCTTATTCCAACTTCTGCTCCAAATCCAAACTGTTCACCATCCGTAAATCTTATTGATGCATTTACGTATGTGCAAGCTGCGTCAACGTTCCATGTAAAATACTGCGCATCATGTAGGTTATTTGTTATTATAGCTTCAGAGTGTTTTGTACCATGTTTGTTTATGTGTTCTACAGCTTCTTCTACAGAATTCACAATTTTTATTGCCAAAGTTAGATCCATATATTCCTCATCCCAATCTTCATCTTTTGCTAAGATAACGTCAGGAACTATAGCTCTAACCTTTTCATCGCCCTTTATGGTTACGCCATATTTTTTTAGTTCATTTACTAAGATTGGAATGTATTTCTCTGCTATATCTTTGTGTATTAGTACCTTCCTTACAGCATTGCAAACTGCGGGCCTTTGTACTTTCGCGTTTATTATTATTTTAGTTGCCATATTAAGGTCGGCATCATAATTAACGAATATGTGATTGTTGCCTGCTCCAGTTTCTATTACTGGTACAGTTGCGTTTCTTCTAACATAATCGATAAAGGAAGCACTACCTCTTGGAATTAAAAGATCTAAATAGCCGTTTAGTTTAAGCATCCTATCAACAATGTTTCTATCAGTATTCTCAATAAACTGAATAACGTTTGGATTTAGAATGTCTTTAATACTTTCTCTTAAGACATCCACTATAGCCTTATTTGAATTAAGCGCTTCAGATCCGCCTCTTAAAATGACGGCGTTTCCAGACTTTATTGCTAGCCCTGATATGTCTATGGTAACGTTAGGCCTAGATTCATAAACCACACCTATTACTCCGATAGGAACACGAACTTTCTGAATTTTAAGACCATGAACCGTAGTCCAGCCTTCAACAACTTCACCTATAGGATCCGGCAATTGAGCTACCTTTTTTAACCCTTCAGCCGCTGACTTTAGCCGTTTTTCGTTTAGAATAAGTCTGTCTAAAAGCGGATCGTTTTGCCTTTCTTCTTTAAATTTGTTTACATCTAAAAGGTTAGCCTTAATTATCTTTTCTTGGTTTTCAATTAAAGCCTGGGACATTGCTTCTAACGCTTTTCTTCGAAGGCTATCGGAGGCTCTAGAAAGCTCATACCACGCCTTTCTTGCTAAAAGAGCCTTTTCTATTAACTCATCCATTTTATCTTTGGTGAACTATTTGCAAATTTAAATCTTTTTATAACATGTTTATAAAGATTAAAACGGTGGAAGTATCTTTAAATTGACGCAAAAAATCAGGTTATCTGTTTACGTGCCAGATTCGGTTCTTAGCGAAAGAACTAGCCTTATGAGTAAAACAGAAAAGGTAGGACTTATTGCGCGAGCCGCAGCCATTTTTGGTGTAGAAGAGCTTAACATATATCATGATGATGTTCATGGCAAGCATGAAGATTTAGAGCTTTTTTATTCATTACTCAGATATATATTAACGCCGCCATACCTTAGAAAAGTCGCTATACCGTTAAAAGAAGACTTTAAATATGTAGGCATGTTACCGCCGCTTAACATTCCTAGCCATGTTATTACGAAGAATGAAGAACTGAGGTTTGGCTTAGTAATTGTGAAGGGTGATAAATTTTACGTAGAAACTGGGTTAGAAGAACCAGTAGAACTTAAATCTAAAGAAAACATCGAAAAAGGAAAAATAATACCCATAAAGCTTTACAAGGAGAAGGGAAAGATTTATGCGATAAAACATCCTTTCCCAGACTACTTTGGCTTTGAGGTAATAAAACTGTTTAACATAAAACAAGCCTTAGACAAAGCGTTTCAATCTAACGGATCTATAATTTTTACTTCAAGAGAGGGAAAACCTATTTCAAGCGAGTGGGAAAACTTGAAAAAAGAATTTAAAGATAAAAGAAGGTTCGAAATATTTTTTGGTTCTCCAAAAAGAGGCTTAGAAGAAATGCTTGAAGACAAATATAAAAATATGGGTTTTTGGCTTAACATGATAGAGGGACAAAAGGTTAAAACTGTAAGAACAGAAGAAGCGATGTTCATATGTTTAGGGCAGCTAAACACTTTAATCAGGCAAGCTTGCACGTCTTAAGTCCAATAAGAAAGCTTCAATTTCATCTTTTTCAAAAGGCTTATTAAGTATGTGTTTGTCTTTTATACCTTCTCTGATTCCTAGTAAATTGTAAAAATTTATTCCGCTTTCAAACTCTCCATCAATACAACAATAATCGTTCTTTTTAAAAAATCTCCTTATTTTTACACTTTTTACCCATGTTTTTGTCTTATTTTTACCTTCAATATTTATTCTTTCAAGTTTGTATAACTTTTCAATTTTAGCCGCATCGCAACCGGTTCTAAACTTTATACATAAATCTCCTTCAAGTAAAAATGGCTTGTTTAAACTCAAATGTCCTTTAATTTCATAAAAGCTTACTATTTTAACTTCTTTGTTTATATCAAAGTCGATAAGTAAAGGTGCGCTTGATCTTTCTTTTATGCTCTTAAATATAACGTAAACCGGAAACCCATTTCCATAGAATTCTAATTCTGGCATGTCTTTTATTGGCCATATAATTTCGGGGTGTGAAGCTTTAAGCTTCTGAGGTAAATCGTATAAAAGATAAGATTCGAAAGATCCATCTTTTTTCTTCCCTGTCCACCTGCACGCTTCACAGCCATTTCCATTACACTCTTCGCATTTTTCCGCGAGAACTTTAGCCCCTCTCTTTTTGATAAAATTTATTCTGTAAATTGCCCTTTTTTCATTAATATAAACCATATTTTCATGTTCACCTATTTCTACGATTATACTTAAATCCGGCGAATTGGCTATTTTTAGGCCTAATTTTCTTTTTAGATAGTTTGAAATCCTCTGTTTAACTGCTTTTCTAAGAGTAATATAATCTACAATCCCATATTTTAGGGCGATGTCATTTTCAAGTTTCTCCAAAGATTGTGGTAAGCGGACTCCTAACTTAAAAGTTCTGCATTTATATGCGTTGATTTTCATAAAAACGGATTTCTGTATTCTAACATCGTTAAGCAGCCCTCCACAAAGCTTACAGTTCTTTCTGTTTTTTTCAGATTTTTTTAAAAGAGTTTTATCTGGTTTTTTTACAAATCGTTTTAAACATTTATCACACGCGTTAAAATTATTTATAAGATCTTCCTCTAAGTTAGACAGCATCTATAAATTTTAAATACTAATACTTTTAAAAACTAATCGTATGAGTTATGCACTTTCGTACATTTCAATCTTTTTTATAACCGCCGGTTTAATATTTATAGGTTTCTTTGGTGAAATGTTTTTCAGAAAAACAGGTTTCTCAGAGTATATTTTCCTTATACTTATAGGTATTCTCTTTGGACCTATCTTTGGAATTTTCCCATATTCAATAATCGTAAAAATACTTCCTTACTTATCTCAGCTTACTTTAGCCATGATAATGCTCGAACTTGGAATGAGTTTCATGATTGATGATCTTTTAAAGGAAGGTGGAAGCGCCACTACTAGAACGTTGATCTATGTATCTCTCTCTATATTGCTGACTTCACCTTCAAATATTTATTTGGCTGGAGTAATTATTCTTCATTTTTCCTTTCAACAGTAATAGGCGGTGAGACTACAACGGCAGTCGTGCCGTATTTGGCAAAAAGCCTTAGAGCGGAAGATTTTTTCACAAACATCACCCTTGAATCTAGCCTTAACAGCGTGATTTTAATCGTTCTGTTTACATTTGGCTTAAACTCTTTTTTGCAATCTATACCTTTTAGCATAAACGGTTTTGAAAACACAATAAGTTCCTTAGTTTCTCAGATTAGTATAGGCATCGTTATTGGGTTCGTCGCAGCCATTGTATGGATAGAGTTTGCAAGACATTTCTGGACGGAAGAATTCTTTTATATAGCAACAATTGGCTATACGCTTGCGCTATATGCTTTTCTGTCTTTTATAAACGGTAGCGCTATTCTAGGAGTATTAACCTTTGGTATGGTGCTGATGAACAACAAAAAATTTCTGAACCTTTTTAGGACAAATGCAAATGAACAAATTTTAGATCTTCAAGTGAACTATATAAAAATGTTTCAAAAAGAAATCACATTCTTTTTAAGAACATACTTCTTCTTTTTTATAGGACTCGTGTTTTTTATTGATAAGCTGTTTTCGCTCTTAACTTACGTTTATGTAGGAATTTTGCTGGTAATCCTGCTCAGCTCTAGATATATAGCAGTTAAGCTTTCTACAAAGAATAAAAAGTACGAAAAAGCGTATTATGTTATGATGGCTCAGGGATTAACGCCAGCAGTTCTAGCATCTTTGGCTTTGTATTACTCTCTGCCTATGGCGCATTACATAGTTACTATTGCATCATTAATAATTATTGCAACTAACATCATTACAGTTATAGGTTGGGCAAAAGTTATGCCATCACTTTTACAACAAAAAGAATAACTCTTTAAGTGCTTACGTGGACTATATACCTGTAACAGTAGCTGACCTCCTCCCCGCCTCTAGAAGGGACGAGGCTTGTCGTTCATTTTGTCAGAAACCTAAATACTTTTATATTACGGCGGCGTAATTATTACGGCGGCGTAATAATGTTATTTGACGTTAGACCCAAAGAATACAGAAAGGACTTGTACGATAGAGAAAAAGAAATTGAAATGATAAAAGATAGCATACAGAGAAAAACGTGGATAGTAGTTTTAGGAATGAAAAGGGTTGGGAAGACCAGCATAGTTAACGTTTCCGTAAACGAAACTAACAGCATTGTATTAAATCTGAATTTGATGAGAATTTATAATCCAAAAAAGAGTAATTATCCAAGGTCTTCTTTCATCAATTTGTTTCTCGAAAGCATCAATTCAGCGATCAAGAAATACACGCTAGGCGGCAAAGTTTTAAGAGTCGTTTCTAACGTTTTGGGCATCGACGAGAGTTCATTTATAGATTTTAATGCGGTCAAGATAAGGGCAGGACTAAAAAAATTCAGAAACGAGGATATTGGATTTCTGACAAGAGAAATGGATGAGCTAGCGAAAGACAACGGAAAGAATCTGGTTATAATTTTTGATGAGGCGCAAGAGCTTGCGAAGGTTAACGGAATTAATTTTTCCTCTGTGTTCCACGATATTTATGACTATTGCAAAAACACGACCATCATATTTACTGGAAGTATGATCGGAATTTTGGAAAAAGTTCTAAAGAACATTGAATACGAGAAACCCTTCTTTGGAAGGTATATAAGAAGAATTTACTTAGAAAGGTTTGACAGGGAAGCCAGCAAAGACTTTCTGGTTAAGGGGTTTGATGAGGAAGGGGTTAAAGTTAGCGATGAAGTTTTAGAGGACGCTTTAAACAAGTTTGACGGCGTTCCTGGCTGGTTAACGTTTTTTGGTTCAGAATATTCGTTCTCTTTAAAGCACAATAAAGCGATAAAAGTGGATGATATAGTAAAAATGGCTATGAAAGAAGTAAAGGAAGAAGCCAAAAACTTTATTTTGAGCACACAATCAAAGGAACGCTATTCAGCGACAATTTTGGCGTTAGAAAGGCTTGGGGGCAAAGGCGAACTAAAACAAATCACCAAAGTTGCGAGCTCGATACTTGGAGAAGATGTTCCAGAACCTAGAATTTATGAAATATTAAACAGATTGCTGGATTATGGGTTCATAGAAAAACAAGCTGAAGAATACAGTTTGTTAAAGGATTTACCGAACAAAGTTGGGGTGGTAGAAGCCGCAAGCGAGTTGTTGAGCTCCTAGAACTACTGAGCTGACCTCTTCCCTGCCTAGTTTTGGAACTGCTCATCCTGGGACTACGATAACTTATGAAAGCGAACAAACTGCGAGGGGCGTTTCGAGCGAGTTTGTCTTAGTTTTGGACAAAAGTTATAAAACAAACGAAAACCTCGTCCCTTCTAGGGGCGGGGTAAAGCTTTTAAATTAAAACTGCTATTTTTGTTTTAAGATGCTCTCCTCTGGTCAACTCTTAGGACATGAGGAGCGGGAGCCGAATTCGCCCGCAATGCCAGAGGAGGGCATCTACGAAGTTACGTATTCAAATAAGAGGACAAACGTCGTGCGCCTTTTCCCGAACGGTTTTCAAGAAAGAAAGCTCAAAAAGTTAGCGAACATTTCAGCAAAACTCTTCAACGAAATTAACTACGAAAGGAGACAACAGTTCTTCCAGCAACATCACGTGGATTTTAATACAACGTGGGATAAATACTACGAGAAGTATAAGGATAAATTAGGTAGCGCTAACGCTCAAGAAGTCATGAAAAAGAACAACGAAGCCTGGTCTTCCTTTTTCTCCTTGCTAAGGCTGAAGAAAGAAGGAAAATTGCCGCCATTCATAAAACGCGTTAGCCCACCGAATTACTGGAAGGACAGGGAAACTAAGAAGAGGAAGCTAATGCTCGTGATAAGACAAGACAGGTACGTTGTGGACGAGCAGAACCATAAGTTAATCCTCAAGGACTTTGAGCTCGAAATTGATTTCGTAGGCAGGTTAAAGTGGTACGGTAAACAAGGAAGGCTTGAAATATACTACGACGAAACTAGGAACGCGTGGTACGCTTCAATCCCCGTTGATGTAGGCATTGAAATAACTAAAAAGGGAAATAAAAGCAAGCATATTGTTCACGGCAAAAGGAAAAGCATTCAGGTTGAATCGCCTAAAGGAAACAAAATGGCTTCAATAGACTTAGGCATCAACGTTTTGGCAAGCGTAATCGTAGAAGACGGAACTTGGTTGCTGTACAAAGGCGTTAGGGCTAAGGAAGATTATTTTTACTTTGAAAATAAAATAGCAGAAGTACAATCATTGGCAGACAAAACGAAAAACATGGGTAAATATAAAGCGTATGAGGAGTTATTAAAAGAGAAGAGGAATTTACACTGGAAATTAAGGAGAAGGCTTCGTCACTTGTACAGGAACTTTGCTTCGCATTTAGTAAAAGAGTTGCACGAACTAGGCGTTTCAACTATATACTTAGGCTACCCTATCGAGATAGCTCAGGAGAAGGGCAATAAATTTACCGTAAACGTTTGGTCTTATTGCAAATTCATGGATACAATAGAACTTAAGGCTCAAGAGTATGGAATAAAAGTGTTTGAGGTTGTTGAGTATAATACTTCAAAGTACTGTGCTTATCATGATGTAGAAGTCGAAAGAAACCCGAGAGGAGTAGTTATTTGCCCTAAAGGACATAGACTTCATTCAGACCTTAACGGCTCATTGAACATTCTCAAAAAAGCAGTGGACGTAATTGTTTCAAAAATAAAGAAGCCTATATCTTTCATAGTAGATCACAAAAGAGTAGCACCCGTAAAGGGGTGTAACCCTTAAGACCTCAGGGAACCCTCGCCTTTTAAGGCGGGGAGGAGGTCAGAGTTTTTTGCTCTTAATTTTTTAAACAAAACAAGACAGCAGTGCATAAAAAATAAAGTGAAAGAATATTTAGAAACCTTTTTTAAGTAGGAAGTCAGTGCGGTTCTATTGTTGATCTTTGATTCTCCTTTTTCCACAACTCCTTAGGTATCTCATAACTAGGTACGATAGACCACTGACCTCCTCCCCGTCCTTGAAGAGGCGAGGCTTGTCGTTCACTTTATCAAAACTTTTTTAGCAAAGATGACGCTTTTATGCAAACCATAAACGATCCTGGGATTTTATAATGGTAAATCATACTATATTTTTGCGATATTAGGTTTATAATAGCTAAGGCGTTTATCTGACTCCAACGTCAAAATGTTCTGTTGGCGTAGTGAACTATCCTGTCCTCACTAAAAGGGGTTTCCGTTTCGCTTAAAAGCTTACGCGCAGAATACTTTGCAAGTAACTCACAATCGCAGAGGCGTTTTCATCCCTGGGCGTCTCGCCTAAGTTCCACAGGCAAAGCCCATTTGGGAATTAACAATATAATATTTCTTATTTTTCTTATTATAGAAAATTTCAAGGGGTTATCCATCCCCTACCTCTCGGAAAGGTATTTTCACCCTTAACTATTATCATTCAAAAAATATCAAAATAACATAGATAAAAGTTCTTAAAATGATAAGCGTATGAAAGCGTTATTTTTTATAGTAACAGGTAAAGAGAATCCAGAAAGGTTTTCGCTCGCACTTACTATGGCTGCGAGATCAGCGATGAACAAAAGATACGATGATTTAAAAGTGATATTTTATGGACCAGGTGAAGAATATTTAACATCTATAAACGGTCAAGATCTTGAAAATTTTAACTATCTTCTAAAAAATGGACATGTAGATAGCGCGTGCGTATATTATGCTTCTTCAAAAAATATAAAAGAACAGCTGACAAAACTTGGTATTAACTTACTGCCTACAGGCGAAAGACTAGCTTATTACGTAAACCAGGGCTACGAGGTAATTAGCTTTTAAGTTACCTTTCTTCTCTCCATGCTAAAGCAAGATAAATTACTATAATTAACAGAACGTTAAAGAAAGCGAAAAGAATAAGAGACATATAAAGCAAAGGTGGCAGCTTGTTTATCAACTGAACCAAAAAGTCCAGAGTCGATGACAAAGTAGATACTTGAAGCGTTTTGGCTACAGTCAAGGCGAATTGTACCCCATAAGTGTTGATCAGATTTTCAGCTACGCTGACAGGTGGTACAACAGCATAAGGCGCATGAGCTAAAAGGTCTATGGTTTCTGCAAGATCCAGTACCGCTATAGAAACTGGTCCCAAAATTATACCTAAAGTTCTGTTGTTCTTTAAATTAAACACAACGAGAATCACAAACAAAAGAAGCGCAATAGATACGGTGGCATAAAACGCTTCATTCAACAGATAAGTTGGTTTAAAAACAGCCTGAAGTGCAGAAGGAAGATAAGAAGGTGGACTACCAAATATGGACCAAGCCATTGTAGCAGAAGTTTCGTAAACCTCGTACAAATAAATTGATGTAAAGATGCCATATAATGTGCCAAATACCAGCGCTATCCTTTTACCTACTGAAATTCCAAGGTCCTGATGCGGTAAGCCTTTATATCTAACACTGAACCCAAATATCATCATAATACCCGTAAACGCCAAAACGGCGCTCATTGTGCTGGCGTAAAGCGGAAGGTAAAGAGGGTTCATAAATGCTTTAAAAACATTAACTGAAAGGTCAAAGCCTATTATAGACGAAGGGTCTGGAGTTATGGATGTACCCGCAGGAAAGGCTGTATATGCAAAAACCAACCTGAACATAAGTGGGATCAAAGACGCAGAAATTGCGAGCAAAATACCTAGAATTGCATGGTTCTTATAATTCCATGTATTATATGTTCTATAGTACATGCCTATGACGGGTATGGTTATTATAACACCTGCAACTATGGCTGTTGCCCATACAGGCCATAAAATTATGCCAGCTAAATTGGTAAAAACTGGCATCAAACCGGCAAGGAAAACTGTTATGATAGTGCCAAAGACTCCACCTATGGCGTATACTACTATAAGGTAATTCAGCATTACCTTCGCTAGATCTGAGTACCTGCTGTCCATTCTTTTACCTCCTATATATTCAATAAATGGCGTAATCCAAAGTATTCCAAGAACGGTATAAACTAGAGGTAAATGCACGTCAAAGGCCCATGAAAGCAAACCAGCTACAACTGAAGTACTTGTAACCATATTTTTCACCTTTTACTTACATAAACCCAGATGCCATAAACGGCTACAAAAGGTATGGAAAGAGCTACAATTATCAGTAAGGCAACTTCCCAAACAGGCATGTTAAGGGCTACGTTTACGATTGCAGAAACAGGAACACCTGTTATCTCAGGAGGGCCTGATGTTGTAGGAACGCTGGATACAAAGATAAGCGGAAATCTGCCGCTTTCTGTTGCCAGAGCTCCGCCTATGCCTGCTGTTATACCTGAAAAAGGAATTAAATACTGAGATATCTTCTTTAACCAAGGCTGCAATTTATACAACCATCCAAAGCCTATTTTCTTTAAATTTTCTTCGAACGCATAATCAAGCCCCAGTGCTAGCGTTAGTATTCCAAGCACTATACCGAAACCCACCATCATCACAAGGTAAGCAAACGTAACAAATGTTGGAGGCCTTATGCTAGCGGGCCAACTGTAGTAACCCCAGAATTGATGATTAAAAGTACCATAAGCAACAAAGCTTGTAAGTGGATCAACCTTGAGTCCACTCCAGTACATTCCTTCAAGAGCTGCTAACTTCAAAGGATCGTCAGAAAGAACCAGTTCACTCTGAAAATGACCTAATACAAGTCCTTGAATTGCAGTAAGTACTGCGAGAGGGAGCAACATCAAATTGAGCACTTTTTTCCTTACCGGATCCCTGTCTCTAATATATTTGTAGATATAAACGCCACTTATAAGAGACCAGCTTACGATAACAGCAGCAAGTATACCGTGAAATATGAATACCTGAGCGCCCCACCAGTACATGTTTAGCATTTGAGTTGGTGAACTCCAAACTAACAAGTATGTTATAGCTTTAGATATTGACTGACCTTGTTGCGAAAGGTTTACTATTTGCAGCCCAGGAGGAAGCATCGAAAGTGACGCCATAACGGCCAGTATGTTATAAGCGCTCCAATAACCCCCAAAGGCCGCTAT
Source organism: Nitrososphaerota archaeon (assembly GCA_009903795.1). Taxonomy (GTDB): domain Archaea; phylum Thermoproteota; class Nitrososphaeria; order Conexivisphaerales; family UBA164; genus CAYFFZ01. The sequence goes on along the minus strand of WYER01000005.1, from coordinate 58,365 downwards.
AACTCCTATAAAAAAGTGTAACCATCCGTTTTTTATCTTTTCCCATGTTACAGTGTAAATCGGCAAAACAACAACCTCAAAAAGAAAAGCGAACAGCTCAAGGTAAAATGGAAGCGCAATAGCCCCTATCATAGCTATAAAGTTGCTCCACACAGTAACAAGCCCAAACTCTGCAAACGTCCCATATGCGGCTCCAACACCAAATATTATCGTAGATATTACAGAAAACATTCTAGCTTTCTGAAAGTATGCATTATCCTTTGTTCGTAGATATTTGTACTCTAGAACTAAAGCCAAAGCTATCGTGCCAAGAAAAGACGAAGCTAATGACAAATGCGCTATGATTCCTGATGCCGAAAGAACTCTTAAAGGAGTAAGATCTATTGGCACATTTAATTTATTATATCTAAAAAATATAAACTTTTTTCACATAATGATAAAAATTTTACTAATTTTTAACTTATAAACCAATTATATTTTTATTATCGTATTGTTCTTTTGATTTCTTCTGAAAGCCTTTCATACTTTTCTATGTCAATTTTTGTGAGGGAAGGTTTAACGATCTTCAGCGCTTCTTCAAAATGCTTCTTTTCAACAGGCTTTGCATGTTCCAATTTTTGTTCGACGCTTTCTCTCAATGCCAGCATTGCTGCCTCTCTTACTAATGACGCTAGATCGGCTCCTGTATAACCTTCTGTTCTAGCCGCAAGGTCCTTTAAATATGAAAAATCGTTAGCCTTTATTTCGTCTGAAACCTTCAATTTTCTTGTATGTACTTTAAGTATTTCGAACCTAGCTGTCTCATCTGGAGGTGGAACATAAACTAACCTGTCAAATCTTCCTGGCCTGAGTAGTGCAGGATCTATTATATCTGGCCTGTTAGTAGCAGCTATTACAACCACATTCTTTAATGGTGCTATTCCATCCATTTCAGCTAGTAGCTGGTTCACTATCCTGTCTGTGGCCCCGCTATCAAACCTTGTGCCCCTGGCTGGCGCTATAGAATCTATTTCATCGAAGAAAACTACACAAGGAGCCGCCATCCTGGCTTTCTTGAAAATTTCTCTTATCGCTTTCTCGCTTTCCCCAAACCACTTGCTTAGGACTTCAGGCCCTCTTACCGCTATAAAGTTAGACTGGCTTTCTGTAGCTACAGCTTTAGCAAGCAGAGTCTTGCCAGTTCCTGGAGGACCGTATAGAAGTATTCCTTTTGGAGGTTCTGTTCCTATCTCTTCAAAGTATTTGGGATACTTTAATGGCCACTCGACCATTTCTTTCAATTCCTGTTTGACCTTTTCATAACCGCCTATGTCCTCCCAGTGGACTTCTGGTACTTCAACGATGACTTCCCTTAAAACTGTAGGCTGAACATACTTTATAGCTTCTAATAAATCCCTTCTTCTCAGCCTTATCTTTCCAAGCTTTTCGGGCGGTATTGTTGGCTGTTCTGGATCTATTTCTTTGTTATCTATAGCTTCTCTTAGCCTCATCATGGCTGCTTCTTTGACCAATGCAGCTATATCTGCGCCAGTATATCCATTTGTCATTTCTGCTATTTCATCAAGGTCTATCTTATCTTCTTGCGAGCATATCTTTTTGCTTATTTCTTCTTCGCCACACTGTGGAACATTTCTTAGATGTACGTTCAGTATTTCTTTTCTTGCCTGCTTATCTGGCATACCTATATATATTTCTCTATCGAACCTACCAGGCCTTCTTAAAGCTTCATCTACTGCATCAGGCCTGTTTGTAGCTCCTATGACAACTACTTGACCCCTTTCCTGAAGACCATCCATTAGGGTTAAAAGCTGAGCCACTACCCTTCTTTCAACTTCACCAGTTACTTCCTCTCTTTTTGGAGCTATAGCATCAATTTCATCTATAAATATTATGCTTGGGGCATTCTTTTTTGCTTCTTCAAACAGGTTTCTCAAGTTTTGCTCAGATTCCCCATAGTATTTGCTCATTATTTCTGGGCCGTTTAATGACAAAAAGAACGCGTTAGCTTCGCTAGCTACAGCTTTAGCAAGCAGAGTCTTGCCAGTTCCTGGAGGACCTATTAAAAGAACTCCTTTTGGAGGCTCAATCCCGAGGTGCTTAAATATTTCGGGATGCCTCAAAGGCAACTCTATCATTTCTCTTATCTTCCTTTTTGCATCTTCAAGGTCTCCGATGTCTTCCCAAGATATCCTACCAACTTGTACCTGAACTTCCTTTACGGGTTCCTCTTTTAGCTCTATTTGTGTATTTTCGTCAACATAAGCAACAGGTCCTGGAGAAACAGACGTTACCATAAACTTAAGGGATTCACTATAATATGGTATGATAAGCAAAGACCCCCTCCAAACTGGTTTCCCGAGCAAAAATTCTTCTTTAAAATACTCTGGATCTGCCTGAACTTTGACTTCTATGGGGGCTATAACAACTTTCTGAGCTGAGGATATCTTCGCTTTCTTTACCCTTACTTCATCTCCGATACCAACACCTGCTCCCTGTCTAAGCGTGCCATCAAGCCTTATTATTTCTTTATCTTCATCCTCATAGTAAGAGGGCCAGGCTTGTGCGTAAACGCTGTTTTTCCCGATTATTTCTATATAATCGCCAGTTGATATACCAAGCTGTCTCATAACCTTTTGAGGAATTCTTGCTATAAACCTTCCCACATCCCTGCCTTTTGCCTCTTCAACTCTAAGTTTAACTTCCGTAAAATTCATGAATGATTTGTAAAATTTGTAACTTAAAAATATTACTTTAGAAAAAATTGAATGAAAATTTTAAAAAATGTACGGGCCCGGTGGGATTCGAACCCACGACCCTCGGGTTAAAAGCCCGATGCTTTAGGCCTCACGTCTACCTGGCTGAGCTACGGGCCCACTGTTTGTTAACTGCTCCAATCTCGCGATTGGAGCTTCTCGGATAACCGTGCCTTGTTTGGGCACGATCATCCCGGGCATATCGCCTGTGTTTAACAGGCTATGCCCTCTCAAGCAGGTAATCTATCTTGAATTTGCTTATAAGCGTTTCTATAAGGTGGTATGCGTACCGTTGCTTTTTCCATTAATCTTAGGATCAAAACTTTTGCATGATTTTTATGATAGGGTTGCACCTTAACAGTTCCCTGAAATGCTTTCCTTTAAACAGCTCTAGCATCAAAAGTGGGTTAGTTAAATATGCTGATTTTTCATTAAATTTTTGTCACCTTTTGCAAAAGGCTTAGTTGCAAACTGAAAAGTCAATATCCTTTCTGTTGCATTAACTTAAGACTCCTGGATCACATGCACATGCCACATAAAAGTCAATAGCAATAATGACAGTTTTTTGAACGAACCAACATATTTGCAATTTTTATAATTAGTAACAATACACTAGTGTCATGCTGCTCCAGGTTGTTCCTTATAGCCTGTCTGAACAAGTTTAAAAAAACATTGTGCATAGATTTTTTTAAAGGCTGATTAATGCATAATTTGCTTTAACATTATTAGATCGTAAAATCGTGTATGGTTTTAGTTAAAGTTAAAACGACATTATATGCTAAAAAATTTTGATCTACTATCTTGCGCGGGATCTCAAGCGATGAATATGGAAATCTAAAAGCGTTTATGGCACACAACTTATAAGTTAAGCTTTTTGATGATCCTATATGACGAGCCTACATAAGTACAAGCTCAGAACTAGCATCAGAGCCAGGGTTTTTATTGACACCCCTTTTTCTACATCCTTATTCAGTCTTCAAGCATATATGGAAACAGTTGCTCGTTCTTTCATTCATGATAGGGTTCGGAGCATACGTGTTCTATTATTTTCAAAAGCTTGACCCCGTTTCGGCTCTATTGGCTTCTGTCTCAACGATCTCAACAATAGGTCTGTACGCGCCCCCCATAACAGAAATACCTGTAGTTGAAAAGTTTCTGCTGATCGGGATAATACTTACGAGCGTAGGCTCCGCAGCCTCTCTGGTTCAGGGAGTAGTTAACAGCGTAGTTAAAACTGACCTCTGGCTAGACGAAGTTCAGAAGAGCAAGGTTAAGTACATGAAAGGGCACATAATAATTCTCGGTTACACGCATATAGGCAGGTACGTTGCAGAGAGGCTGATAACTTCCAAGAGGGACTTCTGCGTTATTACTAGACAAAAAGAAAACGTTAACGAGCTACAGAAACGCGGCATATCTTACATACTTTCCGACCTTTCGTCACCGATAGATGCACTGAGCGACGCTAACGTTCAGAACGCAAGCTCCATAGTTTTAACTCTGGAAAGCGATGAGATGAACATGCTTTATGCCCTAACCGCGATGCACCTCAACCCAAAAATAAAAACCATAGCTATAAACAACTCTGAACAGATGTATGATGGGCTTAAAAAAGCTGGCATAGATGTTGTGGTGCCAATCTACAGGATGATAGGAAACGTAATAGCTTCTGCAACAGTTACGGGAAGCGTAATTGGCGTTATATCTGACAGTTCAAGAAAGCTCTCAGGAATGGAAATGGTTGAAATAGACGTAAAGGAATGTTCAAAGATTAAAGGGATGAAGTTAAAGGAGCTTCCTTTTGATTACATAGTCCTTATCAGGGAAGGGAAACCCGTTAAGTACCTTAATCCTGAAGAAGAAATCAAAGTAGGCGATAGGCTGCTTTCGCTGGTTAAATTTGATCAGCTAATAGAAGTTGAGAGGCTCATACAATGTAAAGAATGAATAGTTTTAAACAATTGTTTATATTTCAGTGTTTAAAAATATTAAAACGTTGGATAAAGGTTCAGCTTATTCAAGGTTAGTAAAGAAGATAGAGGAAGAGACCAATGAGCTGATAGAAAAGTTCAACGAAAGAGTTAAGGAAGTCAAGGATTATCCTCAAATCATAGAGCGGCTACTTAAAAACCTTGATAATAAAAGGGCCGTTGAAACAGCTAAATCTTACTTTGGCTTTGGGGAACATAAAGCATACGGCATTGACGGTTCTATGGATTACGATGAAAGGCTTGAAACGCTCATATTTTACGTAAATTCCGTAGCTTATTCTTGTCCCTTTTACATCGATCAAAACAGTATAAAGTTTGACATAAGAAAAGCAAAGAAAGAGGAAGAGCTTTCTTCTTATGCAGCAATACCTCTTTGGCTTGAAGATTTAACTGAAGTTTATCAGGAAGCTGAAGCTTTTTCTGAATTTGAACTTCAAACTTCGATAGAAAGGATACCTTACTCTATGATGACGATGGCCGAGCTATGGTCAGCTTACATGGTAATGCAGAATTTAAATAATGGTATCCTTTTCATGGACAGGCCAATTTCAGGAACTTTTGCCACATCGCTTAAAGACCTCAGAATAGCTTTAAAATCTGATACCCCAAATCTAACTAAAATAAGGTTATCTAATGGCTACGCTAAAAAACTTGACCTTGCTATTGCTTCAGTTTTGGGTGCCGGAAACATTTTCGTGCCGCGCCGTTTCCCGTATCTTACGTATTCTGGAATCAAAGTTCTGATTGAGCAAGGAGAAAGTTCTGCTGATGATATGGGGAAAAAGCTTGGCCTTAATGAACAGGAGAAAGAAAAGCTTTGGAAATCCATTATAGATATGGACAAGAAATATAACGGAGAACTACTTGATGCTGCAGAACTCGGAAAACTAAAGCTCAGAGAAGACGTTAAGGATTACTGGAAAAGGGTGACCGAAGTTGTCAAAGCTGTAACTATTAAAGCTTTTAAGGAAAATGAGCATCCTCTGAGAATAGATAAAGAAAACTGGCTTTCTGTATACGACCTTGGAGCAATAAACGTTTATTTAATATATATGATATACGATATGGCTTTAAAGAACAAGAACCTTGTGATCGGGCTAACCAAAGATACATCTGCTTCTGAGTTTTCCAGGTCTGTAATGCCCCAGACTTTTAACAACGTATTGAAACTTAAGAACGATAAGGCTTTTTTAACAGTGCTCTCAGCTGTACATTATGATAAAGTAAAGACTCCCTGGAGAACCATATCGTATGATTATGGTTTCTCTTATTTAACCATGTACCAGGGCAGGTTTATAGCAGCTAAAAAATCAATTGGCAGGACAGGCCTTTTTGCAAAGGCTTACTTTCAGCTCAGAACTTTCTCCAAAGATCCAATGATGAGATCGCCTGTTTTTACATATGACAGGTTTATAGATCACGCTTTTGATGATCAGATGTTTACTGAGCTTAACGTTGATGTAAAGGGCAAAACAATTAAGGCTGAAATGTATATGGAAAATGGATTAAACGCTCTGGATAATATGATCCTGCAGATTCTCACGATCTCAGATAATCCAGAAATACTCGAAGCTTATGGTCACAACCACCTGCTTTTCCTTGCAGACAAAAAAGTAAAGCAGGAAATAAGCACAATAAAATGGTCAATAAGAAGCGTTGCGGATTTTAAGCTTGAATCATATGCTAGGAAAGAAAAAATATTTATGATATCGAGGAGATTTAGAGATATACGATCAGAAAGCGAGAGATTAAGAGAAGAAGGGGCGAAAGAGCTTGGAAAAGTTGAGAGTTTTTGATGACGTAAACGGGAAGTTCGAAGCTAGGCTTAGGGAGCAGAGGGAAAGGGTGACCTCGACAAGGGGAAGAGAAGGAGAAATAGTAGTTTCATCTCAGGTAGCACTTCTTGAGGTTAAGTTCAGCGACGAGGTTTTTGAAAAACTTCAGGAACCCCAATTTGTTGCTGTTGAAAAAAAGAAAAATCAGTATCTTATATATGAAATAGCGAGCATAAAACCGCTTCACTACCAAATGGTCGGAATGGACGAAAGAATACCCAGAGATATAAGGTGGGAAATGATGGAGAGCATTTATGAAAGCTGGGAAGAAAGTAACGAAACGTGGATAAATGTATGGGCAGTCCCGACCAAATACAGGATGACAGTAAACGATGAAAGTATTGAGTTTGTGAAAGATAACTCAATACCTTTGCCAGGTTCAAGGGTTTATCTACTTTCAAGGGAATCGGTTGAAAGGTTCCTAAGCATGGAAGAAGGAATTGTTGTAGGAAAGCTGTTAGGTTTTGAGCTTGATCTGAAAGTAAACCTGAACTCAATGATAAAATACCACATGGGCGCTTTTGGTTTTACCGGTTCTGGTAAATCAAACCTTCTTTCTTATCTGATAAGGAAATCTCTTGAGTCTGATAAAGACCTCAAGGTCATCGTGTTTGACATAGCTGGCGAATATGGGATACACCTTCTTGATGAGCTAATTAAAGAAGGCGAAATGTTTTCTACAGAAAATATAAATAATGTAGAGAATTTTTTGGATTCGCAAGTAATACCTGACACACTAGAAGATAAAATATCGTTCGCAGAACTCCAAAAATATGTAAGTATATTCCTCAATAGCAAAGCCGTCAAGCTGGTTACTACTCTAAAGCCCCCAACCTTAACTCTAGGACAGCTGTACGAAATGCTCCAGCAGGAGCTTAAACCCGGTACTGGAATGATAGAACTGAATAGGATTTCAGAATTTACAACTATAAAAGGCTATACCGAGGAAACCGATGTTTCTAACTTAAAAGATAATGATAGGAGTGAGCTCATAGGTATCCTTAATTCTCTAATGAGGTATGTTAGCGAAAAATCCAACATTTATAAGTCAATGCAAAGCCTGAGCGAATACCTGAACAGCTTATCAGAGAAGGAAAAAAAGGAAAACAAAGCTGTAAACCCTGAAGATCTGGCAGACTATGTTCTGGGAGAAAATTCCAATAGATTAACTGTAGTTTACGTTCCTGACCCTGAAAAAGCAAGGGCTATAGCTTCAGCCTTTATAGACACGTTGCTTTATTTAAAGAAAACCAAGGGGAGCAGAAAAAAGGTCCTAGTTGTTCTGGACGAAGCCCAGGAGTTCATACCCGACAAAACTTCAAAGGATGATTATTCAGACGCGTCAAACAAATCAGTTGAGGCGCTTTTAAGACAAGGAAGAAAGTACAGGGCTCATTGCTGGCTTAGCACACAGAGACTTGCCCACTTGAACACAAACGCCGTGCAGCAGCTTCACAGCTATTTTGTGAGTACCTTACCTCGACTTTATGACAGGCTTGTTATAGCTGATGCGTTCTCACTTAACACAGACATTATTGAAAGGACAACAGAGCTGGAAACTGGTCAATGGTTGTTTGTATCTTATAAAGCAACAAGACAGAAGAACGTGCCGGTTTTCATACAGGCCCCAAACAATGAGGAAATACTTGTTGAAAACCTGAAAAAGATCGATAACTTGGTGTGAAAAAACAACGTTTGATGCGGGGGGTGGGATTCGAACCCACGAAGGCCTACGCCAGCGGATCTTAAGTCCGCCCCCATCGACCTGGCTAGGGGACCCCCGCTCTTCAGCAGATCATTTATTGGTTTAGTTTTTAAATTTTCTCTGACATCCTCACCGCCTTAAAAGGCGATTGTTCATTCAAGGCGGGTCATAGGTTCGTGGTTTACCGCCTTCATCTTCATGACTTCATAGCTAGTGGTTACCCACCCCGCTCTGTTCGTCCAGCGATAGACCACGGACTGTTCCTTCAGCCACTTACCCTATCCTCATTGGACTCCAGGATATGTAGAGCCTTCTTGAAGTATTCCCTACGGGACACGCTTTAATATGCTTTACAAGGTTTTAGTAATTTAAATTTACCCAGCCTCTAGAAGAGGCGAGGCTTTTGTTCATTTTGTAATATCAGTATTCGATGCCATTTATGTATTTGTACTGAATATAATCTAAAAGGTCTTCAGGGGAATAACTCTTTCCAAAAGATTTTATAAGCAGATCTTTAGGAGACAGCGATGAGCCGTACTGATGTACATTCTCTTTTAAGAATTCCTTTATTTCTTTGAAAGCTCTATTTCTAACAAGCTCGTATATCTTATTTTTACCGCTAAGCTTTTTCATCATCATAGAAGCTACTATGTTTCCGAGAGTGTATGTTGGGAAATAGCCAAAAGTGCCGTGGGCCCAGTGTACGTCCTGTAATGCTCCTTCAGAAATATCAGCTGGCTTGATACCTAGTAGATCTTGCATCATGTTGTCCCATACCTCTGGTACGTCCTCAGGCTTTAGCTCCTTTTCAATAAGCATCTGCTCAATTTCAAACCTCAAAGATATGTGGAGGTTGTAAGTAACTTCGTCAGCTTCAGTTCTTATGGGGCTTGGCTTTACCATTGCAAAATACCTGTAAACATCTTCTGGAGAATATTTAGAAGTAAAACCCAGGTATTTGTCAAGAACAGGTTTAACAGATTCAGTAAAAGCTAGAGTTCTGGATACTACATTTTCCCAAAATCTGCTCTGCCCTTCATGTATTCCTAAACTTACCCCTGTGCCTATAGGTGTCATGTCAAGCTCAGGATCTATCTGAAGCTCATAAGTCGCATGGCCGAATTCATGTAAAACGCTGAAAAGAGACCTTTTGAAGTCATAACCTTCATACCTCGTTGTTATCCTTACGTCGTTTATTCCCATGCTGATGGTAAAGGGGTGAGGGCTTACGTCTATTCTGGCCCTTTCCTCTGGATATTCTATCATCTTTAAGACTTCTTTATTTACCTTCTCCATCGATGAGGTTTCATAACTTACGCCTTCAAGCTCGTGTACTCCATAAAATTTCCCGCCCTTTATCTTTTCTAAATAATTCTTTAAGCCAGGTTTTAGGCTATCAAACACGGCTTTGACATCTCGGGTATTTAGCCCTTCCTCGTACATGTCTAGTAAGGCATCATAAGGTTTTTCCTGATAACCTAGCTTTTCAGCTATCTGTATGTTTAAATCCACGAGCTTTTTTAGGTACGGAAGGAAAGCATCAAACTTTTTTTGTGCTTTAGCGTTCTTCCAAACCTGAAAAGCTTCAGACGAAGTTTTCTGCAATTCGAACAAAAGTTCCGGCGGTATCTTCTTCATTTTGTTTATTTCTCTGTCTAAAACCCTTATCGTTCCAGATTCCCACATGTTTAGATCCTTTTCATTTTTTCCTTTTTCTACGAGGGATACAAAATCATCCTTTAATATGAGCTCCCTGTAAAGCACATTTAGCTCTGCTAAAGCTATAGATCTTTCAGAAACACCCCTCTCAGGCATATAAATTTCTGAATCCCAGCTAAGAAGGTTGTTAGCGTGGATGATAGCCCATATTTTTCTGTATTTTTCTGTTATTTCTTTTATAACTGGGTTTTGAAATTTGCTCATATTGTTTATCTATTACTTTAAGAATTTAACTGTTTATCATGCAAATAAAATAGAAGCTTTTTATCAACTTAAAAAGTTTGAGTTTAAACGAACTACCTAACCCTTACAGAGGATTTTTCTTGTTTAAAATGATCTGACATCCTCCCCGCCCTAGATAATTAGTAGATTATAAGATTAAAGGAGTTATGTTTTACTTTTTTTTTCAAACGTCATGCTCATCTTTATAAATAAACATCAAAACCGACGATTCAGCCAATATTATACTAAAAAGTAAAACTTTTATATTTATATGAAATATAATAATGCGGTAGCGGGTTATAATCAGACTAATATAGGATTGAAACAAGTTTAATCAACAACCAATAGTATCATCCTATGTGACAGTTATAATCAGACTAATATAGGATTGAAACTTACATCAAGCACTGGTAGTAACTTCCACTGCGTCATTGTTAATTGTTATAATCAGACTAATATAGGATTGAAACAATATACCTGAATTACTTTTACTTTCACATCCAGTTTTGGTTATAATCAGACTAATATAGGATTGAAACGTGGGGGAATTTCCTCGTTCGGGTCTTGCGGAATGAAAGTCATGTTGTTATAATCAGACTAATATAGGATTGAAACCCATATTGCGTATTCCTACCTGAAAACAAAAGACGTGGTTATAATCAGACTAATATAGGATTGAAACAATATGTCTTGAAATGTCCTGAACTGCGATACTATCATTGTTATAATCAGACTAATATAGGATTGAAACTCTTTCGCGTTGCAAAGCACGGGAAAATTAAAAGCGCTCGTTTCGTTATAATCAGAAGACTAATATAGGATTTAAACGTTCATAACCCTGAAATGGATGCAAGAATAAGAGAAAAGAAACTCTTCTCAGTAGAAAATTTCAAGAAGCAAAAACTTCTTGCTGAAGTCTGATAAAAGCAGGGTATCAATTTACAAACTTACGTAAAAGGAAGCATGGCTATTATCCAGGAACGCGTTCCAATAGGGTTAGGGGAGTATGCAGAACCCTATTCTAACCAATAGTAAATATCTATAGCAGAAACCTTTCTTGAAAAAGCCTGTTCGTATGCTGCCTCATAAAGGTCAGCCATTTCATCAATCATTCTGAAAACGTCTTCAGCCTTTCCTTCCGAGCTTTCTTTGTAATATACCACTTGAGAAAGCCCATCCTTGTACTTAAAATATTTTCCCTTTACTTTAACTTTTGATTCGGTTAACGGCGTACCTGGTTTTATAGCTGCTTCTAAATCAAATACATAAACCCTTTTTTCCCCGTCTTCCATTTCAATAAAAACAATAGCCTGTACGCTTCCCGCAAGGCTGAAAATTTTCTTGATAACATCTCTGTACCTTATTCCCGGTCTTGGTTCGGGTAACCTTGCAAGTCCAATTACTTTTTCACTTTTTAAAACATCTTTTAGTTCTTGCAAAAGGAAATCTGTGCTCTTATCCGACACAATAACCTGCATAGGTTCAAAAATATTTTTAGCCTTTTTAACGCTTTCTATTCGAGAATTCTAGTTAGACTTTTGTCATATGTAATTTTTTTATCCGAAATTAGAAATATTTTTCTTAATTATGTACGAAAAACATAAAAATTTTCCATCATTAGATTCGAAATTTTTATCTTATACGGTTTCCTATAACTAAATATGCAACGTACAAAAATAAAGGTTGAACCTCCAGGGGAAAAAGCTAAAAAGATAGTTGAGGATACCCAGAGATACCTTTCCCCGTCAATTCAGAGGTTCTATCCGTTCGTAATAAAAAAGGGTAAAGGAGCTATAATCGAAGACGTAGACGGGAATAAATACATAGATATGAATGCCGGGATAGCCGTGCTTGGGCTTGGAACCGCTCCAGACCCGGTAATAAAAGCCGTTGAACGTCAAATAAGGAAATTTATTCACTATTCATACACAGATTTTTATTATGAAAACATAGTAACTCTCGCTAAAGAGCTTATAAAGATAACCCCAGGCAGCTTTGAGAAAAAAGTTTATTACGGGAATTCTGGCGCAGAAGCTGTAGAAGCAGCAATAAAACTTGTGAGGTATTACACAAAAAGGCCTAGGCTACTTGCATTTATAGGATCTTTTCATGGTAGGACTATGGGGGCTCTCAGCTTGACCGCAAGCAAACCAGCACAGGTTAGGGGCTTTTCTCCTCTTCTTCCAGGAGTAGAACATGTGCCGTACCCTTACTGTTACAGATGTCCGTTTAAACTAACTTATCCCAATTGTAACCTTTATTGTGTTGATTACATAAAAGAAAATCTCTTCCAGAAATATGTACCTCCTGATGAAGTGGCCGCTGCTTTTATAGAACCTATACAGGGTGAAGGAGGGTACGTTGTTCCTCCTGACGACTATTTCAAAAAGTTTTTTAATTTAATGAAAGAAAACGGGATAATAGTAGTTGATGATGAAGTTCAGGCTGGCATGGGAAGGACCGGTAAGTGGTTTGCAATTGAACATTATGGTGTTGAGCCTGATGTAATACTTATAGCTAAAGCTCTAGCCTCGGGATTGCCTCTATCAGCTGTGGTCTCTAGGGCTGAGTTAATGAGCTGGCCTCCAGGAAGTCATGCAAGTACTTTTGGTGGAAACCCTGTAGCGACAGAGGCCGCTATTGCAACTATAAATACGATAAGAAAAATGAAGCTTTTAGAGAACGCTGAAAAAGTTGGAAAGTACATGCTTAAGAGATTAGATGAAATAAAGGAAAAACATGAAATAGTTGGCGATGTGAGGGGCAAAGGTCTTATGATAGGCGCTGAAATTGTTAAGAACAAAGAAACTAAGGAACCAAATCCTGATGGAGCAAAGAAAATAATAGAATACAGCTGGAAACACGGGGTTCTGTTAATAACTGCAGGGATCAGCACGCTTAGGTTTGCTCCTCCGTTAACAATAACAGAAGATCTTGTATCAGAAGCTCTTGATATAGTTGAGAAAGGTATTATGGAGGCTGAAAAAGAATGAGAAAAGCTATAATCATGGGGGCTGCAGGAAGAGACTTTCACAACTTTAATGTTTTTTTCAGGGATAACCCAGAGGTAAAGGTTGTGGCTTTTACCGCTACACAGATACCTTTTATAGAAAACAGAATTTATCCTGCGTCTCTTGCAGGTAAAAACTACCCTGAAGGGATTCCTATATATCCGGAGAAGATGCTCCCCGAGCTTATAAAGAAATTTGAAGTTGATGACGTCTACTTTTCTTACAGCGATGTTGATTTTGAAACACCTATGAAATTAGCGTCAATAGCTCTTGCCAACGGTGCTTCATTCCACTTTCTTGGACCCAAAGACACAATGATTAAATCTAAAAAGCCTGTGATTGCAGTTGCAGGAGGAAGAACTGGCGTAGGGAAAAGCACAATATCAAGGTTTGTTTATAAAGTATTAGCGTCGAACGGCTTCAAAGTTAGCGTTGTAAGGCACCCTATGCCGTACGGAGACCTTGAAAAAGAAGCGGTTCAGATTTTTAAGAGCTTAGATGACCTAAAAGGTTTGACCATAGAAGAAGTCGAGGAATACGAACCTCATATAGAAAACGGTGCTGTTGTTTACGCTGGCGTAGATTATGAAAAAATACTGCAAATAGCTGAAACTAATTCAGAAATAATTCTGTGGGACGGAGGCAATAACGATATGCCTTTTTACATGCCGGATTTTATGATAACTGTAGTAGATCCTATGCGGGAAAACAGCGTAAAGGGCTCCTTCCCTGGTGAGGCTTGCGTCAGAATGGCAGACGCCATAGTTATAAATAAAGCAAATCTCGTTGAAAAAGAGAAAATTGAAAGGTTTAAAGAAACGATTTTTGAAATAAATAGCAAAGCAAAAATATTCGTTACTGATTCAGTGCCTTTTTTAAATACTGAGATTGATCTAAAAGGTAAAAAGGTTCTAGCAGTTGAAGACGGCCCTACAGTAACACATGGCGGATTGAGCGAAGGTGTTGCCGCAAAAGTTTCGTTACAAAAAGGTGCTGAGTTAGTAGATCCTAGACCATATGCAGTAGGAAGCATAGCGGAAGCTTACAAAAAATACCCTCATATGGGAAAAATTCTTCCTGCTCTTGGGTACAGTGAGCTTCAACTAAAAGAACTGGAGGAAACAATAAATAATATACCGGCTGATCTAGTAGTTCTGGGGACTCCAGCGAATCTTTCCCTCTTTATCCATATAAATAAACCAATAACTTTAGTAAGATATGAAGCTGTAGAAAAAGAAGGAAAACTATCTGAAGAAATACTAAAACATGTTAAAAGTTTAAAGCGTTAAGAATTTTTTTAATAAACAATTATTCACCCTCATAAGCTAGCTGCACTTTTGAGCAAGTTTCGGATAAATAGTTAAAGTAGCGCACTTAAAGATGACAAGATAAATTGAATAGTTAAGAAAAAGGTTGAAGGTAATTTAAAGAAATCCGCCGTTCAGGGAATTTCTGTAATGAGAGAATAACAGATGTTCTTTATACTAGTATTGAAGAAAGCTGGAGACATAACGTTACAAAAGAAGAGACTTTTATGAACAAGCCTAAAAGTACAAAAAATGTGTAAGCTATGAGAGAAAATTCATTATTGACGAGTTGATGTGGACAAGAATGAAGTATGGTACACATTAGATTCTAAAGAATTTCTGAAAAAATTAAAATGAAAAATATAAAAACAAGACTGAAGCGTTTTGAAAAGATGCAGAAAGCCAAAAATTATTTATTACATAAGGTGATCAGAATGAGCCCAAGTTAACGGCACCATGTTTACTGTTTAATCTTTTTGATCACTGCTATCTTTACAAAGTCATTTACAAATAACATAAAAATCACTGAAAGTGCAAGAAGCGTTAGGGAGTCAATTAAAGGTATTGGAGTTATGCCCGGGATCCCGAAAGTTGATATCGCAACCGCCAAAGCTATGTCAGTTATAATCGAAATAAGCAAAGTATTGCTTGGTCTTGAGTTCCAAAAATGACCGCGTTCCCTTACCACAAATATGGTTAGCATACCGGAAAGCATAAGCAGCTCAAACCCAAATGTATGCAGCTGGTTTACGTTGTTAAGAAGCGCAAAGTACTTTACGCCAATGTAAGTGAAGAACAGCGATTCGATTACAGATGCTACTCCTATAAGCATAGAAACTTTTACAAGCCAATCTATGTTCCACTTATCAGGGTTTTTTGAATACCTTACGTTATCTGTTGAAATCGATATTGTTACAAAATCGATAAGGAAAAGAAGTAACAAAACATCGTACGCATTTACGACGAACCGGTTCCATAAAAACAGCGCGATGACAGTAAAAACAACTATCTGGAATGTTTTTACAACTTTGTTAAATATCCAGGTTACTATTCTTTGATATATCATTCTACCAGTTTTAACGAGGTCGACTATGTTTATCAAGCCAGGCTGCGTCAGAACAACGCTTGCTGCGGCCTTTGCAACATCAGTTGCATTGCTTACAGCTATGCCAACTTCCGCTTGTTTTAAAGCTGGCGCATCATTTACCCCATCCCCTGTCATTCCCACTATATGCTTCTTTTTCTGCAAAGATTTTACGATCATGTACTTATCCTCAGGATAAACTTCTGCAAAAACGTCGCTCTTTTCTATTATTTCATCCCTTTCTTCATCATTCATTTGTTTTACTTCAACAATGTCAGCAGCGTTTTCTCCAAGCCCAACCTGCTTTGCTACTTGTAACGCTATAGGTTTTGCATCCCCAGTTAGCATTTTGACCTTTACGCCAAGATCTTTCAATTCTGAGATTAGATGAGCTGAATCCGGTCTTGGCTTGTCGTAAAGTCCTACTATGCCTATAAGCTTAGCTTCATTATTTTCCCTTAAAGCGACGCCCAGGCTCCTGTAACCTTTTTCTGCCATTTCATCCATAGTTTCTTGAACCTTTTTCTTTGTCTGTTCATCAAGCTTGCACAGCTGAATTACAACGTTGACAGCTCCCTTTATCACATCAACGGTTTTTCCGTCAAACTGTACTGTAGCCTCTGTTCTTCTTGTCTTTGGATCAAATGGGACAAACTTTAAAACCTTGTATTTGTTAAGGTCTACTTTCTTATCTTTGGCTTCCTGTATAAAAGCCAGATCTATTGGGTCCTGATTAGCCTCTTCTGAAGCAAGTGCTCCAAATATCACCACATCATCTTCGCTAAAGCTATTAACTGGTACAACCTCTGCCACTGAAATCTTATTTAACGTTATAGTACCAGTTTTGTCAACGCACAAAGTATCCATTGAAGCTGCGTCTTCTGAAGCAGATAAACGGGTAACAAGAACTCCCTTCTTAGAAAGCTCTATGGAGCCAAGAGCCATGGTTATTGTGAACATAGCAGGCAGAGCTACGGGTATAGCAGAGACCAAAAGTACGAGGGAAAGTTCAAGCAGGCTAAGGTAACCGGCCTTTATCAGTATTGCTGAATATACAAAAGCAGCAGCTAGGAGAGTAATGACCATGATTAAGAGCCATTTTACAACCTGTCCTATGACCTCTTCCATGTGAAGCTTTGGCCTTGCAATGTTTACAAGCTCTGTTGTCTTTCCGAAGTATGTCTTTGCGCCTGTTGCTGTTACTATTCCCGTGGCTTCACCTCTCCTTATTACAGAGCCAGAGTAAACGGCTTCGTTAGAACCTCTGGATACTGTTAGCGATTCTCCAGTTAAGGCAGATTGATCAACCTCAACTTCTCCTTCTCCTATTACTATATCAGCAGGAACTATATCGCCGGCCCTTATTCTGACTATATCTCCTGGGACAAGTTCTCTTGCAGGTATTACAGTCCACTTACCATCTCTATAAACTCTGGAATTAACATGCAGTTTCTGTTTGAGAGCTTCTAGAGCCTTGTTTGCCCTTTCTTCCTGAAAGTACCCAAGAAGAACGTTTAAAAGAAGAAGCCCTGTTACTATATAAAAATCAAGGTACCTTCCTAAAATCAGCGTAAGAACCATTGTTATTTCTAGCATCCACGAAGTAAGTCCCCAGAACTTCTTTGCGAGCCTTTTTAAAGATGATTCCTTCTTTTCAACAACTTCGTTAAACCCAAATTTTTTCTGCCTAATTTTGACTTCTTCAGAAGTAAGGCCCTTTAATGGGTCTACCCCCAGCTCCTTTAAAAGTTCCTCGAAGCTTTTTTTAGGGGGTAAATTTCCGCTCACGAAACCTTCCTAAACCGCATGTTTTTTAAGTATTTCCAAATTATTTGATTTTTATTGTTTTGATTTTAAGATAATTGAACAATCAAACCTTCAAATTTTATAACATTTTTAATAAAAACGGCGATTAATAATTAAATATGAAACCTTTTACGCTTTAAAAAAGATATTTTTATTAAAGAATTTTTATTTTTAAACGCGTTTTCAGAGTTTGCTAAGACAGTTTTAATTCATAAATATGAGCCTTTTATGTATCTTCGTGCATCTTTAACTTAATATAAGGTTAAAAGGCAAAAAATATTTTTTGAGCTTTAGATGACACCTTTCAGAAATGCTTTTTAAATTTTACAGAACATTTTCTTTAAATACTTAGGCTCAACCCTGACAAGAATGAAATAATAAGAGAAAACACTCTCATTAGCAGAAAATTTCAGGAAACAAAAAATTATAAGATGAAGCAGGATTTCAAGTGATAAACCCAAGCGAAAGCAAGCGCGCTATGAACCGTAAGCTCCAACAACGAGGTTTAGATCGCTCAGGGCTAAAGCTTTTATCTTTGTACGTATGAATTTATGCATGGGAAAAAGAAAATTCTTGCTTGACTTCGGGAATGAGAAGGTTGAGGTTGAAGGTTATGATCCGCAAAAGACGCTTATTAAGTACCTTATGAAGAAAAGGAGATCGCTGCTGATGACAAAAGATAAGGAAAAGGTTGAAAGGTTATGGAAAAGCGTGCCTTCTGTAGCAACGGTTAGCTCTGCGAGGTCAGTTAAAAAGTACAAGATAACTTGGAAGGAGAAGGGCGAAGGAGAGTTCGAAGGCGCTAGGTACGTGTTTTATCTGGAAGAAGCTTAGGTTTCTGATCATTAACTAGCTTTATGCCTAATAATTTTTTTAAAAGAAAGCGCTTTTATGATTGATAAATTTTTTATTTTAAGATAAAAATTATTTTGAATATAAAAAATTTAATATACACAATTTTGAAGGTATATTATGACTTCCCAAGTTGGAATAAAAGGCTTAAAGCTGAGCTGCAAAATAGGTGTCGATACTGGTGAAGATCTGTTCGAAAGGGTCATACGCGTTGACGTTAAAGCAAGACTTAAAGAAGATTATAAAGGAGACATAAGCTCTACGGTAAGTTACAGTGAAATCGCTAAAAAAATAAGGGAAAACGTTGAAGGAAAAGAATTTAAGTTAATAGAAGATGTAGCGATTACTGTTGCAAAGACTGTTTCTTCTTTTGCTACTGTAAGCTCTGTAAGCGTTAAGGTTATCAAGTATGCAGTCCCAGCAGGAGCGGATTATGCTTATTTTGTTTATAGCGTTGTGAAGCCCTGAGTCTGAACTTTTAACCTTTTGGGGTTAAGGGGCGGAAGTCCCCTTCCGTGAGGGCGGAGTAGTTCACCTATGCTGATTAACAAACACGTTTATAGACCTTAAAGTATATTTTTTTTATATGAAAAAACCTAGCCTTTTTAAAAAGATCTCAGATAAAGACGTTAACAATATAAAATATGCGATAAAAGAGGATAAATACTGGAAAGTTTCTGAAAATGATAAAAGATACTATTTTGTAATAATACTCAGCAGAGGTAGGACGCCTTCTTTTCGAGGTCGGTTTGTCAGAGTTACTGGTTTTAAAACTGTGGAAGCTGACGATAGAATTGCCTGGTTCTGTAGAAAATATAGAGTTGGTATAGTTGACGCTAAGGAAAAAAGGCTCATTGGTGTTCTTACATGGAGCGCTTTTAAGAGACTTATTCAGAACGGAGAAAAGATTACAGAGCTGATTAAAAACCAATCATTGCCTCCTTATATAAACAAGAAAGCGGCCACAAATATTATTATAAGATATTAACGGTGCTTTTCTATATTATTTAGAATCTTTCTCGAAATAATTATCATTTTCTCCAAAGAATTTTTATGTTCAAACAAAAGCCTTTTTCCGTCTTCTGTTATAGTGTAAACCCTTACTATCCTTTTGTTTATTTTTTTAAGCCTTGACCTTACGCAATTTTTCCTTTCTAGATGTTTAAGAATAACGTAGATGTATCCGTTAGGAATCGGTTCTTTGATCTCTTCTAAAAGCTTTTTTCTGATGGCGTAACCATAAAGCTCGCTATCTAACAAGATGTCAAGTATCAGTAAAGAAACAATGCCCCTTATAAGCATCTTTTCCCGTTGCATGAACTACTTTAAATTTTAATAAAATATAACATTTGAATTTTTATTTAAGGTAATTTTTGACAAAACGTTTAATACATAAATAATTTATCCACTTATATGCATCACTTTCATCATGGGGGATACAGCATATTCGCTTACAATATAAATGAAATAATAGATTTTTTAGATTTAAAAGAAGGCATGAAGGTTGCTGACTTTGGAACTGGAGACGACCGCTTTTCATACGCTTTTAAAGAAAAAGGGGCTGTTGTATATGCATTTGATGTAGACGATTACTACTTTAAAGAAATGGAAGAAAAAGGAATAAAAACTGTTAAGAAAAACCTTTGTGAAAAAATAGATGGTGAGTTTGATCTGATTTTTATGGCAAATGTTTACCACACGAACGAAAGCCTCGCCTCTTCTAGAGGCGGGGATACTAAAATACTTTTTCTTTGCTAACGTGTTTCGCATGAAAAAGGCTTAAGTATTTATATACTTTAATTAGAATAAAATAACAAAAGCTTGCGACGATCAAACACGGTACTCATCATTTCAGGAAAGGAGACAAAAGCTAAACTAACGGCTCTCGGAAAGGCATTCGTTAATTGCTGGAACGAAGTTAATAAGTTGAGGCTTGAGCAATATAAAAAGCACGAGCCTGTAGATTTTAATAAAACAGAAAAAGTCGTTTATGAAAAATTCAAAGCTGTATTGCACGGGGCAAACGTTCAACAAGTAACGCGAAAGAACGCTTCTGTATGGAAATCTTTCTTCGAGCTAAGCAAAAAGAAGAAAGAAGGTGAATTGCCTAAGTGGATGAAGCCTAAGCCTCCACATAAAAAGAAAGATGACTTGTTTTTGCTGATAAGACATGACAGGTACAAGATTGAAGGAAACGAAATATATCTCATGGATTTCAACCTGAGGCTCAAGTTCATTGGCAAGCTTAAGTGGGTAGGCAAGCAGGGAACCCTTGAAATATTTTATGATACCGTGAGAAGAAAGTGGTACGCAAGAATTCCTGTAAGTGTAAAAGTAAATAATAAACCAAAAGGCAAAATGAAAGCGGGCATCGATCTAGGCGTTGTAAACCTTGCAACCGTTGCCGTTGAAGACGGCTCGTGGATGCTTTTTAAAGGAGGTTCAGTGCTTTCAGAGTTCAAGAAGATAACAAAGCGCATTTCTAAGGAAAAGAAGAGGCTTGCAAGGCACGGCTTAAAAACTAGCAGGAAGCTTGAAAAACTTTACAAAAAGCGTTCTCTTTTGCTTAAGAACGCTAGAGAAGGCTTAGCGAGGGAAATCGTAGAGAGACTGTATGATAAAGGAGTAGGGGAAATAAAGATAGGCTACCCAAAGGGAATAGCTCAGGATAAAGGAAACGAAAGGAACACAAACTTCTGGAGCTATTCAGCAATAATAAAGCGAATCAAGAACGTTGCACAAGAATACGGAATAAAGGTTAAGCTCGTGGATGAGGAAAATACATCTAAGAAGTGTTCCCTGTGTGGGGAAATTCACGAAAACGGAAGGATTGAAAGAGGCTTGTTCAAGTGTCCTCACACAGGGAAGGTAATAAACGCTGATCTGAACGGGGCAATAAACATTCTACATATCCCCGAGTCCGTTAAGGATAGGGGTAAGTGGCTGAAGGCACAGCCCGTGGTCTATCGCTGGACGAACAGAGCGGGGTGGGTGCGATTCGCACCTGCTAGCTATGAAACGATGAAGATGAAGGCGATAAACCACAAACCCATGATCCGCCTTGAAGGAACCATCGCCTTTTAAGACGGAGAGGATGTCAGCACGATCTTGTAAGAGAATGCAAAGATTTTATACTTGAAAACCTAAAAAGAATAGCCAAATCAATAGCTATACTTGATTTTAATGAAAAAAGGGTTTTTGGCCCACCGTGGAGGATTAAAAAGGAAGAAGTTATAGATGATATGAAAAAAATAGGGTTTGAACTCGTTAAACAGAAAGACCTAACATATCATTATTTATTGCTTTTTAATAAAAAATAAATTTTTATAGGTCTAGCCCTGAAAGGCTCTTTCCTGCAGTTTCAAAACCCTTTAACTGCCAGGCAAGAGTAAAAGCAAAACCTATAATAAAAATGGCCATTACTATTGCTGATGATACGTTAAACGGCAAGACTATATAAGATAAAACCATAGTTATCAATCCAGTTATTATCCAGACCAAAGTCCTTACTATGGAAACATATGTTCCTCTCTGCTCTGTCCTGAAAAGTTCAGGGGTCAACATTGCTCTTGTACCCCAAGTGAGTTCAGTGGGTACAAATAATAAGGTCATTAATGCGAGCAGCAGCAATCCCGATGAACTCTTTGTAAGAGCAACATAAATCCATAAAATGGCCCAAAGCGCAACTAAGAGTCCATATGAAAATGTGGTTGCTGATTTTCTTGAAAATTTGTGTGCAAAGAATATTCCAAAAGATATACCAACGATCATCATTGTAATTCCGCCTATAACTGGCACTATATCTGCTACGCTGCTGGCAAAGTAGTAGTAAGCAACGTCATATGTTATCCAGACAAAAGCAACGCTTTGTACGATACCAATTACTGTAATGAACAAAAACCTGAACCAGAAAGGTGAAGTCGGCTTTACTGATTCCACATGACCTTTGTCAACGTTCTCCCAAGCCTTTTTTACATCCTCTTTAGAGCCATCCTTTATTGACTTCCATGGGAGAGTTTCTTTTACTCCCCAATATCCTATTAACATAGCTGCAAGGGGAGCAATAAAAAGAATTCCATACGCAAGTTCTGTTTGTGCCACCGTAAAGCCTAACAAAGCAGGTATAAAAATCAATGCAACGCCAAGGTTTCCAAAGTTTTGAACAACAACTTCTACGTTACCTCTCCATTTTGCTGGTACAACTTCAGATATTGCAGTAATTATTGGCGTTTCTAAACCTATTGCAGCCATTCCTATAAGGATAAAAGATATTATTAAAGCTGCTGTGCTAGTTGGGAATGCAAGAAATATTACTACTCCTACTATTATCATCAATGCTACAGTAAGAAAAGAGTTTCGCCTTCCGAGCCTATCCGTTATAATGCCTGCAAAAAGAGATCCTACACCGCCGGCTATAGAAGGTAAACCGAAACCCAAGTAAGAAAATTTAGAAGGAATTATGCTACTTATAGCTGCAACTGGACCGTAACTTTCTGCTATTCCATAAACTAGCATGCCCATACC
The DNA here is from genome assembly GCA_009903795.1 of Nitrososphaerota archaeon. Lineage (GTDB taxonomy): Archaea > Thermoproteota > Nitrososphaeria > Conexivisphaerales > UBA164 > CAYFFZ01. Next base: position 35,556 of record WYER01000005.1, on the reverse strand, counting down.
CAATGCTAAAATCGTTAACCAAGGAACTGAATCACTTTTTTGATGGAGGAAACGCTTACAGTCGACCTTTTTTCTTCCTCCTTTTTTTATACATGCCAACTAGCCTATCGTTTTGATATATTTATATTTTTTTTGATGTGAATGCTGTGTTGAATAATTGTTTAGCAATTTGGCATGTTAATTTTGATAGCCTAGATCGTTGACAACATTGAATTCCTCCCATAGCTTACCATCTCATCATAAATCCACATTTTCTGCATAGCTTCCGCTATCAGTCCAATAGGGCTTCTTGCCCTAAGGTCCTCACCGAACTTCCTCTTTACTGATGAGAATATCCCTTCGATAGCCCATCTCAGCCCATACTTGGTGTCTTTTGCCCATGTCTTGTACCCAAGCTTTATGTACTTCCTAACTTCCTGCCTTCTTCTCCGGCTACCTCTACAACGATAAGTTGTAGCGTTCTTCCTTATCTTTATAGCTGATTCTGCATCGCCAATTGCATTGAATATTTCGTTCGTGTCGTATGCGCCATCGCCGTAGAACTTTTTCAGCTTTATCCATTTCTCTTTTAACAGCTTTATGTGCTTCACAGCTACCTTTGGCTCAGATACTTCGCCTATCTTTACATCAAAGCAATCAGCTTCTTTGACTTTATCTCAGCAGTTATTATTACCTTAACGTACTTTCTCATTATTTTTCCATAAACATAAGTCCTGTACTCGCCAGCGTTGCCAGACTTAAACCCAGTTCCGTCTGAGCCAGCTTCGACTTCATCGTATGTTGGTAGCCTTATTTCAGGTCTCATGTCATGTACTCTTTGCCATATGGTTGTGTAATCATCATGGTAAGGTATCAAGCATAACTTTTCCAGTGACCTTGCTATACCCTCAAGTCCCCTTTAACCAACACTGATGCTATAAAGCCTGGATTTTTATAAAAGATTCAGGAAATTCATATGGCCTACCTTTCTTGCCCTCATTCATCTTATCCAATTCTTCATACCAGTTTTCAAACATATCTATCGGCAACAAAAACTCACCCCTCACTACAAGCTCTTCATTGTAACTTTTCCAGTTCCTTTTGTCGATAAACTTATTACCCCATCTTTTGCTATTATTATTGTGGCTGTCTTTTTCTTTTGGGCACATAAGCAAGGAATTGACAGCCGCGCTATAAATAATTATTCAACACAGCATGATGTGAAGTAATAAATCTGAAAAATGATGAAGAAAAAAGTTAAGTAGAATATAAATAATGCTTATAAGCGAATTTTATAAATTATCTACACTAAAGGGCTTAGCCTGTTAAACGCAGGCGAAATTCCCGGAAATGATCGGGCCTCAAATAAGGCACGACTATGAACCGAGAAGCTCCAATCGCGAGATTGGAGCAGTTAACACAGTAAAACCTAAAAATGCATAATCTAAAATAAAAATAGCTCCGGTCGTATAGACTGGTCAAGTATGTCGGCCTCTCGAGCCGAAGACCCGGGTTCAAATCCCGGCCGGAGCACTCGTTTTTCAAATCAACATTCCCTCGGTTTATAAAGGAGGTGCTCATAATAAAACCTGAACGACCTATACGCGACCGAAAAAAGGGTAAAAGCCGTGATTGTCGTGTTTGAAGTCGCAGATGCAGAAGCTGAAGCCGAAGCAGAAGCACTCACATTCGTTGCCCTAACCCCTCCTCCCGTCGAAGATGTTTTCGAAGTAGTTGTCTTTGAAACTATTGCGGAATTGTTCACGTAATACCACGATCCTCCTATAAAAACAGAACCGTAAGCGTAAGAAAGCGGGCTCTTGGATACACAGCTTGCGCGTTTATCTTATACATTGAAAGCAAAACTTCTCCAAAAGGACCCAAAAGCGAAGCGTGAGAAGGCAAGGACACAACAAGACCGAAGAGTAAAAGAGACAAAACTGTTAAGTAAAAACTTCAAAAACACACCTTTCGCAGAATTAAAGCTTCTTATCAACCTAAAACTAAAATATAGTGACCCTTTTAAAACTCAAAAAGTTAAAATATTTCGTAACTACCCCGGGTAGTTACTATCCTTGGGTAGCTTAACTATTTTAATGCTTTTTTACTTTATGGAGTTAACAGTACTCCCGCAAGTATAAAATTTCATTTTTCTGAGGAAATTTATAAGGGGCCTCATCAGTTTTAACGGTGTAGTGTATAACAAATAATGCTCAACATGAAATTGGCTAGCTGTATAAACTCTGCTATAAAGCCTTACATGATAACTTGCAGAAGGTTTAAACATTTTCATAAAGCGATTATCTAAAGTTCGCTAAATGGGGTTCCACCTTTAATCCCATAAATCTTAAAGAAAAAATTAATTAACTAGCGTATTTTTACTTTAAACATGAATCTAAAAGGGAGAGACATAATTTCTGCAAAAGATCTTACAAGAGAAGAAGTTGAGTTTCTTATAAAAGAAGCAGAAAAATACAGAAATATACTAAAGTCTAGGAAGCCCATCTTCAAAGCAGACGATAAAGTAGCTATTACTGTTTTTTTAGAACCAAGCACAAGGACTAGGTTAAGCTTTCAGTTTGCAGGAACTTACCTAGGTATAAAGGTCCTTGATTTTGGAGCTTCTGAAATATCTAGCATATAGAAGGGCGAAACTTTTGAAGATACTATGACTATGGTAGATGGTTACGAGCCAGACGTAATAATACTTAGACAGAGCGTTGCAGGCAACGCAGAAAAAGCAGCAAAAATATGCGCGGCGCCCGTTATAAACGCTGGAGACGGTATAAATGAGCACCCGACACAGGCTCTTACAGATGTTTATACTCTTTACAGGATTTTTGGGCACTTAGACGGGCTACACGTAGGCATAATGGGAGATCTAAAATATGGAAGAACCGTAAAAAGCTTATCATTTATGCTTGACAAATTCAAAGATATAAAGTTGTATTACATTTCACCTCCTTCGTTAAAAGTTAGGGATGATGTCTTGAGCGGGATAAAAAACGCAGAATACGAGTTCGCAGAAAGAGTTGAAGATGTAGCTGATAAGCTAGATGCGCTATATGTTACCAGGGTCCAGAAAGAAAGGTTTTCTGACCCGTCAGAATATGAAAAGGTAAAAGGAAGCTATAAAATAACGAGAGATATGTTATTAAAATTAAAGAAAATACCTTACATATTGCATCCTCTCCCGCGTGTCGACGAGCTAGCTACTGATGTAGATAGCATGCCTCAAGCAAAGTATTTTGAACAAGCTAAGAACGGGATGTTCATCAGAATAGCTTTGCTGAAAAACGTGCTAGGTATTGAGGAATAATTATTGATATGTTTTCAAATGTAAAGCTAGATTATTATGAAAAATGGGCCGTACTCGGAATTTTGCTAGGTTTTGTTGCTGGTGCTACATCATTACTAATATTTTATTTATTGAGATTTGTAAAATATATTTTTCTTTATAACTTAGTTGGAACAAAACTGCCTGTTCCTTTAGGATTTGGAGGAAGCATCAACTACACTTACTCATCGCTTAGACCTTATCTTCTTCCATTAACTGCAGCTTTAGGAGCCTTCATTTCTGGAATCCTTACAACGTTTTCTCCAGATGCTGCTGGTAACGGAACTGATAAGGTAATTCAATCTTTCCATTATAAGCAGGGAAAATTTGACAAGTTTGGCTGGTTAATAAAAGCCATAGCTTCAGCATTTACAATAGGCGGCGGAGGAAGCGCTGGAAGAGAAGGACCTGAAGCCTTCGTTTCTGCTTCTGTTGCATCACATGTATTTGATCTTTTTAAGTTATCTCCTGAAGACAGGAGAAAGGCTGTTGCTGTGGCTTTGGGTTCTGGGATAGGAACAATATTTAAATCTCCCATAGCAGGAACCCTGCTGTCAGCCGAGCTCCTCTACAAAAGGGATTTTGAATATGAAGTCATCTACCCTTCTCTAATAGCTTCAGCCGTTGGCTACATGATATTTGGGATTGCCGTTGGATATGGCCCGATGTTCGGGACAATAATGTATTCTTTTTCTGTTTCACAGATTCCATCTTTTTTAGCCCTTGGTATAGTAAGCGGGCTCTTTGCTATACTTTACGTTAAATCCATGTTTTATTTTGAAAATATTTTCGGAAAAGTAAAGTTACCATTTGCAGTAAGGGCTGCTATAGGAGGCGCTTCTGTCGGAGTTATTGGCATGGCTTTCCCTGAGATCATAGCTGTTGGATACGGCTGGATGAACCTAATTTTAGATGAAAAGCTAAACGTACTGGTTGGGCTAGGGCTGAGCCCTATTATAATTTTGATCATGCTTCCTTTTTTAAAGATACTTGCTACATCCCTTACAATTGGCAGCGGGGGTTCTGGGGGTGAATTCGCTCCCGGAATAATGATAGGCGGGCTCGTTGGCTCAGTTTTTGCAGTTCTTATTAACGTTTTAACTAAAACGCCTTATCCTTTTGCGCCTTATGCTATAGTCGGCATGGCTTCCCTTTTTGGGGCTGCAGCAAACGCTCCTTTAGCTGTCATAGTTATGGCTGTGGAGATGGGCGGAAACCTTCAGCTTTTGCCTCCTACGATGCTCAGCGCTGGCTTAGCTTTTATAATTGCGTACAGGCACTCGCTTTATCATGCTCAAGTTCAGACCAGAAAGGATTCGCCAGCTCATGCGCAAGAGTACTCTGTCCCTTTATTAAAACGAATAAAGGTAGAGGATGTTATGATAAAGAACATATTCGTTATGGACAGTTCAAACTCAAAGGAGGCAATAGATAAAATGAAAAGGGAAGGACTAGCTTCTTTGCCTGTCATAGACGAAAAGGGGAACTTCATAGGAGTTGTCAGGCTTGAAGACCTCGATCAAAGCTCAAGCCTGAAGGAAAAAATAATCAGGGGAACGCCATACGTGAGGCCTGAATCAACACTGGAAGAAGCCTGGGAAGCGATGGCAACGTCAAAGTCCACATGGATTCCTGTTGTCAGAGGTGGAAAGTTCATAGGCATACTTACTATGGAAGACATGCTTTCCGGTTACAAGAAATTCGCAAAGATGAAGTGATGGCTCACCATTTTTTGACAAAAATAATGCAAGCGGTCCTGTCAATAGCAGCCTTTTGAATGCCTTTTTCAAAAATTATTTTTAGGGCTTGTAGATATATGAATTAAAATTGTATGTAAAGAGCAGACCATTCATACCCATCTATAGCGGACCTCACAGAACCATTTCATCAAATTGAACTTCAGCTATGGGTTAAGTGATAAGTAGGGAATCTTCGCTTTGAGGTGGAGATTGCCCTAACGGGCATAGTCCAAAGTATTTTTGTTACACCTTTCTGCTACAGCTTGAGCTTTCCTGTATATGTGATCGATCTCTTCAAAGTTTTTAACGCTCAGCAGCATAGCATAACCCTCACAGATCCTCTCCTCATATTTTATTTCTTTGCTTATTTCTTTAAAGCGCCTTAAAACTTCCTCTGCATCATCTTTCCTTCCCAGCTTTATCAATGCTATAGCATAGCTCTGTAAAGTGTACGGGTATTTATCGTTATATTTGACGGACTTTTCAAAGAGCCTTACTGCTTCTTCGTACTTACCAAGCTTCATAGCACACCAACCTTTCCAGAGACAAGAACTCCAGCTGCTTTCATCATAAAGTTCATAAGCTTTTTTATATGCTTCTTTGTATGCTTCATCTTTAATTTCTTCGAGCGCATTTGCTAGACCATGCCAAGCGGCAGGGTCTTTTGCGTTACATTCTTCTATATATTTTTTATAAAGGATTGCAGCTTCCTCATAAAAAGTAAGGCATATACACGCTTCAGCGACTTTGTAAAGGTCTTCGCATTTCATGCTTACAGCTTTTTTAAAAACATTATTTTTATCCTTATCTTTTGATTAATGAGTTATGGAAAAATTTTCGTGTTAAGCTCATCCAAGAAGTTGTTTTATTTCGTTGTAGATTTCCATGCTTTTTTGTTCAAAAATCCTTTTATCCATCTACTTTAGATCGCTACTGGTTTTTGGCTCAAATTCCATTTTACTTATGATATCCTTTTCAACGTCTATCCCAGGAGCGTATTCTTTCAGTTCTATACCATTTTCTGTGAGCCTGAAGACCGCCCTTTCAGTTATGTAAAGGACCTCTTTCCCGCTAAACAAAACTTTGTAAACCTTTTTTACAAACTTCTTTATGCTCCCTTCCTCTACAATCCTCAACCTACCATCTTTAACCTTTATTTCTCTTTTGCCCGCGGTGAAGCCTCCTGCAAAGTAAACCCTCAGAGAACCCGCCGCTATGACCGGAAAACCTCCCGGTCCTGTAAACCTTTCAGGAAGAATCGATGGATTAACGTTTCCTTCAGAATCAATCTGCATAAAGCCTAAAGAAGCAACATCAACTATACCTCCCTCGTACACTGAAAACTGATCCGGCATAGGTATGATCGCAAAAGGGCCCACGGATAGCCCAAAATCAGCGCCACCAAGCGCCACGCCTCCCCAGGGCCCGACTCAACCGTTGTGTATATGTATTCTTCAAGCTTTTCCTCTTTTATTATGTTAGATATAAGCGCTGGTATACCAACGCCGACGTTAGCTATGAGCGGCTTTTTTAGCCTTTTAATTACTTCAACAAATTCTAAAAGGGTTCTTCTGGCTATGACCTTTTCGAAGCTTAACTCTACTGGCGGTATCTCTTCAGAGTAGGATGGCACTATCGTTCCAGATATCCTAGGATCAAACTGTATCGTGTCGCCCTGCCAGTGGTATTCTGGAGGTGCCTTTACCACATCATCAACAAGAGGCCCAGGAATAATCACCCTCTGAGGGTTCAGAGAACCGAACTTGGCTATTCTCTCAACCTGAGCTATGGTTATTCCTGGCTTTGGCTGAGCCTTTGCGGCCTGAGCTATAGCGAGCACAGATCCGTAGATCCCTTCTTTTTCCATGGTTATGTTTCCAATATCATCAGCCGTTGTCCCCCTGATAAGAGAAACGTCAGGCTTGGGAGCTGAATAAATCAAAAACTCTTCTCTGTTAAGCTTTATCTAGTCAACCTTACAAGTTCTTTTTTGTTTAGCTATCTCGTTTACAAACCCCCCTTCCATCCTGGGATCAAAGAACGTGCTCAAACCTGCTCTTGAAATTAAACCTGGCCGACCGTTGGCAACTTCCCTGAACCAGTAAGACGTCATGCATATGCTCCATGAATAAATCTCAACTTGGCTCTTTTTCAGAAACTCCATAAAGCTTGGCGTAAAGCCAAAATACGGTATAAGAACGCCTCTTAAGAAATCCTGAGATGATGCCCATTCTATAAGCTCTCTGCCTATAAAATCAAGTCCTCTGCCAGGCGTTCCCGGTAAAGTTTCAGCCTCCAAGAAAAGGTTTTTGGATGCCCTGTTTTTTCCACAGTTCAAACAGCTTTATGACAGGTATTCAGGAGTTAACGCATTATTAAAACCTCAAACCGCTAAAACAGCGCCGTCTTTAACTGTAGACAGCGCTTCTTCAGGAGAAGATAATTTCCCCATAAATAAAATTATAGCTTTTGCTGTAATAAGTTTTATTTTGCAAAAAACCTGAACAATCAAACGCTATTAAAACGTTTATTGTAATAAATTTTCCTCGCAAGCTAATTTTCTGGTATACATTGAACCCTAAATAAACCTTCCGGGGAAGGGCAAATAAGCTTTACGGTTATGTGCCTACATACTAACAATTTTAGGTAAACACTGAATAGGCGGTTGCCAAAATGATGCTGACTGTTTAGGCAAAAAATGGTTGGGCGGAATAATTGTTGGCTTTTTGGGTACAACGTCGTAAGGCTTACATCAAAGAGGTTACATGTGTCTATTGGCGTACCATACGGGAGTACTGAAAAAAGATGTTGTGTTGAATAATTATTTATAGTGCGGCTGTTAATTCCTTGTTTATGAACCCAAAAGACAGCCGCAAAAGGAAACCCAAAAAGAAAGATCATAGCATCAGTTATTGCAACTAACTATGGTATAGATAGGGTTCACAGAGAAGATAATAATGCAGAAATATACGCAGTGGCTGTTGATCCTAGGGTAAATGAAGACGGTTACATAGTTCCTGGCCTTGGGGATGCAGGAGACAGGGCTTTGGGGGACCTTAAATTAGAGCTGAAAACCAAAAAATAAACAGGCTTTCAAAAGAATGTAGAAAAGGTTAAAACAAATAATTAATGATTTAATTCTTTAATAATAAAGACAACAAACCTACTTTCTAGGGCGAGAAGGAAGGGTAGTTTAAGAAGAACTTACGCATGCTACAATCTTGGATATTATATCATTAGAGAGCTTGTCTATGTTTTCTTTCCCAAGCATGCGCTCAAACATCCCTATGTCCACATTAGCCTTCCATTTCATAACAGAATAACCTTCATATTCAACAACTTCTATCGTTATGTCTATCTTAACTTTTAAGCCCATGGATCTCCCTTCGCCATGCATGCCTACTGTATTGTTCTGTGAAGAAATTACAAAGTTCATTTTAATCCCTATGTTTTTTAGATAGCTTATACCAAACTCCTCAGGAACTTCAACCTTAAACTTTGCAGTAAACTCAGTAGGCGATTTTATTTCAAGACTTTCAAGGTTTGGTATGCATTTGCTGAAAGAAGAAGGGTCTTTAAGGAACAAAAGAAGGTTTGGTCTTTTTACTTCGTTTTGTCCGCTAAGTTCAATCATTTTGGAGCGCCTCCTCTAATCTAGAAAAAGCATAACCGTTGCTGTATAATTCATCTCCTATTGTATTTCTTAAAGCATACATCGAAAGAGCATCGGGTATAGGCGTTGTTGACGTCGTGCTCTTTGATTTAACTCCAAGCTTTTCGCTAGCCACATCAGATAGCTTTTCTGCCATAAGTCTTGAAGTAGTAAGCTTTCCGCCCACTATCGTAAGCATGTCGCCTTCATCATAAATCTCAAAATCCCTGGTAGCTGACCTTGCATCGGACCCCTTTAATAAAGGCCTAACAGAGTAATAATATCTTTTTGGTTTTAGCTCAGAAAGCTTAGGAACCATAGCGCTCCCTTCTTCTATTAAATACTGAATATCCTCATTTTCTACCTGGACATTATCGGGATCTTCAACAACCTGAGCTGTTGTGCCTAGAATGCTAGTTTCGTAATAAGGGACAATAATGTCGCCGTCTGAAGGAGGCCTTAACCGGTTCAAAACCATGCTGTTAAGCCTTTTTTCAAACACTAGCATAACACCTATGGTTGGCATTAGCTCCACAACCTTGCTTTCTTTACTGTGCATAGCAGATATTTGTGGAGCCCATGGCCCTGCGGCGTTTATTATAAGTCTTGACTCAATTTCCCTTTTTTCGGTTATTACTTTTGAACCAATAATTCCTTTAACCTTTTCATAAAGCAAAAATTTTGCGCCCTTCTGTTTTGCTGCATAAGCAACGCCCGCAAAAAGTTTGAACGGATCAACAACTTTGTCAGGAACCTGTACAGCGTACTCAACTTCTGTGCTAAGGTTTGGTTCAAGTTGCAACGGATTACTGACTTCGCTGTAGGGTATTTCTGCCTCATTTAGCCCTTTAACAAACTTGTCTATAAAAGACTCATCATCACCTTTTATTGCAACAAAAAGGCCTTTAGTATCAAATATAGCATGCGGAGCTATTCTGCTCAATATTATGTTTTCTTTAATGCATTGTTTTGCAGATGTCATATCGTTTGTCACATACCTTGCGCCACTGTGAAGAAGCCCATGCATCCTGCCTGAAGTACCGCTGATCAAACCTGACCTGTCTATTACTGTTACTTTTATGCCTCTGAGGCTTAGGTCAAGTGCCGTAAAAAGACCTGTAGCACCTGCGCCTATAACTGCTACGTCAGTTTTCATGATTTTATTCTAGTTTTTTGTTTTATAAATATATTTATATTTATAATAGGAATTGCATAAATAAAATTATGAAATTGGTTACAAGGAAAGAAGCGATGGTGGACAGAATAGCTTGTCCTTGGCTTATAAAAAATTCGTTGATAAAGAAGCCCAGTTCATTTTTGGCCTAAACGGTCAGACAGCATCATTTTGGCAACCGCCCATTCAGTGTTTACTTAAAGTTGTTAGTATGTAGGCACATAAACGAAAAGTTTATTTGCCGGGGGAGGGCTTTGAACCCTCGACCTCCAGATTATGAGTCTGGCGCTCTAACCAGCTGAGCTACCCCGGCTTTATAATAACATCAAATTTTGTGATTTAATACTTTTTCGCTTTGTTTATGGTTTGTTAGTACAAAAGCTGAAAGTTTTTAAGCATGATTATAAAATGCTTAATACGATATTTTCAAGCATGAACAGTGCTTCTATGATCAAGGTGCCGCTTTACCTTGTTTCGATAATCCCTGTAATTTATGCGTGGATTAAAACTGGATTCGAAAACCCTTTTCTTTTTTCCTTAATAGTCATTTTCGCCTTAGCTTCTCAGCTTTCAATGAACATCGAGATGGATTTAGAAGATAATAAAAGGGGTATGAAATGTTTTGAAAGCGAACCATTATTAAGTGTAGGACCTTGCCATGTGATACTTTTCAAACAAAATCATCTTAATATAATAAGAAAAGCCTCGCTTGCAGTTATGTTCATCATAGCTGTTGTTGTGCTTGTATTTACCCGTATGCTTGTACTGCTGCTTTATGGGTTAGCAGGAATAGTTTTGATGTACGCTTACCTAAAGAAGCCTCTTGAACTTTACAAAAGGGGAGTGGGCGAAGTTTCGACTTTTTTTGACTTTGGACCTATTCTGGTTTTGGGGTCTTATACAGCTCTCGGAGGAGTTTCTTTGAACAGCGTAATTATGCCTTCTCTAGGTTTTGGCCTTATAGCGTCTTCCATAAGGTATTCTCATCATATAGTGGAAGAAGTAAAAGGCTCCAGAAGAAAAAGGTTTTACCCTTACGTTCACGCTCTTCTGCTGGTACTTTCATCCTTAACAGCTTTGAATCTTCTTAAAGCAGCGCTTCTTATTCCTGTTGCCCTACTGGTTTCAGTTTACACATCAAGACACAGACTAAAAACGTGGACTGATTTGCTTTACCTTTTATATTTTTCAGCGATTTCTTTATTATGCTGACCTTACCTAGAATGGGCTAGGTTTCTTGTTCACTTTATCAATAAGATTGCCGTTAGGCCATATATCAAAATTCAAACGACATATAAGACTATTAAAGCAAATAACATGAAAGCTATAGAAAAGTACATGTGGAGTGCCGTAAAGAAGCCAGTCTGCTGGTCCAGTATCTTTCTTTTCCAGCTTTTTGGGTTCATCGCTATCTTTGTAAGCCTGTAAGCCCAGGGAATGGTAAGGAAAGACCCAAGTATTGGCCAGTAGGTTCTGTCCAGAAAAACAGCTAACGCAAAAAGCGCGTAGCTAAGCCATATAAGCGCAATATAATATGCCTTTGACCCTTTTTCTCCAAGCAAAATGGCAACAGTCTTTATACCAGCCCTCTTGTCATCTTCCATGTCTCTCCAGTTGTTTGCGTGAAGGACAGCAACTATGACCATACCTATTGCTACCGATACAAGGACGCTTGCCATGCTTATCTTAGCTCCCATAAGGGATTCTGTGCCAAGGACAATGCCCGGCCCAAATGCTAACATTACCCCAAGGTCTCCAAGCGCTAACCACTTAAGCCCAACTTTGGGAATACCGTACATAAGTCCTGCAACAAGCCCCAATATTATAAAGGGAATTATTGAAGCCCTTGCTGAAGCCAGATAAACTCCTATTATGAGCGACGCTGTAAGCAGAAATAAAGAATAAGCTAGCTGGAACCTTGGCTTCACAAGCCCATCAATAAGAACCCTTGAACCTGCTGAACCCATTCCGTTAGGCAGGTCTACTTTGTTTATGTAATCAAAATAATCGCTTAACGCGTTAAAGGCGCCGTGAACCATTATTATACCCAAGATGGCAAGCAAAAATAATGGAACAACTATCTTTCTCGCTAGAAGAACGCCAAGTATCATCGCAGAAACGCTCATCTGAAAGCTCCATGGCCTTAAAGCTCTTAACAGCTTAACCGGCTCTTTTTCATTCAGCTCTTCAAGGTTAAAATCAGCGTAGTACTTTTTTGGCTCATCGCTCATGTCCGTAACCCTTATCCTTTCTGGAACAAGCCTAACAAGAACCACGTTTCCCATGTTTATAAAAAGAATGTCTTCAGGAACCTTAGAAAGCAAAACTCCCCTTTCTCTTTCGAGCTTTGTTGGATCGCCAAGAATCTCAATTTTCCCTTCTCCCTGGACAAAAAGGTCTGGCTTGTTCAGATCTATTGAAAAAGAAACAATTGGGTTTTTCTGAACCGCTTTTAGTGTTCTGCCTTCATTTTCAAGAAGAAATATAAACCCATCATGCATAGCATAATAAACTTTTATTCCCCATGGACCCTGATCATCACAGACGGATATGTTCATTGTTTTTGCCTTTCTCAGAAGATCTATGACACGCCTGTCATTCATATATTTTTTGATGCCCTTTACGTTATTTAAACCTTGTGAAAGATATAATTTTATGAATTTTGTATACAAAAAATTAAAAAATTAATACTAAAGTTTATATTCTTATTGTGCATGAAAAAGTATTAATGAAATGTATAAACTGCGCTTATTATAGACAACACCCAATCTACGACTTTATTGGATATTGCGAGAAAAAAGGTTCTGTTGTCTTCCCTGAAGAAAGCTGTAAAGACGCTATCAGTATTGTTAAAGAGGAAACTGAAAAGCTCTTTGAAAACTATGGATGGGCATACTGCATCGAGTGCGGCAGCGTGCTTTTTGATAGGAACGAGCTTGACAAACACATTAGCCTAGGGCACAGCTTAACTCAAAAATTTTTGGAAGATGAAGTAGCTATTTACGAATCTCCTGGTGGAGATTGATGAAGAGCCTTAACTATCTACTAGGAGGTCCCCAAGGTGGGGGACTAGAAACCTCTTCACAGGTTCTTTCATGGGCTTTTGCGAAATCAGGTTACGGAGTTATATCAGACAGAGAGTACTATTCAAACATAGTAGGTAGGCATAGCTACATACACGCTAAAGCCGACAGCGAGGAGCTTCCGAAAGACCTCCAGTACCCTGTTAAGCTTCTTGGGGCTATGGATGCTGAAAGCGTTTTTACACATTTTACAGACCTGGATTCAGGCGCATACGTGATATACAATTCTGACCTTAATTCTACGAGGCTTTCTCAGATTCCGAGCGTTGAGCCAGAAGTTGGAGAAAAAATACTAAAAATTTTAAAGAAACTTAACATTGAACAGGACTTAGGGAGCCTTGTTAATTACCTTAAAGATAACGGCGTTAATGTAGTTGGACTTAGTTACAGGGACCTTCTTTCAGAGCTTCAAAAAAAGACAAACATAGTTGCTGCTCAAGCATCTAGGTATATTTCAACGATAATAATAGGCGCTTCGGCTGCCCTGGTCGGAATTGATCCTGAAGCCGTAAAGTACGGGCTGACAAGGAGGTTTAAGAGTGGCCCTGTACTTGAGCACAATCTGACTTTCTCTGAAATTGTTTCTGAGATAGTTTCTTCTAACTTTGGTAGCCCACTTAAGTTAGACCCTCCACGAGGAAACTTTGGAAGGTTGATGATAGTTAGCGGTAATGACATAGTGGCAATGGGCAAAGTTGTTGGAGGGCTAAGGATGCAGACTTACTATCCTATTACTCCTGCCGCAGACGAAAGTTTTACTCTAGAGGAGCATGAAAGGCTCGGAGAAGCAGGAATTGGATCTCTTACGGTATTTCAGCTCGAAGATGAGCTTGCTGCTGTAAACGCGGCTATAGGGGCTTCACTTACAGGGACCAGAGTTGCTGCTGCAACCAGTGGGCCGGGGTTCGACCTAATGGTAGAAGGCCTAGGATGGGCCGGTATGAACGAAGCTCCTGTCGTTATAACTTATTATCAGAGGGGAGGACCGAGCACAGGACAGCCAACTAGAGGGGGACAGAGCGATCTTCTTTCTTCTGTTTTTGCATCTCACGGAGAGTATCCTAGAATGGTGCTTGCGTCTGGAGATCACGAAGAAGCTTTTTGGGATGCTATAGACGCTCTGAACTATGCCGAAGTATACCAGATACCTGTGATACACCTTGTCGATAAGTTCTTGGCTAACACAATAAGGAGCGTTGCCTTTCCAGATCTTAGCAAGGCATATATAAACAGGGGTAAGATAGTACAGGAACCTGGAAAGGATTATAAGAGGTTCAGTTTTGAATCTCCAGTTTCACCAAGAGCTTTTCTTGGAAAAACGCTTGTATGGTACACAGGTGACGAACATAACGAAGAAGGGCATATATCTGAAGAACCTGAAAACAGGATCAAGATAATGAACAAGAGAATGGAAAAGCTTGAGCTTATTGAGCAAGAGGTTCCAGAAGAAAGAAGGGTTTCTATCTATGGTGATGAAAGCCCTGACGTAGTGCTATACGGATGGGGTTTCGTAAAGGGTGCTGCGCTTGGAGCGATAAAGATGCTTAAAGAAGAAGGGGTGAAAGCTATGTACGTTCATGTAAGGACTTTCATACCTTTCCCCAAGAATACTGTTAAGAACATTTACTCTAAGTACAAGGACGTCATGATAGATGTTGAACATAACTATCTAGGCCAGGCGGCTGTTCTTGCTTCTGCATTCGCAAACGTTGAAATAAAGAAACACATTCTGAAGTATACTGGCAGACCAATCTACTCTAACGAGCTAAAAAATGCGGTAATGCGTATCCTTAAGGGTTCAGAGAAGGAGGTGCTTGAATATGGTGCTTGAGCTCAAGCCAACTGATTACAAAAGCTCAGTATGGGTTGACTGGTGCCCAGGATGCGGTAACTTTGGGATACTTTCTGCAATGTACCAGGCTTTTGCTGAGCTTAAGCTGTATCCAAGAAAGATAGTTGTAGTTTCGGGCATTGGATGCTCCGGAAAGACCCCTCACTTTCTTAACGTCCAAGGTGTTCATACACTTCACGGAAGGGCCCTTCCATACGCGGAAGGTATAAAGATAGCGAACCCTGAGCTTGAAGTACTTGTTAACGCTGGGGACGGTGACCTTTTGGGCATAGGGGCTGGACACTTTGTTGCCCTTGGAAGAAGAAACATAGACATGGTTGTCATGATGCATGACAACACTGTTTATGCTCTGACAAAAGGACAAGCAGCCCCAACTCTTGAAAGAGGCGCGAAACCGAAGTCTCTTCCAAAACCAAACATACAGGATGCCGTAAACCCGATAGCTTTGGCCATAGCATCAGGATACACGTTTGTCGCAAGAGGGTATTCGGGCAAGGTAAAACACTTAAAAGAACTAATAAAAGCCGCAATTCAGCACAAGGGGTCAGCTTTTTTGGACATACTGCAGCCTTGTGTCACTTACGACAACATACATACTTATGACTACTATAACGAACGCGTTTATGATCTGCAAGAAAGCGGTTATGATCCAGAGGTTAAAGGAGAGCCAGAACCCAAGATAAGCGAAGCCATAGCTAAATCTTATGAAAAGGGCAACAAAATACCGATAGGGATCTTCTACAGGAACCCAAATGTGCCAACTTTTGAGGAGAGGCTAAAAGAGAGAATACCAAGCTACATGCAATCACCCCCAGCAGCACAGATCATAGACAAAAGCGGAAAGACAGTAATAAGCCAAGAGCTTTTTGAAAAAATATTTGAAAATTACCTTGTCTAAAAGCTTTATTTTATAATTTTTCTTTTATTTTTTCCCTTTTTTCTATAGCTGATGATTTAACGCTTTCTTTAAAGTCAGCCCAATAGTCTGGCTCCGCAAGGCTCCCAAAAGCCCTTTCGACAACTTCGTTTACTGCAGGATGAACGTGCATCATTTCATATACTGGATAAAAGCTACGATCGCCAACGTTCATGAGCAGAATTATTTCGTGAATCATCGAAGAAGCGTAAGGACCTATTATGTGTCCCCCGAGAACATTGCCGTTATCTCTTTTAACTATGACCTTAACAAAGTGTCCATCATCTTTCATGGCTAACCCTTTTGCAGTATCCTTGTACAGGTAGTAGCCTAACAAAATTTCGTCATTAACGTCCGATTCTTTTGCCCCTACAGAGCCAACCTCAGGCTGCGTAAATATAGCGTGCGGTACAGCATGAAAGTCAGCCTTTAACCTTTTACCCTTAAAAGCGTTGTAGTAAACTATCATGCTTTCATAATTAGCGGCATGCTTGAACATATGCTTCCCTATGGCGTCGCCGCATGACCATATATTTTGTTTTGTTGTTTCCATATATTCGTTCACTATTATCCATCCATTTTCATCCGTTTTAACTCCAGTCTTTTCGGGCTTTGTTATGTCAGAATTGCTTTTTCTGCCTGCAGCTACTATTATTTCATCAACTGGAACTTCAAACGTAATGTTGTTTTCCAAATCTTCTGCTACTATTATTTTGTTTTCTCCCGATTTCCTGACTTCAACTACCTTTGTAAGGGGCAGAACTTTCATGTGCTGATCAAGGTCCACTTCAAGCTGGTATGAAATCTCCGGCTCTTCCTGATAAGCGATTCTGTCAAGCATTTCAAAAACATAAACGTCGCTGCCCATCATAGATAGAAAGAAGCCAAACTCTAATCCAACAAAGCTGCCCCCTATGACCGCTGTCCTCTTTGGCAGCTTCCTCAAGGTGAAAAAGTTCTCGTTAGTATAATAATTAACTTCGTTCAAGCCAGGTATTTTAGGGATTAAAGGCCTTGAGCCCGTGCAAAGGAGTATCTTATCCCCTGTTATGATTTCATCTCCTACCTTAACTTGATATTCTCCAACAAATTCGCCTGTTGTCTTGTAAAGAGTGATTCTGGGGTCAGACATAAGAGCGTTTTCTATCTGAAAAGATTCTCTCATTACTTCATCATAAGCCCAGCTCATTATCTTTTCAAAATCTATAGAGGTTATTCTTGAGCTTATCCAGAAATCAGGGGCCCTCTTAATGTTGTGAATTATTTCAGCAGGATAAAGGATCATCTTAGAAGGTATGCAACCCCTTGTAAGGCATATCCCGCCTACGGGACCGTTCTCTATAACGGCTATATTTATGTCCCTGTTATGTGCGAGGAGCTCGGCGTATATATTGCTTGCAGAACCGCTTCCAAAAGCAATAACGTCAAAATGCTTCATTAACATAGTAAGGAAATACACAAATTTAAAATTTTAGAAAAAATAGTTTACGTTTGAACATCATTAGAAGAACTACCCAACCTTGTTGTAGTAGATTCTAAGTTAATCTTAATTATTTGTAGCATCTGATAGAAATTTTAAACCCCCTCTTATTCCTTATTGACGAGGGTTCACTGAGGTCTTAAGGGCATCTCTTTACGGGTGCTACCTGCTATGAAACATAAGATATTAGAGCGTCTTTGAACTAATCATAAGCAAGATTAGTGATATTAGGAAATCAGTTAACATAAAACACATACACGTATGATTGGATTTGTATAAAGCAACTATAATTGCAGCTTCGATGAATGAATACGGCACTGTGCTAAATGAAGTGTACCATGGACTTATTACTAAGAAGGTGGATACTCAGATTAAGTGGGCAAACATAAGGAAAGAGCCTAACGGAACAGTCGGCAACTTCTATTCCAAGCTAAAGAAGAAAAAGGGAAGTTCTAAAGCAATGGTTGCTGCATCGGCAAAGCTGCTGAGGTAGTCTTCTGGGTGCTTAAAGAGCACAGGGCATATCAAAGTTAATGTGTAATGACTGCAAGAGTTGGGGTTGAGGTAAGGCCTCGATGATCTAACTGCGGGCAGACCCGTTAACAAGGTATTATGCTTTGACACTGGGGATTGCCCCGAATGGGTAAGTGATATATCCCTCATGAAATGGCAGAGATGTACTAGCTCTCTATAAGCCATTACTAAAAATGCTAAATGACATCGTTCTAAACAGCATAATAATTATCATTGAAACACTATAGCATAAAAAAAGCATTGTCGATAAATTAATGAATTAATAAGCAGCTCACATAGGTGCAATAAACAAACTTTTTGTCATAAATTTTAGTATCAAATGCTTAATAATCTTGTTTCAGATTCTACAACTTTTTCCCATGAAAAGTTTTTAGAAAACTCGCACCCTTTTTTCCCCATTCCAGCCCATACGCCTGTATTTAATATATCTAAAGCCCTCTTAGCTAACTCGTTAATGTTTAATGGCGGAACCTTTTCAACGGCATCGGTGTTAAAATTAAACCTTATGGCAGGTATGTTGTAAGCCACAGCAGGGGTTCCACACGATAACGATTCAAGTAATGAGAGCGAAAACGAATCATGTTTACTAGGATACAATAACAATTTCGTTTTCGCTAATGCTTTCATAGCTTCATCCCTTTTGCTGTTAAAGAAAAAACTTACGTTTTCAGTTATCTCTTTTGCCTTAGTTCTTACAACTTCTTCCATTTCTTTGCTAGAAAAACCTATTATAGCTACTTTTGCCCGTGGAAACTTTTTAGTTATGATCTTTAAAGCCTCAATAAAATCGTAAATTCCTTTTAGCGGGATTACTCTAGAAAAATAGGCTATATCAAACTCTTTTTGCAAATCAAAATGACATTCATCCACCCCGACCCCAGGCATCACAGGCTTTGCTTTCATTTTTATTCCAAGTTTATTTAATTCATAAATTATAGAAGTTGAAACCGATAACAAGTTTGTATTTCTCACCGAATACTTAAAAAGATTCAATTTTAAATACCCCTTTAAGACTTCAAAGTCATTTGCATTAAATAAAAGCTTCATGTTATTTCTCAAAAGTTTATACCCCGTTCCATCTTCATTTACGAGCGAACCTACGACAGGAGTTAGCTGTAGAAGCCCAAACTTTTCAATTTTAGTATAGGATAAACCTAAATGATAATAGAGGTTGCCATAAGGAAAGTATAATGCTTCTGCACCATAATGGGTTGCAATTTTAGCTACATATTGTGAATATTTAATTATACTCGTTATATTAGGGTTTATACCCAAAGGTTTTAATCGAACGGCTTTTTCTAACAAGTTAAACAAGTCATTTTTTACTCTATTATTGACAACCTTTTCGATTTCTTCTTTAAGAGAAAGAAACCTATCTTCAGGAATCATCAATTCAAATTTTTCTTTAGGAAATAGTAAAAGCGTTCTTAGCTCGCGATAATTTCCTCCGCTTAGGTCACCGCCAATTAAAAATACCGCTATTTTCATAACTAAAATTCCTAGTAGATCTTTTTAACCTTATGCTAGCAATAAAATTATGTATGTGCCCTTTTATGAATTTTATGTTTAAAGAGATAATTTCTTTCTAATAGATTTCTTTATATTTATCGTCAGAGGCAGGTACCTTTTATTGAAGGGTTGCCGTTTGATTTTATGAAACCGTTTACAATCCTATGATCAACATTGATAACAAGCAATTATTACGTATTTATTAGCTGATCATTTATAATTATTTTAATATATTTCAAGGATAATTTAAGTTAATCAGTACGATTTTATGACCTAGCTTTGCCTAAAGTTTTTGAAAAAAGAATCACATTTAAAATCTGGTATAACAGCAAAAGCGTTATAAAAATCAACAAAAGCTTTGATCTACTGTTGCTGAAGAGGTAGTTTACTCAAATACTTTCTATGAAAATAGCGATTTATCATTAAAAAAGCATAGAAATAGTCCTTGTTATGTACGCAAGTTTATACCTAACATAAAACCAGTTCATCCTAGGATAACTTTTCCCAATTAGATTCCTACCTAATTTTGAAAAAGTCAACGCTCTTATCATTTTAAAAGTCTTTTTGTCTGTTATGGACGTAGAGGCGTGATATTTATGTTGAGTTCCAATTATCCAAGGAACGTTTTTTATTCCGCTATAGTAATAAATGAAACCTAAAGTTGTCTCATCGCTAATATAATTCCTAAACCTTTGATCGATCCTAATTAAAGAATTTTTTATATCGTTCATAGCTTTTACATTTATCTTTTTTAAAATCTCTTTATCAAACTTAACAGCTTGCTTGGGCCCTATGAAAAATATCATATTATAAATGCCATAAACCTTATAACTGAATATAGGAAAAATTAAACCATTAACATTGATTTCTCCTATTCTTTTGCTTCTTTTAATAGGAAAGTTGTTCCAACTACTGTCTGCTACGTTATAAAAACCGTACCCTAATTTACACATTTCGTCATCAATTTTTGAAAAATTATCTACAAGTAAATTGTCGCTATCTACAACTAAGGCATCAGTAGGCTCTTTAATCATATCATCCAAAATTTGAATGTAACATAAGTTTCTATCGTTCCAATTACAAGTTTTAATCTCTAATTTTGGAAAGTGATTTTTTAGAATATTTTTTGATATTCATTAAATACGTTATCTACATAAACTACGTTTCTTAAAGCTTTAATTTTGTTCACATTTACCATAAAATATTCTTCGATTTCATTAATTCTATAAAATGGTAAATACGTAATAAGAGCATTTATCATTGTGTTTAATAAATAAAAGTATAATTAAAATTTTTTACAGTAATCTGCAAGCTTAATGCTTACTTTTTTGAGGAAATTTATTATAGGTTTCGGTTTTAACGATTTAGTTTATAAAAAATAAGCCTCAATAGAAAATTGGCGAGCTGTATAATTTCTGCTCTAAATCTCTTAAAAATAAACTCGAGATAAAATTTGTAAAAAATTCAAAGCGTGGCAACATATTTTTTGGCCTTTTAAGTGATTATTTGAACAGGTTGATTTAACTATAAGCTATAAACTAAAATTTGACCAAAAACAAAGCTATATGTCATTAAACCAACGTTAATCAAAAACAAAAAATCATAATTACATTGCTAGTTGTAATTGAAAAGTCGTAATTGTAAGAGTACTGATAAGAGGTTATCTATCCTTCAAAGAAGTGTACTTTTACACTTAAATACTCATTAATATTAAATACTTAAAAGGTTAAAAAACTCTGTGATATCAAAGATCCCATTTATTATCTGGAAATTATTTCATGCTCTTAAACATATAGCTGATAAAAACAAATTAAGCAGATTTTGACTAAACCTAATGAAGATATATTATCGCGATGTTTATAGAAGATCAGATTAGGTTGATCATTAATGCTAAGCTTGAAGGAAAACTTAATAACAGGAAAATTGCAAACGTGCAAGGCATATTAACCAGAAAGGTGCAACAGCTTTACAGCGAATACAAAAGTACAGAAGTTATTCATGCTCAGAAAAAAGTTGGAGACATAAAGGCCTGTTCTTGAGAGAAATAAGAATGAAAAGTTGAGCTGTAAAGAAATTATAGAATTAGCGCAAGCTATATCGACAACATTCTCAGAGCTAAAGGATTAAACACAAGAAATGAAAAGGCTTCCTAAAAAGAAAGTTATAATGTACCAATCATTAATGGAGACATAGGAAGGGTAAATGATTTGCAGATAAAACATTAGTAGTACAGCTCGCATAAGTAAAAAGATGATTTTAGCAGCTTTTGAATTAGGTCTATGATTTTTACATGTATCCGAGTCTTCTTAATCTTTCCATCATGTTTTCTTTGTCCTGGGACCTTCCCATCCTTTCTTTTGTATTTTCAAGATCCTGTTCCCAAGCTGGTTTGTCAGAAAACTTCTTAGTATCCCTTATTCCATCTATGGACCTATAACCTTCCTTATACTTCGGATGTATTGGCAGGTTGTATTTGAACGTATAGTTCCATATATCCCTTTCAGTAAACGGAAGTATTGGATGAACTCTGTAGTGATCAGGCTTTTCCCTTTTGCTTATGAAGACTTCTATAGCCCTTGCAGGGTTTTCATCCCACCTTATGCCTATGATAAGATATTCAAACTGGTATTTTTCAACAGTCATGAGCAAAGGCACTGTCTTAAGAATATGGTTTCCTACATCAGTTTCAAGAGAATATTCAAAACTTTCACCTTTAAACCCTAGCTTTTCTATCTCTTTTCTATTTCTTTCATTTAGATCATTTACGTAGATCTTTCCATCTTTAACATGGCTAAGCGCGTCGTCATTTCTCGCATGTATAACTCTAAAGTTCCAGGACTTGCTAACTTCGTCTAACATCTTAAGGGTTTCTGGGAAATGGTCACCATGATCCACAAATATAGCCGGAAGCATATCAAGCCCCTCTTCTTCAACAGTCCTCTTCAAAAGGTGTAGAGCTACAGTGCTATCCTTCCCTGCGCTCCAGACTATTGCCCCCCTGTTAAACCTGTTCAAAGCGTCCTTGATAACTGTGATTCCTATCTTTTCCTTTGCATCGAGACTTAAATTGTCCTTTCTTATTGTTTCCAATTTACTAATTAATATTAAAATTGATAATTTAAGCTTTTGCGATTTTATTCTTAAAAAATATTAAAAAATTAAATTAGAGGATACCAGTATGGGTATATGCTAAGTTCGTACTTTCCGTCTTCCCTCTTTTTGATTACTCCTATGCTTGCAAGGTAATCTAAGAAAGGCTGTAAGCTGTAGGTAATCTGAAGCCCTGTTAGCTTTGAGATATAATCCTTGATTTCCTGCTCAGTCTTTGGACCTGTGGCCAGAGCGCTGAATATCATCCAGCCAGATCTTCTAGGGAATCCCCACGGGTTAAGGCCTATTGGATAAGGTCCAGTGCCCCATAACATTCTTCCATAAGCAAAAGGCCCTCCAAAACCCATACCGAAACCTTTTCCTCTACATCTCATCATATCTTATCACCGATATAAATATAAATTAACGTATTTATAAATTTATCGATAATTCGATATAAAAACATTTAAAATATCTATTGGTTTATTTTTGTGAAGTAATATTTCAAAACTAATGGAACGCTTACCATTAATACATTAAACTTCCATGGACACGTGTTCTGATAAGCTACATAGCTCACACGTAGCAATAGATATTATTGAGAAATATTTTTAGAACTTTAAAAAGTTTTATAACCTAGGTTAACTAAAATGTTATGACTCCTATCTGGAGGATGACATGCAGCAGGTAAACTGATCTGTGATGTGAAGAGGGTCGTTACATTTCTTTACAAACACTAAAAGCTTCGCCGTTATAGGCAAAGATGAAAAGGTTAAAGAGTGAGCGGATAGAAAGTTTTTATGTTCGCTCTTTTTTATACAACTCAATAGCTCACGTTAAATGGGTGTATCCCTTAACTCGGGAGCCATCGCTTTTTAATGCAGTAAAAAAATCAGCTAACAACTTTCAAACGTAAATTATGTTTTCTAAAATTTAAAATATGTGCTTTTCTTAATAAATTAATGAAGCATTTCGACTTTATTGTTTTGGTAAGCGGCTCTGTTTTATCTGCAAATCATCTCACCCTTCCAATTTTCTCCAGTAATGTTGGGTCCATTATAACTTCCCTTAGGTAGCCTTTGATAGTATATAACTGCTGGAGTTTCAAGCCTTTCAATGCCAAAGGCTCCGTGATGCCTTATGAAGTTGTACCAATTCATAAATTCATCAACAGAATTGAAGAACTTTACCTTCTTTTCAAATATGTCAAAGAACTTCTCAACTTTTCCGTTTGTCTGAGGGTGATCAACCCTGCCAACTATCAGAGTTATCTTTGATCTGGAATTTTTAAACTCTGCACTGCAATATACAATAATAACAATAAAACTGATGACTTTTTCTGGTTTTAGCTCCGCCGGTTCTCGTTGATAATCTCAGTGCATCCTTAAAATCAAGCCAAAAATGTATAATGAATGCACAATATATTTAACAACCATAAATTTGTTTGAAAGCAAATTGATTGCAATAGTAACCTGGAGCGCTGGATACATTTGAGGACACCTTGTCGAGAGGTTGCTTAGTGATTTTTGAAATTGACTAGTAAGAAGATACTATAAGTTTTTTAACTTTAAAAAAGCTGTGCATATATTGTAGCTAAAAATCTTGGGAATGGTTGCTTTCTCATTAAAGCTAAACATGCTAACAAATATGCAGATAATGAAACTTGCGCCCCTAAAGATTTTATCCTATGGTATGTTTTCACCCTATCGTAATGAATCCAGAACTCATTCCAAAAGCCTTTCGCTCTTGTCAATGATGGTTTATTTTCAATATGCCACGCAATAGGGGCTATGCTTTTTTCTCTTAGTCTATAAACTTGAAACCCTCTTTTAAAAGCATTGTACGCAAGAATGCTTTCAAACCAATAAGCTTTTGTGTTCTTATTTTTGAAAAGTTTTGCTAAATTGATGTTTTTGATCGCATCGCTTTTAAAAGCCATGTTAACTCCATCTAAATGCAATGAAAGAAGCATTTTTGAGCTTGGGTCAAACCTTTTTCTGTATAAGAAGCCTGAAATTGAAATTCCTTCATAATAGTGTAAAGCTTCAAGTAAAGGCCTTCTCCAGTAAGTTTCTTTTGTTGGTTTTTCTCCATAAAAGTTTTCGTTTGTCAGGATTAAATCAGAATTTTTTAGCTCAGCTTTGAAGGTTATTCCTCCAGCTCCCCCTGCATCTTTTTTATCTTCAAAAAATTTCAGGTATTTTTCTACCCATACATTTTCAAGAATAGCGTCATCATCGGTAAACATTATTATGTCTGAATTTGAAGCTTCTATCCCAAGCTGATAGGCCGTCGCTATGTTGCCATTTTCTTGAAAAATTATTTCTGTGTTTAATTTATTTCTAAAAGTCTCTATTATGTTTTCGGAATTATCGTTTGACTTTTTTAGTACAATTATTACTTTTCTAGGTTTTTTGGTTTGATTTTCGATACTCTTTAATAAAAAGGGAAGATATTTTTCCCCCTGTATGTGGGAATTACTATATCAGCGTTCAATTATTTTACAAATTTTTAATATTTATAGCGTATAAAGATTTTTGCATCTATTTCCTAGTTGCATAATATACGACTTTATTCTCTTTTTTTGCTGAACAGCAACCTTAAACTATCTCTTTAGACTGCGTTTTCATAGCAATCTTGAACCATTTCTTTGACGGCTTCACGCCTTGAAGGGGCGAGGCTTCTTAGTGTTGTGAAGCTTTACCAATCCCATCCTTACTGCCCACTTCTGCCTTATTCACTCATACATGTTGAACGCCTTGATGCCTGTTGAGTCAATTGCTATATCTACAGGCTTATCCTTGCTATACTTCACTTCAAGAGGTATATTTAGTTCCTTCTGCCTCCTGCATATCCACGTGTAGGAAGTTATCCTTGTCCCCAATATTCCTCCTAACATGCTGGCACAGTCTGTCTGTATGGCAGTCCAAAGTATACCCTGACAGCAAATATTATGAGTATGAGCGCATCAGAATACATGTATGGCTTTTGCCCTTGTTCATCTTTTTCAGCTGCTTCTACTGGTCAATTAGGTGGCTCTTGCTGAAAGATACGTCAGCTGTTTTATTTATTAAGCAGCTTCTTGTTTTATTCTGGCCACTCAGTCATAATTTTACATAATACAACTTGGTTAAATTAATATAGAATAAAAAATATGATGTAAGGTTGTCAAAATAATTCAATAAATCATATCCACCTCACGGAAGGTGACTTTCGCCTCTAACCCCAAAAAGTTAAAAGCATGTGCAGATCAAAAGAGCAATTTGTTCTCAAAATTAAAGCTTATAACTCAGATATTGTCATATTGATAAAATGGAAGGAATATTCTTGTCAGTCATAAACTCTACAAAGAGAAGGCAGGAAGCCTTGGTCAACGCTATTTTTGCGCTCATTATTTTTGCTATAATAACAGCGCTCGTCAAGGCTAACGGCCCGGACAACCTTTTTAACTCTTGGCTTTACGTTTTAATTGTGACTCACAGGGTCCAAGGTCTCAACGAACTTTTCATAGCTTTTGCAAAGTATGGGAGGGAGTACTTCTGGATACCGCTCTTAGCCGTGATGTGGTTTTTCGGAAAGGGCAACGTGAAGTTTTCCGCTTACGTTATGTTCGTATCTTTTCTGCTTTCTATAATTTTCGGCATCACGTTAAAGGACATTTTGCAAATTGTAAGGCCGTTTTATTACTTCAGCTACAGCACGTTGATACCCAAGCCGAAAGATTTCAGTTACCCTTCTGGGCATGCGTTGATAACGTGGGCTGGAGCTTCCTCTACATATTTTTATTTAAAGAAAAAGTACTCTTCACTTCTTAGCCTCGAAGCCTTCATTGTTTCCTTTTCGCGCGTCTACGTCGGCGTTCATTGGCCACTGGACGTAATAGGCGGAGCCTTGCTAGGATTTAGCATTTCAATGTTTTCCACGTACTTTGCAGAAAGCCCCGTAGGAAAGACGATATACAGTAAAATTGAAAGGTTCAGTATAAAAAAATAAAATATAATAAATTAGCGAAGTTTATGCTTTTGATCTCCTCATTATTGCGTATATAGCCAGGATTATACCCAAAATGGCTAAAACTATGGTGGTAACAAAGTACTCTGTAATTTGAGTGCTGAGCGTGTCTTTAACTGAAACTATGCTGGAATTGAGCAATGAAATTTGCGAAGCAGTTTGCTGTGCCAAAGCCTGTAGTTGGTGAGTCGTCTCGAACTGAACGCTTGCTTCAGAACTTACCCCGTCGCTTTGAACCGCTATAACGCTTAGCGTGTGCGTACCATCTGGATATGAATTGGCACTGAGGTTAAAAGAGTAAGTTCCTGGAGCCGAGAAGCCCTTAACTAACGATCCATCAACATAAACGCTAACGTTAACTACTTCTTGCCCGCTTACCGTTATGTTCACAGGAATGCTACTAGAGTATGGTACATCGCTCTGTGGGTACTGAATCGTTATCGATGGAGGGGATGGGGATAACGAGGATATGGTGTAACTGCTACCGCTAAGTACAGAGGACTGAAGGCTCAAGTATGAAGCTGAGGAGTCTACGAGTTTCACCGTGCTGTTTACCGCATAAACGCTTGTTGCCTTTACACCCTCAAGCGTTGCGTTCGTGTTCACTAAGTAGAGGGGTCCATTTATGCTAGAGCTAGTTATCGTAACAGTTCCTCCTTTTATATAGTTGGTTCCGTAGAATTGGTCTCCTGAGAACGAAGCGTTGCCTTCAACGTTTATAGTGTCTCCTCCTAGGAAGATATCGTAAGATAGCGTTGCGTTAGAAACTGTGAGCGTGTCGTCCTTTAGCGCTAAGTTGCTCGTCTGAACCGGGTAGCTTAAAGTCTTTCCTGAGAAGAAGTACTGCGGGTTTACGAAGAACTGTTTCTGAGCTGAAAGCAGTGAAGTTGTAGGAACTCCGTTCCACGAAGTCCCGCTAACATAAACGTCGAACGGGCCCGAGTATCCCTGCGCTCCGATAAAAACTGTGCCTGTTGTGGCGTTATATTGGAACGGGTTGTACGAGCTTGGCAGCGTTATCGTGCCGACCCACTCGTTCAGGCTCGGGCTGTAAGTGAGCGGAACGCCAGATGACAGGTAGGTGCCGTAGCCAGATTGTATATCGTTAGAATAGACTGCAGCTACGTACATCCCGTACTTAACTTCCGTCCCGTTCATGTATGTGATGTTCGCGTATATGTTCAGTTTACCTCCTACGAACTTCTCGCCAGTAACTGTTATCTTCGGAACCGATGAGGAAGGAGAAACGAGTATCTGCCCGTAATAGCTTCCAGTTATGTTCATGCCTAACGTGTAGGATTCGTAGGAAGAATTCAGAACTACGTAATAAAGCCCAGACTGAGCGTTAGATGGAACTTTTAGATATCCGTTATAGTACATTCCGTTGAAAGGAATGTTTGCCGTTGACACAACTTTCCCGCTTGGGCTTACCAGCTGGGCCGTAATGTTGGAACCGTCCATCACGTTTTCAAACATAGAGTAACCGGTTGCTGAGCTAACGTAAGAGAGCAGAGAAAGTGGCGGAAGTGGAGTTCCCTGTATTATTATATAGCTTCCCGGAGATACAGCTCCCGGCTCTATTACTGTTTCGGGCAGTATGAACATGGTCTGAAGGTCAACGCCGTTCATTATAGGCAGGTATCCGAAAGCGCCTACTCCTTGTAGCAGGACGGGGCCGTTAGGATATGTTGCGCTCGTTGTCCCTGCCCACAGGCCATAAGTGCTATTTATCAGAACTAAAGGTATTGTCTCAACCGGGATGTAAACGTTCTTCATAAAGTTGTACGAGTACGTCGATATGTAATACGCTCCTTTAAGCGGGGCTGGAGAGCCTGAAAGGTAATTTAGTTGAACAAGAATAGGACTTCCGGGCGTAAGCAATACTGGGTACGGCGTCTGTAGGTTAACGTAAGTAACTAAGTAACCGAGGAATGCTTCGGCCATACCTTCCCCTGTGAGCCCTGACGACGAACCCTGTACGTTAACGTAAGCTGGTCCGCTTCCGTTAGGCGGAACTTTGATTTGGGCTATCCAGAGCTTATAAGTAGAGTTGTACTGCATAGGAACCGTTACTAGAGCCCCCTGAAGCGATTCTAATGAAGCTGTAAACGAACCAGTAGTTATGGTTAAGCCGTTGCTAGTTACGTTCGCTAAGACCACGATTGTGGACCCAGGTGAAAATTCGTTGTTAGGTTGAGGCATGAATGATGAATTTAAAAGCGTTACGGTTACGTTCATAGTGTTTGCGGTAGTAGCAGAACTTATGGCTTGTGCAAGAACTCCTACGTTCGGGTATCCTAAGCCGGTAACCAAGTTATAACCAGAGTGGGCGGTCCAAGGTATGTTGTAACCGAAAGTTATCTGCTCTACAGAACCGGTTGAGTATCCCTTCTGATAAAGGAAGGGGTTTATGAGGCCAAGTGGATGATGTACCTTCTGCATGACTAGCGTTAAAAGACCGGCAAGCAATGGCGAAGCCTCGCTTGTCCCGCCGAATATCCCAGTTACGTTACCTGAATAAACGACCCACGTTCCTGGGAAGGGCGATGCGCTCAGAGATATATCAGGCACCATCCTGCCGTATGGGTAACTTAATGGAACATTCAATTCGGACTGGTACCATGGTAAAGGCTCGAGCATGCTGACGCCCCCAGTTGAACCTCCGTAGTTTACAAAGTAAGGTATAAATCCGTAATTGGACCACGCTGTCTGTAATGTTGAATTGCCTGATACGTAAACTGTAGTACCTCCAGCAGCCGTGACGAATGGGGATGTTGAGGGGTATCCTGGAGTCCCGAGGGGCCCCGCGCTGTATCCGCTACCTCCTGCGTCGCCGGTTGAGGCTATGAACGTAATACCTTCTAGAGAGCCCAAAGCGTAGTAGTAATCCGCAAGCTGGAGGTTTGCAGTGTAGAAGGCTGGCCCAAGAACCGAGTAGTACCACTCATAAATGCTCCAGCTTTGGGAAACAGTCTGAACTGCATGCTGCTGGTCGATGAAGGCTATAGGGAAGGATACAGGAAGCGCTCCGTTTCCTATGTAGAGAGTTATGTTTGCTCCTGGGGCCATGGAATGCGAAAGCTCAACGTCGCCAGAAATTTCACCGTCCCATCCCGTTAAAACTCCTAGGTTTGGGTCGTAAGGCCCTATAGGAACTACGTTAAAGCTAGATGGGTTTGGAAAACCAAACTCTTTGTCGTAAACCTGAAGCACTTGAGTTATGTACGGATCACCGTACCAGTCAAGAATGCCTATTGTATAGCCT
Organism: Nitrososphaerota archaeon; assembly: GCA_009903795.1. Classification (GTDB taxonomy): domain Archaea; phylum Thermoproteota; class Nitrososphaeria; order Conexivisphaerales; family UBA164; genus CAYFFZ01. The sequence continues at coordinate 5,935 of WYER01000005.1, read as the reverse complement.
GTTCCGTTTACCCCAGATTTGAGCAAACTTGTTACGTTGTACGCATTCCAAAGTTCCTTGGCTGAAATGCCAGTTATTGGGAAGGTCATGTTAGGCTGCATCGTCCGCATCAGCCCCTGAAAGTCCTTTTCAGTTACAAGAGTGTCAGGATGTCTCAGGATAAGTCCTGTAACGTTAGATGCGTATACAAAAGCATTTATGTTCGGGTTTCCTACCAGAGTATAATAGCTGTACGTGCCGTTTGAATAGAGCGCTGTTGAAAGGCCTAGGTACTGCTTTACTTGTTGGACGGTCCCTTGTATCAAGATAGCTGAATCCATAGCAGTAAGTAAGATCTTAAAACCTTTGTCCTTAAGGTAACTAACAACTTGATTATATTGGCCCACAGGCAGGAAGAGCTTCTGAATCTGAGAATATGTAAGGAAATGCTCGTATTGTAAAGAGGAAGGATTAGAAACCTGCTGAACCATAGAATAGAGGAGCCCCGTGTTCCTAAGAGGTATGTAAACTGTAACTAATAAGGGATAGTCTGGCGGAAGACTTCCGACGTTTTTGTAACCAGGGAGGGCTGCAACCGTAGAAGGCATCGGCTGATTGGTAGATGCGAAAGATGGCGTTACAAATTCCACAAAGGGCAGCGTTGCTACAAGTATTACCAAAAAAACTTTATAGTTCATTAAATTTTTATTATGTACAATGTAAGATATAAATGTTTACAAAGGGTCATCTTATTAGATTAAATATTAAAAATCTTATAACAAAGAAAAATAAAAAAATAAATTTTAAAATACTTAAAGAACTTTACTTTTTCCTTACCAAAAGTACCAGTTCTAGTACTATTATGATGATCGCTAGCACTGCAACAACTAACAGGTATGTTGATAAAGAGCTTACAGTAGACTGAAGAGAGCTAACAGCTGACTGTAGAGACGAAACGCTAGTTCCTATCGAAGTTACTGATGAACTTATTGAAGACGATGATGAACTGATCGTTGACACTGATGAGCTCAAGCTACTTATAGCTGAGCTGAGAGAGCTGTAGTCAGATGAAATCGTTGACTTAAGGTCACTTATCAAAGTGCTTATGCTAGTAAGGGATGACATTATAGAACTGTACTGTGTTGTCAAGGTTCCAGAGAGGCTTGATATTGAGTTGCTAATTCCTGCAACTGATGCGTTAATGCTTGATAACATTGAGCTGAGAGAGCTGTAGTCAGATGAAATCGTATTTGAGAGGCTTGATATTGATGTGTTTAGCGATTTTATCGCTGCGACAGTGCCGGCCTCTGTGTTAGTAGTTCCCGTTACGTTTAACCATGCTGTAGCTATCAAACCGTTTCCTACAAGCTGTACAGCGTGTAACATTGGATAACCAGCCGCAGTTATTGAAGCACTAGCCGCACCATACTTATTACCATACACATTTGTTATGTATGTAGGTATGTTGTCGTAAGCTAACTCATATGATTCACTTGCCGCACCAAAGTAGTCACTTGTGAACCCTGCCATATTACCTTCTGCACTTCCTACATCAAGCCCGTTTAGGCTAACTTTGACCTGTGAACCGAGCGATGCTGTCGATGGTGACAAGCTTATCGAAGGAACAACTGTTACATTGGCAAAAGCGTATGCTCCCTTTGTGTCGTTAACGTAAATGTAGTGTATTCCGCCAAAAGTTGGCATGGGTATGCTCACGCTTGCGCTGAAAACTCCGTTGCTGCCAACAGGTACGTTAACTGCTAAATAGCTTTCTCCGTATGCTCCAGTAGAGTTGATGAATAATCCTACCCATGTAATATTGGCATATGCGTTTGCATCAAACGCATAACCGCTAACAGTCACAGTGCTTCCTGTAGTAAACTTTGTTGGTGACACGACAACTTCAGTAACGGGCGTTCCGTTAAAGTAAATATGCGCTAATGGGTCTGAAGCACTAACGCTGTATGTTCCCCTTCCTACGACTGGAACTGTGACAGTTGCGTTAAAGAATCCAGAAGCGTTTGTCGTGAAAGTGCCTAAGGTTATGCTTCCAAAAGTCAAAGTAACCTGTGAATTTGGTACAAAGTATATTCCTGAAATTATCATGGGCTCAGTTTCATAGAATGCTACATTAGTAACTGTTCCGTTAAGCGCTACCTTGCCGCTTGTTGTTGGTATTATTGTTTCCCAGCTCGCTGTGGTTGGGTTATATTCGATTATCTGATAGAAAGCTCTTCCGATCTCTGTATATGTTTGGCTATTGCTGTAGCCAGACATATAGTCAAGGGCGGTTACTGTTACACTTCCATTTGGTAAACTACTTATCGATGCATTATAATTAGACATGGGTGTCTCAAGCTTTAGTTCTGGAGCTGTAAATGTGTAAGTGAAAGTACCGACTGAGGATGCTGTAATGTTAACAGAAGATATTTTGTAAGAGTTGTAGCTTATTGTCAGGTTTACTGTGCCCGATGATGAGAAAGCATAACCGTTGACAGTTACTGTCTGCCCAGCTGGACCGCTGGGCGGCGATATTGATATTTTCGGCAACACGATTACTTCCGCGATAGATGTTGCAACTGGTGCTGTTGGCCCAAAGTAAGCTTTTACGTAGTACAAGCCCTGCGGTACCGCAACTAAAGGTATGGCGCCTATGATAGCCTTTTCACCTACTGTTAAGGTAAGTTTTTGTCCGTTAGAAGCAGTTACTGTAACATTGCTCGGTTTTGAAGAGTTGATCAAGCTTGTTGGAAGTGAATACAGTGGCACATCGCTGCTAGATATCTGAGCATAACCGTTTGTTGATAGGTACATTGTTACTTCTCCTGCCTGAATTGTTATCTGAGAGAAGTTTATCACAAAATAGTTGGTTCCAGATATAGGTTTACCGTCTTGATTAACAACAACGGGGTTATTTAGGTATACTGATACGTTATACTTTGCAGCCACCGTAGTCATTTCGTTGTAGTACCCAATAACTAGGTTGTTAGTTGCCGCATGAACCGGAGTTGTTGCAGTAATCATTGGTACTCCTGGCACAATCATTCCTAGAAGTGCTATAATTAACACTAGTAATTTTGCCTTCATCACTGATTTAACATAAAACCTAATTTATAAGTAATATGAACGCAATGTTCTTAAGCTTTAGTAAAACTTAGTTGACAAAATTAGGTTTAAACCGTATAAGAGGTCTGATTAATATAGATGCCCTTTACGTAAAGCGTTCCCTGCCATTTATATGCATAGCCTATAACTTCTGCGTTTGCATAAACCCTAGGAACCGTGAAGCTTATGTTTACTGCGTTCCAACCAGGTTTTAAAGATGCACCGTTTATATAGTAAACAGTAATCAGCTGGGTCTGATCATCAGCGTATACTGCAACGCTAAGCCAGTTTGATGAAGAATTGGACGTGCTCTTTAAAAAGACTGTCATAATGTATTTTCCAGGAGGTAATATTAGCTCCGGCCCAAACCATAGTTGCATATGCGCGTTGGTTGCCACTATCATGCCATCTTTCATGAACCAAGGGGCTGTTGGAACAAAACCCGATGAAGGGAAGTATTCTTTTAAAGGGTAATAATATTTTAACGGGCCTGTATAATTATATTTTAAAAGCATTATTCCATAAGCTTCTGCATAAATCCCAAAGCCCTTTTTGCTTGCGTTTTCTACTAGCTGGTCCATGGGAACCATTGGCTTTGGAGGAACAGCCGTATATTGCAGGCCATAAGGCCCAGCAACTATATACTTTATTGTGCCGTTATAAACTAGTTCAGGGTTAGTTATGCTGTTGTCATAAGGGATAAGGCCGTAATACGGATAAAACGCTTCAGGGTCGTTTCCTGACACGAGTACAGTAGAACCTCTCGGTATAAGCGACAGGATCTTCATAAGCTGATCGTACTCTGTCAAGTTTACGTTAAATATCTGATTTATATTATAATTAACGGAAGTGTACTTATTTAAAGGCGAATAAGGCTGGTATATGGCCGCGAACATTACAACTGAGACAAAAACGAGACCTACAGCCCTTTTTCTGTCCATAACGCTCCTTTTTTCCAGCCATTCTACCCCTTCTATGACTCCCAGAAAAACAAAAGGAATAAACAGCGCGCCGTACTGGAGTTTAAAAATGTTTGGATAAACATAACCCCAGTATTTTACAAGAAATATGAGCGCAAGAAATGGGGTCATGAAAAATATCCATTTTGAGAAAATGGGGACAAATGCAAGCGGTAAAAGGATAAGAATTATTGTTATGTAAACGGCAAAATACGAAGGTTTGCTTAACGGTGCATAAACAGTACCAAAACTCGCTCCGTAAATTCCGTACAAATGTATGTTTATAAGAAAAATTGTAACTGTAATGATGAGCAAGGGTAACCATATTTTGAGGTCCTTCTTTCTATCTTTGCCAAGGGCTAGCATTAAAGCAAAAAGAAGAGGAAACACTGTATACGGATAATGGACCATTCCTGAAAGAGCCATAAATGTTAAAGAAAGGCTTTGTTTCCCCTTAATGTAAAACCAGTAGCCTAAAAGGAAGAGAGTCGGGAAAAGAGCTTGATAGTGAAAATCAAACCAGTTAAGTCCAGCCAGAGGAAAATAAAGAAGGTAAGAAGCCGAAAGCAGCGCCGCTAAGGTGCCGTTCTTTAGCTTCTCAAGCGATATCATAAATACGGGGTAAGCGCCTAAAGCCAAGAAGAATGACTGAAAAACCAGAAGCCCTTGAAAGCTGAACGCGTATGCTATGGGAACTAAAAGATAGACTATTGGCTTTAAGGCGAATATCTGAACAAACTTAGATAAAGTAAGCCCTTCTACCGAATAAGTTATGTAGCCCATTGAAACCCCAAGGTCAAAATACCTAGCGTTAAAAGAATAATATCTTAAGAGCGATATGATTGACCAGCCAACTGTATAAAAGAAGATCATTAAGTACATGATCTTCTTGGGCTTTTCCATTTAGGAAATTTAATAAACTGGGGTATATATGATTTTTTGATGCAGCCTCTTGAGTTATATGTCATGATTATCGACATAATCCTGATAGTGTCAGTTATTATATTTCCAAAGATAAAGCTACATTCAGGACAGATATCCGGGTTCCTGATAGAAAATCCCGGATCCCCGTTTGTTCTTGCCTTTATCGTGCTTCTTCTTACCGCCGCTGTATATTTCAACTATGGTATGAGTGACATTTCTAACGAACTCTCAGAAATTGCATATTTTATGATACTAATCGGAGTTGTGCTACAGGCTTTATCACCTTACATAAGTAAATGGTTAAGAACTGTTTTCAAAAGGCTTTTAATCCTCAAAAAGAAAAAACAAGATCAATGACAAAGTATCCGAAATGCGGTTATGATAATCCCATGGAAGCAAAATACTGCTTAAACTGCGGGTTTAAACTTGCTCAGGAAGAAAAATACAAGCTTAAAGCTGAAGGAATGTTGCTTATAGCATCGGGAATAATACTCTTGCTGACGTTGCTTTTTAACGCTCTAATAAAAATATTGCCCTTGCTCTCGCTCATTTACCTTATTTTTGGCATTACAAAATGAACGAAAGCCTCGCCTCTTCTAGAGGTGGGGATGCTGAAATACTTTGCTAACGTGTTTCTCATGAAAAAGGCTTAAGTATTTATAATCTTAATTAGCATAAAATAACAAAAGCTTGCGTCGATCGAACACAGTACTCATCATTGTTGGGAAAGAAACAAAAGCTAAATTAAAGGCTCTCGGAAAGGCATTCGTTGATTGCTGAAACGAAGTTAATAAGTTGAGGCTTGAGCAGTACAAAAGGCACGAGCCTGTAGATTTTAATAAAACAGAAAAAATCGTTTATGAGAAATATAAAGCTGTATTGCGCGGGGCAAACGTTCAGCAAGTAACGCGAAAGAACGCTTCCGCATGGAAATCTTTCTTCAAGCTAAGCAAAAAGAAGAAAGAAGG